>NZ_CP033078.1:725362-1450724 GCF_003716875.1 Vibrio zhugei | reverse complement strand
CATGATGAAACGGGCGCGGAAACCATTGAGATTGCGAATGCGTATGCGGCTACTCGCGAGATCTTCGGTTTGCCTTGGGTCTTTGAGCAGGTTCGTCGTTTAGATAATATCGCGACCGCGCAAGCTCAGTATCATGTTATTAAAGTGGTGCGTCGTACCTTACGCCGACTGACACGCTGGATTTTACGTAATCGCATGGGGAATTTATCAGTACAAGAGTTGATCGACCGTTATCAAGCGGATGTAACAACGATCATTGAGAAGTTGGAGAGTGTGCTCGTCAGCGACGAATTGGCAGAGCATAATAAAGAAGCTGAGGGTTGGGTTGAACAAGGTATTGATCCAGAGACTGCGGCTTATGTGTCGCGACTATCAAGCTTGTACAGTGCTCTGGATATTGCCAGTGTTGCCAAAGATCAGCAGCAAAGCGTGGAAAAAACCGCACGTGTCTACTTTAGCTTAGGTGAACGTTTATCGTTGCATTGGTTCCTAAAACAAATCAATCAGCAAGCGGTGGACAATAACTGGCAGGCGTTAGCACGAGCGGCATTTAGAGAAGATCTTGATTGGCAGCAACGTCAATTGACGGCACAAGTGCTTTCATGCGATGGTGATGAGGAAATCGGGGTGGCTATCGACCGCTGGATAGAAGCGAATCAAGTGGCACTCTCGCGTTGGGAAAACATTCTCAATGAGTTTAAAGTCGGGACCGTTCATGAGTTCGCCAAGTTCTCGGTCGCATTACGAGAATTGATGTTGCTCAACTTAAATTGTCAGTCTGTGCAATAACATTTGAATTGTGTACGCGACTCGTCAATAATAACGCCCCGTTTATTCGGGGCTTTTTTCTTTCGGAGGCACAATGCTTTACCGCTTAGCCAGAACTGGCTTTTTCCAATTGGATGCTGAAAAGGCACACGATCTTGCCATTCAGAACTTCAAACGTTTCACCGGTACGCCTATTGAGTTGTGCTACCGTCAGCAACTTCCTTTCCGTCCTGTAGAGTGCATGGGCATTACCTTTAAAAACCCGGTAGGTTTAGCCGCGGGGCTTGATAAGAACGGCGAATGTATCGATGCATTTGGTGCGATGGGCTTTGGCTTTGTTGAAGTCGGTACGGTGACACCGCGCCCGCAGCCAGGGAATGATAAACCGCGTTTATTCCGTGTATTGCCAGCGGAAGCGATCATCAATCGTATGGGGTTTAACAATGAAGGTGTGGATGTTCTTGTTGAGAACGTGAAACGAGCGAACTTCGATGGTGTTATTGGCATCAATATCGGTAAGAACAAAGATACCCCGATAGAAGAGGGGGTGAATGATTATCTGGTGTGTATGGAAAAGGTGTACCCCTATGCCGGTTACATTGCCGTCAACATCAGTTCACCGAACACACCAGGACTGCGCACCTTGCAATATGGTGAAACACTGAACGATTTATTAGCGACATTAAAAGCCAAACAAACGGAACTGGCCGAACAGCATGATAAATACGTTCCGTTGGCATTAAAAATTGCACCAGATTTAAGTGATGATGAGATCGCACAAATTTGTCAGTCTTTGATCGACAATAAGATTGATGGCGTGATCGCGACGAACACCACATTGGATCGCAGTTATGTTGAAGGCTTGAAGCACGGCCGTGAAACGGGCGGATTGAGTGGACGTCCTCTTGCTTCACGCAGTACCCAAGTTATTAAACAGCTCTATCAGGCACTAGGCGATCAAGTTCCCATTATTGGGGTCGGTGGTATTGATGATTATGTCTCAGCAAAAGAAAAGTTGTTAGCCGGGGCGAAGTTGGTTCAGGTGTACAGTGGATTTATCTATAAAGGCCCGACTTTGGTCAAAGATATTGTGACTCACTTGTAGATCGTTCGCAGTATAGGCGAATGAGCCGTAGGGTGGGCCGCTAAGCCTAGCTCTCAATAGAAGTGACAAGGTGACGTTAAGAGGAAATGACCCGTTCATTTCCTCTTTTTTTTTATTGTCTCACTAATAGAATTACCTCTATTCATTGGCAAAGGTAATTAAGCGTTTACCTAAATTCCAAAAAAAGATGAGCATATCGAGAGGGCACAATGCTTAAACCCAGTGATAAATGGAATTGGTACTATTCGGATGACGAAGGTTATCTGATGATGGAACTGGACGATAATATGTTGTTTCGTACTAATCTCAGTCGTAATGTACTGGTTGAGTGTGCGTTTCATCCATCTTCATTTTCGGTCGATGATGCCTCTGACTATCAAACCTTCAAAGAACAGATTGTGTGTTTGCCTCTGAGTGAGCCACGCAAAGCAGAATTAGCGCTGTATTGTGTCGCTGCCAAGCGATTCCATAAGCCTGTACAGCCTAAAAGCTGGTTTTTTTCCTACCAAGGGGCCGGTTATGAACCGGAAATGGGGGATATCATCACCTTGATCAATGACCTTAATGAAGGGCATTTTATTGTTTTGGATGTCGGTAGTAATGCCAGTTTATGTGCATTAGTCGATCTGGATGATTTCAGTTTAAATGGGTCCAAATCGTTATCGTTTGGTTGTGTTATTAAAGTAATGCATGATCGTATGGCCAGTGCCAATCATAAGCTCATTACTGAAACCATTGCCTTGGTTGGTTAACAGACCCTCGCTTCATTCTCTCTCCCGCATCGGCTTAATGGCCGATTTTTTTTATCTATTGATTCCATCTTTCCCTGTCCGCTTCAGTTTTTATGGTTCCTGCTTTGCTAAAAGTGCGCGCTTATGCTGTATTCCGATGTAATCGGTGCTGTATTTGTGTGAGAGTTGTGCAAAATTATTCAGACTTTTACTGCAATAAGTGACACTTTTTAGACAACAATAGCGGTTTATCTTCGCAAAAAATTCCTCATTTCCTGTTATATCTGGTTATTTTTTAACGAATATTTTTATCTGGTATAGTCCAGGTTAGGTGTGAATAATTAGTCATTTTTGCTTAAGGGGTTGTACCATGTTTGGCGATACGAAGAGGACGCGAAGCTAAGTTGGCGAGTGGTTAGGCAATTGCACGGGCGTTTCATGAAAAAAATGGATTAGATTTAGGCATGGCCTTTAATGTCGGTTATAATCACAGACCATTTTTACCATTCGAAGAGCACTATGAATCAGTATCTGGCGGTGACGTCCAACGGACTTGAGAACTTGTTAGTGGAAGAGCTAACGCAATTAGGCATTACCAATGCAAAACCGGTACAAGCCGGAGTGAAATTTAAAGCAACTAATGAACAAATTTATCGTTGCTGCTTGTGGAGCCGTATTGCTTCACGTTTTGTGCGCATTGTGTCTGAGTTCACTTGCCAAGATGATATGGATTTGTACCTCGCAACGTCTGCTGTGAACTGGGTGAATCATTTCCACAGTTCTAAGCGATTTGTTGTTGACTTTAACGGCACCAATCGCGAAATACGCAATAGCCAGTACGGTGCGATGAAGGTCAAAGATGGTGTCGTTGATTGCTTTACGAAAAAGGATTTGCCACGGCCATCGATCGATCGTGATAACGCCGATGTACGCATTCATGTTCGCCTACACAAAGATAACGCGTTGCTGGGGATTGATATGGTTGGCCCAGGATTGCATATTCGTGGCTATCGCCCCGAGTCAGGGCGTGCTCCTTTACGTGAAACGTTAGCGGCGGCCATTATCATGCGCAGTGGCTGGCAAGCGGATAAGCCGCTACTCGATCCGATGTGTGGTTCTGGTACGCTATTGATTGAAGCGGCCATGATGGCGGCGAATATGGCGCCTGGAGTCAAACGTCAGAAATGGTGTTTTGAAGCGCTGGAAGACTTTGAACCAGAGGTCTGGGCGGAAATTAAAGCGGAAGCCAATGTACAAGCACGCCGAGGCGTCAAAAAAGTTGACGCTCAATTTTTTGGGCGTGATAACGATGAACGTGTACTGCAGGTCGCCCGTGACAATGCGCGCCGAGCGGGGGTTGATCACTTAATTGATTTTGCCGTCAGTGATGCTGCAACGGTTACTCGACCAGACAACTTTGAGCAGGGGGTGGTGGTCTGTAACCCACCTTATGGCGAGCGTTTAGGTACCCATCCTGGCTTGATTGCACTTTACACCGCATTTGGTGCGCAACTGAAAGCGGAGTTTGGCGGTTGTAAGGCTTCGATTTTCTCAAGTTCTGATGAGCTGTTAAGCTGCTTGCGTATGCGCGCCGATAAGCAGTTTAAAATGCATAACGGTGCGTTACAGTGTCACCTTAAAAACTACGGTATTACTGGCCGTGCACATGATAAAGGGCAAGATCATGAGCCTAGTGTCGTTGCTCCCGATTTTGCTAACCGCCTTAAAAAGAACCTAGGGAAAATTGGTAAATGGGCGAAGCGAGAAGGTCTAGATTGCTACCGTGTCTACGATGCCGATTTACCCGAATACAATGTTGCGATAGACGTGTATTTAGACCATTTAGTGATTCAAGAGTATGCTGCGCCCAAAGATATCCCAGAAGAAAAGGCGAAGCGACGTTTGACCGACATTATTCGCGCCGCTATTCAAGTACTTGACATGGATGCGAATAAAGTCGTGATTAAGGTGCGCGAAAAGCAAAAAGGGACATCGCAGTACCAGAAATTGAGTCAAGAGTCTCACACGATGATTGTGCATGAGTATGGCGTGAAACTGGCGGTCAATCTGTACGATTATTTAGATACTGGTTTATTTTTGGATCACAAGCTTACGCGGCGTAAATTGGGTGAAATGGCGCCAGGAAAAGATTTCCTGAACTTGTTTGCTTATACCGGATCTGCGACGGTACATGCCGCGTGTGGCGGGGCACGTTCTACGACGACGGTCGATATGTCAAAAACGTATTTAGCGTGGGCGCAAGAAAATATGGCCTTAAATGGTCAGGTAGGACGTCAGCATCAGTACGAGCAAGCAGATTGTTTGCAGTGGTTAGAGAGCGCGAAAGGTCAATACGATCTAATTTTTATTGATCCACCGACGTTCTCTAACTCGAAACGCATGTCTGGTACATTTGACGTGCAACGTGATCACATTGATGTGCTCGCCCAATTGAAACGCTTACTGCGCCCGGATGGCGTGATTGTATTTTCTAATAACAAGCGGCAATTTAAAATGGACAATGCTGGGGTGGAAGAGCTAGGCCTGCAGGCGAAGAATATTTCTTCTCAGACCTTACCGCTGGATTTTGCGCGCAATAAAAACATCCACAATTGTTGGATTGTCACGCATCAATCGGCATAAGCCAATGAGACCGAAGACGCCGCTTGCCAACCAAGCGGCGTCTTATTATACCAACCGCATTGTCGTTTACGTTAAAAACGAGATGAGGGGTTTATAAGTATCATCAGGATAATCGGCGTCGTCTGACTGGGGAGTTTGTTATTTTTAGTTACCTTGTCACTTTTCTCAGACGCTGATCGGCGTTGCTAGCACACCGATTATCCTGATACTTTCAACAAATAACGTTAATGGTTAAATAAAATATAATGGCATTGATTACTATCAATAATGGATTACTGGCATTTGGCGACCATCCATTACTCGACGGTGCGGATTTCGCACTGCAAGAAAACGAACGAGTCTGTCTGGTTGGACGTAACGGGGCGGGCAAATCAACGCTGATGAAGATCTTAGCGGGCCGTATCGTGATGGATGACGGTAAGATGCAAGTGACTCAAGATGTTGTCGTGTCACGCTTAGAGCAGGATCCCCCTCGTGACCAAGCAGGATCTGTTTATGACTACGTCAGTGGTGGGTTGCAAGACATTGGTGAATTACTGAAAAGTTATAATCATTTGTTAGAAACCATTGCCACTGATCCTTCTGAACGTAACTTTAAAAAACTTTCAGACGTTCAAGAGCAGTTGGATCACAATGGTGGCTGGCGCTTTGAAGAACGCATTAACAATGTGTTGTCCTCATTGAAATTGAATGGCCAAATATTACTAACAGAATTATCTGGCGGGTGGCAGCGTAAGGCCGCGTTAGCTCGTGCCTTGGTATGTGATCCCGACGTATTGTTACTCGATGAGCCAACCAACCACTTGGATGTGGGAACGATTGAGTGGTTAGAAGGGTTTCTGAAAGATTTCCGTGGTTCGATCATCTTTATTTCCCACGACCGGACCTTTATTAAATCAATGGCAACCCGCATTGTCGATTTAGACCGTGGCAAATTAGCGTCTTTTCCTGGTGACTATGAGAATTATTTGGTTGCGAAAGAAGAAGCGCTGCGTGTTGAAGAAATGCAGAATGCTGAGTTTGATAAGAAACTGGCACAAGAAGAAGTGTGGATTCGCCAAGGTATTAAAGCGCGCCGAACACGTAATGAAGGCCGCGTACGGGCCCTAAAACAGTTGCGTGAAGAGCGTAACCAACGTCGTGAAGTGCAAGGTAAGGTTAACTTACAAATTGATGACGGTACCCGTTCCGGTAAGATTGTCTTTGAAGCGGAGCATCTTAGCTATAGCATCGAAGACAAAACGCTGATTGATGATTTCTCATTTACGATTCAGCGTGGCGATCGTATCGCACTGATTGGTCCTAATGGATGTGGTAAGAGTACGCTACTCAAACTACTTCTTGAGAAATTGTCGCCAGACAGTGGCTTTGTACGCTGTGGAACGAAGTTAGAAGTCGCGTACTTCGATCAGTATCGTGAAATTCTCGATCCAGAGAAATCGGTGATTGATAATTTGGCCGATGGGAAACAGGAAGTGATGGTCGGTGGACGTCAGCGACATGCGTTGAGTTATCTGCAAGATTTCCTATTTGCTCCTAAACGTGCTCGCACTCCCGTCAAAGCGCTTTCTGGGGGAGAGAAAAACCGGCTGTTATTAGCGCGTATTTTCCTGCGTTCTAACAACTTATTGATTCTTGATGAACCAACCAACGATTTAGATATCGAAACATTGGAACTTTTGGAAGATTTGCTTGCCAATTACCAAGGCACATTACTGCTTGTGAGTCACGATCGTGAGTTTGTCGATAATACCGTGACGACAAGTTGGATTTTTGAAGGTAATGGGCATATCGAAGAGTTTGTCGGTGGGTATCACGATGCGCAGCAACAACGCAGACAGGTGAAAGAAACGCGTCAAGAGACCTCACCACGTCAAGAAAGCGTTAAACAGGTTGAGGAACCTCGTAAAACCGCGGATCCGAAGCCGAAAGCGAAGAAGTTATCTTATAAACTGCAGCGCGAATTAGAAGCTTTACCACAAACGCTCGAACGATTAGAAACTGAGATCAATACACTCCAGGAAGAAGTGAATAACCCTGAGTTTTTCGCGAAACCTGTTGAGGAAACGCAACCCATTTTAGACAAGTTGACTGCCAAAGAGCAGGAGCTTGACATTGCTTTTGAACGCTGGGAAGAGCTGGAAGCAATTCAACAGGACAGTTAAGACATCGAACTTATGGAACACAAAACTTTTAAAAGAACGTGCGTATCAGCGGCTATCCTATTGGCATCCACGCACGCATCCGCTGCGCTTTATCAAGTCGTAGAAAGTACGCCACCAGTGAATGGGTATCAAAGCGCTTATGGCGTTGCCATTACCCAAGGGACAGACGGAACCAATAGCCCACAAGGCTGTTTTTCGGCCAGTGCCACAAACTGTGATACGAGCGATTTCCCGATGGCTGTGGAAACTCGTGCTAATCAGTCCAATGGCGGGCAAGCCGTCGATGGCGTTGGCTATAACGAAGAAGCGCCGTTTGGTATTGATAATGAGTTTGAGTATGTTGATACTCAAGACGATTTTAAAAACTACTGTGACAGCCAATTACGTTACGCAACCTGTGAATCGTGGGCCGCGACTCGCTGGCAGGCTTGGAACCTTGGCTCAGTGAATGCGCGCAGCTTCATTGAGCAGACGCAAGTGGGCGATGATACTCATAATACCGTGATTAACCATTTGGATGAGAATGGTGATGCGGTAGGAGTGCAACAAAACTTAGGTAGTGCAGCGATCAGAAGCACGAAAGGAGTGGCAGGGGTATATAGTAATAGCGCGTTTAAGGATCCAAGTGGCGATCAGGTGCGCGCATTTGATACCGATGGAACGTTTGTTTCTGGCAGTATAGGTACTATCACTTCGTTTAACAGTAGCTCATTTGCCAAAACCAAAGCGGCCTTGTGGTCAACCGATGGCAGTCAGCAAGTTGCATTAAATTGGCCATCTAAGGTGGAAGACAGTAGTGGCAACGAGCATGATCAATTAGCCCAAGCGAGCATGCGCAGTTTTAAAGTGATTGGCGATACCATTTATGGTGTGGGTTATACGACGGTTGAAGATGATGACCGGTTCTATATGCGCGCCGCGGTGTTTACAGCGAATAAGAACTCATGGACAGAACCATCTGACTGGGGGACCCCCAAGCTGGTGACTGGTAACGATATTAACGATGATGATGTGTACATTAACAGCCGTTTAACGGATGTGAACAATAACAAAGTCGCGATTGGTGAAGCGAAACGCTTTGGTAGCAAGCCAGAAAATCGCGCCGCTGTGCAGCGCATTTTTGTGATGCCCAATGTGGATAACACTGGCTCTGAGCAATTCTTGTCCGGCGGCATTTTCTTTAGTGGTGCTGGTGGTAAAGCGCAAGCCATTAATAACTACAATGAAATTGTCGGCCAAATTGATACCGAGAATAACGCTGAGATCGACGGTAAAGTTCGTCGTAAACGCGCGTTTATCTATCCATACAGTGGTGAGAGAACGGACAATACCCGTCGTAATCTATTCAACGGCAAAGGCTGGTGGTTAGATAACTTAACCAATGGCGGCTCTTTTTCTAACACCAACAACCAATACCGTATTATTGATGCTGCGGATATTAACGATGCGGGTGTGATTGCGGCAACCGCACTGAAATGTGAAGGGGGGTATCAAACTACCGCCTATAATTCGCGTTGTGATGGCACAGAACAAGTTGTCGCTGTGAAATTGCTCCCAATTTCTGGTGCAACGTCGAGCGATATTAAACCTCGCCCAGAGGACAACCAGAGCGTCTCTCGTAGCGGCGGCGGTAGCCTTGGCTGGGGGGCTTTGACTTTACTCGCATTATTTGGGTTCCGTCGTAAGAAATAAAATTTTTGTCAATAAGGGCATGGGGTCACAAAATGACGTCATGCCTTTTTTTTGTCTTGTATCTCATCATATTTTGAGCAATTCTAAATATGTGGTCATGAAAATGACGCATAGCGGTAATTATTTTGTAACACGAAATACTGTAGAGGACTCCAAGTATGAAGAGACAAAAGCGTGATCGCCTAGAAAGAGCACAATCTCAAGGCTATAAAGCAGGGATTAATGGTCGTTCTCAAGAGATGTGTCCTTACTCACAGCAACTTGATGCCCGTTCCTATTGGTTAGGGGGTTGGCGTGATGCTCGAGAAGATAAAAACATGGGGCTCTTTAAGTAATAGAGTGAAAATAACAGAGTAGATTAACTATCGTGATTCCTTAAATGGAAGTATTAAGCCCCTTATCACAGGGGCTTTTCTATATCTTAATACAACCTAATGCACTATAACTAAATGTTTTGAACTTAAAAAAACGGCGCTGAGAGCGCCGTTTAACGATAAGGTAATCTCTATATTAGAACGCAGAGGTGTCAGTAAATAGACCCACTTTTAGGTCTTTAGCGGCGTAAATTTCTTTACCATCCACTAAAACACGACCATCAGCAAGACCCATAACCAAACGACGGTTAACCACACGTTTCATATGAATTTCATACGTGACTTTTTTTGCTGTCGGTAGGATTTGACCGGTGAATTTAACCTCACCAACACCAAGAGCACGGCCTTTACCTTTGCCGCCAACCCAGCCAAGGAAAAAGCCAACCAGCTGCCACATCGCATCTAGACCAAGACATCCCGGCATTACTGGGTCGCCAGGGAAGTGACAGTCAAAGAACCAAAGGTCTGGAGTAATATCCAGCTCAGCAATAATTAGGCCTTTACCGTAATCACCTTCGGTTTCTGACATTTTAGCGACACGATCCATCATCAACATGTTTGGCGCTGGTAGTTGTGGATACCCAGGACCAAATAGCTCACCACGGCTAGAAGCTAGCAAGTCGTCACGGTTGTATGAATCTCGTTTATTCTGCATTATCAATTACTCCAATTTTTGATAGGTGCATGTTAGTGAACACCTGTACGCCAAACAACTCCGATCAGTTTGAAAACAGTTTGTTTTTAAGTCGTTCAAACCAAGAGTCAGGCGTATCATCTTTGTCAAAATTATCAATACGGTCCGCAATACGGCGCAGCACATTGTCTTTTTCTTCTTTCCCTCGAAATGGCGTGTCCAATAAAATCGGCATCACGTCATCGACGGTTTCGACTGGCCAAATTGAAAACTGACCCTGTTTTATACTCTCTACTACTGTGGGATGCAGTGCAAGATGTTTCAAATTACTTGCCGGCATAATCACACCTTGCTGGCCGGTGAAGCCTTGGTGTTCACAGACGCGGTAAAACCCTTCAATTTTTTCATTTAGGCCGCCAACGGCCTGAACACGGCCAAATTGGTCCACGGCGCCTGTCACGGCCTTTTGTTGATCGATAGGTAGCCCAGACAGGGCGCTCACCCAAGCACACAGCTCAGCGAGTGAGGCGCTGTCGCCATCGACTTCACTGTATGACTGCTCAAAGACCACAGAGGCAGAAAAGGGCAAGGGCACATCTAAATCGAGTGCACTACTGACAAAGGCTTGCATGATCATCATACCTTTGGCATGCAAGCTACCGCCCAATTCTACTTTTCTTTCCACATCAGAAATATCACCATCCCCAAAGTGGACAACACAAGAGATACGCGCTGGCTCACCATAAGACAGGGGATGACCGGCCACATCAACCACGGTGAGTCCATTGACTTGGCCAATCTGTTTCCCTTCCGTTTCGATGATCACCTGCCCATCGAGGATGTCATCCATTGCTCGTTCTGGTAAGTAGGATGCACGATCATAGCGTTGACGAATAACGGCTTCCACATCATCAGCATCAATTCTTTTTCCTTGAGTATAGCTTTTACACTCGGCCAGAATAGCGCGATGCCAAAGTAAGCACAGTGGAGCGTAGTGTTGATCTTCTGTATAACGCGCGCCGGCCTTCATCAAGGTATGAATCGCATCAATGCTCAACTCAGGAATCTCATAGAGGCGACACAGCCATTTTAAAAACCCGAGGTATTCCAGTAGTGAGTCGGCATTGAGTTTAATATCGGGTTCTAATTCGCTAAATAAACATAAGCCGGCATGAATGTCTGAATCGAGGTAATCTATGTCACCTAGCTGCGCGCGATCGCCTAATACAATGACACGGATATCGAAACGACGACGCGGCCATTGCAAAACAGGAGACTCTGAATCACAATTTATTGGTGTTGTTTCTTCCCCAAGGATCGCAGCTTTCAGAACTGGCCAAGATTTTGGATTCGCCAATAGTAAGTTAGCAGAAATAATCAGAATTCCACCGTCAGCTTGTTCGAGCAAACCAGGAACATGTTGAGTGATTTCTCCATTGTGGGCTTTAACTTGGCCCAATACGTCGACCATATTTAACGTCTCAGTACGAACCACTGGACGGCATCCTTGCAAGCTCTGCTGAAGAGATTGCTCAATATGTTGGCGATAAATGGAATTATCTGGGGCATTAATCAGTAATAGGCGTGTAAAGCCTTCCATTTCTATGAACTGAGATAGCGTAGCGGCCAAACGAGGTTGCACCTCGAGCAGTGTTTTTTCGGGGAGAGAAGCATACTGAGTAAACTGCGCGTCGTATTCGTCATACTGAGGCGTCACTGAACGCCAAATTTCTTGAGTCATTGAAATGTAATACTGATGAAAAGGGGCTAAATTATATAGAAAAATAACGCTGGCGAATAGCATAGAAATGACCAATGATTATCGACAAGTTTTGATGGACTAAAATTGAATATGAGCGTCGTATGGGTTACGCTGTCACACTAAACAGACACGGATTTTGTGAAACATGAAATATCAGCAGCTTGAAAATTTAGAATGTGGATGGAAATGGCAATACCTAGTCAATAAGTGGAAAGCCGGTGAGCATATCACGCGCTATGTTGATACTAGTGAAATTGAGTTGGCGATCCATCAACTCCGTTCTCTTGAAAGTGATCCTACATTGGTGTTGGAGTGGATAGACAACCATATGGCACCGGAATTTGACAATAAGTTAAAGCAAGCTATTCGTGCAAAGCGTAAACGTCATTTCAATGCAGAGCAGGTCCATACACGTAAAAAGTCGATTGACCTTGATTATCGCGTTTGGGAAAAACTGTCCGAACGAGCGACAGAATTGGGTTGTACCTTGTCTGACGCGATAGAATATCTATTGAGTGAGGCATCTCGTAGTGAAAAGGCCAGTCGTACAGTCTCTAGCTTGAAACAAGATTTGAATAAATTGTTATCTTCGGACTCGTGAGGTTCAATGTATGTGGTATTTAGTTGGGATAGGCTTAGTTGTGGTGATTTGGTTGGTTGCGGATAGACCGATACTGAAAATGACATTTAAACATGGCCATGTTAAAACAGACAAAGGTCATTGCCCACCGTCATTTTTACGAGAATTGAAACAGATTGCCGAGCGTGATGGTCTTGACGGGAATCTAAAAGTCTATCAGTTAAGTACTGGAATGAAATTGGTGTTTTCGAAAAGTATACCGAATAATGTCCAACAACATATCCGTAATGTTTTCCCTCATCAAGGACTCAAATCTAAGGGTAAAAAGAAAGCCTAAGCCTATGGTCGTCTCCTTACGTTTAACCGGTGTTATTCCCATTTATAATGCACTATAACTAAATTATTTTTAACAAAAGATATCATACTTGAGCAACACTATTTGTCACTCATTTACAATGAAATCATAAGCTTAACTAGTAAACTAGTCATTAATAGAGGGGGGATCTCTCCATTTGTTGATCTAACTCACGCCATGATTATTCAATAATGCTGCCTATGTCACCTTTGCATGACGCATTGAACACTACCTTAGTTGTATAACAAGACAATAACTTTCAACGTGAACGAAAAGGTGTACATCATGACGGTATATTATTTAGATAGACATCCGCAGAGCAATGGTGAATATCAATTGCATGAAGATGGATGCACAAAACTGCCTTTACCCAGTGACAGAACGTATCTTGGTACTTTTCAAACCCTTGATACGGCCATACAAAAAGCCACTCGCATTCATCATCGTTGTCGACCTTGTGCGATGTGTTGCGAACCAATCAAGGTATAAAGTAGGGTACAGATTCACGATTCATCAAATACTGTTTTTATATACAGGCACATAATTATCCGTGAAAGAGAAATATACGAGCTGTTGGCCTTTTTTCGTCATATTCTGCTCATTAAAGTAGCGTTTCTTTTTAAGTGACAAAATGACTGTATATAATCACAGTATTTATCTCGATAGAAGTAGAAAAGACGCTGTTGCAATAAGTGATACTGTAACAAAATTAAATAATCGTTGGATCTGTGACATTCATCTTAAAGCTAAATCTGATTGAGATCACAATAATGTATAACAAAGAATAAAAATCCCTGATGAAATTAGATAAATAAAATAGAGCATCTACACTAATAAAGTAAGTTTACTTGGGATGACTTTTGTTGGATAACTCCTTTGACCCGCTATAGGCGGTTTTCTTTTTGCCTGCCGTCAGGCAAAGCAAGTAAACACAAGGTCACTGACGCCAACGCTCATCGTATTGAATCCAACCGTAAACGTGATTTCTTTATTACTTACCATGACTGCTTACTCAGTTTTTAATGTCACTAATATTACCTGATGAAGGCTCACTAGGTTCGGCTTGTTTAAGTTGCCAAGATGGTTTTTGGCAGTAAACATACTAAGCGAAGGAAAACGATGACTTCGTGGATTCGGTGAGTTCCGAACAGTCATAAAGAATAAGGTTTGGCTGATGATTGAGATAAGACGTAATTTGCAGCCAATTTATCCAAAATAATCCTGGCGGTGGATGTTGGTGACATGTGCAAACAATCATTGGCAAGTCGTTCGAACTTATCCAAGTTAATAATGAGGATAATCGTCAGATAGTTTAAGGCGATGGCAACATCGAATTTCACTAGAGCTCAGCGTAAAACAGCATGTTATAAAGACTTAACAAACCGTGTTAAATTATAATACATTAGTTCGCATTATGTATATTATGTTAAATATGGTTTAGGTATCCATCATCTGCTTGCCTATGTGCTGTCCCCTTGTGTTTGGTGAGACATTGCCATTGAACATAACTATTTACCATAAAATACCTAATAATCATATTTATCATCTTCGATTAAAAATAGGATTATTAGTGAAGCTAACAATGAGCTTAACGTAAGTATTGCTGTAGTACAGTATTTAAATCCTGTGTTCGTATCGGTTTCATGATGAAATCATTCATACCCACATTCATACAGCTGGCTTTTTCTTGATTCATCGCATGCGCGGTCAATGCAATGATTGGAATGGAAATGTGTTTCTCGCGAATCAAACGCGTTGCTTCAATCCCATCCATGACGGGCATGGAGAGATCCATAAACACCAAATCGTAATCGTGATCGCACGATAATAAATCAATCGCCTCCAGTCCATTATTGGCGAGTGACACTTTATAACCCATGCGTGTTAATAATAACTTGATGACCATTTGGTTTGTTTTCGTATCTTCAACGACCAAAATATGATGGGCTTTGCTCTCAATTTCAACGCTCGCATTGAGAGCTTCTACTGGCTCTATCAGGTTTTGCTCTTGGCCACTCAACGGTGTTTGAGATTGCAACGGAACGCGAATACTAAATCGAGTGCCTTTACCTACATGACTTTCGATATGTATTTCGCCATCCATCATATCCACTAAGTATTTTGTAATAGTCAGGCCCAAGCCTGTACCGCCATAGTTGCGTGTTATCGAGTTATCCGCTTGGATAAAGGGACTAAACAGCTGTTCTAACCGAGATTGATCAATACCAATACCTGTATCGGTTACCACTATCTCTAACCATTCTTGCTGATAAGTGGTTAACTTGACTGAAACTTTTCCTTTGGCTGTAAACTTGATCGCATTACCTACAACGTTATAGAGAATTTGAGTTAACCGCGTGGGATCTAGCCAGTAATTTGAAATGGTATCAACATCTTGTTCAATCTCGAATTGGATGCCTTTTTCCACAGCAAGCTGCTCATGATATGACAAGGAATGCCGCAACTGCTTATCTAGATTTATCCAGTTACACTGTAACTTAAAGTGGCCTGATTCAATACGACTGACATCGAGGATATCATTAATAATAATGAGTAACAGCTCGGCTGAATTCTCCATTTGTTCTAATAACACGCATTGCTCGGTACTGCTTTTTTGACGTAACACATCAATCAAACCTAAAACGGCATTCAATGGTGTACGCAATTCATGACTCATCATCGCTAAAAATTGCGATTTTGATTCGTTCGCTTGTTCTGCTTGCTGTTGAGCTATTGATAATTCTCGTGTTTTTATATTAACGAGTTGTTGTAACTCTTCCTTATACTCAATATCACTGATTGCGCGCTCTAACAACGGGCGAAACCGGAGTAATGTCGCTTTCGTTTCAATACTAAACTGCCCTTTTTTCGTGCCTGTCAGCAATAATACCGAGTCACTGGCTTCCGCTCGAATTCCTGTCATTAACACCGACTTTAATTGCTGTTGCAGTTCACGACTTAAATATTGAAATTCTTCTTGTTCTTCTGGTTCAAAAAGAATGATACTTTCGCCATCTAGAACACGCTTAAATTTCTTGGTGTGTTGCCATTGTTTACCGTCGAAATCATTACTCGACGTCAGAAACGTAAAGAAAGATGAGCAAGTTTTACTTTTTGAAATTACGACAAAGTCATCAAAATCAATATACTGGCTGAGTGATTTTTTTAGCTCTTCAAATATTTGATATTTATTATCGGCATTACTTAACGCAGAAAGCGTTGCTAGAATCACGCGATTTTCTTCGGCTAAACGTTGCTCTCTTTCTTTACTTCGCTCAAGTTCTAACAAAGTTTCATTGAGGAGCTCGACATGTTCTGAATTCATAGCATCATTCTGAATCATAGAAAATTACCGAAGATATCATAAGGTTACCATGAGCATTTTCTCCACCAATAAATCGTCCTTGCTCTCCAAATGTAAATGGGCAAATAAAAGACTGGCCATTCATTTGAGAATTCAGCTTTTCATAAACTTGTTGAATACCATCACCTAACCACAGCATCGAACCGGCACAATGAATAATGATCGCTCCGCATACTAAGGACTCATGATAATTTTGTGTATTTGCTTCTTTAACGACTCGTGACGCACGACAGATAAGTTGCTCTCGAGATCCCGTCATGAGCTGAATTTCTTTACCGGTTTGAATTTCAGCAAATAATTCCACACACCCATTAGGAAGGAAGTAGATGGGATGAGTCAGTTTATAATACGGTTGCTGATAGATTGATCCCGCGACAACCCCGAGTGGGAACCGCGCAATATGGTCGAAAATGTATTGTTCAGAAATGCTTTCACCTGCATGTTCATTTATCCACTGTTGATAAACGTTCTTTGCGGGTAACCCATCTATTTCACAAATAAGCCGACCTTGCGCTAAGGTAATTTCACCTTTAAATGTCGTCGGAGAATACCCGGCACCGAACCCCGTGGTCAAAGGCTTACTCGTGAAGCAGAGCTGAATTGCAATGCCATTTCGACTCGCACCTTTATCGGAAATCAACGACCAACGACTTTGAATCATATTGTCTGCCGCGCTGCCGCCAATAATGGGAATATGAGTCCCAAACGTCTCATCAATGGCATCAATATAGCGCTCTTCACAACCTGGAGTTGCATGCAATAGAATCAAGTTAGGGACTTCCCCTACTCGATCGGCATCCTGCAACGCTTCATCAATCAATCGCTGTATCAATTGAGGATCACCATGACTCTCATGCTCCAAATCGGCTATCGCTGAACCATAAGCGCACGCTGAATCATTATGAATAAACAGCACACCGACTACGGGCCCTTCATGATAACCGTGTTCCGTCATGATGCCCTTACAGGAAGAACATCCGATAAACGGGACATTGGGTAATCTGGATTTGAGTGCGTGAGAAAGTGCTTCCGGACAATATTCTTCTGTGTAATAACACAGCATTGCAACAGGAGTCTCTTGCGCGACCTCTTCGCATATACTCTGAACGGCGGCTGAACTATCGAGTAAATGAGAAAATGCGGTTAAAAAACGCATCGGATGATTAGTGTGTTCGGACAACGTCATCGGTGACTCCAAAGGAACGTAATTGTGCTATAGCGCGGCCAGATTTAAATCGAAATACGCACGCGAACTTTATCGGTCAAAGTCACGTATAATGGTTTGTCTAGTTGGTTTGGTGACACTTGGAATGCCCAACTTTGTGGCATGATTGGTGTCACTTCCCCCTGTTGAGAGCTAGGTGACCAATTTTTTGGCACTTGATGAAGTTCATAACTCGATAAGCTGGTTTTGACGATCTCAATCATATGGTCATCGATTTTTACTTTACATTGATCTCGACCTATACATGACAGAGTTTTCTCATTTTCATAAGTAAAACTGCGCCAAGTAAACGCCCCGATAAGCAGTAACATCATAATAACAACTTGTAGTAATCGTTGTTTAGTGAGCTTTTCTGCAGGCATAGTTGGAATCTCCGGATCGGGTGTATTTCTGACGACATGATCAGCATTTAATAAGGGCCGTATTCTACTGGAAATTAGAGGTAATGACATATTACATGGAATAATTAACCATTATTTTGCGACAAGATCTCTATTTGAGTAATTACTCCACGCCTTATGCGGTAGGAGTTACATAGTCGTGAAGAGGCGTTCTGTGCTCAAATGAATCACTGATTTTTACAAATTATGATGGTGTACAGAATGCATATTGTTATTATTTTGTTATTATTGAGAGGAGTCGCGGTGATTTGTTTTCAGTTCATACTGATTGTATAGAATCAAAAAAGCGCGATTTTTATAATAGTTCTATCAATAATGAATTATGATCAATTATGTTAACCAATTGATATATGGAGTTTTATTTATCTATCCTTTGTTAAGTATGAGTGTTAACATACCCGCGTACATCAATATTAGTGAAAGGTTATTATGATATCTGATAAACCAGCATCAAAGCGTATTCAGTCCGGTGGATGTGCCATTCATTGCCAAGATTGTAGTATCAGTCAACTTTGTATCCCTTTTACGCTGAATGATTCAGAACTTGATCAGTTGGATCAAATTATCGAGCGTAAGAAACCGATTCAAAAAGGCCAAGAGCTTTTTAAAGCTGGAGATGAGCTTAAATCCCTGTATGCGATTCGCTCAGGTACGGTAAAAAGTTACACGATTACTGAGCAAGGCGATGAGCAAATCACAGCATTTCATCTTGCAGGCGATATCGTCGGTTTTGATGCCATCACATCAGATTCTCATCCGAGTTTTGCACAGGCTCTCGAAACCTCGATGGTGTGTGAGATTCCGTATGAAATCGTCGATGACCTTTCCGGTAAAATGCCGAAATTACGTCAACAGATCATGCGTTTGATGAGTAACGAAATCAAAGGTGATCAAGAAATGATTCTTCTGTTGTCGAAAAAGAATGCGGAAGAGCGTTTGGCGGCGTTCCTTTATCATCTCTCTACACGCTTTTCTCAGCGTGGTTTCTCCCAGCGAGAGTTCCGTTTGACCATGACTCGTGGTGATATTGGTAACTATCTAGGGTTAACGGTAGAGACAATTAGCCGCTTACTTGGTCGTTTTCAAAAATCTGAACTGCTTGCGGTGAAAGGTAAATACATTACCATCTTAGATCATGATGCGATCAAAGAACTCGCCGGCGTAACGGATAACGATTAACAGATTGATATGATGTAGCTTTCTATCGAGCTACATCATATTTTTATCGACTCTTCTTTCTTCTTTCTATCCCTGCCCCCACATTTGCGCTAGAGTATTACTAAGCTCGACAGACAATCATAAGGGGTTTGTTTATGAGTATTTATAGCAATATTCTCGCCGTCGCAGACATCAATCGCGATGAACAAGTCGCATTGGCTCGTGCTGCAAAGCTGGCCGCGCACAGCCGCTCTCGCAGTCAACTCACCTTTTTTTTGTCCATCTACGATTTTTCTTATGATATGACGTCCATGCTCTCTTCAGAAGAGCGAGATGCAATGCGTCAAGGCGTCATTTCTCAGCGAGAACAATGGATGAAATCCATCGCTCAGCCTTACTTAAATGATCATTTCGACTTGCATATTAAAGTGGTCTGGCATAACCGCCCGTACGAAGCGATTATTCGAGAAGTGTTTGAAGGTCAACACGACATTGTCATCAAGGGGACTCGCAAACATGACTTACTTGAATCTGTTTTATTTACCCCCACAGATTGGCATTTGCTACGCAAGTGTCCAACGCCAGTTGCCCTAGTGAAAAATGCCCATTGGCCACAAGGCGCGAGTATCATTACCTCTGTTCATGTCGGTTCAGAATTGGCTACCCATCAAGCTTTGAACGACCGCATGGTGGAACGCGCACTCAGTATGAGTGAACGATTGAATGCAACGCCCTACCTCGTCAATGCCTACCCTGCGACTCCTGCCAATATTGCAGCTGAGCTACCAGAATTTGATCCGACCTCGTATGCGGATGCGATTCGTGGTCATCATTTAACCTCAATGAAAGCGTTAAGACAAAAGCATGGCATTGCCGAAGAGCACACTCGGGTTGAGCAAGGGTTACCTGAAGATGTTATCCCGAAAGCCGCAAAAGAACTCAATGCCGGCATTTGTATTATTGGAACGACCGGACGCACTGGCCTTTCCGCTGTCTTTCTCGGCAATACGGCAGAACAAGTCATCGATAAAATTGGTTGTGATATTTTAGCACTCAAACCAGAAGGCTTTGTGAGCCCTCTCGACCCGAACTAATCGATCATAGACGGGGTTTAAACCGTATCCCTCGTGAATTATCACGGGGGATTTGCTTTTCAGTGTGCTAAAAACTGGAATCTCTGGTATTTATGCGTATCATACGCACTTCATTTTGTTACCAAGATAAAAGAGCGCCAGCTAAATGACCGAGCAAACTCCAGAGCGTACCAAAGCGCAACAATATAACCTTAATAAACTGCAAAAACGTCTGCGTCGTAATACGGGTCAGGCGATAGCTGATTTCAACATGATTGAAGATGGCGATCGTATTATGGTCTGTCTGTCCGGTGGTAAGGACAGTTTCACTATGCTTGATATTCTGATGAGTTTGCAAAAGAGCGCTCCCGTCTCTTTTGAACTGATCGCGGTAAACTTAGACCAAAAGCAGCCCGGCTTTCCAGAAGATATCTTACCTCAATACCTCGAGAATCTCGGTGTACCATACAAAATAGTTGAAGAAGACACGTATTCCATTGTTCAAGACAAAGTGCCAGAGGGGAAAACGACCTGTTCACTCTGTTCACGTTTGCGTCGAGGCATTTTATATCGCACAGCCAAAGAGCTTGGCGCCACGAAAATTGCTTTAGGTCACCACCGTGATGACATCTTGGAAACCTTATTCTTAAATATGTTTTACGGTGGAAAAATGAAAGGCATGCCACCGAAATTGGTGTCCGATAATGGCGAGCATGTTGTGATTCGTCCGTTAGCTTATTGCCGTGAAAAAGACATCATCAAATTTTCTGAAGCCCGCGCATATCCGATCATTCCATGTAATCTATGCGGCACTCAGCCTAATATGCAACGTCAAAACATCAAAGCCATGCTTAATGGCTGGGATAAACAGTTTCCTGGTCGGATTGAGACGATGTTTA
Organism: Vibrio zhugei; assembly: GCF_003716875.1. Classification (NCBI taxonomy): domain Bacteria; kingdom Pseudomonadati; phylum Pseudomonadota; class Gammaproteobacteria; order Vibrionales; family Vibrionaceae; genus Vibrio; species Vibrio zhugei. The sequence goes on along the minus strand of NZ_CP033078.1, from coordinate 1,429,795 downwards.
AAGCGATGCAGAACGTGGTCCCTAGCCACCTAGCAGACCATAACCTCTTTGATTTTAAATCCATTGATAGCGATTCTGGAATCATTGATGGCGGAGATATTGGCTTCGACAAAGACAGTTTTCCGATGCAACCGGAAATGGACGACGACGTGGCAATTGAGGTGGATCCCTCACTGACGTTGAACGTGACAAATGTATCGTAACTGCTATTAAGTGACCCCGTCACGTTATGACTATGTGATCATACAAAAAAGGCTACCCTAGGTAGCCTTTTTTCATCACCAACGTTTGTCTTTTTAATATTCCCAATATTGCTCGTTATGCTTAATCATTGAACTGATAATATTGACATACTCTTGCCCACGTTCAGAATAATTGGTTAAGCCCTGAACCAGTTTGAGCGCCGCTTGTGTACTGAGAATTTTTTCACCTCGTTGGCGTCGTTCATAACGAATATGACGCAGTGGCTGATAAGCTTTATTGCGATTCACATTCATAAAGTAACGATGGATCGATTGACTCACGGAAGAAAACTTCGCAACTTCATGCGTCATGTCGGCCCCTCGTTGTTTGGGTACTAGGCCGCATCCCGATTGATAACACCATTGTCCAAAAAAGTTATTGGCATTTCTGGCAAATCGTGAGGTTCCCCACGCCGATTCGTTCGCGGCTTGAGATAACGCAAGGGCTTCGGGTATCACATCCACTCTACGTAGCATATGATTGACCCATTTCTTGGTCACTACACCGCCGTTAATTTTCAAATCATAAAGCTCTCCTAAGAGTTTGGCGTTCACTTTTTCCTTCTTGGATAGCGTGTCCCCGTTGTCTAAAGTTTGCTTGATTTGTTTAAGCTGTTGGCGTTCATGCAGTATGCGTTGATTCTCGTTTTGTATGCCATCACGCATATAATCGAAAAACTCCGCTTTACGTGCATCAATATTGTGCATGGCAGCAAAATCTGGCGGTGGGCCCATACTTTGGCGTTGGTAGCTATCTTTGCTCGATTCACTATCCGTTGTTTTGGTAACCAGTTGATAGCCGCAACTGGCTAAAATCGCCACGACACCAACAATGAGAATATTACGCATTAAAGATTTGGCTTGGTTTGTCTTGATCATTTTCCCCTCCACTATCATTGCTATCATCATGCGGAGTCGCGACAATTTTTAAGCGCACGCCGAACATATTACGATATATGATCCCTTTAACATGAAAGAAAAAAGGCAGAACCAATACTAAGCCTATGCCATAAAACATTAATGCCGCAAGAAATAAACCCATTATCACCGCATAAATGACGGCTAGCTGCAGAAGTTTGCGGTTGGCTGCACGTAACGATATCCACAATGCATTAAAGGGGCGAATCCGCTTTTCACAAACAAGTAACCCTGCGTTGGTAAACGCTAAAGAGAGATAGAGTGAAATGACAGGAACCAACAAATTGGCGATGCCTTGCAAAACCAAACTGACTAACGTAACGATAATAACAGGAATGGTGTACTGTAATCCGCTTCCGATTTGCTTGGTTGTGGTCTTTAAACCGACAGCATGGCTCATTGCCATTAGTGACACGCCGGCATAGAAAGGGGCGCTAATCACTTCGTAACTAAAATTCGCGATATACAATGAACGCATGAACCCTTCGGGTAATTTGCCATTTTTTGCAAAGTTCTCAAAGATTTCGGTCACATTGGAGACTTGGAAATGCAGCGCGAGAAAGAAAATGGCTAATTGCAAAATGGCTAATAAAATAATCGCTGGACTAAATGAAAGAAAGTGCTTGATGGTGCAATCCCAAGCTTCTTTAAACACGCTAGTAATGCTCAGTTGATATTGTCCAGAAAGCGCAGTATCAATACTACCGCCTAAGTTGAAATCTTTTTCTGTTTCGTTATTCATACACTGCTCTAGTGGGCTGAATGGAGTGTTAAAAAATCTCAGCCGAGACTGAGATTCATGCAAACCTGATTGCGAGTCATTATTTCACAAAAGTCATGCGTTATTATACGGTAATGTGTGATACGACTAAATGAGTAATGTGACTCATGTGTGGTTTTTGGCTCAATAATAGACATTCTTTACCATTATGGGCTGTCCTAACATAGTTAAATTGTTAGTGTATGTAACGGATTTTTTTCATCCAGAGACTAAAATGTTTTGACTTCCCGTTCGCGATGATTATGATGCGCGGATCAGTATATGACACATGGTTAAATTTGACTAAACCACGCTAGACCAAGGTAGGAGAAAAACAGACGTTGAATAACGAGCATTCCGCTGAAAATACAGTCATCAAACTGACTCACGTGACGAAGAGTTTTGATGGCAAGGAAATCATTTCTGATTTAGATTTAAACGTAAACCACGGTGAGTTTCTCACTATTCTTGGCCCTTCTGGCTGTGGTAAAACGACCGTATTAAGAATGATCGCAGGCTTCGAAAGTGTCGATTCTGGTTCCATCTTGTTAGACAATCAAGATGTCACAGAAACACCGGCTGAAAGCCGTCATGTAAATACTGTTTTTCAAAGTTACGCCCTCTTCCCTCACATGACCGTATTTGACAATGTGGCCTTTGGCTTGCGCATGCAAAAAGTGCCAAGTGCAGAGATTGAACCACGTGTCATGGAAGTGTTGAGCATGGTGCGTCTTGATCATATGGCGCAGCGACGTCCCCATCAGCTTTCCGGTGGCCAACAACAACGGATTGCAATTGCACGTGCTGTGGTTAATAAGCCCAAGGTATTGCTTCTCGATGAGTCGCTTTCTGCATTGGACTATAAGCTGCGTAAACAAATGCAAACTGAGTTAAAGCAGTTGCAGCGTAAGCTTGGTATTACCTTTATCTTCGTGACGCACGATCAGGAAGAAGCCTTATCGATGTCGGATCGCATTATCGTGATGCGTGATGGCGTGATTGAACAAGATGGTAGCCCTCGCGAAATTTACGAAGAGCCTAAAAATCTCTTTGTCGCGCGTTTTATCGGTGAAATTAATGTATTCCCTGCCGTCGCCAAAGAACGTTTGGATGCAGAACGTATTTTAGTGAGCATTCATGGCGTGGACAACAGTGTCTACTACAAAAAGCCGATTGAAGCGGGCCAGAAGTTACAAGTTCTACTTCGCCCCGAAGACTTACGTATTGAAGAAATCTCACAAGCGGAATCAAAAGGATTGGTTGGTTACGTGCGTGATCGTACCTATAAAGGGATGACGCTGGATTCAGAAGTTGAAATGGAATCGGGTGACATCGTGATGATCAGTGAGTTTTTCAATGAAGATGACCCTGATGTTGATCACTCCATTGGACAAAAAGTCTCGGTCACTTGGGTGGAAAGCTGGGAGGTTATTCTCGATGACGAAGCGTAAGTTTAATCTACAAAAGACCATTGTTTTTTTAGTTGTAGGTTGGCTCACGTTATTTGTGTTGGTACCAAATTTAATGATCATTGGTACAAGCTTTTTAACCAAAGATGACGCGAACCTGCTGAGCTTTGACCTAACGTTTGATAACTATTTTCGCTTAATTGATCCTCTCTATGCGAAGGTGCTTGCACATTCGTTCTATATGGCGATTCTGGCGACATTTTTTTGTCTGATCTTGGGGTATCCATTTGCGTATCTGATTACTAAAATGCCAGCGAAATGGCGCAGCTTTATGTTGTTTTTGGTGATCATTCCCTTTTGGACAAACTCGCTTATTCGTACCTATGGAATGAAAATGGTGCTGGGAACTCACGGTGTATTGAATACCGCGTTACTGTCTCTCAATATTATTGACCGCCCTATTCGTATTATGTACTCCGAGACGGCTGTCATGATTGGATTGGTGTACATTTTATTGCCATTTATGATTTTGCCTTTGTATTCATCGATTGAAAAATTGGACAAAACATTTTTAGAAGCAGCACGCGATCTCGGCGCTAACAAGATACAAATCTTGTTGAAGATTGTGTTTCCTTTGACCATGCCTGGAATCATTGGTGGGTGCCTGCTGGTGTTACTGCCAGCATTGGGGATGTTCTATGTTTCTGATTTACTTGGCGGAGCGAAGAACCCATTGGTGGGTAATGTGATTAAGAGTCAAGTACTGAATGCTCGCGATTGGCCATTTGGTGCGGCAACCAGTATCGCTTTGACCATTGTGATGGCCTTATTAATGTATGCTTACTATCGAGCAAGCAAACTCCTAAATAAAAAAGTGGAGCTGGATTAATGGGAAAATCGATTAAATTTAGCTTTGTTGGGGTGATCTACCTGTTTTTGTATCTCCCCATTGTGGTTTTGATTGTTAACTCATTCAATGCCAGTCGTTTTGGCTTGCGTTGGCAAGGGTTTACCACTAAATGGTATGAATCATTAGTGCATAATGACAGCTTAATGCAAGCGGCGTGGCACTCGCTCACGGTCTCGGTTATTTCCGCCACTGCGGCAACCATTATCGGTACATTAACTGCTGTAGCGCTATTTCGTTACCAATTTAAGGGAAAAGCCATGGTCAGTGGCCTGCTTTTTGTTGTCATGATGTCGCCAGATATTGTTATGGCCATTTCGTTTTTAGCCCTATTTTTGGTGCTGGGAGCGCAGCTGGGCTTGATGACATTATTGATCGCGCACATTACGTTTTGTCTACCGTTTGTTGTTATTACCGTTTACAGCCGTCTCAACGGGTTTGATGTCAAAATGTTAGAAGCGGCGAAAGATCTCGGCGCGGGTGAGTGGACGATTTTAAAAAGCATTATCATTCCATTAGCAAAGCCAGCGGTTGCCGCAGGTTGGCTGTTGAGTTTCACTCTGTCTTTGGACGATGTCATTATCAGCTCTTTTGTCACTGGGCCGAGTTATGAAATCTTACCATTGAAGATTTACTCGATGGTTCGCATCGGACTCTCTCCAGATGTGAATGCCTTAGCGACGGTTATGCTGGTCTTATCCCTATTGTTGGTCATGGGATCACAGTGGCTGGCACGAGACGGAAAACCGTAATTCTTCCCAAATCGACTACAATGATGGAAGCGTGACTGTTCGCTTTCATCATTGTGCGAGAAACTCATGCGCGATTGGCCATTTCTCGAGGTTCGAGGCGATAGTATGGTGCATGGTTGTCATGAAGCGTAGTAACACGCACTTATTGAGTAATCACATTCTGAGTGGAAGCTCTGAGTGAAAAGACACTCAACGTATCATTTCAATAAACTAGACATGGAAACGTAATGAAAAATAAATTGTATGCTGGCATGTTATGCGCATCAGCACTATTCAGCGGTAGTGCAATGGCACAAGATGACAATGTGCTCTACTTTTACAACTGGTCTGAATATATCCCACAAGAAGTGTTACAAGACTTCACTAAGCAAACGGGTATCAAAGTCATTTATTCGACTTATGAGTCGAATGAGACGATGTATGCGAAGTTGAAGACGCAAAAAACCGGGTATGATCTTGTTGTACCTTCAACATATTTCGTTTCTAAAATGCGCAAAGAAGGAATGATTCAAAAAATCGATCATTCAAAATTAAGCCATTTTAAAGATATCGATCCCAACTACCTCAACAAGTCTTTCGATCCGCACAGTGATTATTCCATCCCGTACGTATGGGGAGCGACTGGCATTGGTGTGAACACCGAATATCATGATAAGTCTAAGTTCACTAGCTGGAGTCAGTTATGGGATAAAGACTACGAAGGTCAACTGATGTTAATGGATGACGCTCGTGAAGTCTTCCATATCGCTCTAGTGAAACTTGGCTATAGCCCTAATACTACGGATCCTAAGAAAATCCATGAAGCGTATGAAGAACTGAAAAAGCTCATGCCAAATGTGTTGGTGTTTAACTCCGATTTCCCAGCTCGTCCTTATATGGCTGGTGAAGTAACCTTGGGTATGCTTTGGAATGGTTCGGCTTACGCGGCGCATAAAGACGGTGCTCCGATTGAAATCGCTTGGCCTAAGAAAGGCGCTATCTTCTGGATGGATAACCTTTCCATTCCAACAGGTGCGAAGAATGTTGATGCGGCTTACAAAATGATTGATTTCTTATTGGAGCCACAAAACGCAGCGAAGATTTCGCAAATGACTGGCTACCCAACTCCGGTGAAAACGGCGTACCAATATCTACCGAAATCGTATAAGAATGATACCAGTGTCTTCCCGCCAGCTGATGTCATGAAAAACGGCGTTTTCCAAGACGATGTGGGCGAAGCTTCTGCACTTTATGAAGAGCTATTCCAAAAGCTGAAAGTGAGTCAGTAATTGGTCTGCCTAACAACTGAATAAGCCAAAGCCACTTTCGATGAAAGTGGCTTTTTTATTGGATGAGCTCAGTGAAAGCAACGTTACTCTGTTTGTAACGCCAACAGCTCATCGACCAGTTTAGGGACCTCAATACTGGCTTTCCCATAGCGTTTCTCGGCAAATTCCGTTTGCACGGCGCTAGGTTCAATGTTTACTTCGATAGTATGCGCGCCAGCTATTTTGGCCTCATGCACAAGACCGGCAGCAGGATAAACAACGCCAGATGTGCCGATAGCAATGAACAAATCCGCCTCTTGGATGGCCTGATAGATATCGCCCATAAATAATGGCATTTCACCAAACCAAACGATGTGAGGTCGCAATTGCGAAGGCATTTGGCAACAATGACACAGATCGCCCGTATGAAGATCCGTCTTTTGCTCGACCGTTTGCTGTGATTCGGTGCATCGCGATTTCAATAGCTCACCGTGCATATGCAGCACATGCTGACTGCCGCCACGCTCATGTAAATTGTCAATATTTTGCGTGATGATCGTGACGTTACCTTCTAATTCGCGTTCTAATTGTCCTAAAGCTTGATGAGCCGCATTCGGTTGAATGTCGGTTTTTTGCAAATCACGACGCCGTTGATTATAAAATTCTTGAACTAAATCAGGGTCTCGGGCAAACCCTTCAGGGGTTGCCACATCTTCAATACGATGCTGTTCCCATAAGCCATCTTCACTGCGAAAGGTTTGGATACCAGATTCTGCTGAAATACCAGCGCCAGTGAGGACAACGATATTACGATAAGGAAACTTCATGATTGATCCTTTTATCCATGGTTGGTGTGTTCATTTATGTGACAGTGTCACCATGTTATGCAGGTAATAACAACCAAGCCAATGGTAACGGACTGTAACCCAATACCAGTGTAAATAAATCGTGTTATAAAAAAAGAGTCAAGCCACCCTTTTTACTGAAAAAACGCCGTTTTATCCGACAGTGTCATCACCTTCCCCCACTCTTTGAATTTTCGTTCCAGTGTTTTGCGATTGACGCCAAGCACTTTCGCAGCCGAGGAGCGATTCCCCTGATGCGCACGAACGACCTGTTCAATATGATGTCGTTCTACGTCTTTGAGAGTCCAGTTATGCGGATAATCATGCGGCTGACGTGGATCGAACTGGTGGTCCTCATGAAGTGTCGGCATGCTCATGCCATTCGAAACTGTCACAGTGACGGGCGTTTTATAGGACATCGAATGGGTGCGTAACCAATAATCTGAGGGAGATTGTTTCAGTAGAATGCAGTTTTCGACGAGATTCTTCAGCTCTCTGACATTTCCCGGCCAATGATAATCACGAATGATGGCGATGTCTTCTTCTGTCCACCCTGGGAGAGGTAAACATAAGTCGCGACAGAGCCGCTTTGCGAAATAAGGCAACAGCAACTTTAAATCCGACTTGCGTTGTCTTAATGGTATGACCGTGAGACGGTCGGCATACAGGCGGCCGAGTAACGGTGATGGACTGCGAGCAACCAGTTGATCACAGAGAGGACGATTGGTCGCCATAACGACCCGCACATCAATCGGCAAATCATAATCCGCTCCCACTGGACGAATGTGCCCGGTATCAAAAACGTTGAGTAGTCTCTTCTGTACGCCAATCGGTAGATTGTCTATTTCATCAATATACAGGGTTCCTCCATTGGCTCGTTTCAGTAATCCCGGCTGGTACACTTTACTTTGCATGGTATTACGGTGTTGCCCGTACAATATTTGCTCCAAGGTATCTTCTTGAGAAATATGCCCAGCTAATGGCACAAAAGGTCCATCGCGCAAGCTAAGTGCATGTAGACGCCGAGCGACCAGTTCTTTCCCCGTCCCCGGCTCTCCTTCAATTAACAGTGGTGTGGTATCATGGCAACGTAGATGTGTACTCTGCTTAAGCGCTAAGGTGAACTCGGATTCACCAATGATCTTATGCGAATGATGTCGAGAAAAGTCTTGGGCGAGTAGCACGGCCTTGTGGTTCTGCTGAATGGTTCGCATGCAATGATGAATCACATGGCTGGCTTGCTGTATATTGACTGGGGTAATGATGAATGACGCGTAAGAACGATACCAGTATGTAAATACGGATTTTAGCTGGTCTTGTTCGATCAGCAGTAACACTTGAGAATACTGACGATGCCATGCTTGTATCTGTTCGAATACTTGCGTGTGATCGGCGAAAAGCGTGGGATCAATAATCACCACATCGTATTGATATTCTTTCATGGCTTTAGCAACGTCTATCACATTATCGACGACAACACATGTGCTAAACCACGATGCGAAATGCTCGGTCAGTGCGGCCGTTGTTTGCCGCGAAGCACTAGCCAGTAAGACGGAATAAGCTTGGTAGACAGGTTTATTATCTGAGCCGTTGGTCATCATCAAGTACATCACCTTCGAATCAGGAGACATCTCCTCTATTAAAGGTAGAACGTAAACCAGAAAAGGCGAATTAATACGCTGAGTAAGCCAGAAACCATCACTCACAGCGATGATTTCTCTCTTTCTTTTACACAGGCATAAACCAGTGATTACAACGGAGTTTTATCATGATCGATCCTAAAGACATGACCTGGGTCATTTTGGCTGGCGGTCAAGCAACACGCATGCACCATAACGACAAAGGGCTCGTGATATTCCAAGATCAACCACTTGTCGAACACGTGTTAACTCGCTTACGACAACAACTGCCCACTCCTATTTTAATTAATGCTAATCGTCATATCGAAGATTACGCCCACTATGGGCGCGTGATTGAGGATATATGGCCGGGGTATCTGGGTCCATTAGCGGGGATGCATTCTGGTTTACAACATGCTCAAACGCCTTGGGTCGGTTTTTCACCGTGCGATAGTCCGTTTCTTCACAGCCAACTCATTGCACGCTTCTGTCAACAAGAAGACGACGGTATGGACGCGTTTGTCGCAAGCGATGGGGAGCGAGTACAGCCAGCGTTCGTGGTCATCCGGCGTCGTTGCTTACCGGTTCTTGAAGCCTATCTTGCCGCTGGAGAGCGCCGTCTCATGGGCTTCATCAGGCAATTGAGTCACCGTCACGTTGTGTTCAATGATGAAGCGTACGCGTTTGTTAATATTAATTCTCTTGAGGAAATAGAAGACTATCGTCTCATTTCCCCATCGTCGCCATCATTAGATGTGTGTTGATTCTAGTAATAAATGCCGTGTAATGCGTGACAATTAGGTGAGTTCAAGGCAGAATTCGCCAGTCAAGATTATGAAATAAGAGAAACGACTATGTCTCGTACTATTCTGTACACGTATAATGATGAAGAAAAGACCCTTGTCTTCTCTTATCAAGAATATCGCTCAGCACATGAAGCCGTCGCTGCAGCAGAAGGGATCGATTTAACCCATTACCTGAAAATGGAGCAACAAATTGAAGCGATCTCGGATACAAAAGCAGTGCGTAATTATCGTGACAATCATTTTCGTCAATTAGGTTTTACTCGTATCACGCTAAAGCCGAAAGAAAATGTTGGTATTGGTAAAAAACCGACTCAGAAGTAAGAATGGAATCTATGTAAGGGGAGCTCTCTAGCGCCCCTTTCTATTCTCTGGCATGAGCATGCTGTATCACTGTGCGTCACTCATTTCGAGGTGTCTAAATTCAGGAATGCCGCGCCGCGAACGCCGCCGGAATCGCCATGACGAGCTTGAATAATTTTAGGGCAGGTTGCGACCGACATCAGATAACGAGGAATGCGTTTAGGAAGTTCTTCATACAACAATTCAAAGTTTGATAACCCGCCACCCAGCACAACAACCCCAGGGTCCAAGGCTGTGAACAAACCGCCAAAACAGATGGCAGTAAACTCTAAGTAGCGATCGACAAACGCCACCGCATTTTTCTCATTGGACTGATACGCTTTAATGATGTCTTCCGCCGAACATTGTTCATCATAATCGTGCGCATAAAGCGTTTCAAAGCCACGACCAGATAAATAATTATCTAGGCAGCCTTGTTTACCGCAACCGCATTCCAGTAAAGGTGGATTGTCTCCTAATGCAAACCATGCATCAATTGGCACACGCATATGACCGACTTCGCCAGCAACGTGATTGCGTCCAGACAGCACTTGGCCATCAATAATAATACCGCCGCCAAATCCCGTTCCCATAATCAACCCTAATACCGAACCTTGGCCTTGGAATTCATCGTCCCATGCTTCGGAGAGAGCAAAGCAGTTCGCATCATTTTCGATATTTACGTCACGCTGTAACTTTTCTTGCAAGTCCTGACGTAACTCTTTGCCATTCGCTGCGGGAATGTTCACGGTGAGCAGAGTCCCGTCTTTGGCATTTTCCATCCCCGGTAGGCCAATACCGATTTTCCCTTTTTCACCAAACTTCTTATCATGACGTTCGACCAATTCGATGATCGATTCAAGTAATTGGTCATAATCATCAGTACTGGTCGCTAAGCGTTCTTTCGCCACGCGCTCTAACTGATTATTGAAAGCGCCAAACTCAATTTTTGTACCACCAATATCAAATCCATAATACATGGGACATCCTCTTACTGTCATCACGTTACCATCGTAACCTATGTGCGGTGTGCCTCTATCGACGTGAACCGTTTTTTCCATTGTAAATATAAGGATAGCTGTGGTCGAGAGTCATCGGCCACACCTCGGCTCTTCGTCATTAAATAGGTTTCTTTAAAGGCGTTAAACCAATAGTGCAAAGCGTTTGCTGCCTGTGGTTCCCCTATTTCTTGCAAAATCAATGAGGCCACTTCGGCGGTTGCCAAGTACTGCTCGTTCTCAGACTTACGCATAATATAATCAGAAACCGTATCAGGTGTAATTGACATCATTGGCAAAGACTGTAAATAGGCGGATTTTCGATAAATACGCCTAGCTTCACGCCAACTGCCATCAATGAAGACCAAGAGCGGTATTTTGTCATCGGCGACGAATGATGATGCAGTGACGACTTTGGCCTTCTCCTCGACACTGGTTGCGGGGAATACCAGTACAGGCGCATATTTTTCATCCGCGAGTTGCGCCAACATGTCTGCGCAAGGCTCTGTTCGGTGCCATTGAAAAACGCTGGTATCTTTAATCGTATCCGCGATTAATCGCCCAGTATTACTCGGTTTAAACACTTCATTCTCCGAGACGATCAACATTGCCGCGACACGGGTGTTGATATCGGGTTGGTGGGCACATAAACATAATGACTCGGCTACGCGGCAATACATACAGCGTGTAATTTGCGCCCCTCTCGCAATAAAAGGTTTAGTTGATTGTTTGAGTCTGAATTGATACAAATGATGGAAGCCGTGAATTCTCATGACATGCTTAAATAAAAAACCATAATGAGAATTCTACGTATACCGGTGACAGTTCGCTAGTAAACTTTGATAAATGCTGAATAAAACCGTTCGTTGGTAAAAAGGATTAACCATGAATTACTATAATGCTTGGCTGCAGTGGGGATTTTTCTTACTGGTATTTTTGGTGCTCGCAATTTGGGAATCCAATCGACCACGGCGCACCTTAGCACAAGTCAAAATCTTACGTTGGCTCAATCACTTCTCGTTATTCGCTATTAACATGACGTTGTCACATTTCATCATTCCTTTCTTTGCGATAAGTTCCGCATTGTGGGCACGAGAACACAATTTTGGCATTTTAGTTACACTGAATATTAACCCCTATATCGCTGTTATCGTGACAGTATTGGCGCTGGATTTAGCCCTCTATCTTTTTCATGTATTGATGCATCGTTTACCTGTGTTGTGGCGAGTACATCAAGTACACCATAGCGATACTGACCTTGATACTTCAACAGCACTTCGTTTTCACCCGATCGAGTTTTTATTAATGTTGTGGGTACGAATCGGTGCCGTCACTCTACTGGGTGCGCCAGTATTAGGGGTTGTCGTCTATGAATTACTTTTTAGTGGTATGCTTATTTTTAATCACTGTAATATCAAACTGCATCCCCTGAGAGAGCGTCAATTGCGCTGGCTCATCGTCACACCGGACGTCCACCGTATTCATCACAGTTTGAATGAAAAAGAACATAATAGTAATTTAGGCTTTGTCTTTTCTTTCTGGGATCGGTCATTAGGGACGCATATCATTGATCCTTTGCTGGGTCATCCCGCCATGCGGTTAGGTTTATCTTTTGCAAGAAGAAGTCGCGAGCAATGGTTAGATCGTTTAATTTGCCTGCCCTTTCGCCGTAATATAGATAAATAATGGTCGCGGTGATTAAATTTTACTGGGAATGTGTTGTTTATTGACACAGTAATAATTTAGTTATGGTGCACTAGAAATGCTTAGATTTCTCTCACTCAAGGACATTATGACAACATCACATCTCACTGTTGGGCTCCTAAACACATGGACACGATCAGTCACGGTTATTCTATTTGTTGTTGTCAGTTTGTCTGGATGCAACACCACCCCTTCAGCGTCATCTCCCCCAGAAACGCGAACAACCATAAACCAGGAGAGTCTCTCTCAGCCTAGGCCACTGAATCAATTCTATGAAAAGTGGCGCGGTGTTCCCTACCGCTGGGGCGGAACCACACCAACAGGTGTGGATTGCTCAGCATTGGTTCAAATTGCCTATGAAAAAACTTGGCAAGTGGCGCTTCCCAGAACCACCAAACAACAAAGTTTAGTGGGAAAGCGTATTGCGCCATCCCATGCTCGTTATGGCGATTTGGTCTTCTTTCATATCACTAAAAATGAGAAACACGTGGGCTTATATTTAGGTAAGCAAAGATTTATCCACGCCTCATCATCCAAAGGCGTAATGATTTCACGATTGAATAACCCGTATTGGGCGGCTCGATTTTGGCAATTTCGTCATATCAACAAATGAGACGAGATTGAGCATTAATCGTAAGTGGCAACGGCTGAGTCAAATAAGTTTTTCAACAAAGCAACATATTCATCCAGAAAACGAATTTGCTCATTCGTGGCATTTTTTTCCCATACCCCAGCCAAGACTTCTCCCAAATCTTCAACCACCGCATCCGCTTCCTTTAAAAGCTTAAAGCGAATACTTGAATGGAGCTCAGGGTTTTGTTCAAAAATGGCCATAATGTTACTTGCCACCATGTCAGTCACCACATCTTCAATACTTTCTTCACCGATATCGCCATCTTTAGTAAAAATATCAAGATTAAAGGAAAGATGTTCGATCAGTGCTAGGTAACCATCGGTATCTACAACCACTTTGTTTCTCCGCTTCAAATGCTTGGATTAATTGCGTTTCTTTATACTAAGCGATGACACCTAACTGTGACAAATGCTTTGCTGTAATTTGCAGGTATTTCTCTTAATATTGTGTACTGCCTACTCACAGTTCACTCGACATGAACCCTAAAATACTATTATAGTCAAAGCTCATGAGAATACTCTAGCGGGCATAATAATACTCGTCAGCGTAACAGGTAAAATTAATCGGTATCACGGAACGTAGAGAACCGGATTTCTAATCTGTCTCTAATTCACTACACTCTCAGTATCAAGTCATGCCAATTTAGGGGGCGACGATGTGGGCATCCATTAGTGAACAACTGACACAAGCGTTGGGTCACGCTTTTCCGATAAAAGAGAAACAAGCGATCGACGGCGGCAATATTAGCCATGTTTACCGTATCAGCAATGGCCTCGATAGCTATGTGGTCAAGGTCAATACCCGAGATTTCCTTCCTCAATATCAAGCAGAAGAAGACTCTCTCACGCGTTTATCTCACACGCACACTATTATGGTTCCTAAAGCCATCATTAGCGGTCAAACAAAAAGTCACGCCTTTATCATACTAGAAGACCTTCCAAGTTCTCCATTACAGTCAGAGTCTTGCAGTTATCAGTTGGGTCAACAACTGGCTAAGCTGCACCAATGGGGAGAACAAAAGCAATATGGCTATGACGACGATAATTTTATTGGCGCGACCCCACAGCCAAATGTGTGGACCAATAAGTGGCATCAGTTTTTTGCCGAACAGCGCATTGGTTGGCAGCTACAATTACTTAAAGAAAAGAATATGGCCTTGGTGGAAATTGAGGCATTTGTCGCACTGATCAAAGAACGGTTGTCTCATCACCACCCGAAACCGGCTCTACTTCATGGCGATTTATGGCGAGGCAATGTCGGACAAACGCCTTCTGCACCGATATGCTATGACCCTGCTAGCTACTGGGGCGATCGTGAATGTGACCTCGCTATGACAGAACTGTTTGGCGAATTTCCAGCCGCGTTTTATGATGGCTATCACTCGATTTGGCCACTGGATGATGGCTACTGGCATCGCAAAGCCATTTATAACCTGTATCATATCTTGAATCACTGCTATCTGTTTGGCGGAGACTACTTAAACCACGCCATCGTATTGATTGATGAGATAACCAAAAGCGAATAACACGTGTTATGCATAAATATGATTGAACGCGCCAGTGAGTTGCTAATCACTGTGAGATACAGGTAAGATAAGCCAGAGTTTCCACGTGCCATTCAGTATAAGTGGCTTACACCACATCAGGGATAACGCATTATGTTTACCGGTATCATTCAATCTGTCGCTCACATTGCTTCCATTCAAGATCATCAAGGTATCCGAACTTTCGAGATTGAGTTCGAAACCGGTTTTTGCGAAGACTTATCCATCGGTGCCAGTGTCGCAGTTGATGGAGTCTGTTTAACGGTAACGGCACTATTATCACCTACACGGGTTAAATTTGACGTGATGCTCAAGAGCTTAATGATTACCACCTTGAGTGAATTCGTCGAAGGACAAGCGATCAATGTTGAACGTGCGGCCAAAGATGGCGCAGAGATTGGCGGTCATCCGCTGTCAGGGCATGTAGACTTTCGAGCCACCGTGCTGGATGTGCAAGCCATCGATGACAATTATCGTATTCGTATTCGTGTAGAACCACACTGGTTGAAATACATTTTCCCAAAAGGCTATATCGCCCTCAATGGCGCAAGCCTGACCATTTCTGACGTTAATAAACAAGAGCATTGGTTTGATGTTTGGTTAATTCCAGAAACGCGTCGTATGACGACCTTCGAGTTAAAACAGCCAGGATCTGAGATCAATATTGAAATCGAGCGCGGAACACAAGTGGTCGTGGATACGGTGCGAGACGCGATTGAAGAAAAACTCGGAGCGGTTCTTCCCTTATTAAATACACTGCTCGCAGCCAACGGGGAAGACATAGATTCATTAGCGCAGCAAGTTCAGCATAATATGAGAACCCATCAACAAAGTGACACTATCAAGCGAGAATAGACCACGGCGATCTTTTTCTAGCGAAAAGCATCGTCGATGGCGATGCTTTTTTTGTGTCATAGAATAAGTGATATGTCTTGATACAATAAGTCCAATGCAAACCTATGAAATAGCTGGCTCTATTCACCACATTTCATTATGATTCGTTCCAAAAATCACAATAATAATCGGTAAATCCGCCTATCATCTTTACGTCCTTTGGGAGAACTTTGTGCAACACTACAAACAAGAAACGTTGAACTTGATCAAGTTAGCATCGCCGATTTTGGTCGCTTCCATTGCGCAAACAGGAATGAGTTTTGTCGACACCATCATGGCCGGTGGTGTCAGCGCAACGGACATGGCCGCCGTGTCAGTGGCCGCCAGTTTATGGACGCCTATTATTTTATTCGGTGTCGGCTTACTGATGTCGTTAGTGCCAGTCATTGCCCAGTTAAACGGGGCGTCTCGTCAAAAGAAAATTCCCTTTGAAGTACAGCAAGGCATTTCGATGGCGCTCTTACTCAGTATTCCAACGATTATATTATTATTGAATGCTGGCGTGATTGTCGAACTCATGGGGATAGAGAAAACCATGCAGGACAAAACCATCGGCTATTTGCATGCGGTGGTATTTGCCGTTCCGGCATTTTTATTATTTCAAGCTTTTCGTAGTTATACCGACGGGATGGCCTTAACAAAACCCGCGATGGTGATTGGTTTCATCGGTTTATTATGCAACGTGCCATTAAACTGGATCTTTGTGTATGGCAAGTTTGGGGTCCCAGCTTTTGGCGGGGTCGGCTGTGGCATTGCGACGGCGATTGTATATTGGATCATGTTAGCACTTATCGTCTTTTACGTGATCACCTCCAAAAAGTTGGCTCACATTGACGTGTTTGGTCAATTTCATAAACCGCAGTGGCAAACCCAATTCAATTTATTTCGCCTAGGTTTTCCTGTTGCGGCTTCAATTTTCTTTGAAGTGACCTTGTTTGCTGTAGTCGCACTGCTGGTTGCTCCGCTTGGTCCAATGGTCGTCGCTTCTCATCAAATTGCGGTTAACTTTTCATCTCTTATTTTTATGTTACCCATGAGTATTGGTGGTGCTGTTTCTATCCGCGTTGGGGGCAAATTAGGTGAAGAGAACCTGCGTGGAGCAACCATTGCTTCTAATGTTGGCTTGATAGTGGCGTTAGGCACCGCAGTGATTACCGCGGCATTGACCGTAGTGTTACGTCAAAGCATTGCTGAGATTTATACAGACAACGAGCAAGTGATCACTCTGGCGATGCAACTGCTTTTATTTGCGGCTATCTATCAATGTGCGGACGCGGTTCAAGTCGTGGCGGCAGGTGCCCTGCGCGGATACAAAGATATGAATGCCATACTGGTGCGCACCTTCTTTGCCTATTGGATACTGGGCTTACCCGTCGGCTATATTTTAGGACGAACCAACCTTGTGGTGCCATCAATGGGAGCCAAAGGCTTTTGGTTTGGATTTATTGTTGCACTTGTGGCTGCCGCGTTATTGCTTGGTAAACGCTTGCACTGGTTGCAAAGATGCGGTGGGGCTGAAAAAATGGGCGACGGAATCAATCATGATTAGCCACTGATATATTCTAAACTAAAGGTATCGCTATTCACCGAAAAAGGAGAGCATCACGATGAAACTGTGTATCCGTGTAATGATCGGTTTCTTGGCTCTCCTCATCAGCGCTTGCCAGTGGAATACTGGCTCGTCAATTGACAACCAGTTCAATACTTACCTACAGCGCATCGCCAATGTGCAAAACGTGAGCTCATTATCCTCACCATCGTTTCACAGCAAGCCATTACCCAGTAAAAGACAATTGCATCACCCTATTCCTTCAGTCTCTCTTGGATTACTGGACAGTTATCAGTTTCGCCAATGTGATCTTTTCCATTTAATTGCTAACCGCAACTCAATATTAGGCAAAGTCCAAGATGCGTTTCGCAACCTCGATTACCAATTGCAGATCCTACATGGCCTTCATCAATGCGGCCAGAATACAAAGCTAAGTACACAGTTTCGCAAACAAATTCAAGTCTTAGCATTGGTTAAACAAGAGCACATCATCCAGCATTGGCAGAATTTTTTATACACCAGTGATGTCATGCGACGCCAATTCACACCGCAACGCTGGTATAAAGAGCAACGCAACTATGGACACACCCGCGCCGCCTTAACCCAGCTCAATCACATTCATCGCTGGATCGCCGCCCGCGACTGGCAACACGCGCCCCCCACCATCACGTCTTACCAAGAAACGTTGGACAAGCACCCACTCATTGGCGATCTCCGCTATTCGATGCAACACGCCACACAATGGTTAACGGTTATCACCCGTCAGTTACGAAGCAATGATGCCCAAATATGGTGTGGCCGACACGCAGACAAGACACGCCTTGAACATCTACGTAATGTCTTTCAGCGCTTTTTCATTGGTGAGATTCAGCCGTACTTATCACGTATTGATGGCGCTTACCTCGATATTGAGCCGCAATTGTCGCTATTGTCACCATTGTCCCCTGACAGCGCGCCTACTTACACGCTGCCAATTGTCACCACGCACCGTCAGTTTCGTCATGCCATTTCTGCACATATCCAGTATTGGCAAGATCTCTTCAAACGATGCTCCATCGCTGTCGGACAAAATCATTAGCCAGTGCCTTTCCCATTGGCGATGCACTTACTGATCGAGACGGGTTCGTAAAAATCGAGCAAATCTTGGTTTTCCGGTATGAGTGAGCCCATTAAACCGAAAAGTGACCGTGCTACCAATGGCAGGTGGATGGCGACGTTGCTGCTCGGTTAAGCCGCTTCCCAAATAAAATACTTGGCCATTCGCGTCTCGAACTTTTAACGAGCCGACCAATCCATGCCATTGACCCTGCCCTGGCTTATACCCAATCACCACCGCTTCAGCATCGGCGACTCGTTTCAATTTCAATAACGCATCACTGCGCCCTGGATGATACTCGTCTTGAACCGATTGCAGCATCACACCTTCCCCCTGTTGCTCATCAATGTGAGACAGCGCCTTGAAGAGTTGCTGGTGAGATTGAATCGATTGATGCCTAACACGTTGAACATGAGAGCGCTGGAAATCGTCGACCCATTGCGACAGGCGCGCATAGCGTTGCGGGTAAAGCCCCTCACTGTGAGGCATATCGAAAACCATCCAACGGATCCTTCGCCAAGCGTTATCATCTGGATTGCGATCGAGAACCGTGTTTTGCACCGTATTAAAGTGACCACGCCCAGCCCAGAGCTCTCCTTCGATCCATACCTCTGGGAAATCCGCCGTGAACCAATCAGGCGCATGAATCCGTTTGCCGGTCCGTGTGATCAGTTGGTGACCATCCCAAATAGCTCGAATTCCATCGTATTTTTCACTAAACCAATAGCGATGAATCTCGATGGATGGGCGATATTCGTTGGCTAATGCGACATCCGGATCGGTGGCATTCGTCGCGCTCTCGCTCGCGGCTAGTGGCGCGCTGACTAAACTGGGGAAAAGTGACCATAACGATATCGTTACCGCCTTAGATGTGAGTCGTCTCATCACTATCACCTACTGGGTTGACTATAAGAAACCTCAGTATAACGGGAGTGACCCTCCGTCCTTTCACACAAGATAGGCTGCCGCGAAGCACCTCAAGAATAAAAAATGCTTTAATGAATCAGGCGGTCTGTGTTTTCGAGTGACCTCTCAAACCACAGACGAGGCAATGAAAAAAGCCAATGACAAACACGCTCATTGGCTTGAAGCAATACGATGTATTCGTCCTCTACGAGGTGTGCTTTTTGCTTAATCGTTTCAAGTGTTTTAAGTATCGAATCCAACTTTTCGCTTCCACGGAGGGTTGAACACGATTGGCATAATAAGCTTGCTTTAATGCATGATCGACTTGGTGAAGCTGATAGAGAGCCCGTGTTCGTGCTAACGCCACATCGGCTTTGTGCTCAGGCTCCTCAACCTTGTCGAGTACACTTAAAACCGCTTGATATTGGCCTTGCTGCAGCATCAGTTGCGCGACCTGCCAATGGTATTGCTTATCGCGCCGCGCCGCCAATTGCCATGTTTCAATGGCCTTATCCCATGCTTTCGCTCGTTGCCAATACTGTGCTTGTGTGACCAATAAGTTAGTATTATTTGCCAACCCTTTTATCGTACTCATTACCTGCGCCGCACGTTCAGGAATGCCGTTCTGAGCATATAGCTGAGCCAACAATTGACGGTCATGTTGCTCAAAGGGAATGCCTTGTAATCGAGCTAAAGCCAGTGAATCCAAGGCATCGCCATAGCGTTTTGTGCGCATTTCAAGGTTCACTAATTGCATCCACCATTGCTTTTTATCCGGCTCAAGCAAGAGCAAGCGTTTCAAGCTAATGATCGCGCCTGCCCATTGCGATAGCTGCAGCTGGGCACCGACTTTTAACGACAATGGCTGCACAGCATCGGGCATTCCCAGCTGCTCATAGTGTTGCACGCCTCTCAGGGTCTTTCGCCATTGGCCTAATTGATAATGAATTTGGCTAATGCGCAACCAAATTTTATCGCCTTTATTCCCCTTAGGTAAGCGTTTAGCTAAGCGGTAGTATTGATGTAAAGCTTTGTCATACTGTTTGTCTATTAGCAAAACATCCGCCAACATATGTCGCGTTGACCACATGGATTGTGCTTCCAGCTCATTGGAATTGACCGCAATGGTGAGCGCCTTTATTGACGGTTCAAGCTGTTCATTTTGCCAATAAAAGATGCCCAGCATACGTGCAATATAAGCTTGGTCATAACCACGTTTTGGCATCGGTACCAACACATCAATCGCCTGTTGGTAGTGCTCTTTATCCGCAAGCTTTTTGGCTTTCAATGCCTTGGCTGCAATAGGCGCACTTAATGTGGCGGCTTGTGTCGACGCCACTAAGGTAATCCAGCCCGCTGTTAGCCACACCGCAGCTCGTAACAATCTATGCGCTTTCATCATTTTGTTAACCTAAATTGTAACTTAACCGTTTGCCCTGGTTGCGACACCGCTTTGCCATTCACTTCTTTCGGTTTGTACTTCCAACGCTTCAAAGCGCGAATAGCCTCACGTTCAAACATATGCTTCGGTTTTGCTTTGATAATGTCAATATCAACAGGTTGACCAGAGGCATTAATCGTAAATTTCAGCAACACGAAGCCTTCCACACCTCGTCGTTGTGCCCGTGTAGGGTAACGAGGATTCACGCGATACATCGGCATGGCCTGTTGATTGACGTTAATATCACCAATCGTAGGCGCACTCACGTTGATGCCTGTGATTGCCGTATCTAGCCCTAGCGCCTTGACGCTGACCGGAGAAGCCTGTGGTGACACATCGGGAGAAGACGTGCGCGCTGTCGGCTTAACCATTTGCTGGGTCTTTGGCGGCTTGGGTGCCTCTGGCTTGGGAGGGGGTCGACGCTCGCGTCGATGTACCTCTGACTCTTTTTCCACCATCATCATCGTAAACCGGACAGGATCACTGTGATCGGGGGCTTTGGCACCGTTATGCGTCATCCATGCCATCAACATAAATAAGCCAAACGCAACAGATAACGCTACCGGCAACGCGATAAGAAATCGACGCATTACTTTTTCTCCGCCGCCAGTGCTATCTGCTCGATGCCCGCGCCTTTCGCCGCATCCATCACTTTGACGACCGTGCCGTTGTAGGCATGTTCGTCGGCTTGAATCACTAACGATGTATTCGGTTTATCCAAACGTAACTGCTCAAGTGCCGCTTGGACACGCTCGATATCGACGCGATGCTTATCGATGATCACGTCATTGGCATCAGTGATTGCGACAAAAATACTGGCATTTTTCTGACTAGACACATGAGAGGCGGTGGGTCGATTAACATCCACACCGGATTCAGTGACAAAAGAGCTGGTCACGATAAAGAAAATTAACATGATGAACACAATGTCCAACATTGAGGTCAAATCAACCTGTGCTTCTTCTTGTTTCGATGGTCGTCGCCCCAATCTCATCGTTGACTCCTTAACGCCTTTTCTAATTTAAATTCAGTCATTTCGCATTTTTTCACAAGTCGTGAATGAGCAAATAAACCGGAGAGTGCGGCAACCATACCCGCCATCGTTGGCAATGTCGCCAGTGAGATTCCAGACGCCATTTGCTTGGGATCATTGGTTCCTAGGTTGGCCATCACATCAAACACCGAAATCATGCCTGTGACGGTGCCAAGTAGCCCTAGCATGGGGCATAAGGTGACCAATACCTTGATCACACTTAAATTCCGCGTCAATGCTAAGTGCGCTTTATCTAACCAAGCCGCGCGGATTGCTAACGCATACCACGATTCATGATCTTGGCGTTGTTGCCAACGTTCTATCCACTGCTGACGTTGCTTGGGAAACGTACACAGCAAAAATAGGATGCGTTCAACGACAAGCAGCCAGCAGACGACCACAACGGCAGCCAAGCCCCATAAAACGACCCCACCTTGTGACATGAACTGCTCTAAAGGAACCAATACGTTCTGAAAAGACAGCATGATACTTTGATGATCCATACTCGCTTTACCTTACTCGTGTGACGCCGCTAAACCGTCTTTTTCTGCTTGTTCAGCTACCATGCCAATACCTTGTTTTTCAAGAATATTGCGAATAATTTCCGCTTGAGAACTCAATACATTATGGCTAAGCAGTAATGGAATGGCGGCGACCAAACCCAGTACCGTGGTGACCAAGGCCATCGATATACCCCCGGCCATCACCTTGGGATCCCCGTTCCCGAATTGAGTGATCACTTGGAATGTTTCAATCATGCCCGTTACGGTGCCTAGCAATCCGAGCATAGGAGCCAATGCCGCCAATAATTTCAACATTGACAAACCTCGCTCTAATTGCGCTTGCTCATCGACCACCGCTTCAAGTAAACGCAATTCCAATGCTTCCACACTGCGAGGTTTTTCTTTGCTGTAAACCGCTAAGACTCGCCCCAATGGATTATCCGTTAAGGTTTGTGGATGACTGAGTTGATGATTGATTTGACGACGCGCAATCAGCAAACGCATACCGCGATAACCCGCAATGCCTAGACCAACAACGAGTAAGGCAATAATAATATTCCCCACCGCGCCACCAGCTTTTAGACGATCAAACAATGTCGGTTCGTTTGCCAATTGTTTGATCAAGGTGCCTTGTGACGGATCAATCGTCATTGGTACAACTTTCCCCTGTAACAACGCATTGATTGAGGTGAGCGTTGGCCCCTCATCCGGTTGGCGCGCATATTGGCTTGCCTCATGGGCCGCATTATCCCAGTTGACGTAACCTTGGTCCGTGATTAGCGCCAATGCGCCAAGCCGGATCGCCTTGGTCGGTTCGGTTTTGCCGTCACCATTGACATAATTGATGGTCACCGGAGCAACTTGGCCACTGGCGTTGATCTGTGCTTGCATCGCATGCCATAACCCCGTGAGTTGTGCCATGGAAGGCAACGTACGGGCAGGCACAATATCATTCACTACATCCAGATGATGTTGACCATCAGCGCCGGTCACCGAGTGTGATAGATCACGCTGCACTTCTTTCGCATTTTGGCGAATGACGCCAAAGACCTCACCAAGCGAGCCAGTGGCTAAACGCAATTTTTCTTCCCGCTTCGTTAAGGTGTCTTCGTTGTGACTAAACGTCTTAGATAAGTCATCAGCTTGCTGTTGCAAAGTATTACGCAACGCAATCAGTTTTTTCTGTTGCTTTTTCAGTTGTGCTTCTTGTGCTCTGAAATCACGCTCGCGCTGCACATTATGCGCATGCTGAGTCTGTTGCTCAGTTCGCGCCTTAGCCGGTAAATTATCCGCGCCCAAAGTCGGAAATGAAACAATGCTGGTCAGCGCAAGTAATGTGACGATGGATTTAACAGTCATAAAGTTACTTCGCCTCTGCAGTTTTTAAAGATACGGGTAAAGAAAGAAAAGACGGAGATTCTTTTTCTTTGGCTACTTTAAAGGCATGATCAATGCCCTCTTTGGCATCACTATCGAGCGCTTGCCATTGGTTGGCTTGCGTATTCCATGTCCAATATTGGCTTCTATTTAAATTACGAGCCACCAGCGAAAGGCGACCTAAATACAATACTTGAGCTTCAATCTGCGACTGATTGACGGTGATTCGACCACGGTAAGTCCCTAATTTCGTCCCGTAATCCAGTTCAATCTGATAAGCCTCTAGGATACGACGAAATTTCTCCGCTTCAGACACATCTGCGCGCGGCATTAATTGCTTGAGTTTGTGAAGACGATTCTGACGCGCTTGACGTCGCAACGGCTTATCATTCTGAATGCTGTGTTCCAAGCCATCAAGCATCTCGTACATGAGTGGCACGATCCCTTGACGGGTGGTTTTCACTTGCGCGATTTGCTCGTCAATATTCGCTATTTCTTGCTGCTGGCTTTCCACCATTGCTTGCACATGATCACGATAGATACGTAAGTTTTTGGTTTCTTGTTGCAACTGCTCGATTTGTGCCTTGAGTTTTATGGCGGACTCTGCACTGCGATCCACCTTCTGCTGACTGTTTGCAGAGGAATGATTGGTGTCATGTTCAATCGATTTTGCAGTGTCTATGGGGTTTGCCAAACCAGGAAAGGCATAAGCGAGCGCAACAATGGCTAAGGTCGGTTTTATCATGGTCATCATTTTGGTTGGTTATCGTAACAATCCCTCTATTTGATATTGATAAACACTCTCATTATCAAATAGATTTAAATTCTAACGTGTTTTAGAAAATTCTACAATAAACCTTTGTACATTCGTATTTCTATGCATTGGATCGCTTGCAAACCCATTCAACTCGTTGATAATGGCGTAAAACAAAGGAGTTTTACCATGAATGTATTCAAAACGATCAGTTTGACTCTGTGTAGTCTACTTTTATTGGCTGGCTGTACCGGAAAACCGGATAATATTGACCCAGTCACCAATTTTCAGCTCGATCGCTATCTAGGACATTGGTATGAAATCGCGCGCCTCGACCACAGTTTTGAAAGTGAGCTATCGAATGTGACTGCGACTTATCTTATGAATAATGATGGAAGCGTGAATGTCATTAATCGTGGCTATAGCAAAGAAGACCAAGAGTGGCAACAAGCCGTGGGTAAAGCGAAGTTCGTGAAAAGTTCCGACATTGGCCATTTGAAAGTTTCCTTTTTCGGTCCCTTTTACGGCAGCTATATTGTTTTCTATTTAGCGCCGGACTACTCAATGGCATTGATCACGAGCTACAACCGTGATTACTTTTGGCTACTGTCACGAACGCCTACATTGTCGAAAGAGAAAATGGCCAAAGCCCGAGAATTGGCTGAGCAAGCTGGATTTGATCCTAACCAATTTATCTACCCGTCACAAACCCCCATTAGCATTCAGTAAAGTCTGACTGATGCCTCTCCTATCCCGCAAGTCACGGTGATTTGCGGGATAGCGTTTCGATAAAGACACCCCACCAAGTCCTACATCACCAGACCCGTTTTTTCCGATACCTTCACCATATTTCGGTGCATCTCTTCGGCAATCGCTAACATGATGCGTGTCTCTTCATCGGTAAACGGGTGAATCAGTACTTTTTCGATCCCTTGGCGACCAATAATCGCAGGTAAGCTCATCACCACATCCTCTAGGCCATACTCGCCTTGTAAAAAAGTCCCCACAGGCAACACTGACCGTTCATTAATCACGATAGCCTGAATAATACGAAACACACTCGCCGCAATCCCGTGGGTGGTATTGTGTTTACGCCGAAAAATCTCATATCCCGCTTGTTTGACAGAATCCAGCAGTTCATCCGCGTCAATACGATCAAGATGATTGGCATCGCAATAATAATCCGCGGGTTGGCCTGCGATACTAATCAGACTTTTAGGTGCAAAACAGTGACGACCATGTTCACCTAACACATAACCGAAAACGTTCTTAGGATCGAGATTGACACGTTCAGCGACAATCGTCATCAAGCGAGCCGTATCAACCACACATCCGGCTGAAATCACACGTTCAGGTGGAAATCGTGTATTGGTAATAATACTGTGCGTGACAATATCACAAGGATTCGACACCACAATCACAACAGCGTTAGGCGCCACTCGTTCAATGTTATTGGCGATATCAACCCCGATCTTGCTATTGATTTCCGCAAGATCGAGTCGGTTTTGTCCTTCTTTGATCTGCGCGCCTGCCGTCACCACGACAATATCCGCCCCAAGCATATCCATATACTCATCACTCGGCGTAATGCGAGTATTTTTCGTAAACGTCAA
Organism: Vibrio zhugei; assembly: GCF_003716875.1. Lineage (NCBI taxonomy): Bacteria > Pseudomonadati > Pseudomonadota > Gammaproteobacteria > Vibrionales > Vibrionaceae > Vibrio > Vibrio zhugei. Next base: position 1,403,906 of record NZ_CP033078.1, on the reverse strand, counting down.
CGCTGCCGTATGGTGAAAATCAAACACTTCCCCTTCGGCCCTCTCAACATTACGATCAAGTAAGACGAGCTCGCGAATACTGCCCAGCGTTAATAAGTAATTACAAATACTCACGCCAACGGCCCCTGCGCCAATAATCCCTATTTTCATCTGTCACTCCTGTGATCCATTCCCGATGCAATAATCATAGCGGTTACTAGAGACACAAATCAAATGAATATTTTGAATACACAAAATAAATTAGTTTTTTATTTTTATAAAAAGCATCAAAGTAGTGCATTATATTATTATTTTCACCAAATTGGTGCGTTTACACGGACAGCGCCTGCTTTCTATCTGGTCATCATTTCGACATATTTCATCCATATAACCGTCATGTTTCACCGTCATGCTAGTGGTGAACGAAACATAATCGTATTCGCTCGAAACTTAATAAGGATGCAAGTTATGAAAAAGCTATGGGTAGCGGGGTTACTCTCTACGATGATGGCCACACCCACATGGGCCAGTACCAACATTACATGGTGGCACGCCATGGGAGGTCAATTAGGTGAGACTGTGAATAAAATCGCACACGATTTTAACGCCTCACAGGATAAATATACGATTACCCCCGTATTCAAAGGAACCTATACAGAGACGTTAACCGCCGGCATCGCTGCCTATCGTGGTGGCGAAGCCCCCAATATTCTACAAGTATTTGACGCGGGCTCAGCCACCATCATCAATGCCAAAGGCGTCGCTATTCCTGTTCAAGATCTCATGACTCAATCAGGCTACGACTTTAATACCCAAGATTACATTGCAGGGGTGCGTAACTTCTATGCCAATGATGACGGCAAAATGATCGGGATGCCCTTTAATAGCTCTACTCCAGTGTTGTACTACAACAAAGACATTCTGGCCAAAGTAAACGGAAAACCACCAAAAACCTACGAACAGCTCGAAGCCCTCGCCAAAAAACTGAAAGCGAAAGGCTATGCCACTTTTTCTGAATCTTTGACCCCTTGGACCATGTTCGAAAACTTTAAGTCGCGTCACAACCTACAGTTGGCCGACAAAGAAAATGGTTACCGTGGATTATCAACAAAAATCATGATTAACAGTCCAGATGTCGTTATGCATTTCACCAAGTTGCAACAATGGGCTAAAAAAGGCTACTTCAAATATTATGGTACCGATTGGAATGCCAATCAGACCCCATTTGAACGCCAAAAAGTGGCCATGTGGGTCGGCTCATCAGGCTCATTTGGTGGCCTTCGTGAACGTGTTAAGTTCCATATGGGAACCACGTTCCTGCCCTATTGGAAGTCACTGACGCCGAAGGGATACCATACCTTCATCGGTGGCGCCGCCTTATTTGCCTTAAGCGGTCATGATAAAGCTCAGAATCAAGGCGTTGCCGCGTTCTTTCATTACCTGACTAGCCCGAAAGTTCAAATGTATTGGCATAAAGCCACGGGCTATGTGCCGGTGACAAAAGCCGCGTATAAAATGACAAAAGAGTCGGGCTATTACCAGAAGACTCCCGATGCCCAAGTCGGTGTCGAACAGTTATCCCTTCCTTCCGGCGAGTGGACAAAAGGTTATCAACTGGGTTTCTATCCACAAATTCGTACCGATATGGAAAAACAGTTTGACCGTATTTTCTCAGGCCAAGCAGATGTCAAAGCCAGCTTGGATAAGGTAGCGAAGCAAAGCGAAGCACTTCTCAAGCGCTTCAAACGCACTGTTCAATAATCATCACGCGGTGGCCCAATGTCGCACAGACATTGGGCCTTATTGAGGCGTTAAGGATAATCCTGTGGCTCGACGACAACAATTTTTTCATTCACCACTTCCGTATTTACTGCTGTTTCCGCAGATCGCTATCATCATTGCCTTTTTTGTCTACCCAGCCGTCGAAGCGATCTATCTGTCGTTTCGTTTGGAAGACCCATGGGGGTTGAACTCAAACTTCGTTTGGTTTGAAAACTATACGCGGCTCTTTACCTCGCCCGATTACTTATCATCCCTCAGCTTTACACTACTGTTTGCGCTATTAGTGACGGTGGTCTCATTGGGTATCGCGTTACTCCTTGCGGTTAAAACCAACAATATTTTACACGGTAAAGGGGCCTACCGAACCACGTTAACTTGGGTCTATGCCGTGGCTCCAGCGGTAGCGGGCATCATTGGCAGTTTCATGTTTGACCCAAGCATCGGTATTTTAACCCGTTTCTTTCATCACCTCGGCTGGGCGTTTAGCTTACAAACGGATCCCTTTGATGCCACGTTTGGCTTGATATTGGTATCAGTATGGAAGCAAATTCCCGTCAATTTCATTTATTTTCTTGCAGGGCTTCAGTCGATTTCCCAAGGGGTCAAAGAAGCCTCATTGCTCGATTGTGAGAGCGATTCCAAGCGTTTTTGGACCATCACGTTTCCCTTGCTGGCTCCAACAGGTTTCTTCCTATTGGTTATCAATATCACGTATGCGTTCTTTGAAACCTTTGGTGTCATTGACACGATGACCGCTGGCGGGCCAGGCGGTAGTACCACGTCTCTCGTCTACAAAGTGTATCAAGATGGCTTTATTGGGGCCGACTTAGGCGGCAGTTCTGCTCAGTCGGTGGTGTTGCTCATATTGGTGCTTATTCTGACCATCATTCAATTTCGCGTGGTTGAAAAGCGCGTGCATTACTAATCAGGAGGATAGTATGCGTTCAAAACAAGGGTGGGATCATGTCATTCTCATACTCGGTGTGCTGTTTATGCTCGCCCCAGTCTGGCTCATTTTTGCCAACTCGACACATACCCCCAACGAGATTCTAACTCATGGGTTGCAATGGGGAATTGGCGACCATCTGGTCGCGACCTATTCTGAAGCCTGGGATAAAACGTTAGGTTTTACTGGCGGTATTACCGCAAAGTCTATGGTGATCAATTCTCTTATCATGGGGTTGGGGTTTTCAATTGGCAAAATTTGTATTTCAATGCTAGCAGCTTACGCCTTGGTGTATTTTAGGTTACCGTACGCGACCGCATGGTTTTGGTTGATCTTTGTCACCCTACTACTGCCTTTAGAAGTGCGTATCATCCCTTCTTATGAAGTGGTCTCGAAACTGGGTATGTTAAACAGTTACTCTGGTCTCATCGTGCCTCTAATTGCTTCAGCCACCGCCACCTTTTTCTTTCGCCAGTATTACAAAACCATTCCTGACGAATTGCTTGAGGCCGCTCAGCTCGACAATGCCGGTCCGATTCGCTTCTTCATTGACATTCTGGTTCCACTGTCACGCACCATGATGGCGGCCATTTTCATCATCATGTTCGTCGTCGGATGGAATCAATATCTCTGGCCCATAATGATTACCACCAATGAAGATTATTACACCATCGTCATGGGCATAAAGCAGCTATTAAATAATGTCTATGACACGAGCACACCACGCTTCGATTATGCGTTTGCCATGGTGATGATCGCCATGTTACCGCCGATGCTGGTCGTAATGATATTTCAACGTTGGTTTGTTAAAGGACTGGTCGAAAGTGAAAAATAACCCAAAAAAATCTCAGCGAATGGATAGCCACGACATGACTCAATCGACACAAACAAATACCATGCTGGATATACGTCAGCTGGTCAAAACCTACGATAATGGCCATCAAGCGGTCAAAGGGGTTGATCTTGCGATCAAGCCGGGGGAATTTCTTGTTTTAGTGGGGCCTTCGGGATGTGGTAAATCCTCCATCTTGCGGTGTATTGCCGGTTTAGAGAGTTTAACATCCGGCGAAATCCACCTTGCTGATCGACGTGTCGATACGGCCAAGCCTTCCCAACGCGATATCGCGATGGTGTTTCAAAACTATGCGTTGTATCCGCACATGTCGGTTTACCAAAACTTAGCGTATGGCTTGAAAAACCGAGGGGTCGATAAAGCCACGATCGAGAGTAAAATCCAGCACGTCGCGACTATCTTGAAAATAGAAGACTATTTAGAACGTAAGCCTGCCAAACTCTCGGGAGGCCAGCGCCAACGTGTGGCGATGGGACGCGCGATTGTGCGTGATCCGCAACTGTTTCTATTTGACGAACCACTCTCCAACTTGGATGCGGCGCTACGCGCTCATATGCGACTGGAAATAAAAAAAATCCAACGTGAACTGGGGGTCACTAGCGTCTATGTTACCCATGATCAAGTCGAAGCGATGACATTAGCCGATCGTATTGTCGTACTGCGTCATGGCGAAATTGAGCAAATTGGCCCACCTTCTGAGGTTTATCATTACCCCGCCAGCACCTTTGTCGCGAGCTTCATTGGAAGCCCTGCGATGAACTTTGTCACCGGATCACTGGTTGAAGGCACCTTAACACTCAATCAACACAGTGTTTACCTACCAGACTACGCAGGCTTTTCATGTGACAACGTCACAGTAGGAATTCGCCCCGAACATGCCAGCTTAGATGCGGCAAGTCCTGAGCGTTTATTGCTGCCACTGAGCGTCAGTGTCGTTGAGCCGTTAGGTCCAAATCAGTTAGTGCATGGTCAGTTAACTCAGCAATCCTCGGCCTCTTTTATCGCCGTAACCCCAGAAATGCCCATCGACCAAGGCAATACCTTGCCCTTATCGGTATTGGCAGAGCATATTCACCTGTTTGATGAACAAGGGATTCGGATAGCCCCTCAGCGGGCTCACACCGTCGTATGAGGTGCACATCGTGAAATTGAGCGAACGACAGAAGCACATCATGCAATGGTTGCACACATCCAATAGCATTTTGCCCAGTGGACTCATGGCGCAACATTTTGGAGTGTCGGTACAAACCATTCGCAAAGATATGAATGAAATGAGCGATTTGGGGTTGGTCCGCCGTGTGCATGGTGGCATTCGTTTACCCAGTGACAACGACAACTTATCCTTCACCAATCGTGAGTTACTGCACTTTGCCGCCAAAGAACACATTGCCCAGCAGGTCGCTCAGGCTCTTCCACCGAACTCAAGCATTTTTCTTGGCATTGGTACCACACCGAAACAAGTGGCTCAGGCATTGCTAGACCATTCAGGATTAACCGTTGTGACCAATAATATCAATGTGGCGTTAATCCTTAGCCGTAATCCAGATATCCAAGTACATCTTGCTGGCGGCTTGGTACGTTCGTCAGATGAAGATACCATTGGTGAAGTCAGTACCGCTTTCTATCGCCGTTTCAATATACAATATGGTATTTTTGGTGTCGGTGGCATCAGCCAACATGGGCGACTGCTCGATTTTTATGCAGAAGAAGCCCATTTAAATCGTGCCATTATCGAACACAGTCAATACTGCTGGTTGGTTGCCGACCAGCACAAATACGGGCGTTATGCCCCAGTGGTGAGCGGACAACTCAGTGAAATTGATCGGTTATTTACCGATGCAGTGAGCACCGATTTGGCTCGTCTTTGTCATCAATATCAGGTGGATGTGTTTCATGATACAACCCATGAATTTAATCAGAAGGAATAACCATGTCTTATACACTGGTAGGACACCGTGGCGTCGCTGGCCATTATCCTGAAAATACCCCCGTAAGCGTACAAGCGGCGATTGACATGGGGTTAAGATGGATTGAGGTGGATGTGCAGCCAACAAAAGATAATATCCTCGTGATCTGTCATGATCATAAAATTGACCGTTGCAGCAACGGACAAGGCCGTGTTGATGAATTGACCTATGAACAACTCTGTCAACATGACTTCGGCTCTTGGTTTGACCCACGTTTTGCTGACCAAACCATCATAACTTTGTCACAGCTGTTAAGCTTGGCCGCCTCTTGGCAATTGCGGTTAAATCTTGAAATAAAAATTGATCGCCACGACCCTCGATTGGTTGTCGAGCTGCTCACACAACAACTCTCCGAGAGCCCCCTCGCTCCTGAGCATGTTTTGTTATCAAGTTTTAATCATGACGTGATTCGCTATGCAGAGCAATTATGTCCTAATTACAAACTCGGCGTGCTAACAGAGCGGCTGACCAACAAAGATCGCAAGTTATTAGATCAAGTTGACGCTTTCAGTTGCCATGTGAACTATCGCTGGCTTACGGAGCGTCACCTCACTGAGCTGCAACGCGCAGGCAGACAAGTGTGGTGTTATACCGTGAACCAGCCGGAAACCTTTAAGCTACTCGACCAAGTGGATGGGGTTTTCAGTGATTTCCCCGAGCGATTCTACTCAGCATAGTCACGCCCCTGCCAGCCCAACAGACTGTTAAGCTGGCAGGGAGTTCTCACGCGCTACTCAAATGTTTTGCCGAGCGCAGCTAAATTTTGCGCACTCTGTTCAACATCGCCCGACAGTTCATAGACGCGATTAGCATCCGATAACGTTCTGTTCGACGCCTCTTTTATTGTCGACAAATTCAAATTGATTTCTTTCGCGACGACACTTTGTTCCTCTGCCGACGTTGAAATAAGCGTGGCGGCATCGTCAATGATAGCCATTGCCTCCGATAATTCATTAATGCTGGTTTTCGTTACCACCGTATCCTGCTTGCAACTGAGCGCCGCCTCTTCCCCCGTACTCATGGTGTGCTTTAATGAAGTTAAGGTGGCGGTCACTTCTTGCATGGAGGATTGAATGTTCTTCGTGGCATCATGGGTGCGTTGACTGAGAGCTCTAACCTCATCGGCGACAACAGCAAATCCTCTTCCTTGCTCACCGGCCCGGGCAGCTTCGATCGCCGCATTCAAGGCTAACAAGTTAGTTTGTGACGCCACTCCTTGGATATCTGACATTACGTGGTTAATTGTCTCAATTTTTGCTTCCAACTCTGTAGTGGCCTGAGTAGAACGATTGACCTCTTCCGCTAACAAGTTCACCTTATTTTCTGTTGAATCAATGTTTGTCATCACTTGTCGACATGTGTCATTGGCGGAGCGTACTTGCATCGACGTTTCTTGGCTGTGCCTCGCCACTTCATCGATAGTGGCGACCATTTGTTCGACTGCCGCAGAGATTTTCTCCAGTTCCGTTGCTTGAATTTCGATGCTACTCTCGCTGCTTCTCGCCAATTTTTGCATTTCTTGCACTTGTTCCAGTAACTGATGACCACTGTCTGCTGTGCGTCCAATGATGGTACGTACCTTGCCCGTTTGCATCTTCAAATGAAATTCTGCATCGTTTTGCGGACTCTTACAGTAAACCCAACGAGAAATACTATCGTAATGGTCACGCAGCCTTTGTGAGTATTTAGGATGGCGCACGACGTCTCGATAAAATAACAGCATGAACATCATGGGGAGCAGCAGAGAAAACCAAGGATCAAAGACGACAGTGGTGACAAGCAACAGCACCGTCAAGAGTGAAAATAGAGTGAGTCGCTGAACGAGGTTTAACTGTATCCACGGCAATGCTCGGCGATGATTCACCAGTTTGGCATAAAGCGCTTCAGCTCGCTGGCGAGTCTCTGGCAATAAACGCCGTCTTACCGATTGATAACCGACGAAGGTATCATCTTTATAAATAGGCGTAACATAGGCATCTACCCAATAATAACGCCCATCTTTACAACGATTTTTAACCGCTCCACGCCAAGGCTGATTGGCTTTTAAATGTGCCCACATATCTTTGAAGGCTTCTTTAGGCATATCTGGGTGCCGCACGATATTATGAGGCTGATTGAGCATTTCATCTAAAGTAAAACCCGATACACGGCAAAATTCATCGTTCGCATAGGTAATCATACCTTGCTTATCTGTTGTGGATACGAGTTGGACGTCAGCAGGAAAGGTGACTTCTTCATCAATGATGGATGCGTGTGTTGTCTTCATAGTAAGTGTTACACCAAGCTAAGTTCTTAACATAAGTGTAGACTCAAAACATGCAATCCGAGAAGTAAGTCTGTGACACCATTAATAAAAATAAAGCTCATGTGTCAATACATGAGCTTTGTTAGAAAAATAGGTATCAATAGAGTAACTAAGGCAATGACGGTTTGCGCTTGGTCAACAATGCTATTTGAAAACCAATATCATGCAAACTGATGCGACGGAAGGTTAAAAGAAAGACCATCAGGGTTATCGTGCTGTAATGCAAAAACGACAGCCATAAACTTAAGGTCGTACTATAAGAAAAATGATGTAAGAGCAATTTGAACACAAGATGACAGCACACTAATGCTCCCATGCTTCCCAACGCCCGAAAAAACGTCTTTTTATGATCAAAGGGACGACCAAAACCTAATGCCACCACGACCGCCGCTAATATCGCGAGCCACTCACGGAAACCTGGGGTAGACCATAGATAGGTCAACATGGCGCTGAGCACTAATAAGGCAAGCCAAATTTTGTAAGAGAGCAGTTGTTCGTTAAAGTCGACCGTGGCACGACTTTCCAATTGATACACGTTCCAAGTAATGGTCATTCCCAATATCGCGCCAGCCAAACAATCGGAAATAAACACGTCACCAGAAAGAAATTGCGCCACAATTTGCCAAACAATCGCGATTCCTAACGCTGGCATCCATTGATGTGAAGTAATGTGTTCACGTTCTTGCCACAGAATGAAAAAACAACTGGTTAAGATCGCCGTCACGACGCACGGCATGCTATAACCCGCTTCCATTATGGGGTCCAAGGTGGGTAGATACACATAGGGTCTTGGCAACGCGATGCCACGTTGTAGCAAGAGACAAACTAAACTCACAAAAGCAACCGTAAACAGAAGCTTAAGCATTACCCTAGTCCCAAAGAAATAGATAAAGAGTGGAAAAAGAATCAATGCCAATATCGGATTAGCCAGCATATTGCCAAGCGATATAGCCCCGCCAATCAATTTTACCCCCCAATCGGGCAAACTTTGCAGCATATGTTGAAAGCCAACGAGAAAATGCAGTTCATGCTGCTGGAAAGAAGGGGCGATAGCGATCAAGTCTGGCACACTTCGCATCGGCTGATCCGTTGCATGCTTAAACATGTTTTTCATTAAAGCCCATTGTTCTGGATAGCGATAATCACGGGCATTAACGCGTTTTGGATCAATCAACATACCACTCAATGTTTCAATACCAAAATCTGGCGCGCCCCAAATAGGAAGGTTTTTTCCACCTAGAGCATTGTTGGTATCTAGCGCAATGACATTCGATTGACTGACACAATCAAACACATAGGCTGTTGGGGTTTGGCCTATTTGTTTGACGACATCAATCACCAACCCTGTTTCTTCCCACATCTCACGTTGCGCTGCTTGGCCTGGTAACTCTCCGGCTTCAATATTGCCGCCAGGTAATGATAATTTCCCCGTGATATACTCACGAATCATTAACAGCTGATTATTCACTTTGGTTATACAGACTGCACCGCGCTGCGTATGAACGGGTTCAATACTTTCTTGTGCATTCACTGTACCGACGGTCATGAGACCTACTAATGTGGCCATAAGGCAAAGTAGTCGTTGATACACTTGTTTTATCCCAATCTTAGTCAGCATCCCGCTACTGACTTCCTTAGCCAATGAATATGCTGGGTAAAACCACTATTGTGGTAAAAACCCTGTGCTCCCACATTAAAATCCCACACTTCGACAAATATTTCTTTTACCCCATACTGTTGAAACATGTGTTCAATACGTACCATGAGTTGCTTAGCAGCCCCATGATGACGAACATCTGGTTTGACATATAACTCATCAATACTTCCCATCAAAACTGGCTTACTGACGGTCGACATTAATTCGCAAAAATGACCAGAAATAAAACCAATAACTTGGCTGGCAAGCGTTGCAACAAAGACCAAACATTCCGGGTCATCAAGATATTGAGCGATACTTTTCTCTGACTCAATCTCTTGTGCTGTTTTAAAATACTCCGGACATCCCCGATGATGTTCATCATGAAGTTGAAACATCAACTGATTGAGAATGCTTAAATCCTCACTGCATGCAGGTCTTACGACAACATTGGGCATGGTTAAGTGTCCATAATAAATAGATAAACGCTATGCAGCGCCGAGCTGAGTGTTGCGATTATCATCATCTTCAATCCAATCACAAGTCACCTGAAATCGTCACTCATTGACTGGAGTATACGAACTTAAAATGACAGTTCAAACAATTTATTGACCAAAACATGACAATCTTTCATATAAAATGCGTTTCGATTCTCTTGGTCTCATTTTTAAGACAATGATTCATTTCTATAAATACCTATTATTTCATTGAATTACAAATATTACTCTACCAGTTAAGTACTTTCTGTCATTCAATATCCACGGTTTAGGGTACCAAGCCGTTAGACCGTGGACCGGGTGATCATACACTGCAGTGCCATCCAACCGGATGAAAGGTACGGTTGCACAGACCTAACGCCCACAGTTTTTTCTCGCGAAATGTCACTTTATCCTGCAAAAATACGATCTTTTAGTGTAAGTTACCGCATTCATCAAAAACTGGAACGTTTATTATGAATTTGAAAACACTACTGAGCAGCTGGTCAAACATGCTGCTTTGGAAAAAAATTGGTATCGGCATGATCTTAGGGATTGTCGTTGGCGCATTGATGGGACCCGATGCTGCCATTTTCAAACCTATTGGCTCGCTATTTATCAATGCCATCAAAATGCTGATTGTACCGCTGGTATTCTGCTCACTGATTGTCGGCATCACATCGATGAAAGATACCCGCAAAATGGGACGAATTGGCGGGAAAGCGATCGTGCTCTATATGCTAACCACTGCGATAGCGATTGCCATCGGGTTGGGCCTGTCAGCCATTATTCAGCCGGGCGCTGGCTTAAACATGTCGGTTGACCCTAATCAATCCGCTCAAGCCGCGCAACAGTCGCCTACGCTTATCCATACTCTGCTCAATATGGTGCCTAAAAACCCCATCAATGCACTGGCTGCTGGCAATATCTTGCAGATTATCGTTTTTGCGTTGGGCCTAGGTATCTCTTTAGTTTTAATTGGCGAAGAAAAATCCGCTCCCGCCGTCAAACTTTTTAATAGCCTAGCGGAAGCCATGTACAAATTGACCGAATTGGTGATGAAGCTGGCGCCTTACGGCATTTTTGGTTTAATGGCATGGGTGTCTGGCAAGTACGGTATGGACGTACTCTGGCCGCTAATTAAAGTGATCGGCGCCGTTTATATTGGTGCGGTCCTCCATATTTTGGTGTTCTACTCAGGGATGCTGGCGTTTATTGGTCGTTTAAATCCTATGCGCTACCTGAAAGCCATCACCAACCCAGCCGCGGTGTCATTTACTACGTCGAGTAGCTCAGGAACACTGCCAGCAACCATCAAAGCCAGTCGAGAAGAAATGGGCGTTTCAGAAGGTGTGTCTGGATTTGTCTTACCACTTGGCGCAACAATTAATATGGATGGAACAGCGCTGTACCAAGGGGTATGTGCCCTGTTTATCGCGCAAGCCTTTGGTATTGATCTCAGTATGGCGGATTATGCGACCATCATTGTAACCGCTACCTTAGCGTCGATTGGAACAGCGGGCGTCCCTGGCGCAGGACTTATCATGCTGTCACTGGTATTGAGTACAGTCGGATTACCGATTGAAGGCTTAGCCATTGTTGCTGGGATTGACCGAATCTTAGACATGGCACGCACGACCATTAATGTGTGTGGCGACATGATGGTGGCAGTCTTGATTGCCAAGAGTGAAAAAGAATTGGATAACGATATTTATAACAAAGCCTAGTCGTTATCTAGTATCAAAACAATGCCAACGCAAAACGTTGGCATTGTTTGTTTTTCTAACCCGCTCAGTTATTGGGTATAGCGCTGGCCTAAGCTGACCGTGCCATTGGTATGGAACCATAACGCTTGTTGACGTCGGCGACCCAGCAGAATCGGGCCATCATCATAGAATAAAAAATTCTTCCAATGACGTTTAAATATCGACCACTTCGTCTCAATGATGTTGTACTTTTCATAACAAAAATACACCGTAACATCATCTTGCCAATCGATATGCTCTAAAATAGCGTCTGGCATTGACGCCTCATCACTCTCCCATTCTGGCATCCAATTAATGGTTTCAAACCAAGCGTCTTTACGGCTCGGCCAGTCCTGTGCGCTAAGGCGCTCAGAATCGGGACTTTGCGCGCTGATATTATCTTTCCAGAACTGAGCCGCACGTTGCGCCGTCATCGGCTTGATGTAAGCCAAATCCTCTTCTGGGACTGGCATGGATTGATGAGTGAAAATCCATTTTCTTTGGTATTCGTCCAAAGGTAAAAATGACATGAAGTGTCCTTTATAATTTGATAGAGACAGCGAAACCGTCACAATACCGCATTGTGAGCGGTACTGACTTTGTCATTCGGCCTGCCAATGCTCGTTAAGCAATGCGACTAAACGATGATCGCGCCATTGGCCATCGATCAATAAATAATTGGCAGCAAACCCCTCTTCAACAAAACCGACGCGTTTAAGTACTGCAGCGCTACGCTGGTTATGAGGCATGTAAGCGGCGTTGATGCGATGCATATTTTGCTCTGAGAACATATACTCACAGGCCATTTTGAGTGCTCGGCTCATGATGCCGCGCCCTTGTGCTTTTTCAGCCAGTGAGTATCCGACCGAACAAGAATACAGCGGAAATTTTGCCAAGTTACTGAACGAAATGGTGCCAAGCATTTCACTGGTGGCCTGATCAATGATCAACAAGTAATACGCCATGCCCAAGCGATGTAATTCATGCAGTTTAACCAACCGATCCCGCCAAGTAATCGGCGCATAAAATGCGGGGGTTCGCTGTGGTTCCCAAGGCTTTAAATACTCACGATTATCACAGAAATATTGACTGATCAACACAGCGTCGTCGACCGTCGCCGTGCGTAAGGCAATATCATTATCGACTTGGTGAACATAATACAATGACATGGGTTTCTCACTAGCGTTTTTTGATGCCATACTCGCGTAACTTGTTCGCAATAGAAGTATGTGACACGTCAAGACGTTTTGCCAATTTCCGACTCGATGGAAAAGACTGGTAGAGGCGATCTAACACCTGATGCTCATACGTTTTCATGATGTCATCTAAGGAACCGTCTAAGAACAACTGCCCCGTCACGCCCGCCGTGGATTCACTATGTGGTAAATGAAAATGGCCAATACCTAAAGGTTCATCTTGTATTTCAGTCAACGCACGCAACACCATGTTATCCAATTGGCGCATGTTGCCAGGCCAATGGTAGTGTGCCAACTCATCCAGCAACGTGTCTTCCATCTCAGGGCGTGAAATGCCCAGGCTGCGGCTGTGCTTGGTGATAAATAACTCAAGTAACGGCGCAATATCACTGGGTCTATCACGTAATGGTGGAATGCGTAAGGTTAAAACATTCAGGCGATAATATAAATCCTCGCGGAAACTGCCTGCATCCGATAGCGCCAGCAGTTGATGGCGCGTCGATGCAATGACACGTACATCCAGATGGATTTCTTGCTCTTCCCCTACGCGTCGGAATGTTCCGTCCTGCAAAAAGCGCAATAACTTAATTTGCAAGTGAGGGCTCATTTCCCCAATTTCATCGAGAAACACCGTGCCACCATTCGCCAACTCAAAAATGCCCTTGCTGCTAGGCTCAGTGTTGCCCGCAATACGGCCAAACAGTTCCGTCTCGGCCACATCGTCCGGCATGGACGCACAGTTAACGACTAAAAATGGCTGTTCACCTCGAGGGGAACGATGATGACAGGCGCGTGCAAGCATTTCTTTGCCTGTACCGGTTTCCCCTTCAATCAGTAGCGGTTGATCCAAGCTGGATAGCTTCTTCGCTTGATTCAACAAGGTTTTATGCCGATGAGAAACGCCGACAAAGTGCTCAAACCCCAATAAAGAATCGAGCGGAACGCGATCATCGAACGCTGACGATCCTTTCATCGGTTTAAGCATCATCATCGCCCCTGCGAGCGTCGATTCTTTCGACTCCCCAGTAATGTAGACCGGCGTGACTTCAAGTTGATAATCGAGCCCTTCAAGCACAACATGATCACGTAAACGCGCTTTACTGCCTTCTATCCAGCGAGGGAAGTTAAAAGTTGGCACGAGATGAGAAATGGGTTGATCAATCACTTCATTGGCAGGTTTATTCAGTGTCGCAATGGCACTGAGATTGGCCATGTCGACTTCGCCTTTAAGATTGATCGACAAAACACAATCTGGGAGGTTGTCGAGTAACGAGATGAGCTCCGTATTGTGGCGCTCCATCGGCATAAACTGAATTTTACGCACATCTTTTACACCAGTAATACGACGAATTTCCGTCATCAACTCACTGAAGGTGGCGAAATCACTATCTGGGCAATTCAGGTAAATAATGCCGCTAATGTCAATTTCAATACCTCGGAGATCAATATTTCTCGAGGCGAGGATATCAAGCAGTTCTCGGGTTAATCCGAGTCTGTCTTCGCATAAGACTTCAAGACGCACGATGCTTTCCTACCAAGTGTCACGAAAAGTTGACAGTAGTGTCTACCAAGCAACTCAGTGCGTCAAGTCATGTCTGTGGTTATCGCATTGAATACGCTGGCTATCCGGCCTATTTTACCGCTACCGCTGCTACTTTCGCCAAGATATGTTTACGAACCTGCGATAATTTCACTCGGCGTTGTTCAACCCAAGGCAAAGGCCGCAGTAGCGCCATCGCTTTAATACCAAGCCGCGCCGTTAAAATACCGACGCCAATACCTTGCCCTGCACGAGTGGAGACTTTCGCGGCCAAGTCCATCGAGAGTAAATCGAAACTCGCATCCACCACCATCTCACTCGCGCCTGCGGTTGCCATATTCACGAGCACCGCTTTAAACAACTTCAACCGTGACCAGTAACCCAATTCAATCCCGTACAAATCAGCGAGCTTTTCGACCATTTTGAAGCTGCGCCAACCAACTAATATCATATCGGCCATCGCGAGTGGGCTCACGGCCACCAGCACCGCCGCTTCTGTTGAATAGCGCGTCACGATATCTAAAGCCTGCTTATCTTGTTGTTCAAGCACGAGCGCGTCATACAACTCCAAGATTTCCGCATCGCTATGACTGTTATTAATGCTGTTTTTCCAGCGTTGATAACCCAAATTGGTGGCGTGGATATCGCCAAGTTCAGCCAGCTTGTGGCAGAACGCTTCGCCTTGTCCGACTTGATTGTCTAAGATTAAGCGCTCCGCTTGCTCTTGAATTGAAAAATGACGCTTGAGCTTACGTAGGTGCCATAATTCTTTACATAATGCGCCGACACCGACAGCGGCCAAACCCGCAATGAATGCACTCCACCCAACACTTAACCAGTCAGAGCTACGAATAGCAGTTAACACCGAATCGACGGTTTGCCACACCACTAAACCACCAAAAACCGCGATCGCCGTACTGATTTTCCAAAGCCGGCCATTGCGTGGGCGCACCACCTCATCGAGACTCGCCTCAATCGCGTGCTCATCCTGCTCTTGCTCTGAAGGGACAAACATTTCTGCTTGGTGAAAGGCCTGCTTTTCGCCAAGTTCGAGTTCTTGCTCTGGGTATAACTCACCCTCAAAGTGCCTTTTTTGTTTATAGTGACTCATCGTAATTTGTCTCCCAATAATACATCGAGGGCTTTATCTAAACGAATGTGGGCAAGTGGCGCATCTCGCTCTGATCTGAGTGGCCGAAACTCACTAAAATCAAACCGATGCTGCTCAAAGTACTCTGGATCAGGCAGTTTTTCTGGGACGTCGCCAGGGTAAAGAGTTTGCTCTTCGCCAGTAAGCAATGTGCCTTGAATTGCGGGATGTTGAGTGTCTTTCACCGCAATATAACCAGACTGTGTCGCTCTTACTGACGCCATGCTAATGCAGCTCATATCGATGTTTTCAAAAGCCGCATGCTGCCATGCCGGATGCACCATTTGCTGAAGTAAACTCACCAAGTTCGTGTGTTGATCTGGCGTAATATGATCCGCCTTGGTGGCCGCAAACACGACCTTATCAATTTTAGGCGCAAATAAACGGCTCAATAACCCCGAGCGACCGTAACGAAAACTGTGCATCAACTGTTCCAGCGCGCTGCGCATATCCATAAAGGAATCAAACCCAGCATTGAGCGGTGATAAGCAATCAACCAAAACCAATTGTCTATCAAACGTTGAAAAATATTGCTTATAAAAACGCTTCACTACTTTCGATTGGTACTCTTGATAGCGCGCTTGCAACAAAGTTAAATAACTGCCTGACGGCACCTCTTCGGATGCCAACGAGCTCACTACGGGAAAGAATTGCAAAACCGGAGCACCAGCCAATTCTCCCGGTAACACAAAGCGTCCCGGCTGAACCCAGTGAAGTCCTTCCGCTTTACAGCGATGTAAATAATCCGTGTATAACTTGGCAATATTTGCCATCACCTGTTCATCGGCGGGTGCGTGCAGATCCAAAGCCTCGAGTGCCGAGAGCCATTCTGCCGCGAAGGCTTTGCGCTGGCCATGCAATGCTTGCATTTGCTGCTGACTCCACGCAAAAAAATCGAGTTCTAATAAGGGCAAATCTAGCAACCATTCACCAGGATAATCAATAATATCCAGGTACAACGTCGCTTGTGAGCTCAGTAAACGTTTGGTTCTTTTTTGCGGCCGATAACGAATGGCTAAACGGATTTCACTGACGTCTCTTGTCGGTTCCGGCCATGCAGGCGGTACACCATATAAAGACGCCTCGGCTTCATCATACGAAAAACGTGGCACCATTAAGTTCGTTTGCGGCACACGGCGCGCACCAATCAAACGATGATCGCGAGCGGCTGAAAATAACGGTAAGTTGTCATGAGACGAGCTATGTAACAACTGGTTGACCAATGACGTGATAAAGGCCGTCTTGCCTGCCCGCGATAATCCCGTGACCGCAAGGCGGATATGCGAATCGGTCGTTCTGTGAACCAACTGGGCCATGTCTTTACGCAGTGACATTATTTGGACTCCTAGGGCCGAAAAGAAAGTGGCCAATCTTGCACTATAGAATGGGAAGAAATGGGGACGGTAGTACGATTAAACAACCAGTTAGATGCAAAGTTGACAACGCATTGACATAACAAACCACCGCCTCTCCCGTCATCTGAGTGGCTTAATCATCTTCTGTGAGCTTATAAATGACCCACAAGGCTAATTCCAGCATTAACGCTAACACTGTGCTGATAACCACGTATTTATTTTGGAAAATATTCAAGCCAGAAAACAAAAAGTCATAGGTGAGAATACCGCCAAAAATGATCAATACCGCCCATTGTAAAAACCGAATGAAACGTGACATACACAGCGTCCCTTTTAGTGAAAAGTGAATCAAATCTAATATCAAGATAAGCGTAAAATCAAGACTATACAAACAAAAAGCGCGGCTTGAGCCGCGCTTATGTCGTTTTTATCGCACACGATAACAAAAACCGATTACTGATTGTGCTCGGCTTCTTGAATTTTAACTCGCCATGTATCAGGGCCTAAACGATGGACGTTGGCGCCAGAGGAGTCCACTGCCACCGTGACTGGCATATCTTCGACTTCAAACTCATAAATCGCTTCCATCCCCAAGTCTTCAAATGCCACCACTCGCGCTTTTTTAATGGCTTTGGCGACTAAATATGCCGCGCCACCCACGGCCATTAAATACACCGCTTTGTGTTTTTTCAACGATGCGACCGTGTCATCACCCCGTTCAGACTTACCAATCATGCCCATCACACCAATGTCTTCCAGCATCATATCGGTAAACTTATCCATACGGGTTGCGGTTGTCGGTCCTGCTGGCCCAACGACTTCATCACCCACCGCATCAACCGGACCGACGTAGTAAATGAATTTACCTTTGAGATCGACGCCCTCAGGTAAAGACTCGCCTTTGTCCAACAGCGCTTGAATACGTTTATGCGCGGCATCACGTCCGGTGAGAATTTTACCGGATAGTAACACCGTTTCTCCGGTACGCCATGTTTGTACGTCTTCTTTGGTGATGGTATCGAGATTCACCCGGCGCGTATTACTGTTCACTTCACGAGTGATTTGTGGCCAATCTTCCAATTTTGGTGGCGTCAATTGCGCAGGACCAGAGCCATCTAATGTGAAATGGATATGCCGTGTCGCTGCGCAGTTGGGGATCATACATACCGGTTTTGAAGCCGCATGCGTGGGGGCTGATTTAATTTTAACATCCACCACAGTGGTCAATCCGCCCAATCCTTGCGCGCCAATGCCTAACTTATTGACGCGATTAAAAATATCCACACGCAGCTCTTCTTCCGCATTTTGCGGACCACGTGCGATTAAATCTTGAATATCAATGTGTTCCATCAAAGACTCTTTTGCCAGCACAGCCGCTTTTTCTGCCGTACCACCAATACCAATACCGAGCATTCCCGGTGGACACCAGCCTGCGCCCATGGTCGGCAAGGTTTTTTCGACCCAAGCAGCAATGTCGTCTGATGGGTTTAACATGACCATTTTGCTCTTGTTTTCACTGCCGCCACCTTTGGCCGCGATACGCACGTCGACTTTGTCGCCTTTCACCATATTGATATGAACAACGGCTGGTGCGTTATCTTGTGTGTTGATGCGCGCGCCAGCAGGATCTTTGAGAATCGACTTACGCAATGGATTATAGGGATTGCAGTATGCTTGACGTACGCCTTCATCCACCATTTCTTGTACCGTCATATCGGTTTCATCCCATTGGACGTCCATACCAATATCAACAAAGCATGTTACGATCCCGGTATCCTGACAGATAGGACGATGCCCTTCTGCCGACATGCGAGAGTTAATCAAAATTTGAGCGATCGCATCTTTTGCCGCCGGGTTTTCCTCACGTTCATGTGCACTTTCGAGTGCTTTCACAAAATCCACGGGATGGTAGTAGGAAATGTATTGAAGCGCATCAGCCACACTGCTGATGACATCTTGCTTGCTTATTACCGTCATTGCTTGCCTCGTTATTATCGTATACGTCCAGTAAGGGTGGTTGACTGAATGGTGGTTTACAAGCCCACGCCAATACTCAGTAATGAGATTAACCACCCTCAATTGTTCTATTTTTATGATACTCTTGGATATCACGATACGCTATGTAATCCATTGTTTTACAGAATCTAAATCAAATAAAGTCCATGAATCACAAAAAAAATACGCTCATCGATATCGAGAAACTCGCTTATGCTCCTAAACTTGCCGAGCAATTATTCGAACCCATACAACATCTTCCATGGGCGATGTTGCTACGTTCTTCTGCCGAGAATCATCAAGATAGCCGATTTGATGTGCTAGTGGCTAAGCCACTCGTCACATTAACCACATTTGCAGGTCAAACCACCATCGAGACAGCGCAACAACACATGGTGAGTCATGACGACCCATTTGTCTTGACCGCGCAGTATCAAGAGCAGTATTTGCCCGATTTAACGTGTGATTTAGATGTTCCCTTTGTCGGCGGAGCACTAGGCTATTGGGCCTATGATTTAGGTCGGCGGATTGAAACGCTCCCAGCCACAGCAGAGCACGATATTGCAATGCCCGACATGGCGGTAGGGCTGTATGAATGGGCAGTGATTGTCGATCACCAAACACAAAGCGCTTTCGTGGTCGGTCAGAATGTGCTCGACGCATGGACTTGGTTAAAAAATCAGCCGCGTCCACCAGCTGCATCGCTCACTGTCGGTCCGTGGCAGTCGAATATGACTCAAGCGCAATACGCTAAGAAATTCAATGCGGTGCAA
Organism: Vibrio zhugei; assembly: GCF_003716875.1. Taxonomy (NCBI): domain Bacteria; kingdom Pseudomonadati; phylum Pseudomonadota; class Gammaproteobacteria; order Vibrionales; family Vibrionaceae; genus Vibrio; species Vibrio zhugei. Next base: position 1,384,208 of record NZ_CP033078.1, on the reverse strand, counting down.
GCGTATTTACGCAGTGGAGATTGCTATCAAGTCAATTTAACGCAACGCTTTTGTGCGCCCTATCAAGGGAGTGAATGGCATATTTACACTCAGCTCGAACAGGCGAACCGCGCGCCCTTCTCTGCTTTTCTGCGCTTGCCACAAGGGGCCATCATCAGTCTTTCTCCGGAGCGGTTTTTGCGAGTCAATGACCGCCACATTGATACCAAGCCGATTAAAGGCACTCGACCACGCAGTGAGGATGCCAACCAAGATAAGAAACTCGCCAATGAACTGGCTCACTCGGCGAAAGATCAAGCGGAAAACTTAATGATCGTTGATCTGTTAAGAAACGATGTGGGGAAAGTGGCGATGCCTGGCTCCGTGCGAGTTCCCCATTTGTTTGCGGTCGAATCGTTCCCAGCCGTGCACCATTTAGTCTCGACGATTACCGCTCAGCTTGATGAGCGCTATACCATGGCACAACTGCTGCGCGCCTGTTTTCCCGGCGGCTCTATCACCGGAGCCCCCAAAATTCGCGCCATGCAGATCATTGAAGAGCTCGAACCGCACCGACGCAGTCTTTACTGTGGCTCGATCGGTTACATAAGCCGTCATGGCCGAATGGATACCAGTATTACCATTCGCACTCTGATTGCCTGTCAAAACTTGTTGTATGTTTGGGCCGGTGGTGGTTTAGTTGCAGATAGCCAAGTTGATGATGAATATCAAGAAACGCTGGATAAGCTCTCACGTATTCTCCCATTATTGGGATAAGCTCTTTACTATTTTACGCCCCGAACGCTATAGGAGTCTGCCGTGTCGTCCTTCTCGAAACTCGATTTTTTAAATCACTTCGTGCTAAGCCCTGCGGCACAATATCCAACCGCGACTCAACAACCAGCCAAGACTCTAGCAGGAAAAGCAAACTCATTGCGCCATGCAGGAGTATTAATCGGCTTAGTGGAACGCCCGAATGGGTTGCACGTCATTTTTACACGGCGAGCCGACCATTTGCGGCACCACCCAGGAGAAGTCAGTTTTCCAGGGGGGCGCTATGAACATGACGACGCCTCTCTCAGTGATACCGCACAACGTGAAGCGCGCGAAGAAATCGGCGTGCCGATTGAGGATATTGACGTCATTGGTCAATTGCCGCCCTTGGTGACCGTCAGCCAGTTTTGTGTGACCCCCATCGTCGCGTTTATTCCCTGTGATTATACGCCACGCATCGATCCCAATGAGGTGGCTGAAGTGTTCGAAGTCCCAGCTCAACACATCTTCCATCCAAGCTCTCTTGGGTCTTATACATTTACCATTCGCAATCAAGCCCATCAAGTCTTTGGTATGACGTACAACCACCATTTAATATGGGGAGTCACCGCGCAAATTATTCATGCATTACAACAACAATTAGCGCTACCTGAGCACCGCTAAATCGGCCCTAATTTTGATGGGCAACCATCACGTTATCTTGCGTGATTCACAGACAGCTTTTTTATTCTCAATTTTCTGACTTATTGGTGGTGTTTCCCCATTGAGTTAGGTAGTCTACGCCGCTCAAACGTTATCAACTTGTTATTGGGTAAATTCTTCCCCCAAACGATCATAATCGGTTTCTCTTTCATGCCATGAGAAGTCGTTTTCGAGGTAAATGCATGATTAGTGTCTTTGATATCTTTAAAATTGGCGTCGGTCCATCAAGCTCTCACACTGTGGGGCCAATGAAAGCCGGTAAACAATTTATTGATGATCTGCAACAAGCAGGAACACTTCACCACGTCGATACCATCACGGTGGATGTCTATGGATCACTATCACTGACAGGGAAAGGTCATCATACGGATATTGCGATCATTATGGGGCTGTCTGGGCAGTCACCAGAAACGGTAGATATTGATAGCATCCCTTCTTTCATTGCTCAAGTAGAGCAATCTGAACGGTTACCGATTGAAAACTATCAACATCAGGTTATTTTTCCCCGTGAAGGTGGCATGAATTTCCATCAAAGTAATCTGTCATTACATGAAAATGGGATGCAAATTCACGCTTGGCAAGATGGTCAACGTCTATTGAGTAAAACCTACTACAGTATCGGTGGTGGCTTTATTGTCGACGAAGAACATTTTGGCCAATCATTGGAAACCGATGTCACCCTACCTTATCCTTTTTCTAGTGCTGATTCCTTAGTGAGTTTATGCCATGAACATGGCCTATCGATCAGTGCGCTCGTCATGAAAAACGAACAGGCCATTCATTCTCAAGACGAGATCAAAGAATACTTTGCCAAAGTGTGGCGCGTGATGAAGGACTGCATGGACAGAGGCATTGATTCCGAAGGTTTACTGCCAGGGCCATTGCGTGTGCCTCGCCGCGCCTCCGCGCTTCACCAACAGCTATTAACCTCAGAAAAATTGACGAACGATCCGATGGCGGTCGTAGATTGGGTCAACATGTACGCCTTTGCTGTCAATGAGGAAAATGCCGCCGGTGGACGCGTGGTCACCGCCCCCACCAATGGTGCGTGCGGAATTATCCCAGCGGTTCTTGCCTATTACGACAAGTTTATCCAAACCGTGACGGAAAAAGACTATTTACGCTACTTTGCGACGTCAGGTGCCATCGGCGGGTTATATAAGCAAAATGCCTCTATCTCTGGTGCTGAAGTCGGTTGCCAAGGGGAAGTGGGCGTCGCATGCTCAATGGCCGCCGCTGGGTTGGCGGAATTATTAGGCGGTAGCCCGGAGCAAGTCTGCATTGCCGCAGAAATTGGGATGGAACACAACCTTGGCCTAACGTGTGACCCTGTTGCAGGGCAAGTGCAAGTGCCTTGTATTGAAAGAAATGGCATTGCCGCGGTAAAAGCCATTAACTCAACACGTATGGCGATGCGCCGCTCGTCAGCCCCGCGCGTCTCCTTAGACAAAGTGATTGAAACCATGTTTGAAACAGGCAAAGACATGAACGCGAAATATCGTGAAACCTCACAAGGGGGTTTAGCCGTTAAAGTCTTCTGTTAGAAACAGAAAATAGGCATAGAACGATAAAAAGACCGACACCACCCATTGTCGGTCTTTTTTGTAGATAACACTCGAATCATGGGATATTTAAGTGGTTTTATCTTTGCTTCTATAGCCAATTCGTTTTATAAATACCTCATACGTGTTATTAACTCTGAGCCCCTACGACCTATGCCAACTTTTTTAAAACGTAAAATCGTTTTTATTCCTCTTCTTGTCATTGTTATTGCAGCTAGTCTTTATAGCGTTTTGAAGCCCGAGCCAGAAAAACCTCAGTACACGACTCAACCTGTCACCAAGGGTAATATTGAAAAAACGGTGATTGCCACTGGTATGTTACATGCGTCAAACATGGTTGAAGTCGGGGCGCAAGCCTCAGGGCAAATTAATCGTCTAGCGGTGAATTTAGGCGATAACATCAAACAGGGTCAATTAGTCGCGCAAATCGATAGCATGACACAGCAAAATACGCTCAAAGAAGCCGAAGCCTCTCTCAATAGCTTGCAAGCGCAATTACGTGCTAAACAAGCGCAAATTCGTCAAGCACAAGCTGAATATCAGCGTCAACAAGCCATGCTAAAAGATAAGGCAAGCTCAAAAGCCGATTATGAAAGTGCAGAAGCCAATCTTGCTGTGTATCAAGCAGAAGCACAGCAGCTAGATGCCAAAATCCAACAAGCCAAAATTTCTGTGGATACCGCTAAAGTGGATTTAGGCTATACCACGATTTCTGCTCCTATGGACGGTACCGTGGTTTATAAAGCGGTCTCAGAGGGACAAACGGTCAATGCCAATCAAACCACGCCAACGATCATTGAGCTTGCCAATCTCGATAAAATGACCGTCAAAGTAGAAATTTCTGAAGCGGATATTATCCATGTCAAACCCGGAATGCCGGTGCATTTTACCATTATGGGCGATCCAGAACATCAATACGTCGCAACGTTACGGGCCATTGAGCCAGGTCCAACCATTATGACGGGGGATGACAGTAATCTATCCGCCGGTGACAATGATGCCATCTACTATTATGGTCTCTTCGATATTGCCAATCCAGATCATATCCTGCGTATTGGTATGACAGCGCAAGTGTCCATCGTGCTGCAACACGCCAATGATGTCTTGATGGTGCCCTCGCAAGCGGTAAGCTCAACCACTGACGACACGGGTAAAAACCATTATCAAGTCCCTGTATTAGACAACGGCAAATTGGTTTATCGTGATGTCACAGTGGGCGTGAATAACAAAGTGAATACCGAGATACAATCTGGTCTTAAACAAGGAGAGGAAGTGATCGTTGGTATGCCAAGTGGTAGCAACTTCGCTGACCACATCGGACGAGGACCTTTTTAATGTCATCACCTTTACTTGAAGTTCGCCATGTATCTCGCACTTTCAGTGCTGGCGACGAATCATTAACGGTACTGAAAGACATTAACTTAACGATTCACCGAGGTGAAATGGTCGCGATTGTCGGCTCGTCTGGTTCAGGTAAATCGACGCTGATGAATACATTAGGTTGTCTTGATCAACCCAATCAGGGTCAGTATCTCGTTAATGGTCAAGATACATCGCACATGGACTCCGATGAACTCGCGCGATTAAGACGCGAGTATTTTGGTTTTATTTTTCAACGCTATCACTTGCTTGGGGATCTTAACGCTTTAGGAAATGTCGAAATGCCTGCCGTCTATGCGGGCGTCGATCGTAAAACCCGAGAAGCGCGTGCCACCGAATTGCTCACTCGCTTAGGCTTACACGACCGGCTTGATCACAAGCCCAACCAACTTAGCGGCGGACAACAACAACGTGTGTCTGTGGCACGAGCGCTGATGAATGGTGGTGACGTTATTCTGGCCGATGAACCGACCGGAGCGCTTGATAGTAAAAGCGGTCAGGAAATGATGCAGTTATTGCGTGAATTGCATCAACAAGGTCATACCATTGTGCTCGTGACCCATGATATGGCGGTGGCCGAGTTCGCCGATCGCATTATTGAAATTAAAGATGGCGAAATATTAAGTGACACCGTCACAAAAAGAGCGAAGCAGGCCTCTGCAACCACCACCGATTCTGAACATTTATCCGCTTCCTCTCACGAGATTGATCCGCCATCACCAACGCGTACCTTTAATCTTGGGGGCCGATTCATCGACGCCTTACTTGAGTCGTTTAAAATGGCGCTCATTGCCATGTCCAATCATAAGTTACGCACATTTCTGACGATGCTGGGAATCATCATTGGTATTGCGTCTGTGGTGTCGGTCGTTGCACTCGGACGTGGGTCCCAACAAGCGATTTTAGCCAACTTTAAATCGATGGGCACCAATACCATCAGTGTGTATCCTGGCAGTGGCTTTGGAGATCGAAAATCAGGGCGTATCCGTACGCTTAATTACAGTGATGTTGAGGCTTTGCAAGCCGCTCCCTATGTCGATAGTGCCACTCCGCAAATCTCCACTTCTGCCGTTGTGCGCTATTTAGATAAAAATAAAACCGCCCGTCTTACTGGTGTCAATGAAGACTTTTTCCGTGTGAAAGGATTTAGCTTAGCGAGCGGGCAATTACTCGATGCACAAAGTACGCGAGCCATTGCGTTAGAAGCGGTGATTAACGACAACACAAAGAAAGAAATCTTCCCAGACACCAACGCGGTCGGAAAAGTGCTGATCATCAATAATATTCCCGTTCGTATTATCGGGGTGACCGAGCCCACCAGCAGTCCATTTGGTAATAGTGAGCAATTGGAAATTTGGGTGCCCTACACCACAGTCAACACGCGCTTTTTGGGCAGCTACTATTTGAGCACGATCATCATCCGCATCAAAGATGGCACACCGATGAAATCGGGAGAGCAAGCCATCAACTCACTGATGAAAATGCGCCATGGCGTCAAGGACTTTTTTACCTTCAACTTCGATACCGTACGTAAAAATGTCGAGAAATCCACTCAAACCATGGCGATTTTGATCTCTGCGATTGCGATTATTTCGCTGATTGTCGGCGGCATCGGCGTCATGAATATCATGCTGGTATCGGTCACTGAACGCACCAAAGAAATCGGCGTGCGTATGGCGGTCGGCGCTAGACAAGCCGATATTTTACGACAATTTCTTATCGAAGCCGTTCTCGTTTGTTTATGTGGAGGCGCCATCGGTATCGGTTTAGCGTTTGGGATTGGTGCGGTGTTTGATGCAATGGTGAAAGGCAACATTCAGATGGTGTACTCGACCGCCTCTATTATCTATGCGTTTGTCTGCTCTACCCTTATAGGGATCGTCTTCGGCTTCTTGCCAGCACGTAATGCAGCAAAACTGAATCCCATTGATGCGTTATCAAGAGAGTAGCTTTGTAATGATAAAATCTGTAACACAAATAACCACGATCGCGGTGTGCGTTTCACTGCTTATCGGCTGTGCTAACCGTTCAGAGTTCACGATGCCACAAACGGACGTACCGCAACACTGGCAACCGAGTAATGCCACCAATGCGCAGCAAGCCATTACGAGCCAATGGTGGACGCAATTAAACGACCCGACGCTCGATCACTTGATTGCACGCGCGCTAAAGACCAACAACAACCTCATTTTAGCCGCGTTAACGTTGAAAAAGGCGCGCTTAAACGCGGGGCTTGATGAACGTGCTCTCTATCCAGATCTTTCATCTACAACGTCGGCACAACGCACAAAGTCCCTCGATAACGGTAATAGTACGCCCAATTTCTCCACCTCTCTTAACCTCAATTATGAAGTCGACTTGTGGCGTAAATTAGCGAGACAAAAAGATGCCAGCGCTTGGGCCGCCATAGCTAGCCAGCAAGACTTAGAAGCAACAGCACAAAGCTTGGTGGCCACCACCGCTCAACTGTATTGGCAAGTGAATTACCTCCATCAAAGACTCGCGTTGAGTCAAGAAAATAAGAAAGCGGCGCAAGCCATTCTAAAATTAGTAAACAGTCAATATTCTCATGGTGCAGTGTCACGACTCAATGTGTTAGAAGCCAAACGTAATTTGGCTGGATTAGAAGCCACACACAGCAGCTTGGTACAACAATTCATTGAGTCTCGCAACGCGCTGGCGGTCTTGTTTAATCAAGCGCCCAAAGCAATGACATTGCCACTCACCCCATTGCCAACAGGGGAGCTGCCTAAAATCAATGCGGGAATTCCCGCGCAGCTTTTGAAACGCCGGCCAGATGTCAAAGCGGCGTTATTTCAATTAAAATCCGCTTTAGCCGCGAAAGACGCGACGGATGCAGCCTTCTTTCCTCAGCTCAACTTAACGGGCGCCTTAGGCAGTTCGTCCGATCAACTGAGTCATTTATTATCCAATCCGATTGGCACATTAGGCGCGAGCCTGACACTGCCCTTTTTAAATTGGAATCAAATGCAGATCCAGCGAGATCTCTCAGATGTAAACTATCAAACGGCCATCGTCAATTATCGCCAAACCTTGTATGCCGCATTTGAAGACGTCAATAATGCCCTATCCTCACGGATTAATTTGCGAATTCAACAGGATAAACTGCAGCAGCAATTTGATAATGCCGCGGAAGCTGAAAGTATCTATCTTAGCCAATACGAAAATGGAGCGATCGGTATTAATGATTTACTCGATGCCCAAGAAAATGCGCGGAACGCCAAAGCCGCGCTGTTAGAGAATCGCTATAATCAATTAGTCAATTTAGCCACGGTCTACCAAAGTCTTGGTGGCAACGATCTGATTCGCGCCCCAGAAACCCTACTGGGCAACACCGAGCCTTCCGCCTAGCGCTCCGCTCCTGTGTCATGCCTTAGCAAGCAATAACGCCAAGGCATGACATACCTCAAAAGCTCGTATGGCGTCACCACCATTGATTGGCATGCGGCAACCCTATATGCTACGCGGTGTTTCGTTACCCCAGCCCTATGCCAAGGAGATGATATGGCCAACGCAATAGAAGACACCCTTCGTGATTACTTTGGTTTTGACCAGTTACGTCGCGGTCAATCCGACGTTATTTCACGTGTCATCGCGGGTCAATCTGCGGCGGCTATTTTTCCGACCGGCTCGGGAAAGTCGCTATGCTATCAATTGCCCGCATTGCACCTTCCTCATCTTACGCTGGTGATATCCCCGTTGTTGGCGCTAATGAATGATCAATTAGAATTTCTGCGCAGTAAAGGCATCGCCGCAGCGAGTATTGACTCAACTCAAGACCGTGCCAGTACCCAACAAATCATGCAACAAGCTCGATCTGGAACGCTGCGCATTTTAATGATCTCCGTTGAACGCCTAAAAAACGAACGTTTTCGTCAATTCATCGCGCAGGTCCCCATTTCTCTGTTAGTGGTGGATGAGGCGCATTGTATTTCAGAGTGGGGACATAATTTTCGTCCCGATTACTTAAAACTGCCTCAATATCGTGAAGAGCTGAACATACCTCAAGTCTTGTTGCTGACAGCCACCGCAACCCAGCAAGTCGTCGAAGACATGAGTCAGAAATTCGCGATCCCACGCGAAGCGATTACCATCACCGGATTTTATCGTGATAATTTGGACTTAACTGTGCAACCCTGCTCGGATGCGGATAAACCTCAACATTTGAGCGACCTTATCCAAAGGGAGCCAAACGCCTCCACTATCGTGTACGTTACCCTTCAGAAAACAGCGGAAAATGTGGCACGTCAGTTGCAGCAAATCGGCATCAATGCAGCGGCCTATCACGCTGGGCTGCCTCATGAGCAGCGCGATGCCATTCAAGCCGCATTTATGCAAGGAAAAACCCCTTGTATCGTCGCTACTATTGCCTTTGGCATGGGGATCGATAAAGCCGATATTCGTCGGGTGATTCACTACGACTTACCCAAATCCATCGAAAACTATTCCCAAGAAATCGGTCGTGCAGGCCGGGATGGTCAACGTTCCCATTGCATAACCTTAGCCAATACCGAACACGTCAATGTTCTTGAAAACTTTGTCTATGGTGATACACCAGACAAATCGTCGATTGCCATTGTCATTGAACATATTTATCAAAGCCAAGACGGTCATTGGGAAGTGATGATGAATCGCCTATCGCGTGACAGTCACATTCGTCTATTACCACTCAAAACATTATTGGTCTATTTAGAACTTGAGCACGTTATTGAAGCTCAGTATAGCTATTTTGCGAGCTATCGATTTAAGTTGATTGAATCGATTGACCACATCGTCGCTCGTTTTGAAGGGGAACGCCGTCACTTTGTCGACGCCATTTTTCAATGCGCGACTCCAGCAAAAGTTTGGTTTTCTCTCGATTTTGACCGCTTGTGGCAGCAATTTCAGGCGGATCGCCGTCGAGTGGTGACGGCGCTGGATTATTTTCATGAGCAAGGCTGGATCGAACTAGAAAGTAAACAAATGACGGATGTCTATCGTGTATTGGATACACAGTTGCCGGTGAATGTATTGGTTGAACGACTGCACCATTTATTTCTCACTAAAGAACATAGTGAAATCACACGCATTCAAGTGATGCTGGACTTTTTTGCCAGTGAACGCTGTCTGAGCCATACATTGGCCAGCTATTTTTCTGATCACCATGCCCCCAAACAATGTGGGCACTGCTCCGTGTGCGCTGGGAACATTGCACAGCTGCCCAAAGCTCAACGACCGCCGCTTCCAGAGGAGAATCTCGGTACTTGGATCGCACCTTTTGCCAACGCGTGTCACGAGCTCGGGGTCACACTCACTCAGGGAGCGATCAGCCGCTTTCTGTGTGGCTTAACCAATCCTTTGATAACCAAACTGAAAGCGAATAAAATGCGTGGATTCGCGCAGCTCGAACACTACCCGTTCGCCGACGTCAAGGATGCGGTTGCGCGCCAGATGCCACACATTCACTGAAATGTCTAAGGCCAGACAGTGTAAAATAAGCCAGCGACGGTCTCCAATCGTCATCACCGAAGATGACTGAACCACTCACGCTTTTCCTATATGAATAGGAATTGATATTTTTGATAAAAAGGATGTTATGAAGATCCGCTCTTTACTCTGGGCACTAAGCCTTCTCGTTAGCGCCGCTTCGTCTCACGCACATACGATCGATTTACACCAAATTATTACGCCCAAAGTCATGATCGTCACCAGTTCGTCTGGCGACACTAAGCCTTGGCTAGAACATATCAAGTTTACCCAATCCATTGCTTTATCCGGCCTGAATCCACAACATCCGGATCTGTATTGCACGGATGATGCGGTGTGTCTCGTCACCACGGGGATGGGCTATGCCAACGCGGCGACGACAATGATGGCCCTGTCATTTAGCGCTCGACTCGATCTATCCAACACCTATTTTATGATTGCTGGGACAGGTGGCATTGATCCAAAGTATGGCACGCTAGGCTCCGCACATTGGGCGCGCTATGTCGTTGATGGTGGCTTGCTTCATCGTATTGATGCTAAGCAGACGCCCGAAAAATGGCAGCAAACACTCTTCGCGTTAGGCACTCACGCGCCAAATAAAAAGCCCAAGATATACGCAGGAACAGAGGTGTATCATCTCAATGACGCACTCGTAAACAAAGCTTATAAAATCAGTCAATCGGTGACATTATTCGATACCGAGCAAGCGCAAAAAGCTCGCGCGTCATTTCCTGACTACTCCATTGCCGCCAAAAAACCGAGCGTTTCCATTTGTGATACTTTGTCCAGTGACACGTTCTGGGCTGGGTCTCGTATTGCAAAAGCCATGCATCAACATGCTGCGCTGCTAACCAACGGCAAAGCGAAAATCTGCACCACACAAATGGAAGATAATGCCAGTTTAACGGCTCTCAAACGTGCCGCGGAGGCTGGGCGACTCGACTTTAATCGAGTCTTAATTTTACGCACTGGCGCGAATTTCGACCAAGAAACCCCAAAAAAGAGCGCGTTAGAGACCTTAACGCAAGATAAATCGGGGGCTCTGCCCGCGACAAAAAATGCCTATCGTGTTGCAAATGCTGTGATTTATCATATCACTCATCATTGGTCACAATGGCAACACGGCATCAAATAACCAATACGGCACCCATATAAATGGGCAGCCCTGAGGCTGCCCATTTTTACGTCAGGAAACACATCAGTCACACTAACGCGGGGCTACGCAGTGATACAACGTCCCATCCATTGTCAATAATGCAGTCTCACCTTTTGTCCAAAATTCAACGTGTTCCCCAACATAACGTGCCCCCGAGGCTGACTCAGCCCCTTTTAATATACTGGTCTCATGCTGAGTCGATAATGTAATGACATCAGAGTCGGTATATTGCACATAGATATCTTGTAATGAGCCACAACGATAAGTCACCGCATGAGGAATAAGCTCATCGGAGTCTAACGGCGCTGATTGAGAATCGACATCAACACAGCCGGTCAAACCAAGACTTCCTAGTGCCAAACCAGTCACCAGGCTCGATTTTTTCCATATCATATTTAACCTCCTGTCCATTTCATTCACTGTGAACGATACGTTTATCCATGGCCGTTCAATGTTACTGCCCCGCCACCACAGCGTGATATTCGGTCATTTCATCGATGCCACCGCCAATTTCTCGGCACAATCCGGTCGTACTTTTAGAGACTTTCGCAAATTTGAAACCATCAAATACCCACTTACCATGAGTCATGCAATCTCCAAGCCCGCGTCCTTTATTGGTATAGGTCAGCACACCTTGGCGGTATTGATTGACTTTGTTGCTGACAATTTGTGGTTCGAAGAACGGCTTGTCATTTTTTACCACCAACGCAAGGGAACTACGATTATAGGCGCCGGAAAAGCAGGTCGCCATCAGTAGAGTTCGTTTGTCAGTCAACTTAGCCACACGAAAATGCGGTAACGCCTTGGGTTTATCGTCTTGCTGAGCAAGCGCCATTGGACACTGTTCTTGCATCATTTTATTCATCACAGGACCAAAGTGCTGATAATCGGCTTGACCTTTATCGACCTGATGAGTGTGACTATCGACAACGTTGACGGGATACACAACCGGAACAAACGGTGCGTTCGGCACCAAAGAGTTCGACATACTCCCCTTATCAATCACGGCACTTGGCGTACCAGTACGTTCTTGAACTTCATCCATATGACGAAAGACATCACGCGCACCTTGAGTTGATATCGGCCAAGATTCTTTTCCCTTCGATACAACAATGCTCGGTGAGTTACTTTGCATGCCGTCAATCAGGGCTTGTACTTGAGGACGCGTTAAATAGCCGCTGGGAGCAATCCGCCCTAGCGCTTGCCCGTTAACTTCAAGACGATAATTCGGATGAGGGACGTTGCCAGACTGTGTTGACTGAAAGTACATTTTCCCTTCAAACATCGCCTCTCCGCCCGCACGACGCGTCAACTTGACGGCGGAGGGGTGTTCACTTCCGGGCTTGGTATATCCTGCTGCATTACAAGTATTCTCATTGTTACACACTAATATCCAGTCTTGACGTTTCAATGGCGTGCTGTTGGTCGACTCGGATAACGACGTACTGCAACCCACCATGAAAAACGGCACACTAAATATGAGTAATGGCTTTAACATGCTAATGTCATTCCTTATTTTTCTATAATCTCAATCAAATAGCTCTTCACTGAACCGCTGAGGCCGATCCAGATGGATACATAACGGCTCGATTCTAAAAGGCTTCATTGTGTTATATGTCAACATAATCACAAAACCGAGGCTAACCATCGAAAATAACTGACGAATTCTCTTCAATTGGGTAAAAATTGTTAAAAATATGATATATTCGCTGCACTTTCGGGAGTCGGACTGTGTTCTTTGTTGCTACAACGTTTTAGATCTACAAAATATCAACATCTTGTCAGTAAGTTAGCCTTATTTGCTATCTTGCTTATTTATGTTGCTCCTTTGATTTCTATGTCGATCGTGATGATTGGTCATCATCCACTGATGGAGCACTCAACCGCCCAATCCACTTCCATGATGACCGTGTCCTCTGGAACGCCATCTCATCACAGTGGCTGGTGTCAGTATTGTGATCTCCTTGCGAGTTTGCATGGCGCGACCGATTTTGCCCTAGCAATCATTCCATCGATGAGTGGTTTGGTGTACATGGATACGCCAAAACTCTTGAGCCAATCATTAGCGAAGCACTCGACACAACATCGCCCACGAGCACCACCATACGCTTTCTCACTTCGTCTGATATAAATATCTACTATTGATTCGCTTACTGCCGCAAGCGGCAAGTAAAGGCGTTGGTTTTCTATTAGCTAATGAGAAATCTCTCAACTATGACGCATTCAAAGCACACCCCGCCCAAGACACTGGCGGCATTCATTAAACGTTTACACTTTTACATTGGCTTATTTGTTGGCCCATTCATTTTTATCTCGGCACTAACGGGGACCTTATATGTCATGACCCCACAGCTAGAGCATTGGGTGTATCACGATCAACTCACCGCTCACGCTCAAGGCCAGCCCCAGCCATTAAGTAAACAAATCGAAGCCGCGCAAGCGAGCCTCGATTCACCACTGATTATCAAATCCGTTCGACCTGCACCACAAGCTGGCGACACGACTCGTGTACTTTTTCGCGATCCCACTTTAACTCGCTATCGTGCCAAAACCGTCTTTGTTGATCCTGTCACTCTCGAAGTGAAAGGCGATCTCGCCAGCTATGGGACAAGTGGTATTTTGCCACTGCGTATTACGCTCGACTTCTTGCATAAAGATCTCTTGCTCGGCGATGTTGGTCGCTATTACAGTGAGCTGGCCGCATCGTGGATGTGGATAGCGGCGCTAGGAGGCCTATTTCTTTGGTGGCGCCAACGCCGCAGTCTTTCTCGCCAAGTAAAAGCGGGGTCATTGGCACATTACCGTTCAAGACACAGTAAAGTGGCTCTTTGGATCTCGGCTGGCCTGATTTTCTTCTCAGCCACCGGCCTCACTTGGTCAAAATGGGCAGGAGGCAACATTGCTCAATGGCGTCAAGATATCGGTTGGGTTACCCCATCTCCGTCACGCCAGTTAAATGATGGTCCGGGACACTCGGTATCCATCACCAACCAAGAGTTTGATCAGGTACTTGAAAGTGCTCGGCAGGCGGGTATTCATGCGGGGAAAATAGAGATTGTTCCCTCTTATACCAGCGATCGTGCTTGGTTTGTTCGAGAAATTCACCGTGCTTGGCCGACTCAGGTAGACTCGGTTGCCGTCAACCCTAACAATATGCAAGTGATCTCGCATGCTGAGTTCGAACATTTTCCCTTGATTGCAAAATTAATCCGTTGGGGTATTGATGCCCATATGGGGGTATTATTCGGCTTACCCAATCAGCTGATATTGGTAGCCTTTGGTTTAGCGTTATGTACCGTGATCATTTGGGGCTACCGGATGTGGTGGAAACGTCGGCCAACCTCCGGGGACTCTCTGATTCCATTGACACAAGCTTGGTTAAGCCTAACTCCACTAATGCGACTTTGCGTCATCATTCTCGCGGTACTACTGGGAATCGCATTGCCCGTCATGGGGGTAAGCCTACTTCTGTTTTGCTTTATTGACATCTTACGCTGGAAATACTCAACGCATCGTTCTAGTCAATCAGCGTCTTAACCCAAATTTGAGGTGCCATCGGCACCTCTTTCTTTTATGGCGTGGCATGACACACAAGATTCGCGTGGCCTCCTGATTGAAATATGCTATCGTCTCATCGACCAATCACCCTGCCTGTTTTCAACCATGAGTATCATAGGCAATCGTCACAGAGGTAGATAATGAAGAAAACTCGAGTGCTCATTTCCAACTCGCATAATCCTTGGTTTAACTTAGCCGTTGAAGACATTATATTTCGCTCGATGTCGGCGGATCAGCGTGTCTTATTTTTGTGGCAAAACGACGATACCGTTGTGATTGGTCGCGCACAAAACCCATGGAAAGAATGCCGTACAGAACAAATGGAACGTGACAACGTCACTTTGGCGCGTCGCCAAACCGGAGGCGGCGCGGTATTTCATGACTTGGGCAATACCTGTTTCACGTTTATGGCAGGCAAACCAGAATACGACAAAACTGTCTCAACACAGATCGTACTGAATGCCCTCGCCTCGCTCGGTATCAATGCCGAAGCTAACGGTCGGAACGATTTGGTGATTACCGACGAAAACGGCATTCGCAAGTTTTCGGGCTCAGCCTACCGAGAGACCGTCAATCGAGGCTTTCATCACGGAACTATCTTGATGAGTACCGATATGACACGTTTGGGCGATTACTTAAACCCTGACGAAAAAAAATTGAAAGCGAAAGGCATTACCTCAGTGAAATCACGCGTGATTAATCTCAATACCGTGATTGCAGACATCGATCATCAAATGATCTGTGATGCCATAATTGCCGCTTACTGCGCGTACTTCGATACTAAGGTCGATATTGAGTGGATCTCACCTGAAAATGCCGAGTACTTACCCGATTTTAAAGAGAAATTCGCTAAGCAAAGCAGTTGGGAATGGAACTTTGGTAGCACACCGGCATTTGAACATTCCCTCAGTGAGCGCTTCAGTTGGGGGGGCGTCGATGTGTATTTGGATGTGGAAAAAGGCCAAATCACCCGAGCACAACTCTTCACGGATATGCTTGACCCGACACCGATTGAAGCGCTAGAAACGGCCATAATTGGCTGCGATTATACGCCGCAAGCCTTATCGCACTGTCTGAGTCAAATGCAAACAACGCATCCAGAATACGCCGACTTACTCAGCGACGTAAGCACTTGGCTTCACCAGCAAGTGAGCTAACCTGATAAAAAAAGGGAAGCCGAAGCTTCCCTTTGCTGCGTGCGACTGACTCACACTTAGCATACATGGTATGTTGCAGTGGTCCATTCCCCTATCCTTGCAGATAGGCTATCCAAGCTTGTGCCATGGGTTTGACCTCTTTCGAGTGGGCTGCTTGCTTCATCGCATCTAACGCTTGAGCGGTTTTATCTAACTCAAAGTACGCCATGCCCGTTAAATATTTTAGCTCAGCCTTATTATCGGCATTCGCATCCGGTGATGGCGCCGCAGCAAACGTCACGACTTGTTGGTAATCTTTATTTTGTAGCATCAGTTTGGCAATGCGTTGTTGTGCATCCCAAGTCGGTGCCATATGGTACGCGTCCTTGTAGGCATCAATCGCTTTATCCAATTCTTGTGCTTGATGATAAAATCCCCCTAATAGCTTGACGTGCTTCGCCGTGCGTTCCACTTTTCCCTGTTGCATCGCGGTATCGAGAATCGTGGCAGCCCGATAGGGAATACTCATAAACGCTTCGAAGTTCGCTAATCGTAAGATTTCCTTTTCGTCGTTCATTAAGCCTAATGTGTAAGGCATTTCTAACGCTGCCAAGGCTTTTTTCTCTTGATTCAACTCCATGTATGCACCGGACAGTTGAGTCCAATAGCGTTTCTTATTTGGGTATTTCGTGGTTAACGTTTTTAATACCCCGACCATGTTTTGATATTGGCCTAACTCGTGATAAGCCGCCATCAAGAGCAAATACCAATTTTCGCTCGGTGACTTGCTGAGTTTGATGGCTTGTTTCATTGGCGCAATGACGTGACGATAGTCTTCTAGCTGAACATAAGCACTGGCCAGCATCACATACGCACGAGCTTGCGGCTTATCTTTTGTGGTTTTACTCACCTCAAACCATTGCTTTAATGTTGCGATTGACGACTTATACTGCTCTTGGGCAAGGTAGAGTTGTCCGAGCGCATAGCGGATCTGCTGAGCCACTTCGACAGGCAATCCCCCCGTTTTAATGGCACCTGCAAAATACTCAATGGCCTTAGGGTAGTTATCTTGCATCGAGTACAAATACCCAATTTGCTGCATCAAAACCGCTTTATCGAATTTTCTCGACGCACTACCTAGTGCACTTTGCAGCTTTTCATGGGCATCCGAGTACTTCTTCAGCGCAATTAATCGCTGCACGCTGTTCACCACTCGATAAGTATAATCCGACAACTGAGGCTTAGATTTCGCATACCCATTTGTTGACGTCACAACGTTGGTGAATAGCAAAGTCAACGATGCCAGCAACAATGTCAGTAATTTTCTCATTGTTTACCTTCCTTAGTTCACCGTAAACTCAATTTCTTGAGAAATACGTGCCGATGTCGGTTTCCCATCGACCATTTTAGGTTTGAAGGTCCATTTAGAGACAGTACGCCGTGCCACCCGTCCTAGATTGAGATGACGAGGATCTTCTTTGACCACTTTGACGTTTTCTACAGCGCCATTCGCGTTCACGGTAAACTCCAACCGTACGATCCCTTTTTTCAACCCAGAGCGAGCCGCTTTACGTGGCATTTGAGGTAAAAATGTTGCCAACGGTGTTGGCCCATTATTGCCTACCACTTGTCCCCCGCCTTGGCCAAAACTCCCCAGAACCGACCCTCCACTGATATTCACTGGTAGGTCCAAATTTGGCATGTCCATCGCCATTTGCTGCATAACGGGTTTAACGGTCGCCGTCACTTTCAACTTCGGTGGCGGCGGCGGACGCTTCGGTGGCTTAGGTTTAGGAAGCTCTCGCTTTTTCTCTTCAACTTTGCTCTCGCGTTTTACGCGTACAAAGTCAACCATACTGACATCATCGCCAGATTTCAGCTGGTGGTGCTCTTTATTGACCAGCTTGTCCATGCCCCAAAATAGGCTTAAACAGACAATGAGCGCCAGTGCTATTGAAGCCAAATAGCGCATAGCTTACCCCTTATGCTTCGCGGCAATCGATATATTCTGTACTCCAGCCATTCGGATTTGATCCATGACTTTAACAACGACCCCAGCACCGGCGTCTTCGTCTGCTTGAATCACGACTGCCCCTTCAGGACTTTCGGCTCTTAATCTTTCGATATTGGCTCGTACCGCATCGACGTCAATATGACGCTTATCGATCCAAACCTCGCCACCAGCATCAACCGCTACCATAATGTTGCCTTTAGCCACCGTTTGCGCGGTGTTGGCACTTGGGCGGTTCACCTCGATCCCCGCCTCTTTAACAAATGACGTTGTCACAATAAAGAAGATCAACATAATGAATACGATATCCAGCATCGGTGTCATATCGATGGCTGCTTCTTCATCGTTTTCTGTACTATAACGTCGTTTCATGATCTATTCCCTCTCAATCCTTTGTTCAGACCATGTGCTTAAGCTGGTCTTCTAATTTCTGAGTTGTCACTTTCGCCAAATGGTCAAGGCGAGAGCTAAAAAATAACCCAGACAATGAGGCCACCATACCGGCTAGCGTCGGAATCGTTGCTTTCGAAATCCCTGAGGCCATAGCTCGCGGGCTACCTGTCCCGACCACCGCAAGAATGTCGAACACGTGAATCATACCAACCACGGTACCGAGCAAGCCTAATAATGGGCACAGTGCAATCAATACTTTAATCACCGACAATCCTCGTCGGTTCTCAACGCTCTGTTGCGACACCAATTCATTACGAATAGCGTGTGCATTCCAGCTCTTCTTATCGCCACGAACCTTCCAGGTGTCTATCGCTTGCTTGCGCAGCTTAGGCGCCATCGTGGCAAAGTAGAACCAGCGTTCTAACATCATGACCCATAAGAGAATGGTCAGGAAGAAAATGGCAACAAGGACATTTCCTCCCATCCCCAAAAAGCGTTGTATATGGTCAAATTGTGCATATAACCACCACATAGTCGCTCCTTAGGCGCTCGCCGCATTCATTTTTTCTTGATAACGAGCGATGAAACCAGCACTTTGTTCTTCAAGAATTTGGACGAGACGGCGGCCTTTACTGTGCACGAGGGAGTATAGGAACAATAAAGGAATCGCCACAACCAAACCTAACATCGTGGTCACCAAGGCTTCGGAAATACCTCCTGCCATCAGTTTTGGATCGCCAGTACCAAATAAAGTAATCGCTTGGAATGTACCAATCATCCCCATAACGGTTCCTAATAATCCTAGCAATGGGGCCACAGAAGCAATGAGCTTAATAATGCTGATAAAGCGCTGAATGCGGGGACCATGGCGCAAGATAACTTCATCCAACTTAGACTCTAAGTCTTCCAAGTTATCGCCAGCATGATTTTTATACGCAGCGATCACTTCCCCGAGCGGATTCCCTTCAATGACCTCATCGGATTTCGCTTGTTTACGCATTTTCCCACCAATCATGGTGAGGCGGACATAGCAGAAAATAGCGATTAATGCACCAATGGCCCCCAAAGCTAGGATGACATAACCTACAATCCCGCCTTGCTCCACACGTTCTTCCACTGTTGGACTTTGCACCATCAGTGACAAAATCGCACCACGCGACGGATCCAAGTAGATCGGCTGGTAATCCTGTTTACTGTGAGTGAAGGGTTTCAATAAATCGGTCATCGTACTCGACGGTTGACGAGATAACTCTTCAAACTTACCCGTTGCTGGGGTATATGTTAGGTATTTACCATCGGCAATCGCATTAAACTCACCGACTAATGTCACATCTGTTGTTTGCTGCTTACCACCGCCATAGACAACCGTCGCTTTCGTGGTGGTTGTCTCACCAGAGGCGACTAACTGATGCAAAATGATCTGCCAAAATGACTCTAACTCTTCAGTGGAAGGCAGTTCTTTGCTAGCGGCTAATTTACTTAATATTGCATCACGCTTTGGAAAGCGGACATCATTCTGTGAGGCATGGAACGATCCTTTAAACTCTCCCGCGTATTGACGTACCACACCAAACATTTCACCCAACGACCCTGAGCGCTGTTTGAGCTTTTCTGATAACGCGGTAAGCTGTTTATCATTGCCGTCAAAAGTCGCTTTTAACGTGTCTCCGCGCTGAGTTTCCGCTTTGAGATCCGCTTTGGCTTTTTGCAGTAGTTGCGCCTGTTGTTTTTCATCGTGCAAAAACCGTTGTTCACGCTCCTTGTTGAGCTTAGATTCGATCACACTTTGTGACTGAATTTTATTCAATAAATCAGACAATGTTTTGGCTGGTGCTGTTGATGTCTCTGCCGACCATGCTGATGAGGCCATGCACACACTCGAGATCAGTGTCAGTACCCCAATTTTTACATGTTTCATAGTGAGGTCTCCCCTGTGTAAACTGGCAATTTGATAAGTGCAGGTGGCGCTTGTTTCTTAGCGATACGAATCCCTTCTTGTACCGATGAACGGTAGCTCTCAGGTAACGTTACCCAAGCGTGGGTTTTATTGTTCCACATGCCAGTTTCATCACCATCAGGAGATTGATATAGCAGTGCGACACGACCTAAACGTAGGAAGTCATAAGTCACTGTTTTTCCATCACGTTTCAGGCTAGCTTTGTAGGATTCAATCGTGCGCGAGAAGCCTTCTTCAATCTGATAGGCATCCATGACCTTACGAAATTTTTCAGAAGTAGTGACATCAGGGCTATCCATCAACTCACGTAGATTGGCAATGCGTTGCGTCCGTTCTTTTTTCTGAAAAGGCAGATCCAGCGCAATAAATTCATCCAATGCATCAACCATCTTCAGCATCAACGGCACGACTTCCATCGACGTTTGATCAATTTGCTCAATTTGACGATGCAGTGATGCCAACTCAGCTTGTTGTTTGGTGACCATGCGCTCAACTTGATTGTTGTACACTCGCATGCTGTCGAGTTGGCGTAATGTGGCTTTATAGTCCGCGAACATACTTTGAGTTTTCTCAGAGTATTGATCGATTTTCTTCTGCGACACTTGCGCTGAAGTGTCTGTTTTTTGCTGTGTGTTCACCACAGAATGGGTATCTGCAGCAAACAACGAACTGCTTGAAAGAATCAAAGCGGTTGTCACTGCGCCGATGCGAAAGTGCTTGCACTTCATATCGTCTCCTTGTGTAAAGTCAGTCTTAAATCTGGCGCGAAAATCCTTTCGCGCCATTTAGGGTAGATCATGAATGTTAGAGTGAATAACTCAAACCAGCGTAGACATAACGGCCGATGTTATTGGCATTTGAAAAGTCATAACCGTTGGAGTCGTTATAATACGGTGCTTCTTTATCCAACACGTTATCGACACCAAACGTTAACGTTAAACGATCGAAACCGGTGTAGTTCACTTGAGCATCCCACGTCGTCCAAGCATCAACATATTTATGTTCAGATGTTTCATAAAGTTGGGTGTAGCGGCCCGTGTAGTTCACCGTGTTGATAACCGCATAATCGGCAATGTTCCACACGAGATTCGCTTTACCTTTAAAGCGCGCACCGTCATAGTAGGTACCGATGTAATCTTCAATATTACCTGCAGAATCACTACGCTTATGCTCGATATTGTAGGTACCACGTAGTGTGGTTTTAAACTCGCCCACATTCGCAGTATCGAAAACGTAGCGGATTTCGCCATCCAACCCAGAGACTTCTTGCTTGGAAACGTTCACATAACTGTTTTGCACGCTTCGAATTCGGCCATCGGGTTCGTACGTCACACCGATATCCTTATTGACCAAATCTTGCTCATCTAAGGTATCAATCATATTGGTATTGGTAATATGGAAATAGTCCAATTTCAACGTCAAACCATCCGTTGGATTAACGACCGTACCAAAGTTAAAGCTGTAGGAATGCTCGGCTTCTAAGTCTTTATTACCGCCGCTGACAATTTCAACTTCTTCCTTTTCATCACCTTTACGCGGGTTTTTGACTGTCTTATAGCTCCGTGTTTCGCTCATGTTCACTTCTGGAAGCGTTGGCGCTTTAAACCCTTCGCTGTACGATGAGCGGAACATGATAATGTCAGAAGGCTGATAGCGTAGCGCCACTTTCGGGCTAAATGCGCTGCCGAAATCACTGTAGTGCTCACCACGTGCTGCTAATTGCATCTCTAACGTTTCATGAAGAGGGATATGCAATTCCGAGTAAGCCGCAACGACGTTCCGGTGCCCATCAGATCCTGTCCCACCCGAGCCAATAATGGCATTACGAGCATTGAGTGGATCAGGTGTATCTTCCCCTGCTTCATAGCGGAACTCGGTACCGACGGCGAGTTGCATATCACCCGCCGACATTGCGTAAACAGGGAAAGATGCATCAGCATTAAAGAATGCCAATTTTGATTCACCTTTCCGTTGTGTGGTCACTTTTGCACCCGCTAAGGAACTCGGGTCGTTATTGGTCACAAACGGGTTATAAGCGCCGCTATCGATGGCTGCTTTATAGCCCGTTTTGGTCACGTAATTTTTGCCATCCGACGTGGTTTTCGTGTAGTGATAGCCACCAGACACACTCCAATCCACATCGGTCTCAAAGAGAGAGGCGTAGCCTTCCAGCCCCGTCACAAATCGCACAGAATCGGTGGTGATTTCATTCTTACGCGGTCCCGCTTCCATAATACGGTGATATAAATACACATCTTCACCATAGGTATTATTCGGGTTAGAC
This sequence comes from Vibrio zhugei, assembly GCF_003716875.1. Lineage (NCBI taxonomy): Bacteria > Pseudomonadati > Pseudomonadota > Gammaproteobacteria > Vibrionales > Vibrionaceae > Vibrio > Vibrio zhugei. Next base: position 1,361,829 of record NZ_CP033078.1, on the reverse strand, counting down.
GCTCCGACTTGGGTAAGCTCACTATCCGGCGTTGGGGCTGCATGCGTTTTCGTGTCTACGCGGTTGTAGCTCAATTCACTATTCCACGTAAGATCTGGTGTAATTTGATGCGTTACTGTCGATAGCACACTAAACCGTTCGGTTTGTGGTTCTATTTGTCCATACTCAGCAAAATCGTAAACACAATCTTCGCTGCCGCCACACAATGAATCGAGTTCTTCTCCGTCATCAGCGGCCATCACCGTACCTGGAACACCGTAAGAACTGCGCCAATCATCGCCGCCTAAGCGAGTTTGATCAGCGGTATGTGTGTTAGAACGGTTCTTACTCTCAATGTTATTCTTGCGTACAAAGTTTGCTGTCACCATGACGTTAGTACGACCATCATTGAAATTTTTCCCCGCTGTTGCCGTTAAGTCGAGGGTTTCACCATCTTTTTTGGTGGTTTCCCCTACTTTGGCATCAAAATCAAACCCTTCGTAGTCACGCTTGGTGATTAAATTGATGACACCGCCAATCGCATCTGCGCCATAAATCGCTGACGCGCCATCTTTCAAAATATCAATACGCTTAATCGCAGAAAGGGGGATGGAGTTGAGATCGACAAACGTATCTGAGGTATTCTGCGCAAACGCATAATTGGCGACACGTCGACCATTGAGAAGGACCAAAGTACGGCTTTGTCCTAAACCGCGTAGCGACACACCTGACGATCCAGCTGCGAAGCCGTTCGTGAAAGAAGCGCCATAGCTGTTCCCACCATTTTGCGTTAAGCCACGTAACACATCACTGACATCCGTTGCTCCCATCTGTTTGATGTCTTTGGCAGTATACACATCCACCGGGCTTGGACCTTCCATGTCCGTTGTCGCAATATGCGAACCGGTGACTTTCATTTTTTGCATTTTTTCGACATTGTCTTCGGCATTAGCGGATGACACACATACAACAGTGCCTAATACCAAACCAATGGCCACTGATAGGCTGGTTCTTTTATTTAACATCCATATTCCTTACGTTTGCTTTCCATAGTTTTTCGAAATTCTCACTACTACTCACTTAGTGAAAGCGATCACGCTCATGGTGGTGAACACACAAGTTTTTCAAATCAATCACTAAGCAAGCAGAGGTATACACCCAGCCAGATTACTTCGTCAACTTAGGCCCCAACGGCAATAAGAAAGGATAAAGGACCGATTAATTTTAAAAATTCAGACTATTGTCATGGTAATGTCACTCAATGTCAGAACAAAAACAATGAATACGTCAGGTATTTATGATTTATTAATGTTTTATGACAAACTTAAAAATATAACTATCAAAAAGAACATTATTTTAGGATTCATTTAATCATTAGAGTTTTTACTCTTTTTGATAAAAGAATCATTAAAATCTGATACCTGAAGTTTTATGCTATAAAAATGAAGAAAAACATAGGTAAAATAGGACTATAGTGGCCTTAGACAGCAGTTCTATAAGCATCAACACCTAGTTGATGGTGGTTTTTTATTCAAAAAAAGCCCTCTAATTGACCCGTTATCTAGTGAATGTAAAGAGTAATAAAAACTCTATTTTTAATTTTTACAGTTTTTTTTACTTATTTTTATTATCTATTACTTTCAAATAACTCAGTTGAAGTAATATTTTATTTGTTATATGTTTCGATTGCTAAAGGGATTCACTGCTTTTGGTGTTTATATCGCACAATGATCGTGCTAATACACCATCTTGGTGCAATTGATGTATATTGCTTATTTTCATTTATTGCGTTTCCAATTTATGGATCGAGAAGCGCGATGGTGAAAGTCACTGATATATTCCTATCGAACCCCTCTATTTCGTTATGCATTGGATGCTGACAGTACACATGGAGTTTTTATTATGCTGTCTTACTTTTTGCGGCGTTTCGCATTAATTATTCCGACCTTTTTGGGTATTACGGTATTAATTTTTGCTATCACTCGCTTTGTTCCTGGCGGCCCTGTTGAGCGCATGATTTCAAAGATGCAGTCTCAAAACGAGGGTGGCGCAGCAGTCTCTGGCGGGCACTCTAACGCGCTATCCCCTGACCAAATTGCTGAATTAAATGCTTTTTATGGGTTAGATAAACCGGTAACAACTGCCTACATTGAGTGGTTGACCAAACTCGTACATCTCGACCTCGGGGAATCCACACGTTATTACGAGCCCGTCACAGATATGATAGCCGAGCGTTTGCCCGTATCTTTATTTTATGGCGCCATGACCTTTTTCATTAGCTATTTCATTTCAATTCCTTTGGGATATTGGAAAGCGATGAAACACGGTTCATTATTCGACTCAACCTCTTCTGTTATGATCTTCATTGGTTTCGCCCTGCCTGGATATGTGGTTGGTGTATTATTAATCACCTTCTTTAGTTATCAACTCGAATGGTTGCCTATGGGGAGCTTTGTGAGTGATGATTATGATGACATGACCTCTACCTATTTGCAGTTCAAAGATATTATGTGGCATGCCATATTACCACTCACTTGTTATTTAATTGGCGATTTTGCCATGCTGACAATGACAATGAAAAACAACCTTATGGAGAACTTGTCGTCAGATTATATCCGTACGGCTATCGCCAAAGGATTACCATTTAGAACTGCCGTACGAAAACACGCCTTGAGAAATAGCTTAATTCCAGTCGCCAGTCACTTTGGCAACTCACTGTTATTTTTCATGACAGGCTCATTTCTCATTGAAGTCATATTCAATATCGATGGCATTGGATTATTAGGGTATGAGTCCATTATGGAGCGGGATTATCCTGTTGTAATGGGCATTGTTGCCATTAACGCAATCTTATTAATGCTTGGCAATATATTGTCAGACATCTGCGTTGCATTAGTCGATCCTCGTGTAAAATTCGGAGCCTAGCATGTTTGCAGTCAGCCCATTAACTCGCAAGAAGATAACGAATTTTAAACGAATTCGTCGCGGGTATTACTCTTTTATTATTCTGTCTATTTTCATTCTTCTTTCACTGGTTGCTGAACTATTCATTAATAGCCAAGCGCTTGTTGTACATTATCAAGGTCATTATTATTTCCCGGTATTCAGTCGCGTTCATCAAGCTAACGAGTTTGGTCAGTCTGGTAGTGGTGAGGCAAATTACCGAAAACTGCAAAAAACATTTGCCGCGCAGAACACGGACAATTACGTCATTATGCCTCTCGTCCCTTTTAATCCTTTAGAGCAAGATTTTAGTGGCCACTATCCCCCAACCTCTCCTAGTGCACAGGATCAACACTACCTGGGTACCGACGTAATAGGACGTGACATATTGGCACGCTTAGTCTACGGATTTCGAACCGCCATCGGTTTTGCTCTCATTACCATGGTTTTATCCTTCATGATTGGGATTACCATTGGGTGTGCAATGGGCTTCATCGGCGGCAAATTCGATATGTTTTTTCAACGGTTTATTGAAGTGTGGTCGATGGTGCCGTTTCTTTACGTCATTATGATCTTAGTCTCAATTATACAACCGAGCTTTTCTCTCTTTGTCGCGATCAACGTATTGTTTAATTGGATAGGCATTACTTGGTATATGCGGACCATGACCTACAAAGAAGCGGCTCGTGATTATGTAATGGCGGCGAAAGCATTGGGCGCGTCTTCAACACGCATTATATTTAAACACATTCTACCCAATACCATGGTCATGGTTGTGACATTAGCGCCCTTTGCTATTGCCGGCAATATTACTGCGCTCACGGCACTCGATTATCTTGGATTAGGCTTGATGCCGCCAACCCCGAGTTGGGGAGAACTGTTACAACAAGGCAAGTCCAACTTAGATTCACCATGGATTGTATCGTCGGTGGTGTGTTCCATCGTGGCGATATTGGTCATGGTGACATTTATTGGTGAAGCGGTACGTGCTGCTTTCGATCCAAAAAAATTCACACGTTATACATAATCTCATAACAAGGATTCGTTTATGAAAGGATTATCTCTTACTACGTTAGCTCTGCTAAGCGCACTCTCGAGTGGTGTTTCTGCGGCCAACCTGCCGACTCAATTGCAGTGGATACATCATGATGATGAACCACTATTTGCTTCCGACAAAGCGCAATTTGGCGGCACTTTCCACACCTTTATGATGAGCTTTCCACAAACATTGCGTAGCGTAGGGCCTGATGCCAACTCCGGCTTCCGAGCTTATTTAATGGATAATGTACCAAAACTGGCTGGACGCCACCCGAATACTGGAAAATGGATCCCGCAACTGGCCACCGCTTGGGCCTATGGTGACGATCACCAAACCGTGTATTTTAAACTCGATCCACAAGCACGTTGGTCCGACGGTGAAAAAGTCACCGCAGATGACTACTTGTTTATGCTGACTTACAACCGTTCAAAAGACATTGTTGATCCTTGGTATAACGACTTTTTTACCAACAAAATCACTGATGTCATTAAGTATGATGACTACACCATCGCCATCAAGTCTGCCACTAAGATGACTCATGATGAACTGATGATTCAAATCAATATGCCGAGTAATGGCGTGCAACCCCGTCCAAAACACTTCTTTGCTAAAATAAAGAACGACAAAAATCATGATGGCATACCGGATGATTTCGTTCGTCGCTATAATTTTAAAACCGAACCCACAACAGGTCCTTACTATATCGATAAGATCAAACGTGGTAAGCAGGTTGTTTTCAAGCACGTCAAAAACTGGTGGGGTTACCACAATCGCTATTATAAAAACCGCTATAACGTTGAAAAAGTGAATTATCGCGTGATCCGCGATGCGGATATTGCACGTAAGCACTTTGAACGCGGTAACCTCGATACCTTCGGATTAGTTCTTCCTTCCCTATGGCATGAAAAGTCGAATACCTCTCCTTATCAAAATGGATATATCGATAAGTTCTGGGGTTACAACCAAACACCACAAGGTGCTGGCGGATTGTGGATGAATACCAAAGATCCTTTACTAAGCAATCGTGATATCCGTGCTGGAATTACCTACGCGACAGATGTTGATGGCATGATAAAACAAGTACTGCGCGGCGATTATATGCGACTGCCAAGTGCCATGGGCTATGGTCATGGCGACTACGATATTAAAGATGAGACAGCCCCAACCTTCGACCCTAAGCGCGCGATCGAATTCTTTAATAAAGCAGGGTTTGACCATATTGGTCCAGATGGCATTCGCATCAATGATAAGGGGCAGCGCTTGAGTGTTGCCATTACCTACAGCAGCAGGCTGCATACTCGCCGCATAGCCTATTTAAAAGAGCAAGCCAAAAAAGCCGGCCTTGAGTTCACACTCAATCTATTGGACGGCTCATCCGCATTCAAATACATGCTTGAGAAAAAGCATCAAATTGCATTTTTACACATGGGCGGAGGCGAAGTTCCAGCGTATTGGGAATACTTAGACTCGGTCAATGCGAAACCACAGAGCAATAACTTCACCAACTACAGTAATCCACAAATGGATCAATTGATTGACCAATATGATCATGAATTTGACGTGAAGGCTAAACAAAAACTCTCTCATCAGATTTTAGAAAAAGTGGCCAATGAATACTTAATTGTTCCCGGTTATATGGTGCCATATACACGTGAAGCTTATTGGCGTTGGTTGAAATTTCCGAAGCATGCCATGACCAAACGCACAGAAGGTCTGTTTTCGCCCATTGGTATCTCGAATTTTTGGATTGATAGCCAAACGAAAGAAGAGACACAAAAAGCGATAGACCAAGGAAAGACCTTCCCTCCTGTCACCATCATTGATGATCGTTTTAAAATGGGAGCGAGCGATGAGTAAAGAGATCATCCTTGAGGTCAAAGATTTACATGTTTCTTTTGCGAACGATGATGACATTGTCGAAGTACTTCATGGCGTGGACCTCACTGTCTACGCCGGACGAACATTAGGATTAGTCGGAGAATCGGGAAGCGGTAAAAGTGTCACAGCGATGTCCATCATGGGGCTGCTTCCGCAGCCTTATGGACAAGTGACGAAAGGCTGCATTTTGTACCGCGACGTGGATACCGTTACCTTACCAGCAAAGAAACTCTGGCAAATGCGCGGCAACCGTATTTCGATCATTTTTCAAGATCCGATGACCGCCCTCAACCCAGTCCATACAATACGACGTCAGTTACACGAAATACTGGAATTACATCGCCCAGAGCTCAATAAGAAAGCCCGCAATGCGGTTGCCCTAGAAATGCTGGAGAAAGTACGTATTCCCCTGCCCGAAAAACGCCTGGATGAATATCCTCATAACCTATCGGGGGGGATGCGTCAACGCGTGATGATCGCAATGGCTCTTGCCTGCAAACCCGATATTTTGATCTGTGATGAGCCGACAACCGCACTCGATGTCACAGTACAAGCGTCCATTCTCGATTTAATGAATGACTTACAGGCGGAAACAGGGATGGCGATGATTTTTATTACGCATGATCTGGGTGTCGTAGCCGAGGTTTGTGATGATGTCGCCGTGATGTATAACGGTCGTATTGTCGAATATGGCGAGATTTTTGAATTGTTCGACCATCCTAAGCACCCCTATACAGAAAAGCTACTCGGATTAATGCCACGCTTAGACAGTGCCCCCAAACAGATGATTGACATCAAAACACTTCCTGATGATGCATTTGTATAACCCTATGTCATCCACCAACTGTATCGCACTCTCTATCTCACCCTATTTTGGACAACTGTGTAGATGACTTATGGTTATCAGGACAGACATCAAGAGGATCGTATGGCTGAACTATTAAAAATCGATAATATTAAACAGCACTTTGTATCAGGCAAGCGCCTTTTCAATCAAGGCTACGTCATTAAGGCGGTCGATGGCGTGTCTTTTTCGTTGCAACAAGGTGAAACGCTTGGCTTGGTCGGCGAATCTGGCTGCGGAAAAAGTACCTTGGGGCGGACCATTCTAAAACTGTTTGAGCCAACGGAAGGACGTATCTACTTTGAAGGTAAAGATATTACTGATTTTACCCCCAAGCAAATGGCTCCCTTGCGCCGCGAAATGCAAATCGTGTTTCAAGATCCCATGGAGTCACTGAATCCGCGTCATAATATTGGAATGATCATACAAGAGCCCTTCGATATTCATGGCATCGGCACCCAGGCCGAGCGACAACAATGGGTTAAAGAATTGTTGGTTAAGGTCGGGCTACCTGAAAACGCGGTCAGTCGGTATCCGCATGAATTTTCAGGAGGACAGCGCCAGCGTATTGGTATCGCTCGCGCCATCGCACTGAAACCGAAATTGTTGATCTGTGATGAATCCGTCTCCGCGCTAGATGTTTCCGTACAAGCGCAAATTTTAAATTTATTACTGAAACTGCAGCAAGAAATGAATCTTGCCATGATTTTTATTTCACACGATTTATCGGTAGTCAGACACGTGTCAGATACGGTTGCGGTCATGTATTTTGGTAAAATAGTAGAAATGAAAGACGCCGTGTCCCTCTATCAAAATCCGGAGCATGACTATACTCGTACATTGTTATCCGCCATTCCCATTTCTCATCCCAAAGATCGTAAAAAGCATCGCGCTGCACAGCTAACCTGAACCTTGACACTGTCAACGCTGCTAGATAAACAGTGAGCTGAACCATACGTTAAATACCATCCATAAAAAAGGGAGCCAATGCTCCCTTTTGTCTTATCCGACCTATAGAATTAGACGTTGAATTGTTCTATAAGAGCAAGCTGTCGGCGAGCTTGGTCGCGCAGTTCATCACTTGACTTGGCGTTACTTGCCGCCCCTGCAGCCGTTTCTTCCGCTGAGTCGCTGATGTCTACCACACTGCGACTGATCTCTTTAGCCGTCGAACTCTGCTCTTCGGTGGCAGTGGCGATTTGCATGTTCATATCGACGATCTGACCAATCAATTGACTCATCGCCACCAGCCCTTGGCCAGCTTGCTCGGAGACGGCAATGTTGGAGTCGTTTTTGCTCAAGTTCACATTGATGACGTCCACAACCGCTTTAATCAAGCGTTGCATGATTTCAATCATTTGCTGAATTTCTTCGGTCGATTGTTTGGTGCGACTGGCAAGGTTGCGCACCTCATCCGCGACAACAGCAAACCCGCGACCTTGTTCGCCCGCTCGAGCCGCTTCTATCGCCGCATTCAACGCGAGCAAGTTTGTTTGCTCTGCGATGTTTTGAATCGTATCGATGATCGTATCTATTTTCTCACCATACTCATTCAACTCAATCGCAGTTTTTGATGTTTTCTCGATTTGCTCTGCTTGCTCTTTAATATTTGCAATGGCTTGTTCAATACTGGAGCCAACCTCTTTTGTCTGGCTGTGCGCTTGCTCTGCAGACATCATGGTATCTTGCGCACGCTGAGCCACTTCAGACACCGAACTTTCCATTTCTGTCATGGCAGAGGCCGTGGTTTCTAATAACGAACGTTGATTTGAAACCGCAGCAGTGGTCGTATTACTGATGGAGGCATTACTGTCCGCCACTTGTGAGAGCATTTGCGCCGAATCAGTCAACTGCGTGAAGGTACTGCGTAAATTGATCACCAACCCATTAAGATAACGGCCGAGCTCTCCAAATTCATCTTTTGACGCTTGCTGGAACGTGACGGTTAAATCGCCTTCGGTCATTTTAATCAGTGCCCGTTTGAAATCGCCAATGGCTTTGCGTACCCATTTCGCGATCCAGAGCGACACAAGAACCGCAATCACAAGAGCAATCGCACTGACAGTAAACATGGCATTCTTAATAAACACAATACTGCTATGAGTACGATTGCGTGCCTGTTCGGCCATATGCGCCGCAGCTTGATCAAACTCAATCATGGTACTTTGCAGTTTTTGCGTATCAGAGCGGATGCTGGCAAGGTTCACATTCGTTTCTTGTTCTAAACGATGCTGATTCAGATAAAGATGATACAAGCCATCCTCTGCGGTCATTTCATGCAAGAGCGGAACTAACATGACGCTGAATAACTTGCCCATATCGGCACTGTTATCTTTAATCGCTTCAAAGCGATTTTTAATCACAATATCCATTCCATCTAAGCGCTTCGTCAGCGCTTGCAAATCGCGACTGACCATATATTGACTAAACGCTTTAAGAACTTGGGTCGCCTCGCGGTTTAAGCCAGTAATGGTGGATTTGAAATTGGGATTATCTTGATAGTAACGTTCTTTCGAGTATTTTGATAAATAGTAGGTAAGGCGCTGATCAATGTTATTAATCACCTTACTATGGCGATCAATCGCACTCGCATTGACCAGCAGTTCACGGTGAATGCTCAATAACGCCTTACTGGCCTTCGTATATTGCGTGCGTAAAGCTTCTATCGCGGTTAATTTGGTTTCAAGCGCCCCATTATTATTCAGCGCTTGCACTTTTAATTGTTCGATATTGCGATCAATTTTATCGCCTTGTTGCTGAAAATCCTTCTCTAGTTGATTAATACGTGAAACGGATGTCTCAGCAAACACACCAATAACGTAGTTATTTTGCTGGAGCATATCACTCCGTAGGCTCGCCACTTTCTGATTAATTGGAAACGCTACATCGGTCACTTGACCAAGGTCGGACTCAATTTTTCCCACAGAAAAATAGTTAACGCCAACAAGCCCCAGTAAAAATATGACCAATACGGCAAAGCCCATAATAATTCGATAGACTAATGACATAATCTGTTACTCCAATTCTTAACGTCCATGACTCAACTATTGTTCACCGTCGAGCAACAGCTTGTAATTCTCTTTTGTGATTAACTTAAACGGTACCCAATGAGGGTTTTTAACGCTTTGGTGATTAAGCAAACGATAAGTCATGTCGACCACGGCTTTTCCTTGCCCTTTCCCGTCTTGCAATACAGTGATGTCTAAATTGCCTTTGTCCATCTCTAAAAGTGCATCATATATTCCGTCAATTCCGCCAGTGTAATAAGACTTCACGTCTTTACCGTTATCACGTAATGCCATGAGTCCCCCCATGAGCATCTCGTCATTATTTGACACTAAGATATTGAAATCGAGATTATCTTTGATCCATTTTTCGACAATATTATATCCTTGGTTACGTTGCCAATTTCCGGTTTCTGCCGCTACCACCGAGAGATTGGGATATTTTGCAACAACATCATACACATCCTTAGTCCGAGTAATCGCCGCCGGATGATTCATTTCACCTTTGAGCAAAGCGACCTTGCCTTGATAACCGGCCAATTGCGCCAACGCCTCCATTTGCATCGTCCCAGAGTCGACCTCATTTGAGCCAACATAAACCGTATTCGCGGGCATCGTAGACAAATCCGCAACGGGCTCAGTGTTGACAAACACTAATGGGACATCTTTAGCAAATTCAAGCAACTGTTTATTTTGCTCATGGGTGCCAGTGGCAAACACCACCACAGCATCGGCTCCAGAATCAATATAATGTTGAATCTGTTTCACTTGCTCATCAAAATCATTGTCCACATCGTCGACGTACACATAATCGTGACGAGCGTCTACCGCCTCTTCAATACTGTCAGTAATGGAATTCCTAAAGTTATCTTGCGAACTCACCGAGACGGCAAAAAACGTTGCATTCGCATAAGCACTGAATAGACACACGTTGAGAATAACGAATAGACGCATCATCCAACGTTGTACTGGGGGGACGACCTTTTCACCTTTTAATACATTGATTGCCCTTTTTTTGGCAACTCGAACCATACGACTCATTACCACTTCCTCATACGCACGGGAAAACCCATTCATTTCTCTTCATTCTGCGAGGAAAACAAGAGAAATTCGGTCATTGTTTATACATTCAAATATAGTTATATAATTGTATTCCTGAGTTATTATTCATTTAATATTCAGGCGATGTGTGTGCTTTAAACGAAGATATGCAACACGATGTAAATGTCTAACAAGTGAGACGAAAAGACTGTGATAGTTGCTGCATATTGAATTAATGCGAACAGGAAATTAATTATTTGTGAGTTGCAACTCATCCTTACCCGCAGAGCGTAAACTAAGAGCAACAATGTCAATTGCTTAAATAATATCCAGTTTCCTCATATTAAGGCTTGAAGCCTAGGAATTGACAGGTAATATGGAGCATCGCAATTGTAAAATCCCCTACAACTCGATGTTTTGGCTGTTTTTCGCTCAAGATTGGGCAAAAACCACGCGAGATTGTATTTTTACTTCTATGGAGACATAACAAAACATGACTTACGCGCCTGTAACAGACGTACTAAGCGGAAAGCTCGCAGTTGACAGTGAAGTCACTGTTCGTGGCTGGGTTCGCACACGTCGTGATTCCAAAGCTGGAATCTCTTTTCTCGCCATTTACGACGGCTCTTGTTTCAACCCGATTCAGGCCGTGGTTCCGAATAATCTGAATAATTATGAGAACGAAGTCCTAAAACTGACAACAGGTTGTTCTGTGGAAGTGACGGGTACGATTGTTGCGTCTCCAGCAAAAGGCCAAGACTTCGAACTCGCAGCAACATCGGTGAATGTGGTGGGTTGGGTAGAAGATGCTGATACTTACCCTATGGCGAAAACGCGTCACTCGATTGAATATCTTCGTGAAGTCGCGCATCTACGTCCGCGTACCAACGTTATCGGTGCGGTAGCCCGTGTCCGCCATTGTCTATCCCAAGCGATCCATCGTTTTTATCACGAACAAGGGTTTTTCTGGGTATCCGCGCCATTGATTACTGCTGCTGATGCAGAAGGTGCCGGTGAAATGTTCCGCGTTTCAACACTGGATTTGGAAAACTTGCCTTTAACCGATGCGGGTAAAGTGGATTACAACGAAGATTTCTTTGGTAAAGAAACCTTTCTAACTGTATCCGGCCAGTTAAACGGTGAAGCGTATGCATGTGCTCTCTCTAAAGTGTACACGTTTGGCCCAACATTCCGCGCCGAGAACTCCAATACTAGCCGTCACTTAGCAGAATTTTGGATGGTGGAACCTGAAGTCGCGTTTGCCGATTTAGAAGACATCGCCAAATTGTCTGAAGATATGCTTAAGTATGTGTTTAAAGCCGTGCTTGAAGAGCGTCGTGATGACCTTGAGTTTTTCGCGCAACGTATCGATAAAGAAGCCGTTACTCGCCTTGAAAAGTTTGTTGAGTCAGACTTTGCGCAAGTTGATTACACCGATGCCATTGATATCCTTATTCAATCGGGCAAAACGTTTGAATTCCCTGTTGAATGGGGCATTGATCTTGCGTCTGAGCACGAACGTTTCCTTGCTGAAGAACACTTTAAAGCCCCGGTTATTGTTAAAAACTATCCAAAAGACATTAAAGCCTTCTACATGCGTATGAATGAAGATGGTAAAACCGTTGCCGCCATGGACGTTTTGGCTCCAGGTATCGGTGAAATTATCGGTGGTTCTCAACGTGAAGAACGCCTAGATGTGCTTGACGAGCGCATGCGTGCCATGAATATCGCTCCAGAAGACATGAACTGGTATCGTGACTTACGTCGTTACGGCACCGTTCCTCATGCAGGCTTTGGCCTAGGTTTTGAACGTTTGGTGTCTTATGTTACTGGCATGGGTAACGTTCGTGACGTGATTCCTTTCCCGCGTACGCCACGTAACGCCAACTACTAAAATCATTCGTCTGAGTGATACGGATAAGGCGACCTTCGGGTCGTCTTTTTATTGCTACCCACTAGGTCGATTGATCTCCCCTACGCTCTGCCTATCCAATATTCACAACACGCCCATCAGTTATTTGTACTTTTTCTCTTTTGATGAGTTGTTTCAACGACACGAGACAGGTATAAATAGATCATGATTTCTCTTTTACCCCGACACGGATACTATTATGTTTGAAAAAATTGTCGCAGCGCCTGCCGATCCAATTCTAGGCCTCACGGAAGAATTTAAAAAAGACACTCGCCCAGAGAAAATTAATCTCGGGGTCGGTATTTATAAAGACGAATCAGGGGAAACCCCCGTTCTTGCGACAGTCAAAAAAGCAGAAGCGGATTTATTGGCGAACGAAAAAACCAAATCCTACCTTAGCATTGAAGGCACGGCGGATTATGGATTAGCGGTGCAGAAACTCCTGTTCGGTGACGACGCTGCCATCATTACTCAACAACGAGCAAAAACCGCTCAAGCGCCTGGCGGTACCGGTGCTCTGCGCATTGCGGCTGAGTTTGTTAAACGCCATTTTGGCGCGGTGAAGGTTTGGATTAGTAATCCAACTTGGGCGAACCATCATGCCGTATTCAGCAGTGCAGGCCTAGAAATCGCCCAATATACCTATTACAACGCAGAGTCACATGATAAAGATTTTGCTGCAATGGTGACCGATTTAGAACAAGCGTCTGCAGGCGATGTGGTCTTATTACACGGCTGCTGTCATAACCCGACCGGCATTGACCCAACCTTTGAAGAATGGCAAACCCTTGCTAAGTTGGTCGCCGATAAAGGGCTTATCCCACTGTTTGACTTTGCTTATCAAGGATTTGCTTCTGGCGTTCAAGAAGATGCCGACGGATTACGGGAATTTGCGAAGTGCAATGACGAAATTCTGGTTGCCAGCTCATTTTCCAAGAACTTCGGCTTATACAATGAACGCGTCGGTGCGTTTACCTTGGTGGCCGCCAATACTACGATTGCAACTGACGCCTTTTCTCAAGTAAAAAAAATCATTCGTGCCATCTACTCAAATCCTCCAGCACATGGGGCCGCTGTCGTCACCCATATTCTCAATTCCGCAGAACTGCGTGCGGAGTGGGAACAAGAAGTCGCCGATATGCGTCAACGTATCCACGAAATGCGTCGTCTGTTTGTACAAACATTAAAAGACAAAGGCGTCAGTGCGGATTTCAGTTTCATCGAACGTCAAAATGGCATGTTCTCATTCTCCGGCCTTAACAAAGCACAAGTGGCTCGCTTGAAAGACGAAGCGGCCATTTACATCGTCGGTTCAGGACGTATCAGCGTCGCGGGTATGACGAAAACTAACATGCAGCCGTTATGTGAAGGGATTGCCAACGTCCTATAATCGTTATTTCAAGTGATAAAAAGCCAGCCCTATGCTTAATGCCGATCAGTTAAGACTAAAATGATCGGTTGAAGGATCCATCTAACGTGTCAAAATCCGAGTGTATTCATGCACTCGGATTTTTTTATGTTTTTAAGACAAGCACTTAACCAAGTACACAAATTTTCTGCTGAACAACTTTCGGGGTTATCTGACCTACTTTCCCCTGAACTCATTTCGCAATGTTTAGAAGATACCGGAATTACCACAGTTCGTAGACGAAGATTGCCTATGGAGATGATGGTATGGAGTGTCGTTGGGATGTCTTTATATCGTCACTTGTCTATGGAGAAAGTTGTGTCGAAACTGGATATCCTCCTTCCAGGTAAGAAGCCATTTGTTGCTCCAAGTGCCGTCATCCAAGCCAGACAACGGTTGGGCTCCGATGTCATGAAATCCGTTTTTACTCAAACACAGAAGATTTGGCATGATAAAACGCCTCATCCAGACTGGCATGGACTCACGCTTCATGCTGTCGACGGCGTCGTCTGGCGAACGCCAGATACGAAAGAAAACGGTGAGACATTCAGTCGGACTCGGAATCAAAAGTGCTCGTCCGAATATCCTCAAGTGCGCATGGTCTGCCACATGGAACTGACTAGTCATCTTCTAAATAGCGCTTCGTTCGATTCCACATCAACAAGTGAAGTGGACCTAACAACGGAGCTCATAGAGCAATCACCAGATAATAGCCTGACTATCTTCGATAGAGGTTTTTATGCGCTAGGGCTTTTACACCGTTGGCAGACAACAGGGACAGAAAGACATTGGCTAATTCCCATGCGTAAAGGGGCGCAATACACGACACTTCGCCAATTAGGACGTGGTCAAGAGCTGGTTGAGTTAACGCTATCCCCACAAGCGAAGAAGAAGTGGCACGATGCACCAGAAACACTCGAGGCTCGATTAATCACCAAGACGATAAAGGGGAAGGAAGTTCGGTTATTAACCTCAATGACAGATCCCTTGCGTTACCCAGGGCAAGACATAGCCGAGCTATATAGCCATCGGTGGGAAATCGAACTTGGTTATCGAGAAATGAAGCAATATATGCTGCAAAACACCCTAACCCTAAGAAGTAAAAAGCCTGAGCTAGTAGAACAAGAATTATGGGGCATGCTGCTGGCTTACAACTTACTTAGGTTCTTGATGTGCCAAATGGCTTACGATCAAAACAAGGTCATGCCTTACCAGATAGGGTTCAAACAAGCTTCGTTGTTCTTAATAGGGCAATTACAGCAACTGCCGTCAGTGGCACCGGGAAGGGTCCCGGAGGTGATGAATTACATCTTAGATATGGCTGAGAGTTTTACGCTGCCAGAAAGGAGAGAACGAAGCTATCCAAGAGCAGTAAAAAGAAGGCCCAGTCGCTATGCGACCAGGCCTTCTAAAAGATGTTAAATGCCTCTTAACTTACAAGCATTAAGCCCTATGCTGGCTTTTTTTCTCTTCCGGTGCTCTCAGTGTCAGGTCTTGGTCTCAATGTCTCTCAACGCGCGTCACAACACAGCGCAGCGCCGTGTTTTAGTGTAAAATGATGTATTCAGCCATTGGCAAACCGTGACACTGAAGATATACAAAACAACACGTTATTATAAGGAGCCTTCAATGGATGCTGAGCTACAAGAAATTATAACCTTTCTCAGCCAATACCCTCCGTTTAGCGATCTGTCAGAAGAAGTATTGGCAGACGTCACCGGACAAATTGAGATTGCCTACTATCGACAAGATACTCCAATTATCCATTTTGGCGATTACATCGAAGACTTATTCATTATTCGCAGTGGCGTCGTGGAAGTGTATCGCCGAAAAGGTGAACTCTATAATCGCTTAACCGAAGGCGACATGTTTGGTCAAATGGGATTACTGACCAACAATAAAGTCCGCTTTCCAGTAACCGCCATTGAAGATACGCTCGTATACTGCATTCCCGTATCTCTATTTCAAAAGCTGTATGATGAATATGACAACTTCGCCGATTTTGTTGAAGTAGAAGATAATGCACGCCTACGCCAAGCGGTATCAAGCCAGACTGATGAAAACGATTTAACTACCGTCAAAGTCACGAGTTTATTGGCCGGCGAACCTTTATTCGTGCACACGGATGCGACCATCCAAGAAACCGCTATCAAGATGTCTGAGGAAAATACGTCCTCCGTGCTTATCATTGACCCCAATCGTACCGACGACGATGACGATGACAGTTCAGCTGTCGCTGGCATTATTACCGACCGCGATTTATGTCGTCGTGTTCTGGTCACGGGGATGGATCATAGTCGTACCGTCAGTGAGGTCATGACCACAGACGTCATTTCATTGGATCACAATGCGTATGTCTATGAAGCGATGTTAATGATGCTGCGTTATAACGTTCATCACCTTCCGGTTTTAAAAGAAAACAAACCCATTGGTATTATCGAGATTTCCGATATCGTGCGTTACGAATCGCAAAACTCACTCCTATTGGTGAGCAGCATCTACCAACAAAAAACCGTCGATGACCTGGCGCAAGTGGCGACACAGTTACAAGAAAGCTTTGTTCGCATGGTTCGCGAAGACGCGAACTCACATATGATCGGTACGGCGATGTCCACCATTGGGCGCAGCTTTAAGCAACGCATCATTGAGTTAGCAGAAGAAGAGTTCGGCCCAGCCCCTATCCCCTTCTGTTTCCTCGCACTGGGCTCCATGGGACGTGACGAGCAGTTAGTCGTGACCGATCAAGATAATGCGATCATCCTTGATGACAGTTACGATGAAGACAAGCACGGTGCGTACTTTGAGAAGCTGTCTCGCTTTATTTGCGATGCCCTGAACCAATGTGGTTATACGTATTGTACTGGCGATATCATGGCAACCAACCCAGAATGGCGTATGACTCGCCGTCAATGGGAAGCGTGCTTTGCCGACTGGATTGATAATCCCAATCCCAAAGCGCTGCTCAATGCCTCAATCTTTTTTGATTTAGATGGGGTTTATGGCCGCTTGAAATGGGCCGAGCAGTTGAATGGATTTGTGGTTCGCCGAGCTCGTCGCAACAACCGCTTCTTAGCTTGTCTCGCGCGTAACTCGCTCAATCGCACCCCCCCATTGGGCTTT
Organism: Vibrio zhugei; assembly: GCF_003716875.1. NCBI lineage: Bacteria > Pseudomonadati > Pseudomonadota > Gammaproteobacteria > Vibrionales > Vibrionaceae > Vibrio > Vibrio zhugei. Next base: position 1,344,660 of record NZ_CP033078.1, on the reverse strand, counting down.
TTCAAAAATTTCGTTATGGAAAAAGATGGCCAGCACAATAATTCCATCAACTTAAAGCGACGAGGCACTGCGCCATTAGCGGATTTAATCCGAGTACATGCCCTCGCGGTTGGCTCACGCGCCAAAAACTCATTTGAGCGCCTCGATGACATTATTGATGCCGGTATCCTACCGAAAGGACGAGGGCAAGACTTGCGTGATGCCTTAGAGTTTATTTCCGTGGTACGTATTCGCCATCAAGCCATCGATATTGAGAATGGCCAAGAGCCAGATAACAACATCGAGCCTGAAAATTTATCCGATTTTGAGCGACGTAACCTTAAAGATGCTTTCCAGATCTTGAGTAACGCCCAAAACTTTTTGAAATATCGCTATCAAGCAAGCGGCAGCTTTAAGTAGGTAGAACATGATACAGTCATTTGGAGCACCGAGCATTGATTGGCCTTATAAGTTTCGTAGTAAGCTAAAACTGGCTAAATATGAACCATTGCGGCAATTTTATGCTGCCACGCTACCAGAAAAAGGCACGCCTTTGCGCGAGGTAGAGTTTTTGGCCATGGATTTTGAAACCACCGGCCTCAATACCGACAAAGATGAGATCATCACTATCGGTATCGTCCCCTTTTCCTTTGATCGCGTCTACCTTAATCGCGCTCGTCATTGGACGGTACGCCCCCGCCAAAAGTTACAGGATAACTCGGTGGTCATTCACGGTATTACCCATAATGATATTATGGATGCCCCAGATTTAACCGAAATTATCAGTGACGTACTCGAGTCCATGCAAGGCAAAATCATGGTGGTACACTTTCGGAAGATCGAAAGAATAATGCTCGATAAAGCCCTGAAAAGGCGGATTAAAGAAGGAATAGAGTTTCCTGTCATTGACACAATGGAGATCGAAACCCGAATTCAACGGCAAACGTCAGGTAGTTTTTGGAATCGACTGCTGGGGCGTCGTCCCGCCTCTGTTCGGTTAGGACAATCTCGCTTGCGTTATAACCTACCACCTTATACTGCCCACCATGCGCTTACGGATGCGATAGCCACGGCGGAGTTATTTCAAGCACAAATGGCTCATCATTTTACCCCCGATGATCCCATTCAAAATTTCTGGCTGTAAACCACCGATTCGGCATGCGGGTCTCTCGTGATTCCCATAAAAAAACCGGCTCTTGCAGAGCCGGTTTTTTGTTATTCGACGAATTGCCGCGCGTCGCTGGATAGCATTACAATTTAAATCGACCGATTTGTTCTTGTAATTGATGAGAAAGCGCAGAAAGCTCAGAAGCTTGCTTGGCCGCTTCGCCCGCTTCTTTCGCAAGCTCTTCAGATACATCACGAATGCCTGAAGTATTGCGCGTAATTTCCGAAGTCACCGAGGATTGCTCTTCAGCAGCAGAGGCAATTTGCGTTGCCATATCACTGATCACCTCAACCGATTGCTGAATTTGCGTTAAACTGGCGGCCGCTTCGGTGGCATCGTCTACCGATGTATCGGATAACTTGTGGCTATCACCCATGATATTAACGGCTTTATGCGTTGTCGCTTGCAGGGTTTCAATCATGGTTTGAATTTCCGTTGTTGACGAATGCGTACGCTGACTTAATACTCGGACTTCGTCAGCCACCACCGCAAATCCACGTCCCTGCTCACCAGCACGCGCTGCCTCAATCGCAGCGTTGAGTGCCAGTAAATTGGTTTGTTCGGCAATCCCTTGGATAGTCGATAGAATCGAATTAATGCCATCGGCATGAGTTTGCAACTCCTCAATCACAGAAGTCGCAACGCCCACTTCTTCAGCTAAGCGTGCGATGGAGCTCTGAGTCTTAGTCACTTGATCGCTACCATGTTGCGCCGCGGATACCGCCTCATTCGAACTGCTCGCAGTGTTATCTGCATTGCCAGCGATTTCATGAGTCGCAGCCGCCATTTCATTAATCGCCGTGGCGACCATATTGATTTCATCTTGCTGCACGCGAATGCGCTCGCTACGATTTGCAGCATGAGCTGCGGTCGTCGTCGATTGGCTATGTAAACTCTGAGAAATACCTCTTAATGTCATCATCATGCTGTGCATGTTACTAACAAACACGTTGAAATTAGACGCAAGTTTCCCCACCTCATCGTGACTCGATACGGTCAAGCGTTGAGTCAGATCGCCTTCGCCAGAAGCAATCTCTTCCAACGCACTGGAAACACGCAGCAGATCCTTGGTTAGCACACTTACCACATAGGCAACGGCAAACAACATAATAATGGTGATCACAATACCCGTGATAATCAGTTGATTTAACATACTGTAATACAATGCAAACTCAGTTTCTTTATCGAGTTTCAGCATGAGAATCCAGTGCGTATTAGGGACTTTAGAAAAATACAGCAGTTTCTCTTGACCATTAATATCAAATTGGGCCAACTGACCACTTTGCATGGCTTTTTCAATACTGTTCATGGACAGATCGTCATCCAAAGCGCTCACTGGCTTAAGAATGTTTTCTGCTTTTTGGGTCGCGAGAATGGTTCCATTTTGACTGTCTATTAACGAGGCGGAGGCATTTTTACCAATATCCAAGCTAATCACATTATTGACCAACTGCGCAATGAGCACGTCGCCAGCTAACACGCCCTCACGGCCACCCGTGTGATGGATAGGCGTCGCAAGCGTCACCAATAGCTCGTTGGTCGCAGCATCACGATAAGCTGAGGTCAACACCATTTTATTAGCCTGAGTGGCACTTTTATACCAGCCACGTACTCGAGGATCATACCCTGCACTGTTTCTTTCAGGGTGAGAACGTAGCATGTCGCCTTGACTCGTGCCAAAATACACATCATCAAAATCCCCAGCTTTTCTTGCTTGCACAAGGAAGGGTTCTATGTCTTCGGCTTGAGTATTATCTTTCAGCGCTTTAATTAACGCGACTCGTTGACTGATCCAGTCGGAAATTCCTTTCTCCGCACTTTGTGAAACAGTCTGAGCTCTCACCTGGACACTATTTTGAGTTTCTGTTTTTAATTTGGCAGCAGCAATCCAAATCAAGGCAATGGCCATAATAGCGAGCATCGCAATGCTCACGGCAATTAATTTTTGTTTCAACGATAAACTCATAACGACATCAGTCTCATAGTAAGTAAACTTATTGCTATCATTCCATAATTGTCCGAGTTACGACACTATTTTTTACCGTTAGCTGGCTTATTTTTTACCTAAAAATAACACTCGTTATTTACTTAATACACAGTAAGCATGGCGAATGGGAAAATCAAGGGGCGCAACGGCGGAATAAAAAAGGGCTGAGTCATAAACTCAGCCCTTGAAACGATTTAAACCAACCATTGATAGTTAATATTCTTCCGTATTCATTCCCTTCACGAGACTGAAACACATCAATAATAAAATAATCGTGAACGGTAGCGCCGTACAAATGGCCGCTGCCTGCATAGCTTGTACAGCGTTACTTCCGCCAATCCATAACAATGCAATGGCAATCGCACCTTCCAATACAGCCCAAAATACCCGCTGCAGTATTGGTGCATCGAGCTTCCCGCCCGCCGTGATGCTATCGATAACCAATGAGCCTGAATCTGAAGACGTAATAAAGAAGACCAGCACTAACACAACACCAATGATGGACAGCACCGTTCCGTAAGGAAGCGCATCAAACATCTCAAACATCGCAAGAGAGACATTAGTCACACCTTTATCGCCTAATACGCCGACATGATGGATGATTTGATCAATGGCAAGCCCACCGAATACTGACATCCATACCAGTGTCACAGCTGTTGGGACAATCAAGACAGCCGTCATAAACTGACGAACAGTCCGTCCACGTGATACTCGAGCAATAAACATCCCCACGAATGGTGACCATGAAATCCACCAAGCCCAATAGAAGATAGTCCATGCTTTCAACCAAGTTTCATCAGGGCGATCATGCGGGTTACTTAGTGCCACGATATTTTGGATATAAGAGACTAAGGTTTCTGGGATCGCAGCGAAGGTGACATCATAGCCAATAAATGCAACCACAAAGAGCAAAAGGAAAGCCAGAATCATATTGATGTTAGAGATGACTTTCACCCCACCGTCAATGCCTCGAATCACTGAAATGGTTGCCAGCAGAGTGACACCAACAATCACGATGATTTGTAGACTGATACCATCTTTAAAACCAAACACGTGATGCAGGCCACTTGCCGCTTGCTGCGCGCCTAAACCTAATGATGTTGCTAAACCAAACAAAGTGGAAATCACAGCGAGAATATCAACAATGTGACCGGCCCATCCCCAAGCTCTATCACCTAAAACAGGGAAAAATATAGAACGGATAGAAAGTGGTAGACCTTTGTTATAGCAGAAAAACGCAAGAGACAGCGACATAACGCCATAAATGGCCCAAGGATGTAATCCCCAGTGGAACATGGTTGCACCCAAAGCCAATTTTGCGGCCTCCGGGGTATTCGCTGTCACATCTAAAGGAGTACCATAGGCGCCAGTGTAGTAACCAGCAGGCTCGGCAACACTCCAAAACATCAGACCAATACCCATGCCCGCAGCAAACAACATGGATAACCATGAAAAGAAAGAATGTTCAGGTGCGGCATCTTTACCACCGAGACGGATCCGACCGTAAGGCAACACAATCATTGCTAAGCAAAAGACGATAAAAAAGTTCCCTGCCCACATGAAGAGAACATCAAAATTATCAATGATTTGCCCTTTAATCCCATTCAACACACTTTTCGCAGTATCCGCATCTGACAGTAGCGTTGCCACTAAGAAAATCAGGATTAAGCCAGCACTTACTCCGAAAACTGGGTTATGTACATCAAAACCCCACTTTTGGACATTATCTTGTCCTACCGTATAGTCGGTATTATCAATACTGTATTTATCAATACTCTTCTTCATTTGACCTCTCTATATAGATAGTTCTTGATTGAGTATGATAGTAACGAACACGAACGCTTTGCATGCCTAATCCATCAGCATTTATTTCGTGTTCGATTTATTTACTATGCACTCATCAGGCCAATGATTATACATAATCATAAATTACAGTCTAATAAATTACTCATTAAAATGGAAAAAGCTCGACAAACGCTCAATTTAGTACATTTACTGTTCAACATGACGCATAATAATGATTTGCCTACTAAATATTTCACAACTTTACATTTATATAAAAATGCCCATGATCGAGGATAAAAAAAAGTATGACATCAACACTTTTCAACCGTTGGTAAGTGCGCTATTGTCCCCGCTAAGTACAACCATTCTCTTTCGGACACAAAAAATTGGAAAAACATGAAGAAGTTCTGGTCGCCATTCGCCAGATCATCCGAGCCATCGACTTACATTCAAAACAATTAAGTAAACATGCTGGTTTGACGGGACCGCAATTGATTTTAATGCGCTCTATCGAAAAACTTGGGCAGGTCACTATCCGTGAGTTATCCAAGCATACGAACATGAGCCAAGCGACCGCCACCACCATCTTGGACCGATTAGAGCGTAATGGGTACGTTACACGTACTCGCAGCCAATCGGACAAGCGCAAAGTCCATGCGTACTTAACCGAGTCTGGTCAAGAGATTCTTGCCAAAGCGCCACAGCCGTTACAAGATAACTTTGTCGAGCGATTCCATAAACTGGACGAATGGGAGCAAACCTTATTGCTGTCATCTGTGCAACGCTTGTCGACGATGATGAATGCAGAAAATATGGATGTGGCCCCGATGCTAGAGCTAGGCAGTATTTCTAAAAGTGTCTAAGGTTTGTCTGTTTCCACAATTAAAAAGGCCCTGAATTCGTTCAGGGCCTTTTTAATACTGGTAAGGTTATTCACTTAACGTCACTTATACCGCTTTATAAATAACTTTATTTCCACTGAGCTGTTCTTTGGTAACAAGCTCTTCTTGAAGGAGTTTTTTCAGTGCACCAGTCGCCCAAGAAGCCGCTTTTGTGTCTTCTTGACCTGCCGCTAGACCGATGGATTTTGGATTGATACCATTGGCATTCGCAACGACAATATCTAACACTTGTTGCTGTTTAGGCGTCAGTGTTACGGTTACTTCTGCTGGTTGAGCAACACGCTCTTTTTTAGGTGTTACCATCGCCGCTTTCTTTGCTACAGGCTCAACCTTCGCTGATGTATCCGCTTTCGGTGTCGAAGCTTTCGGTGTCGAAGATAGGTTCGCCACAATCGCTTTCATACGCTTTTGCAGTTTAGACTGCACTTTACGCTTATGAGCAAGTCTCATTGAGTATGTCTCCATTTCACTGCGTGGGGCAGTGGTGAAAATTGAAGCGCGCTTTATACCAAATAATCACTGTCTTTTGTAGTGGCGGGCATCACTTCCCGATAAAAAAGCGCCGTTTCACCGACAAGCGGCTATTATTTGTCCATTAGTTGGCGATTTATTAACTAAAATCCATGGCACTAAAATTGGCTTTACAAATGACGAAGAACCTTTATGCAAACCTTACATCTTCATAATCATACATGGGATACCAGCTCTAAAAGCTTTAGATTACTCAGTCTAGCGGGCGTCATTGTCGCGCTGGTTGCCATCATGTTTTCGCCTACCTTACCGATTGCTATCGCAGTCGCAGTATTAGTCAGTTTGCTTTGGGGAGTGAGTTACTGGCTATTAATCAGCAGTCGAGTCCAGTACACCCTCACCGCCACGCATCTTCAACAACATCTCGCCAAAGGCGGATGGGTCGTTAAGTGGAATAACATTAGTCGGATTGATATTTGTCAAGACGTACGTGCCGATGGCTGGAGAGAACCGCTCCCTTGGGTTGGCATTCGTTTAAAACACTATCCGCCCTATTTACAGAGTATTTGTCCACGGATCGCCAGTGATATTCTTATGGATCAACGTTCCTTATTGTATCTTGGCGTCAAACGTCATCCTCAGTATGCTTTAGAAGATATTCTGCTGGATTCAGAGCCCTATTATGATGAACATGGACATCGATATGCGGGTCTCATGGGAATGTTAGCCAACCGTATGCGCTATCAGAGGGAGTTTCATGGGTATGATGTGTATGTGTCTGCATCGGACTTAGATCGCAGTCCTGAAGAGTTTGTAGGATTGGCTCGGCGGTATCTTGCCGCCGCCGAGCCAGAGTCCACATAAAGCGCTACAGCGGTACTTCATCGCCGACAAAGGGATTGCTCGCTCTCTCCTGACCAATGGTGGATTTAGGCCCATGTCCCGGTAGAAAAGTGACATCGTTACCCAGTGGCCACAGCTTGGTTTTAATCGAATGCACTAGCTGATTAAAGTCTCCTTGAGGAAAATCTGTGCGGCCAATACTGCCGTTAAATAGAACATCACCCACAATCAATAATCGATGACTCTCACTAAATAAAACCACATGTCCTGGGGTATGTCCTGGCGTATGATACACAGATAACGTTTCTTGACCAAAGGACACGCGGTCACCGTCTTGTAGCCATTGGTCGGGCAAAAACGGCGAAACGGGTTCAAAGCCAAACATTTGACATTGCTGCGCCATGCCTTCTAACCAAAACGTATCCGCTTGATGTGGTCCAATAATCGGCATTGAACCCAATCGTTGGACCAACTCCTGCGTGCCCCCGACATGATCCAAGTGACCATGAGTCAGCACAATCTTGACCACTTTTACGTTCAGTTGCTCGACAATCGTCGCGAGCTGCTGCGCATCGCCCCCCGGATCCACCACAATGCCTTCCATCGTTTCATCGCACCATACGATTGAACAGTTCTGTGCAAAAGCCGTGACTGGAACCACTTGATATTGTAGAGACATAAACGTTAAAACCTTAGCTATTCGTATTGTTTGTTACTATGACACTGTGGCTTTATTTTGACAAGCGAGCCGACACATCCTGCCAAGCAGCCGCTGAGGTTCGTGGCTCTGGTAGACGATCGTGCTGATAAATGTCTGCACGGTAATGAACCTCACCCTTGGCATACCATGCCGTTTGATAAATCAGTTGTACCGGAATAGAGTGCTGCAAACGCACCCGCCGATTCGCAGCCAATGCATCCTGCGGTTGAGTATCGGCAGAAGACTTTGCTCCGGGCTGTTTCATTAACACTTGTGCAAACTGCTTAGCATGTTCCACTCTGACACATCCTGAGCTTAAGGCGCGTTGTTGGCGAGCAAACAAATACTTATGTGGGGTATCGTGTAAATAAATCGCTCGGCGATTGGGCGTAACAAACTTATATTCACCAAGAGAATTATGACGGCCCGCTTTTTGACGTAAGCGATAAGGAAACGTCTGTGACGCGTCAACGTGCTGCCAGTCAATCGATTGAGGTTCGACCGGCGTCGGATTTCGCCAACTGTGAATGACCTCTAGCTGATGGGAGTCTAAATAATGCGGGTCGCGCTGCATTTTAGGTAAAATGTCGTCCATCATAATACGATAAGGAACATTCCAAGTGGGATTAAATACCACGGTTTGCAAACGCGTATTCATTATCGGTGTTGGTCGGCTCTCACGCCCTACAATGACATTCGATTCAAATGCCAAATGTCCCTGATACCAATATTGCATGTGATAAGCAGGAATATTAACTTGTACATAGGATGCTGCCGTATCTGCCCATAGTCGTATGCGTTCGGCATTGACGGCCAATAGATAACGTCGCTGAACGATGGGCATATTCAACCATCGCAACGTGGCTCTGTCTAACTGTCCACTCACCTTCAGTCCATGCATGTTTTGGAATGTCTTGATGGCAGTGTCTAACGGCTGACCAACATGGGATGAATGACGATCAATATCGCTAACATCAATATTGACTAATGCTAATCGCCCAACCAGTGTCCTTTTCTGTAGCGGTGTCAGTTCCTGATTCAAACGACCCTCTAAATGGAAAACTGGAATCGTCTCCTCGTTATGCTGCGACAAAAAGCGATAAGCGGAGACCAACTGCCAGTAAGCATCGCGTTTTGGCGTCGCACTGAGGATCAATTGAGTCAGAGTCAAATCGGCGCCAGCCTGCTGAACGTCTGCAATAACAGAGGCGCTCGGTGGGGGTAACGGCGCGTTTAACGGCCGCTTAAAAAACCAGTATTGCCCCCGCATCGGCGCATAATGTGCATACTGCAAGTAAAGCAGTAACGTATCCGTTGCAAGTACATCATAGCGTTGCCAATCCCGGCGAGATTCATAGAGACGCAAATACTTACGCTGGCGGTCGAATAAAGGGCTGACTCTGGCCTCTTGAATTAAGGCCAGTTGCATATCGAGCGCTTGCCTATCTTGCCGATTCTGCCATAAACGCTGAAACTGATTATGCGTATAAATTTGTTCAAGTCGCGTTGGGTACTCGAGAAAATACGTAATCGGCTCTTTCGGTGAAATCCAGCCGCGTTGCACAAATGCGTTCAGGCTTTGTGCATATAACGTATGGGAAAAGCACAGAGTGGCAACAAAGAAACAACAGGCTATCAATTTGATCATTACGGACATCCGTCACTGTGTATCGCTTAAAGAGTATGGCAAAGTTTTTCTCTTTGCGCACTCCCGTTACCCATTATTACACTAATTAAATCAATGATTAGGCGAGATATAATAAAAAAGCTCCAGTGGCGACTGGAGCTTTCATATCGGAAGGAATTGCATTAAGTGAGCTTGAGCTGATGATGGCCGTGTGAGACCTTTGCTTTTAAATACTCTTCATTACCGTCTTTAATATGAGCACTCGTATGCACCACATCGACAATCTCAATACCGAATTCTTTGAGGTCATGAATTTTTTTAGGATTGTTGGTGACTAAACGAATTTTATCGACATTCAGTGCCTGTAACATTTGAGCCGCTTCAGAGAAATCACGCAGATCATCCGGAAAGCCTAAATGGTTGTTCGCTTGATAGGTATCCATCCCTTCGCTTTGTAACTTGTAAGCATCGATTTTATTGTACAAACCAATACCTCGCCCTTCTTGGCGTAAATACAATATGATACCGCCGGTATTCCCCATTTTCGCGAGCGTTTCATCCAGTTGTTCACCACAATCACAACGAGAAGAATGGAAGACATCCCCCGTTAAACATTCAGAGTGCATACGCACGAGAGGAACCGCTTGTTGATCCGCGTGTTTAAATATTAATGCAACATGTTCCTTGTCCGTATTTAAACCACGAAATGATAAAATTTCAGCATCAATATTGCTGTTAGCGCCGACTTTTAAGTCGACTCTGGCTCTTACTTCCGCCATATCTTTACTCACTTTATTCATTGTTGCTGCATCTTAGCGAAACACGCAGACAATTTCTATTTTTTGTTAGTCTTACTATGGGGGCAAAAATACGGGTTTTCAATGGTCAGCAGCCAGTCAACGCGATACGACAACAACAAAAAAACTCGATACTGGCAATATCGGGTTTATCTATGGGGCAATAGAATGATGCAGCGATCAATGACGCTGATTGTTCTTCCACATGGTCAATTCAATCCAAACTTGTTCGAGTTCTTTTAACTCTTCTTGCGTCAAAAACGATAAGGTTGGTTTACATTGAGGCATCGCATTCGCCTGTAGCAAACTTATGCGCTTATAGAAATCCTGTTTTAATTGAATAATTGCTTCTTGTTCCAATGCCATTCCCCATAAACTTTACTTAAGTCTCAAAAATAATACCATTTTTCATTTATTCATGCCAAATAAACAATGTCTTTGGGACAAAAGTCACAAAAAATAGGTTTATCGTGACAATGCTCCCCCTCAGTAAGCATGAACTCACATCCCAGTCACCAGTGCAGAGCGCTGTTTATTTATTAAGTATAGAAAAAGAAAGGTGAAACAGAGAAAAAAATTAACGATTGTAGACACTTATCATTATAAGAAACCTAACGTCTTTTTCTGAAAAGGATCCAAATCGACTCGCCTTTGATCGTTAACACCTTGTGACTGATGAGACCCCATCATCGATCAACCGTAAGGTATTGATTAGCCGATGCAGGCAAAAAAAAAGCCGAAGATCATCTTCGGCTTTTTCACGTTCATAATAACGATCAATCTATATTAAGACTCATCGGAATCAACGTCGTCATCATTATCGACGGCTTGGTCAGAGTCACTCACATCATCTGCTGATGTTTGCGCGTCGACGGGTGTCACTGACTCATCACTCTCTACCGGTAAATCTTCTTCTGCGATTTCTTCGATGCGTTGCAACGCAACCACATCTTCGCCTTCCGACGTACGAATCAGAGTAACGCCTTGCGTATTACGACCCACTTGGCTGACTTCATCAACACGAGTACGCACTAACGTTCCCGCATTAGTGATCATCATGAATTCATCACGCTCATCAACCTGAACGGCACCAACGACCGAGCCATTACGCTCAGAGACTTTGATAGAAACCACACCTTGAGTGGCACGGCTCTTCGCTGGGTATTCGGCAAGTTGCGTCCGTTTACCGTAACCGTTTTGTGTCACGGTCAGAATATCACCCTCGGTATGCGGCACAATCAACGACATGACATGGTCACCTTCTGGTAACTTCATACCACGTACACCCGATGCCGTCCGTCCCATTGCTCGCACGTGGCTTTCGTTAAAGCGAACCACTTTACCGGATGCCGAGAACAGCATGATGTCATTATCGCCATGCGTAATATCGACACCAATCAGTGAATCCTCGTCACGTAAGTTAACAGCGATCAAACCGTTCTTACGCACGTTAGAGAACTGATCTAACGAGGTTTTCTTCACGGTACCATCGCTGGTTGCCATAAAGATGTAGTGATCTTCAGAATATTCACTCACCGGAAGAATGGCCGTAATGCGCTCTTCTGGCTCAAGCGGTAAAATATTCACGATCGGTTTACCACGGGCCGTACGAGTCGCATGCGGCAGTTGATAAACTTTCAAGCGATAAGCTTTACCTCGTGTTGAGAAACACAAAATATTGTCATGAGTATTCGCAACCAGAAGACGCTCAATAAAGTCTTCGTCTTTCATGCGGGTGGCACTCTTACCACGACCACCACGACGTTGCGCTTCATAATCACTCAGGATTTGGTATTTCACATAGCCTTCATGTGACAACGTCACAACAACATTCTCACGAGCAATCAGCTCTTCCATGTCAATATCATGGCTCGCTGCGGTGATTTCTGTCAGACGTTCATCACCGAAATTGTCACGAACAATTTCCAGCTCTTCACGAATCACTTCCATCAAACGTTCCGTGCTGGCCAGAATATGTAAGTACTCAGCGATTTGGTCTAATAGGCCTTTATATTCTTCTAGAATTTTTTCATGTTCTAGACCGGTTAGACGGTGCAAACGCAATTCAAGAATCGCTTGCGCTTGTTGCTCCGTGAGGTAATACATACCATCACGAATACCAAACTCTGGTTCTAACCAAGCTGGGCGAGCCGTACCTTCATCACCGGCACGCTCTAGCATGCTGGCAACATGACCCAATTCCCAACCACGGGAAATTAAGCCAGTTTTCGCTTCTGCTGGTGTTGCTGCTTGACGAATCAGCTCAATCACTTCATCGATATTGGCAAGCGCTAACGCTAACCCTTCCAAGATATGAGCACGATCGCGCGCTTTACGCAGTTCGTAAACCGTACGACGCGTGACGACTTCACGACGGTGGTTAACGAAGCACTTCAGCATGTCTTTTAAATTAAACAGCTGCGGTTGGCCTTCGTTCAATGCCACCATGTTAATGCCGAATGTCGTTTGCAATTGCGTATTGGTATAAAGGTTGTTTAGAACAACTTCACCTACCGCATCACGCTTACATTCGATAACAATGCGCATACCTTCTTTGTCGGATTCATCACGCAGAGCGCTAATGCCTTCGACTTTTTTATCTTTCACCAGCTCAGCAATTTTCTCAATCAACCGCGCTTTGTTCACTTGGTAGGGAATCTCAGTGACAATAATGGTTTCGCGACCATGCTTGTCCGCTTCGATATTCGCCTTAGAACGCATGTAAATCTTACCGCGTCCTGTTTTGTAAGCATCCACAATCCCTTTACGCCCACTGATCATCGCCGCTGTCGGGAAATCTGGGCCAGGAATGTATTCCATCAACTCATCAATAGTGATGTCTTCATTATCGATGTAAGCAAGACAGCCACTTACCACTTCGTTCAAGTTATGAGGCGGAATATTGGTCGCCATACCGACAGCAATACCAGACGAACCGTTGACCAGTAGGTTTGGAATTTTCGTTGGTAGCACCGCTGGAATGCGTTCCGTACCGTCATAGTTATCAACATAATCAACAGTATCTTTGTCTAGATCAGCCAATAGCTCATGCGCCATTTTGGCCATACGGACTTCCGTATAACGCATAGCCGCCGCTGAGTCACCATCGATCGAACCAAAGTTACCTTGGCCATCCACCAGCATATAACGCAGTGAGAAAGGCTGTGCCATACGCACAATCGTGTCATATACCGCGGTATCCCCGTGTGGGTGATACTTACCAATTACGTCTCCGACCACACGGGCGGATTTTTTATAAGGTTTATTCCAGTCATTTCCCAGTACATTCATTGCAAATAGCACACGACGGTGTACTGGTTTTAGGCCATCACGCACATCAGGAAGAGCACGACCAACGATAACTGACATCGCATAGTCGAGGTATGAACCGCGAAGCTCGTCCTCAATGTTGATGGGCGTGATCTCTTTAGCAAGATCGCTCATAGAGCCATTATCCCTCTATAGTTTGATCGGTATATTCAGAACCGAAAGTAAGGCGGGTTTCACGACTCATCAGTCCTTAAACACCCAATCATTATTTTGTCTGAATATAATTGATACGTATAAGGTGAAAAAATATAACACAAAAATCGAAACTTCGGCATTACTTTCCCTGTCCTTTTATTAGCATGTGATATGAAGTCCACTGTGGTTGATGATAAAAACACCGATCTTCAGTTCCGCCCACCACCATCGAACAAAAAAACATCACCTAAGCAAGAATATGAGCCAACCGCTAGGAAACTTGCACCGGAAAGTTATAATACCCTCTCCTTATTCAATGGCGATAAACGATTAGTAGGCTCCCATGACACAATCACAGAATGTTGATCCGCTCGAAATTAAAAAATTTGAAGATATGGCTTCACGCTGGTGGGATTTAAACGGCGAATTCAAGCCCTTACACCAGATTAATCCATTAAGGCTACAGTATGTGATGGACAAGGCAAACGGACTCTTTGGCAAAACGGTACTGGATGTGGGCTGCGGTGGTGGCATCTTGGCAGAAAGTATGGCGAAAGAAGGCGCCGACGTCACGGGTTTAGATATGGGTAAAGAACCCTTAGAAGTGGCTCGCTTACACGCACTCGAAACTGGGACCCAACTGTCTTACATTCAAAGCACCATTGAAGATCATGCAACCACGCATCGCCATCATTATGATGTGGTGACGTGCATGGAAATGTTAGAACACGTCCCAGACCCACAGTCCGTGATCAGCGCCTGCTGTGAACTGGTGAAACCCGGCGGTGACGTTTTTTTCTCAACACTCAACCGTAATTTCAAATCCTATCTGTTTGCGATTGTCGGTGCAGAAAAACTCTTGAAAATCGTGCCCAACAATACTCACGATCATAATAAATTTATCCGTCCATCGGAACTGATGTCGATGGTCGATAATACCTCTCTGCAATCACAGGGCATCACTGGCTTGCTCTACAACCCATTAACGGATACCTATCGCTTGGGTCGTAATGTGGATGTGAATTATATTGTGCACACTCGCGCTTCTTAATCAGTCATGACTCAGCGCTGAATCCGCGCGCGTCTCTACAAAACGTAGAAAGGCGCGGATTTGAGCAATCGTTGTTGGTTTATCCAACAAATTATCGAGAGCGTTTTTGAAGGAAAGATCAAGCGATTTTTTTTTGATTTGGTCGATAATAAATCGATTACAGGAAAGCAAAATTCTCGCTCCAATCCTAACCGTTTGTTCTCAGTTAGCGATTACTAACCGTTTTTTTTTGTTTGTCGAGTTATCCACAAATTGTCCAAGATCTCAGGCTTGCAATAGCCCCTCAATAGCACTATCTTGTAATACGAAAACATACAGACCCCTACATATAGTGTTTTGACCCACTAGATATAGGGTGAGCTTTTTTGAAGAAAGCGGCATTAGCAAGCATTCAAACGCATAATGCCGTTTTTTCAGTTTCATTAGGGAAATAAAGCAGAATGAACCAAGAACTCACTGTCACTAAGCGTGATGGCCGTACAGAAAAAATCAACTTAGATAAGATTCACCGCGTAATCACATGGGCGGCAGAAGGTTTAACTAATGTTTCAGTTTCTCAAGTAGAACTTCGCGCTCATATTCAGTTCTATGAAGGCATCACTACTTCTGATATTCATGAAACCATCATCAAATCTGCAGCTGATCTTATCTCAGAAGAGAGTCCTGATTATCAGTATTTGGCTGCACGTCTTGCCATTTTCCATTTACGCAAGAAAGCCTATGGTGAGTACCAGCCACCACGACTTTTCGATCAAGTCACTAAAATGGTGGAACTGGGTAAGTACGACAAACATCTGATTGAAGACTACACAGAAGAAGAATTTGATATTCTTGATTCCTACATTGATCACAACCGCGATTTGAACTTCTCGTATGCGGCAGTGAAACAATTAGAAGGAAAATACTTCGTTCAAAACCGCGTGACAGGTCAAATCTACGAAAGCGCGCAGTTCTTGTACATGTTGGTCGCAGCCTGCTTATTCGAAAACTACCCGAAAGAAACGCGTTTGGACTACATCAAACGTTTTTATGATGCGACATCGACGTTCAAAATTTCATTACCTACCCCGATCATGTCTGGGGTGCGTACTCCAACACGCCAATTCAGTTCTTGTGTATTAATTGAATGTGGCGATAGCCTTGACTCGATCAATGCCACAGCAAGTTCCATCGTGCGTTACGTGTCACAACGTGCTGGCATCGGTATTAACGCGGGTCGCATTCGTGCATTAGGGTCAGAAATTCGTGGCGGTGAAGCTTTCCATACTGGTTGTATCCCATTTTATAAGTACTTCCAAACGTCAGTGAAATGCTGCTCACAAGGTGGGGTTCGTGGTGGCGCCGCAACAGTATTCTATCCACTATGGCACGGCGAAGCGCAATCTCTATTAGTGCTGAAAAAC
This sequence comes from Vibrio zhugei, assembly GCF_003716875.1. NCBI lineage: Bacteria > Pseudomonadati > Pseudomonadota > Gammaproteobacteria > Vibrionales > Vibrionaceae > Vibrio > Vibrio zhugei. The sequence continues at coordinate 1,328,482 of NZ_CP033078.1, read as the reverse complement.
AACCGTGGTGTGGAAGAGAACCGTGTTCGTCACATGGACTACGGCGTACAGTTGAATAAGTTGATGTATCAACGTCTGGTTGATGGCGGCAATATCTCACTCTTCTCACCTTCTGATGTACCCGGTCTGTACGATGCTTTCTTCCAAGACCAGGACGAATTTGAACGTCTATATGTTCAATACGAAAACGATCCTGCGATTAAGAAAGAAACCGTCAAAGCGGTCGATTTATTCTCATTGTTGATGCAAGAACGTGCTTCAACCGGTCGAATCTATATTCAAAACGTCGACCACTGTAACACGCACAGCCCATTTGATGAGAAAGTCGCGCCAGTACGTCAGTCCAACTTATGTTTGGAAGTGGCTCTACCGACCAAACCGCTATCAAACGTCGAAGATGATCAAGGCGAAATTGCACTGTGTACGCTCTCCGCATTCAACCTTGGTGAGATACACTCTCTGGATGATTTCGAAGAGCTCTCAGATCTTGTTGTACGCGCACTCGACTCGTTACTCGACTATCAAGACTACCCTCTACCCGCTGCACGCGTTTCAACCATGAACCGCCGCACACTGGGTGTGGGTGTGATTAACTATGCGTATTACTTAGCCAAAAATGGCGTGAAATACTCAGATGACAGTGCATTGGCTCTGACCCATCGTACCTTTGAAGCCATTCAGTATTACTTGCTCAAAGCATCGCTGGAGCTAGCAAAAGAACGCGGTCGTTGCCCATCGTTCCATGAAACAACGTACGCTCAAGGCAAATTGCCAATCGACACGTACAAGAAAGACTTGGATGCGATTTGTGATGAATCGCTGCATTACGACTGGGACACGCTACGTCAGGATATTATGACCCACGGCTTACGTAACTCGACGTTAACTGCATTAATGCCGTCAGAGACCTCGTCACAAATCTCGAATGCCACCAATGGTATTGAGCCACCACGTGGCTTCGTCTCGGTCAAAGCATCGAAAGATGGTATCCTTAAGCAGGTGGTGCCTGAGTACAGCAAGTACAAAGACAATTACGAGTTACTGTGGAATATCCGCGGTAATGACGGCTATTTACACCTTGTTGGTATCATGCAGAAATTCGTTGACCAATCGATTTCAGCGAACACTAACTATGATCCAAGTGTGTATGGCTCAGGTAAAGTACCAATGAAGCAGTTACTCAAAGATCTGCTCACTGCGTATAAATATGGTGTCAAAACGCTGTACTACCATAACACTCGTGATGGCGCATCAGATGCCCAAAACGATGCGGTGCAACCTCAAGATGACGATTGTGCTGGCGGCGGTTGTAAGATTTAACCGTATTCGACAAGAACTCAAAGGGGAGCACATGGTAGTGTGTCTCCCCTGCTCCATTCGAGCATTAACCTATAAATTCTCACGTCTTTACTCACATACTGGTTGGTAAAGATGCATAACGGATGAAGTGACATGGCTTATAGTACTTTTACACAGATTAAAAATAACCAGTTGAAAGAACCCATGTTCTTAGGTCAACCTGTCAACGTGGCGCGTTATGACCAACAAAAATATGAAATTTTTGAAAAACTGATCGAGAAACAACTGTCATTCTTCTGGCGTCCAGAAGAAGTCGACGTCTCTTCTGATCGAATCGATTACGCTAAGTTACCTGAGCATGAAAAGCACATTTTCATCTCGAACTTGAAATACCAAACCTTGCTCGATTCAATCCAAGGTCGCAGTCCAAACGTGGCTTTATTGCCGTTGGTGTCGCTGCCAGAATTGGAAACGTGGATTGAAACCTGGTCTTTCTCAGAAACCATTCACTCTCGCTCTTACACACATATCATTCGTAATATTGTTAACGATCCTGCTCTCGTGTTTGATGACATTGTCGAAAACGAATATATCGTCAAACGTGCTGGGGATATTTCCAAGTACTACGATGAACTTATCACGCTGTCCAATGATTACCATCGCTATGGTGAAGGTACCCACAACATCAATGGCAAAGAAGTAACGGTCAGTCTGAATGGCTTGAAAAAACAGTTGTATTTGTGCTTGATGTCAGTCAACGCGCTCGAAGCTATTCGCTTCTATGTCAGCTTTGCCTGTTCCTTTGCCTTTGCTGAACGTGAACTGATGGAAGGCAATGCCAAAATCATTAAATTGATCGCCCGTGATGAAGCACTGCATCTCACAGGGACACAGCATATGTTGAACCTACTTCGCAATGGTATGGATGACTTCTCATTCCTACAAATTGCAGAAGAAGCCAAGCAAGAATGTTTTGATATCTTTAAAGAAGCGGCCGAGCAAGAAAAAGAATGGGCGGAATATCTTTTCAAAGATGGCTCTATGATTGGCCTGAACAAGGATATCTTGTGTCAGTATGTTGAATATATTACCAATATTCGTATGCAGGCAGTGGGCCTAGAAGCCGCTTATCCAGAAGCGACAACGAACCCAATTCCTTGGATCAATGCTTGGTTGTCGTCAGATAACGTGCAAGTCGCGCCACAAGAAGCAGAAATCAGTTCTTATTTAGTCGGTCAAATTGATAACGAAATCAGCTCTGATGACTTTGAGGGCTTCGAACTGTAATGGCAGCGGTCAAAATCAACAAACATTTAGTGATTGAATCCAATACATCAGATACGTTATTGGAAACCATGGAGAAAGCCGGCTTAGAGCCCGAATACAATTGCCGTGATGGACACTGTGGCGCCTGTCGCTGCAAATTAACCAGTGGTTCGGTGGAATATGTTGGCTTTGCTATGGCATTTCTTCAACCGGGTGAAGTGCTGCCTTGCATCAGTAAAGCAAAAACAGCGCTTCAGCTCGACGAAGTGAATTATCAACCTAGCTCCAAGTTTGCTTGATGACCTCTCTGTCATAAAAAAAGCCAGACGCTGATGCTCTGGCTTTTTTTAATCTTTAATCTATTTTTCACTTAACAAAAAATCTTCTACAAATGCACCGGATACCGCTTTTGCACCAATCTCACGTCCATCTGCATCAAATAGTGATAAACGATAGCCCAGATCATCCTGATCTTCTTGATAAAATGGAATACCCCGCCAAAGTGAGACCATATCGTAACCACTATGACTAAGTATCTCTCCCAACACTACTTTTTGACTAGATACTGCATACCAAACTGATATTTTCGATTGATTAAACATACCTGCCTCGTGACACTTCCTTGGTTATTTAGAGCTTTCAGTGTAACGACAATCGAAGCAGGAAAAAGCACAATTTTTACGGTTTCTTCAGCATCACATCAAAATCATACGCTTAGTAATTAGACTAATTAAGCATATTAAATAACATTTTCGTTAAATCGTATAATAAGATTAAAAATCATAACCCTACAGTAATACTAAGTGACGATGTCACCGAAAAAGGGGAAATTTAAACCAACTCACTCGCGGGAATAAATAACGCTTTCACTTCTTCTGCTCCACCACATTGTGTGAGTACTGGCTTGCCTGAGAGATACCGTCTGAGCATGTCCGAAAGCAACGTACCGATCAACATTTTTTGATCATCCGCAGAATATTGGCGGGTAAAGCGGAAAATTTGCCCCCATTCACCTTCTGGTGCTGAGAGTGCTATCGAAAACTGTCCTTCTTCAGAGAGAGGCCCCGTCACCAACGCCAATTCTGTCCCGCATTTATCACGCGTCGCCCCTGCCAATGCAAACACAGGTGCCAACCCATCGCTTTCACCCAAGTCTGCTTCAACATCATGACTTAAAATCCAGTTATGTCCACTGCGTGACTCAATCTCTGGATTGCTCATCAACCAATGAGATAACCAGCCTTTCGTCGACTGTTCAGCAATCGATAAACGCAGACCTTTGCTCGCAACAAGCTGACCCAAATGGTCGAGCATAGGCTGATCAATACTGACCGTGTACGGCTCGATATGTTGAAAAATCAATTTTGCGACTTTTAAACGCCGTTCATTATCCCCTTTGGGACCAAACAGTTTGACCTCAATAAACGGTAAATACGAACGGTATCCCAACGAATACCCTTGTGGTAACTGCAATTTATCCAAACGATCTGAAAGCCCGGATTCGGAAGAACCAAAGGTATAGAAGTAGCTACACTCTTGCCCAGCTTGATCGGGGTACATAACGTGTAAGTCCGGTATGATCTGCTCTTCAACCATCCGCTTAAACTCACTCGGCACTCCGGGAGTAAAATAAAACCAGCAGTCATGAATCTTCATCTTAAACCCGCAAGCCGTTCCTATTGGGTTCGGTATAATTTGCGCGCCTTCCGGAAGCATCGCTTGTTTTATGTTGCTCTGCGGCATGGTTTTATGGCGGCTATTAAAATAGTGACGCATCGTCTCTACCCAAGATTCAAACAAGACTAAGGGGAGACTCGCAGCGTCTGCGGCCGCTTCAGCACTCAAATCATCAGTGGTGGGGCCTAAACCACCATTTACAATCACGACATCACAATTAAACGCGAGCATGGTCAACTCTTCGACTAACGCCTGCTTCGCATCTCCGACGGTCGAACGCTTACACAGCGCAAAACCATGACGAAAGCATTCTTGGCCTAACCAAGCCGCATTAGTATCGACAATATCACCATGTAAGACTTCTTCGCCTGTACTTAACATTGCTATTTTTAGCATGGATCTCTACCTCTGATTTACCGGCTATGTGGACATGAAGTCCTATCACTTCCATTAAGCGCCAAATTAGCCGCAATCGCGTCAATGGATTCGTGGTGTTTTTGTGAGTATGTCATGTCCGGATCTATTTGATAATAGGCATTCGTTTTCTTATTTTATTCGCCTCACCAAGCGAGAGTCGCTAGCGTGGCGGTAACGCTCTCCTTGAACAAGGATTCAACCTCGATAAATAGAGAAAAATGGTCGGTTGACATAGCCGTTTTTCATTTTTTTTCAACCAAATGGGCAAGTTTATATTTTTCTAAAAAACTTGATCTATTTAACATTATGCTAGGTTCAAATTAGAAAAAAAACCGTCTTAGGCCAACCTTAGATGGGGAAAAAATATTCGTACACAGTCGGATCCCCCCGCAAACCTTATTTCACATAAAAATTAGACCAATTTGCTAGGTGGTACATCAATATGCTTCAACTAAAACATATCAAGGTTGGCCGTAAGTTCACAATATTGACCTCAGCCAGTTTACTGGGATTCATTCTCCTTCTCTGTTTGGCCGCAAGCGAACTCAACGACGGCCTAAAGAATGAACGTAAAGCCCAGTTAACCTCCATCGTTCAAGGTACCATTAAACAGTTGGCTTACCTTAATAACACCTATCCAGAAGAGCAAGCCAAAGCGATGGCCAAAAAGCTGCTTACTGAATTTCGCTATTCGGATAATAACTATCTGTTCGTTATGAACCCACAACGATTCTTATTGGTTCATCCCAATCCAAAAATAATCGGCCAGCAAATGGGCGAACCCGGTTCGGCCTCGGGGCAATTAGAGTTTTGGAAAGAGGTCGTCTCAATCGCTGATGGGGGTAACCATGGGACAATTGAATATACGTGGCCCGAACCTAACGGTGAAGAATCGAAAAAAGTCGCCTATGTTCAGGGTTTTGCCCCATGGGGATGGGTCGTCGGCACAGGCGTTCGTATCGATGATATTGATGCGGCGGTGTATAAGCAGATCCTCAATATGGCCATTGTGGCGTTACTCGTCATGATTTTGATGTTCACACTCAGTATTATTATTCGCCGTTCTATCGTCAATCCACTCACTTTGATTATGGAAACCATGAAGAAAATTTCCAAAGGCGATATGACCGCTCGCATTGAGTATGACGGTCGTGATGAGATTGGTATTTTAGGACGAGGCATTAATGAAAGTATTTCAGACGTGCATACGGCCTTAAAAAATTCCGTTGATTCGGCCAATTCCGTCTCGGGAGCGGCAATACGAATCGCATCCAGTGCAGAAGAAACCAGCCTAGCTGTCAGCAGTCAGCAAAATCAATTAAGCAACCTCGCCACCGCTATGAACGAAATGAGCGCAACGGTATCAGAAGTGGCCCGTCATGCAGAAGATACCGCACAAGACACGCAAAGTGCTACCCAAGAAGCCAGTACGGGTGATCGCGATGTTAACGCGAGTGTCGACAGTATCAAAGCATTAACCGATGAACTGGAAGCTGCGAATAAACAAGTGAACGAGCTGAAAGAAGGCGTCATGGAAATCAGTGCGGTCACGGCTGTCATCAGTGGTATCTCCGAGCAAACTAACTTACTGGCTCTTAACGCTGCCATTGAAGCAGCACGTGCCGGTGAGCAAGGTAGAGGTTTCGCCGTAGTGGCAGATGAAGTGCGTAACTTAGCCAGCCGCACCCATCATTCAACGGATGAGATCCAGACCACAATCACACGACTACAGCAATTAGCGATGGCCTCAGTCAACTCGATGGAAGCGAGTCAAAAACTGGCCTACTCGAGTGTGGAACGCGCAGAAAATGCAGGAAAAGATTTAGGCCTGATCGTCAATCACATTCAAAAAGTGAATGACAATGCCGCGCAAATCGCCACAGCAGCAGAAGAACAAAGTGTCGTAGCCGAAGACATGAACAAAAATGTCAGCAGTATCAATGACTCCTCATCAGAGATGTCTACTGCGGCCAATTATCTTGCCAAGGAAAGTGAGCAATTGGCTTTACTATCTCGCCAGTTGGATGAAGAACTCAAACACTTTATCTTATAGCACTTGATCGCCTAGCAACGACCAAGAGGCTATGTGGTGATGTCTAATAATAGGCATCACCACGCCACTCAGCTCAAGTGATACCAATATTGGCATCAACCTCATCCGGTAAACCCTGTTTACCGGATTTTTTTATTATTCACATTCTCGTAACGCTCTATTGCCTCTCTGTCGACGCCTAAGACCAAACTTTGAAGCACACCATTCCAACATCTTGGTGCGCCCTGTGTAAGAAACAACACGCGCACGAACAAGCCTTGTCGAATCCATGCGATATCAACCACCCGCTAAGCACAACAAGCACAGCTCCATTGACGAGCAAAAACAAAGCCGCCCACATCAAGTGGGCGGCTTTAAGCAATCAATATTGAGTGAAGTGACGTAAGTAAGAATTAACGCTCTTCTGTCATCGGATGCAAGACATTTTCTTTTTTCGGCAAGGCCAAACTCAATAGTATAAACCCGACGACTGCCGCCGTGGTTGACCCCATCAAAATGCCCAAACGCGCATAGGTATCATAATGAGATAACTCACTGCCGAAGGCTAACGAGGCGATGAATATCGACATCGTAAAGCCGATACCGCACAACACCGCTACGGCGAAAATGTGCTTCATATTCACTCCTTTAGGTAGCTGAGCAATCCCGGATTTAACCGCAATCCAACTGAAGGTAAAGATGCCCAATGGTTTACCAATAAAGAGCCCTAATGCCGCACCAAGCGGTAACATGGAGGTCAACCCATCAATGGAAACCCCTTTCAAAGAGATACCCGCATTGGCAAACGCAAACAAGGGTAAAATAGCGAAAGAGACGTAAGGATGCAGAGCGTGCTCTAAGCGCTCCAATGGACTGTGAGACTCATCGGTTTTCCCTTTGAGAGGGATAGCAAAACCAATCACCACACCCGCTAGCGTCGCGTGGACACCGGATTTCAGAACGGCGACCCAAAGAATCACACCCACTATCATGTAGGCCGTAATACTCGTCACGCGTTTGGCATTCATAATAAATAATACCGCTGTCGCAACAAAACCGACGCCTAATGCAATCGTTGATAAATCACTGCTATAGAATAACGCGATAATGATGATCACGCCCAAATCATCAATAATGGCAAGCGCCAACAAGAATACTTTTAAGCTGACCGGAACGCGCGGCCCTAATAGCGCCATAATACCCAGTGCAAATGCGATATCGGTCGCCGCTGGAATCGCCCATCCTTGTATCGCTTGCGGATCTTCGGCGTTAAAGGCCACATAAATCAGTGCGGGTGCCAACATCCCCCCTACGGCAGCGATCGCTGGAAATATTGCCGTTTCTTTCGACTGAAGCGCCCCATCCAATAGTTCGCGTTTAACTTCAAGGCCTATCAATAGGAAAAAGATCGCCATTAAGCCATCGTTAATCCAATGTGCCACTGAAAGTCCCAAAACATATTGGTGCAAAGTTCCATTATACAGATCATACAATGGGGAGTTGGCGACGATCATGGCTATGATTGCAGCAATAACGAGTAATATACCACCCGACGATTCTGTTTTAAAAAACTTGGTTAACAGCGCAGTCATTCAATTATCCTTATAATTGTATTGAAGATAACAACTTATCATACAGTGTAGCCTTAAATCACCTATCTGAATAATCGCTTGTAATGAACAAACTCATCGGAAAAACCGAAAGAATAGAAGTCTAGCCACGTAAATTCTGATATAAAGAGTATAGTTCAAAACACAATATACGCGGCCTGTCTGTCAAGAAAACGACAAACTAATACCCAGTTAACTGCATAAATCCGGTCGCGGTGTGTGAACCACTGACATTAATTGGGCCACTCCAACTCGGTACCAGTAAGGGTAACCAGTCAGCTCGGTTGATTGCCGTTGCGGTCAAATTGACATGATAGTCAGGCACACGGATATTCCATTGATAAGGAATGTAATGAGATTGACCACTCACCCCCATTAATGTCGGTGTCATGATGATATCGCGGGCAGACAAATTCACCACCGTACCTCCCGGATAAGTCAACACCCCGCGGAACTGGGGCTTTTCTCCAGCTTGACGAAAACGCGTAACCGATAAAGTCATGCCGGATGAAAAATGAAAAACAAACCAGTCTCTACCCGATTGAGGTTGGAGCAATAATTGATTTCCCCATCGTTGCCCCAACCATGCCTGACCAGAAACCTGAATCGGCTTATCATGATGAGGCAACCTTAAACGACCAGAAATATCCGCCATAGGGGCCTGCCATCCAAACGATGATGCATTACCTACAGGGTGTTGAGCATGAGTTTTACCCCACTGTTGCCGCCCATTTTGACCAGGGCGTACCCATTGTGACGTCGTCCCCAGCGCCAATTGCATACTCCATTGCTCTGTCGCTACATGTAACTTTCCAGGTAATGGCACGGATCCCGTTCCATCTAAATACCAATTATCAATCCATAGATTAAAAGGGGTTGTTTGCAGGCCAGCCTGAGCTGAACTACTGCGGGCGATACGTTGCGCATACCAATGATGACCACGATCAGAAATCGTCACTTGCGCGAGGTACAGCTGAGTATGACTTCCTCCACCATGTCCTAAGCGAATATATTGCCACTGGATACCATAGTGATGACCATCGTCTGTCTTGACGTTCGCCGCGATCGTCCACCATTCATGTTGATAATGAGGATGAAAGGCAAAATCCGTAGGTAAGGTAACGTTACGCAAGTCTGCCAGCGAGGCAGTAGCGTGATCGCCTGTCCGGTACCAGGTGTCACTCACTTGCTTGCTTGATTTAATGGATAACGGATGCGTATCATTATGGGTTTGAAAGAGCAGATACCCGACCGCGCCCATCAGTAAAAACAACACAATAATGGCAGTAATGGTAATAATACGCAGAGTACGAGCTGTCATTAAACCGCATCCCGAAACGATTTCATTGGAGAACGACGCACCAAACGCAGGACAGGCAACGCACCTGCGACTAATAATGCAAGCATAGAGAACATCGCCGTTTGTAGGTATTTCTCGGGGATCATTTGCACATCCATCGTCCAACCAAACGAGTCTTGAATAAAGACATTCATCATCAGTTGTGAAGACCAAATGCCCAACGGAATTGCAATGATCACGGCAATCGCCCAAAAGACCAGTAATTGTAACGCCCCCATGCAGACTAACTCTTTGGTTGAAACCCCTAACACGCGCAGCAGTGCCACGTGACGCTTGCGAGAAAACTCACCCGCAACAGTGGCAAAGAAAATACCGAATACCGCAATGAGCATTGTGATATTGCCTAAGGTGTCAGTGATGAGGAAAGTCCGGTCGAACACTTTCATCGCCTGAGTGTGCAAATAGCTATTACTGTGTACTCGCTCAACATCAAACAAGAACCGCGAATTCAGGCGAGACTTAAGCTCAGCCACATCATGCTGTCGATCGCGCGTTAATACGGCCAAACCAACCCGACCTTGCCCAACAAACGCCGACAACCAATGATGTTGCGACATCATGATTTGTCCGTAAGGATTGCCATAATCATAATACACCCCTGCAATCAACCAATGTTTACCCATCGGTGCTGGCAAATCGATAAATTCGCCAGGACGTAAATGGTGTTTGGACGCTAAGGTTTCACTGATCATCACTGCGCGCGAAGAGTGCAGAAAATACCAGTAATGCGGCACTGCCAATTTTACGGTCAGCGCATCTCGCTCCCGCGGGGAATTCCCGGTACTGACAACCTGCAGCGTCCCTTTATTGGAAGACACATCTTTTTCCCAGCGCCACCATACCGCGTTCACTTCTGGTTGTTTTTCCAACCATTGACTGACAACCGACGCTTTATCTGAGCTTGGATATAAGTACAAATCGGCGGCCAAACGTTCGTCTAACCATTTATCGGTGGTTAAACGAAAGCTGCCAACAATGGTTTCCACGCCAATATTGGCTGCCATTGCAATAATAAATGCCATGGTGGCAATCCCTCGAAAACTCATACTCGCCGCCGCATCGGCAAAGAACCAACGCACTTTGACCCAAGGCAAACGAAACGACAAAATATCAAAGGTTTTCCATATAATATAAGGCGTTAATAACGCGACACTGAGTAAAATCAACCCGATCAACGCAAAGCTCTGCATCTGTGTTTTAGGCAGCTGATGAATCACCAACGCGGCCACGATGAGCAGAAACGCCAATATGGCCTGTATCGCAAATTCTCGCCCGGCAAAGCAAATCAATGACAACTTAGCCGTCAGGCGAATCGGTGGCGATTTGAGCAAACGTACCAGCGGCCATGCGCACGACAACAATGCCCCTGCCGTCGCCATCATCAAGGTGTATAAGCTCCAGCTCCAATCCCAATGAACGGAGAGCCCGACGTTCGCTTCATACAAGTCTCGTAAACTTTGCGAAACCGACGGAATGATTTGATTTGCCAACATCAAGCCAAACACGTTACCACACAGCCAACTCACCAAAATTAATCCAAGCAGCTCTAACGTAATCGCTTGTGCCAATTGTCGGTGTGAAGCCCCCGCTTGGCGCAGTAGCCCAACCAGCGGCTGACGTTGAATCATCGACAGTGACATGGCTTGATAGAAAATGAACAGCCCGACCAAAAAGGACAGCATGCCCATCGCGGTTAAATTTAGGTGGAACGCCTCGGTCAGTCGCTGTAATTCCGGCTTAGCGGTACGCACCACCACTAAATTAGCGGGTAAATGGTCTTTGAGTGCTTGCAACTGATTCGCCGTCATCGTGCCACATGCGATAACGCCTAACCCCGAGTCATGCTTTAACGCACGCACCACAGATAAATCCGTAATGGCATGTGTCCCTTTCACCTGACCTTGATGGTCAATCATCACCGGGCCAATGACCGTGCCATTATCCAGTGTGACTTTCTGACCTTGCCGCCATTTCTGGCGTTTTGCCAAATCGGCGCTGACCATCACCGGATACGGTGGATACATCAATGCCAACGTTGTCGCATCGGTCAGTTTCAAGCCGCGATTTAATGGCAGCATCGCAGTGGGATCGATGCCCATCAAGGTTAACTCTTGTCCATTGGCGGTCGTGATAGGATAGCTGTCTAACGGCACACACTGAGAAAAACCAGCGCGGCGCAATGCCACATAGACATCTTCCGGAACCCGATCTGCCATGCGTTGCGGACGAATACGATAAGACAGTGGCGTCGAGAACAGCTTCTCTCCACTTTGATAGGATTGCCGAGCATAATGGTTGATGGCCGTGACCCCAGAGAGCAGTGACACGCCCAATGTTAAACCAAGCCACACCAGTACCAATTGCATTGGATAGCGGCGATAATGACCAAGTAGCGCTTTAACTACGGGCCATAACATGCAGATGTCCTCCTTGCAATTTAATGCACCCATCCATATGTTGCGCCACCTTTTTACTGTGCGTGACCAGTAATAACGTGCAGGACACTTCCCGCGCAAGATGAGTAAGCAACCGCATCACCGCTTCTGCATTACGCTCATCAAGACTGCCAGTTGGCTCATCAGCCAATAGGATGCTCGGCTCCATATACAACGCACGAGCAATTGCAGCACGCTGCTGCTGCCCGCCCGACATTTCTTCCGGGTAGCGTCCAAGTAAAGGCATGAGATCCAACGCGGAGAGTATTTGTCGCCATAGACCGGGATCTTGCGGCAACCCTTTTAACTGACGACAAAAGCGAATGTTGTCGGCAATATTGAGTGTTGGCAGTAAATTAAACTGTTGAAATATATGACCAATATTACGACGACGAAATAGCGTACGTTGCCTCTCGTCAATGTTATGCATGGGGAAATTATCAAACCAAATCTCCCCACTATCGACCACATCCAATCCAGAAATGAGATTGAGTAAGGTGCTTTTCCCCGAGCCACTTTCCCCCATCAGGGCAAGTTGTTCGCCACGGTGAACGGTTAACTTTGCCCCTTGAAGTACAGGATGGAATTCTCCTCCATCTTTATAGCCTTTGGATAAGTTAACCAGCTCTAACATCCTTTCTCTCACCGTGATTATTTTGGAAATGCGAATCTACACGAAAACCGTCAGTTGAGAAAGCGTTAAGCTCATTGTGTCTATTAAGGAGACCATCATAGCCTTATCACCATAAAACAGACGCGCTGACGTCAACGATAACGGGACTTTCGCATAAAGAATAAAGGGATAGACGTAACGCTTTTTCGGTATACGGCCGAAAGCGGCGCCTACCATGATAGGAAATCCCTCATTTTTATGTGATTATGTTAGCATATTTAAGTATCGAATGTGCAATCCTAGATAACTAATAAGATCATAAGCTTAGCAAGCAAACACGCCAAGCTTAATACCAGCGTATTCCAGCGGGTTGATCGCCCATAAAATGCCAGACTGGGAAGGCGTTAGAATGCGCATTGCTTTACCTGTCGATTAAGGATGGCTATATGACACATATTATTGTTCTCGGCGCGTCAGGCTACATCGGGTCACAACTGGTCCCTTTGTTATTATCACAAGGTCATACAGTCACCGCGACGGCGCGGCAGCGAGAAACACTAGAAAAACAATTAACAGAGCACCCTAACCTCACCTTGCATGCATTGGATCTCGCAGACAGTGAAGCGGTCAACGCCTTGCTCCCTCACTTCGATACGGTGTTTTTCTTAGTGCATGGCATGTCGCACGGAGATTACTTCGTCGATTACGAATTGTCCTTAGCGGACAATGTCAGTCACGCGCTGCAAGGCAGCCACGTCAAACATGTGATCTATCTCAGTGCGTTACAGCCGAAATACGGTTCATCAGAGCATGTGAAAGCACGTAAGAAGACCGGCGATATCCTAAGAAAAAGTGGCGTTGCGATCAGTGAACTCAGAGCCGGGATCATCGTTGGCCCAGGCTCCGCCGCCTTCGAAATTATGCGCGATTTTGTGTATAACCTCCCCATACTGATTACCCCAAAATGGGTCGATGCCAAAGCCAACCCTATCGCGTTAGATAACCTTAATCATTACTTGCTTGCCTTGGTGATGGAGCCCCCTTCCACGCATCAGATCCTCGAAGTGGGTGGACCGAATGTCCTGACCTATCGTGAGCAATTTAAAATTATCAGCCGTTTAGCCAATAAACCGTATCGTTTATGGTCAACCTCGTTACTGACGCCCAATATGGCCTCACATTGGCTCACCCTCATCACATCGGTTCCGGCGCCAATAGGAAAAGCGCTCCTAGGCGGATTGGAGCATGACTTCATCGCGAATTCCATGCCGATTTCAATCCGTTTTCCCCAGCATTTATTGACCTATGAGGAAGCCGTCTCTGCAGCCATTAAACACGATGGGGATTTTATTCGTAATAAAGTGTGGGGGTATGATCCGGTTGCCTTATATCGCTGGCAACCCGGCTTTGGTTATTACCCCAAACAAGCGGGCGCCACCCTCAAAACCGATGTATCAGCCGAAGCGCTCTGGCAAGTGATTCAACATATTGGCAGTCGTCAACACGGCTATTTTTACGCCAATGTGTTGTGGCGCTTGAGAGAGTGGTTAGATGTACTCGTCGGAGCAGGTAAACCCATCAGACGCAGTCCACCGGGGCCTCAATTACAAGTCGGTGATTATATTGATTCTTGGAAAGTGATTCGCTGCGAGCCCAACCAGTTTTTATCACTGCTGTTTGGATTACGCGCTCCCGGCTTAGGCCGCTTAGAATTTACGATTCGCGAAGACAATGGGCAACGCACTTTGGATATTCGAGCGTGGTGGCACCCCAAAGGATGTCGTGGGCTCCTCTATTGGTTTGCTATGATGCCGGCACATTTGTTCATTTTTCGCGGCATGGTCAAAGTGATTGAACGAAAAGCGCGAGCATTAAGCGAAACCTAACCTCCCAAACCGCTGGCACCAAATAAAAAAACGCGGCTATCAAGCCGCGTTTTTCACATAAAAGGCTCAGCTAAACTTGAAAACTCAACGGAATTTGCGCCAATTGATTGCCTTGGTTGCCCGGGAAGATGTGATATTCACCATGGTATTTAACGACCGATTTATAATCGGTTTGTTTGTGCAATACAAACCCTGCCTGCGACGCTAACTCGATAAACACCTGATGATCGCCGCGCACGAACCAGCTCATAACACTAACCAAGGTGTCACCCTCAAAACAATCGTCACACTGATTGGCACATAATGCCAAAGAGTTTTGTCCATCCGTGTAGATTTGCACTTTGCGCTGTCCAACAATCGGCTCCGAGGTAGACACCTCCCACCCGAGCTCTTCCAGTTGATCCAAAAAGGTTTCAATGTTCTTATCGGTAATCGTAACCGGTTGTGCATAGCATTGACGGTAGTACGCGGCAATACGACGGAAGGTAGGTAACAAATGCGCATCGTTACCTTGCGAGCGCCCAGCTTTTTGCCAACGCACTAAATCATCACGTACGCAACGATCAAAGCGTTGGCTCTTCAACGCTTTCGTTACCCAACGGACTAAAAAGTGGTTATTGGCCACAGGAGCATCGACCAATTTTCCAGCCACATGCTCCGCTTCCAACTCTTCCAATGCCGAGTTGACAACGTTTTGAATCTCTAAATAATAATCAGTCATTATGCCTTTCTTCCAAACAGCCAATAAAATCCACCAGAGAGTACCGAACATGCGGACATAACCACAATCATCGGCCATTGCACGCCACCAGGCAGCGCTGCCACTAACGTGCCTACTAACGAGCCCACACCAAAACGTAACGTGCCCGCCAGCGACGAAGCGGTGCCGGCCATGTGAGGGTAACCACTCAGCAACAACCCCATCGAATTACTGCCGATCGTGGAAATGGTGCCTATGAACATCATGACAAATGGAACCATGCCCCATAAGCCAAGGTTAAGCCACCAACCGACGAACAAGCCTATCCCTGCGATCAATTGAACAAGCAGGCCAAAGCGCAGCATGGCGTGCGACCCAACCTTTTTCACCAAACGGCTATTCACTAATGTGAAGATGATCAGGGCAACAATATTCAAACCGAACAAATAACCAAAGTCATTCGGTGTGACGTGAAATAAATCAATATAAACAAAAGAGCCCGCGGTTAAAAAGGCAAACATACCAGAAAACGAAAACGCGCCTGATAAAATCAACCCCATCGCTTGAGGATTCGTCAGTAACGTTTTGTAATGGCGCAATGTCCCCATCAGATGGACTGGCTGACGATTTTCCGGTTGCAACGTTTCTGGGATTTTCCACAACACTAAGGCAATCACCAAGACGGAAAATAACGTTAACACCCAAAACACCGAGCGCCACCCAAACCATACGGCCAAATGTCCACCGAGCATCGGAGCCAATAACGGAGCTAAGGTCACCACTAATGTGACAAACGACATCGCACGAGCAAAATCTTCTCGGTCAAACATATCGCGTACCACAGCTTGAATCACGACCGCTGCCGCGGCCCCCGCAAACCCTTGCGCCGCACGTACGAAGGTCAGTTCCAGTACGCTTTCTGCGGTGGCACACGTCATCGCGGCCAACATAAACAACAGCGTACCCACAATCATCACCGGACGCCGCCCGTAACTGTCCGCAAGCGGGCCATGAATCAACTGGCCAATCGCAAAGCCTGCCGTATACACCGTTAACGTCACCTGCACCGCACCGGACGTCACACCAAAGTCTTTCGCAATATTCGGCATTGCGGGTAAATACATGTCTATCGCCAGCGGAGTTAATGCCCCGATGGAGCCCAGAACAATGAACATGAGAAGGCCAATATGGGACTGGGAATTTGATGTGGTTGAATTCATAAATCTCCAAAAAAATGAAGTGATGCCAGGCATCACTTCATGTCATTCATTAATATAAGACGTGAAGGGGGTTTTACCGACCTCCCCCAACGCTTGTATCGTCGTGGCTTAAGACCATACCGAGTTTACTTCTTCCTCGGTTAAGAAACGGTAATCACCGGGTTCTAAGTCTTCATCCAACACAATCTTGCCAACACGCTCACGGTGTAGCCTTACGACTTTATTACCTAAGGCCGCAAACATCCGCTTCACTTGATGATATTTGCCTTCGTGGATGGTCAGTAACACCTCAGTGTCATCGATGATGTCAAGTTTGGCAGGTAAGGTATTGTCCCGCTCATTGCGCAGTTCAATCCCTGATGCAAATTGTTGCACGTAATCCGCTTGTACGGGATCTGCCAACCAGACGCGATACGTTTTCTCGCATTTGTGTTTTGGTGAAGTAACTCGGTGAGACCATTGCCCATCGTCAGTAATCAACACTAAACCCGTGGTATCCGCATCGAGACGACCGGCAAAGTGCAAATCTTTCGTATTGGCTTCATCTAATAAAACAAACGCCGTGTCGTTATAGTCATCAATGTGGGTACACACGACCCCTTGAGGCTTATGCAACATAATATAACGTGGCCCAGATAAGGTCAGTTCACGGTCACCCCATACCACGGTATTGTCTTCAGTGACATGCACCGCCCCTTTTTTAAGGACCGCCCCATCCACTTCAATCTCACCACTTTTAAGAAGCATGGTGGCTTCTTTACGTGTCACGCCTAACACATCACACAAAAATTTATCTAAACGCATGCATACCTCATCTGCTTTAAGTCAGGTATTATACCTATCCTAATTCAATTAGTTGAGCCATTTCACAGAATTTATTTCAATCATGTATCAATTACGCCCGTACCAGAGTGACTCGGTCAAAGCCGTGATCCATTATTTCCGTCATCATCACACCCCAGCGGTCATCGTGTTACCCACCGGTGCTGGCAAGAGTTTGGTGATTGCAGAGCTCGCTCGGCTCGCCAAAGGGCGCGTGCTGGTGCTGACGCACGTCAAAGAATTAGTCGAGCAAAATCATGCGAAATACGAAAGCTACGGCCTGAAAGCCGCGATTTTTTCGGCAGGATTAGGGCGCAAGGAAACCGATGAAAAAGTGGTCTTCGCCTCTGTTCAATCTATGGTCAATGGCCTTGACGAGTTTTCGGAGCAATTTTCTTTATTAGTCATCGATGAATGCCATCGTGTTCCCGATAATGAAAACAGCGCGTATCGCAAAGCCATTACGCATTTACAGTCCGTCAATCCGAACATTAAAGTGCTCGGTTTAACGGCGACGCCATACCGCTTAGATATGGGCTGGATTTATCGTTATCACACGCGCGGCCAAGTGCGTACCGAGCAAGCGCGCTTTTTTCACGATTGCATTTTCGAGCTGCCAATTCGTTATCTTCTTGATGAAGGCTTTCTCACTCCCGCTCGCATTCTTGACATGGCGGTGCTCGGGTACGATTTTTCCTCCATCCGGCCTTCTACGAACGGCTACTACAAACAAGATGACTTAAACTCCGTGTTGAAAGACTCACAACGTGCGACGCCCGCCATCATCGAGCAAGTGATCGACTACGCACAAACACGCAAAGGCGTCATGATTTTTGCCTCGACGGTCGACCACGCCAAGGAAATTCTTGGTTATTTACCGCCTTCAGAGTCGGCTCTGGTGATCGGTGACACCAGTGCCGATGACCGTGATGACATCATTGAACGCTTTAAACAAAAAAAGCTCAAATATTTAGTCAATGTCTCAGTGCTCACTACTGGCTTTGATGCCCCGCACGTGGATTTAATTGCCATTTTACGCCCCACCGAATCGATCAGCTTATACCAACAAATTATTGGCCGCGGCTTACGTTTAGCACCGGAGAAAACAGACTGTTTGGTTTTAGAATACGCAGGCAATCATTACGATCTCTATCAGCCTGAAGTGGGCGAGCCGCCCCCAGACTCAGACAGCGAAATCGTCACCATTCCCTGCCCGGCTTGCGGTTTTAATAACAACTTCTGGGGCAAACTGGATGCCAATGGCTTTCTTATCGAGCATTATGGCCGGCGTTGCCAAGGCTACTTTGAAGAGGAAGACACGGGCGAAAAAGAAGAATGCGGATATCGGTTCCGCGCCAAGTTCTGTGGTGAGTGCGGCGCTGACAACGACATCGCGGCGCGGCGCTGCCATACCTGCGATGCCGTCTTAGTTGACCCGGATAAAAAATTACGAGACGCACTCAAACTCAAAGACGCAATAATCATGCATTGTGTCGACTTACGCATGGAAGCGGGTAAAAACCAATTGGGGAAACCGCAGCTCAAAGTGATTTACCAAAGCGATCAAGATGCCGAGATCAGTGAAGTCTGGCCACTATGGACAAAAACACAAAAGACGGTTTTCTTACAACGTTTTGTTAATCCACAGCTGGTCGACCGCCACCGCCCCTTCACCGATACCGCGCCGACTAAAATCGCCAATCAAGTGCATCGTTTCCGACCACCGGAAATTATCATTGCCCACAAAAAAGGCCGTTTTTGGAACATTCGCGATAAGCTGTTTGAGCGTCCAACGGATCCCACACTTTTATCCGGTGATGACGACAAGGTTCAGTTTTGATTCATCTTCGCTCCGTTACTATAGACATTCATGTACAAACTGGTGGTAGAATTGCGGTGAGGGATGGCTTGATACCCTTACCGTGACCACCAGAGATAAAAAGGGTGTTCACTATGCGGATGAATCAGTTAAAAATGTGTCTATGGCCAGCAATACTCCTTGGGGTCACACTACCGGCGTGGGCCAATGATCACTTTCCTTCGCCCGCAACCGATATGTATGATGCGCCAAATGGCACACAAGTCGAGATCGCCGACGATCAGCAACAAGTCTATCAAGCGGTGCATGATGGTGACATCCATCCGTTTTCGGCCCTGTATGCCAAAGTCGATCAACAATTACATGGACGCGTCATCAAGGTTGAACTCAATAAAAACAATAACCAATGGGTGTACAATCTCAGACTGGTCTATCAAAACACCGTGTATAGCGTCAGCTATAATGCAAAATCATTGAATATGACGGCCATTCGTGGACGGGATGTTACAGCCGTACTTAAATAAACACAGTGGAAAATCATGAAAATACTCGTTGTCGAAGACGATGTTCGCCTAGGCCAACAAATTATCGAAACCCTCGAAAATCACGATTGGGTGCCAGAGCTGTCACAAGATGGCGTGGATGCCTTGTACCGTGCCACGTCTGAAGAATGGGACGTGATCGTATTGGATTTAGGCTTACCTAAGCTCGATGGTTTAACCGTACTCAAAAGCATGCGCGATGAAAACATTAACACCCCCGTCGTGGTGCTCAGTGCACGCGATAACCTTACTCAACGAGTAGAAGGCCTGAATGCAGGCGCGGATGATTACTTAACCAAACCTTTCGAAGTGGTCGAGCTTATCGCGCGCATTCGCGCTCAGCTGCGCCGGGCCTCTGGCAACGCGTCTCCTATTCTCCAAGTTGGCGATCTCAGTCTCGATACTCGCAGCTCGAAAGTGATGTGGAAAGGCACGCCGGTCAGTTTAACAGCGCTCGAGTATAAGGTCATTGCCTACTTCATGCATAACGCCGATAAAGTCATCTCACGCACCGAGTTAGTCGAACACATTTATAAACAAGACTTCGACCGTGACTCCAACACCATTGAAGTGTTCATCGGCCGTATACGCCGTAAAATTGCCCCCAACATCATTAAAACCGTCCGTGGTTTAGGTTACCAACTGCATGCCGAATAAACACGCTGACGGGCATAAAACGCAACTCAGTTTAAAAAGCCGCTTTTTATGGGCCGCGACACTTTGGGTCAGTATCATGGTGGTCTCCGCGGGATACTTGATCCCGTCGCTGGTGAAAAACTATTTGGTCGAAAGCACCCAAGATCAAATGCGCTTAGCATTAGATGAGATCACCGCCAACCTCAATACCGACAAACAAGGCAATTTGCTGTTATCTCATCGCTTGTCCGATCCTCGCTATAGTCAGCCGTACAGCGGCTATTATTGGTCGGTCAGCCTGAATAAAGACCAACTGCGCTCGCGCTCTCTGTGGGATAAAACGCTGCGTACCGATACGTCAGGGCTCAAACCAGTGGTCAAAGGTGCGAGAGGTGAACCGCTTTTGACACTCAGCCGGACCATTTATTTGCCCAACGTCGCCCATGGCATTCATATCACGGTGGGTATCGATCAAGCGCCGATGCAAAGCACCTTACAACAGATTATGGGTCAGCTTTGGACCATTCTTGGCCTGCTGTTTTTTGGCATATTGCTGTTTGTCAGCATTCAAGTGTCTTGGTCATTACTGCCGTTAAAACGCATGCAGCGTGAGCTCGCCGCATTGCGCAATGGCGAACAATCTTCACTCAACAATCGCTACCCTCAGGAAGTGTCCCCCCTAGCGGATGACTTAAATGCCCTGCTGTTCCATTATCA
Source organism: Vibrio zhugei (assembly GCF_003716875.1). Taxonomy (NCBI): domain Bacteria; kingdom Pseudomonadati; phylum Pseudomonadota; class Gammaproteobacteria; order Vibrionales; family Vibrionaceae; genus Vibrio; species Vibrio zhugei. The sequence goes on along the minus strand of NZ_CP033078.1, from coordinate 1,307,431 downwards.
AGAGTTATTGGAAAGAGCGAGAAACCAATCAGGCAATCTGTCCCACGCGTTAAAAACGCCACTATCGGTACTCAAAAACGACGTCGCACAACTCAACCCAGAGGACAGTGCTCGGTTAGCCGAACCACTCAAGCAAATTCAGGCGCAAATTGATTATCACCTAGGCCGTGCACGCATGGCAGGGTCTAGCAATATCTTGTCGGTAAGAACAAACCCGTGCTCAAGGGTGGATGCCATCGCCATGGCATTTGATAAAGTGTACGTTACACGCGATATCACCTTGGTCAACGAACTCGATTCCGATTTGTACATTGCAGTGGAAGGCTCAGACTTCGACGAAATGGCAGGCAATCTGTTAGAGAATGCGTACAAATGGTCGACGTCATTAATTCGAGTCTATACCGAGAATGAGCACGACGGTTGGATTGACTTGTGTATTGAAGATAATGGGAGCGGTATTGAGCCAGCCCTTATGAAGCAAGCCGTGCAGCGTGGCGTACGTTTGGATGAAACCACCCCCGGAACGGGGCTTGGCTTAAACATTGTGAGTGAAATGGCGCACAGCTATCGTGGCGAACTGCGCTTAGAGCCGGGTCATTTGGGCGGCCTTAAAGCGTGCTTACGTTTTAAAATAGCCGCGGCGACCACGCTTCCTAGTTAACCTTCCCCACTTCCTATGGCGCTACGCCTTATCGCCATAAAAAACCTCGAACACTGGCGGTGTTCGAGGTTTATTCGCATAACGTCATCACGTTTTTGTGGACAACCTAAAGAGAAGACTCACTCTCTTTATGTGAGGACTAAAGCGAATTCTAGGTTAACGAGATTGCTCGCTGTAATGCCCAAAGGGATACGGAATTTCACGGTTATGCATCTCGCCCAAAATTAAGCGACGGATATTCGCTCGTAGATACAACGCCCCGGTGGATAAATACCCGTCCTAAATTAGACGCCTCGGATCAAACTCAAAGGAAATCGTGTGAGAAAGCATTCTATAACGGGACACTTTCGATGCACGTCTGGCATAATCACAGTCTTCACATAACTCTATCTCCTCATCAAAGCCACCAATGTCGAGATGCGTTTGCTTTGTCGAGAACAAACAAGCGCCTACTGCAGTCGGGAAAAAGAACTGACTGAGGAACAATCCCGCATTAAACACGCCATAGCCGGCTTTGTATTTGAGTGGCGCTTTATTCACGTTTCGGTACACGCCAGCCACATCCAAGTTGCGCTTATCCAAATCTTTCATCGCGCTCGCCAAAAAATCCGGCTCTAGACGCGTATCGGCGTCTAAAAATAATAATCTATCATACTGGGCCAATGTTGCACCGGTATTACGGCCCAAACTGACACCCCGTTTTTTCATAGTATGCACACGTAAATTTGGCAGATGAGGCGCATACGTATTGGCAATCTTCACGGTTAAATCGTCACTGGCTGAATCGACGACGATCACTTCAAAATTACGATAATTCTGAACGACTAAATCACTTAACAAACGACTAATGCGTTTTTGCTCATTCAACGTAATGATCACGATACTGATTGGTTTCATAAGGCTTATCCTTGTTGGTTGCGCCACGTTGATGATTACACTAACAAAGCCCAACTGAACGAAGAATGAGCCCGTCATTCACATTCCATTCATACTCCTAAAGACGTATGCAAACGCGTATTGTCTTGAAAACTCAGCATGTTCCATTTTTTCTGTTGCTCTACCGTGGGAGTAATGATAGTATCCGCGCTCGCTTTGTTGCAGTTTTCTCTGTAACCGCGATGTACCACGGAGTGCAAGGTCGCATGCACACGTGATGTTTTTTTACTATTTTGAGAGTAAATACTATGAAATTTGAAGCAGTAGTACGTACTGAGCTAGGTAAAGGTGCGAGCCGCCGCCTACGTCTCGCTGGCAACTTCCCTGCTATCGTATACGGTGGTGAAGAAGCGCCTGTATCAATCGTTTTGAACCACGATGACGTTCTTAACCAAATGGACAAGCCTGAATTCTACGAAGCAATCACTCTTGTGATTGACGGTAAAGAAGTGAAGGTTAAGCCTCAAGACGTTCAACGTCACGCGTTCAAGCCAAAAGTTGAACACATGGACTTCATCCGTATCTAATTCCCTTACCAGGAATTCTTCGGATTACCTCCAGCCTTTTGCATATAGTTGATGTTCGGTTTTACCACCCGAGATATCACAGAAAATTCGAAACCCCGATGCTACCAACATCGGGGTTTCACTGTTTTAGAGCAAACCAAACCAATATAACCCCACCCGCTCCTTTTCTCATCTCTCACCAAGCTGCCTACTCGGCAGTGAACTATCTCGCAAGGCTCATAACCTAGAGGTCGGGTTTCTAAGCTGCCTGTGCGGCAGTGAACAAAACTTAACCTTACACATAAAACGGTTTATGTTTCTAAGCCGCCTATACGGCGGTGAACACCAAGAGTTTTGTAACTGCATTAATATAAATTTTCTAAGCCGCCTATACGGCGGTGAACATTACTGCGTTATCGACACCCCGCCGACCCTGTTTCTAAGCCGCCTATACGGCGGTGAACGTTTAGCTTTAATACAAATTTAGCTTGACTTTTTTCTAAGCCGCCTATACGGCGGTGAACCTAAGGGAAATTGAATTTAACGCCCGGTCAATTTCTAAGCCGCCTATACGGCGGTGAACCGCGACCGTAAGGCCGTAGAGAAGCAGCACCATTTCTAAGCCGCCTATACGGCGGTGAACCATCAGTGAGATACGCTGGTCAAGAGGTTGGCTTTCTAAGCCGCCCATACGGCGGTGAACATATTATTCGGGAGCAGCTAACAACTTATTTCTTTCTAAGCCGCCTATACGGCGGTGAACGCATTCGATCTGCAATAACCTTTGTCGAATATTTTCTAAGCCGCCTATACGGCGGTGAACAGTATTGGATTGGCGTGCCGTTGGCCGGAGTGTTTCTAAGCCGCCTATACGGCGGTGAACTCGAAATGTGCCGCGTCGCCCTTCGCGCAAATTTTCTAAGCCGCCTATACGGCGGTGAACACCATCAGCAGCACGAGTAAATCGCCCTTGTCTTTCTAAGCCGCCTATACGGCGGTGAACATACTATTCCAGAAAATATGGTAGTTGGTATCTTTCTAAGCCGCCTATACGGCGGTGAACAAGACAGCTAAGACCTGGGAAGAGCTGCACCATTTCTAAGCCGCCTATACGGCGGTGAACACAAGGAGGTCGAGCGCGAATCCGGCCGGGCTTTTCTAAGCCGCCTATACGGCGGTGAACTCCTTGTCGGCATCCAGGCGCAACTGCTTCCCTTTCTAAGCCGCCTATACGGCGGTGAACTCACCGAGCCGGGCCACATGCTGATTTTCGTGTTTCTAAGCCGCCTATACGGCGGTGAACGCACCGTCTCGATGTAGAGGGTAACTAGTATGTTTCTAAGCCGCCTATACGGCGGTGAACTAGACCAATATAGCACAAAGCAACGTAAGACCAAGGACTTAACTCAAATACCCTCTTTTTACCCTTTTTTCAGAGCCACTTCTAAGTTATTGTTTTTATTAATGGGTTAAAACAGCGAAAAATAAAGGGTCAGATGGTTGATATCAAAATCACCGCCTCCCCTTTGCTTGCATGATGCACCGAGTACATTGTTTCTCGTGGGGAAATCTATATAGAACCACAGCTATGCTCAGAAGCAACCTATGCGGCTACTTCTCTTTCATGCAACAATCATCAAATTGCTCCATTTCTTTATCAGTACAATCAACGATAAATTTTTGCTGGCCTTTGGTTTTCGTCACTTTCAATAGGTCTTTGCCAAATTTTGGGGTTTTAAGACTGGCGATATCAAAACCTTGTGTCTCAGTGCACTTGTTTTTACTGACCATTTGTATATAAGCAAGTACTTCGCTACGGCAAAAGTTTTTTCTTGGTATGGCCGGACAGGTCACTTTATTATCCGGACTCGAATCAGATTGCAAAACAACCGTTATATCATCATTCTCAAGGTAGTCAGGATCAAATTGCTTAAACTCCTCATCTGTACACGCTATGGTTAGTACATCATTCCCTTTTCCCCGCTGTATTTCGAGGATGCGCTTTCCAAACTCTTTCTTTTTCATATAATTCAATGAAAATCGCTCCGATCCGCCCAGCATTCCTAAATAACCCAACACCTCTTGGCGACAAAAGTCTTTACGGCTTATCGGTGGACATTCTTTGGTATCACCGTGCTTGGTTTTTAAAACGACCGTAATCACTTCATCGTGAGACAATAGCTCTCGTAATTTTTTATCAATAAACAGATACACAACCCCCGCCGCCAACAAACTGGTTGAGACTGAAACGACAAGGCTGTAAATAAAGCTACCTTCAATATACAATCTAGCCTTGTCACCAATCGAGTAAATACCGATTTCATTGCCGCATATCCCAGCTAAAATAATGGCGAATACTGGAATTAGAAATACAATGAACCAAAAAAGCCCAGTTCGTTTGAAAGCCATTATTTTTCACCTCGTAATTGTTTTAATCGGGCTTTTCTTATCCCATGATTTTTATTTTTCTTATTCTTTGGAATGTAACCTATATCATTTAAGCATTTAGCTAGCGATAAACGATCTTCCATGCCCCAGCTCTGAATAGCGTAATCAATACGCTCTTCCAATTTATCACGGTATTGTTCATTATCACTTTGCGTCTTATATTGCTTTTGTAGCTCTTTGCAAACGTCTTCCACGGTTTTAGCGTTTTCGGCTCGCTGCTGACGTTGTATTGCTTCCAATTCTCGTTTTTCACGTACTTCAGGGGGTAATCTTAGTTCAGCTTCTTTTTGCAGTTCATCGTGCAGCTGCTGATTCATTCCCATATATCCATATCCCGCCGCTGTTTTCGCGCCGATGCCATTATCTTGCAAGGCTTTGGTAAGCATTGTCTGACACAGTTTAACGTGCTCGGGATCGCCTTCGATAACAAACAAAAAACTCCCTCGCACGGTGAGTAAGTGATTGGGGACTGGGCTGTCTTTATCCGAAGGTTCGGTTTGATTACCGTTGTAATAGGCTTGATGATGGGTAGTGACGACATCCAGTACAAACGGCTTCGTACTTTCTAGTGGAACCCACCATGCGTCATGAAATATCACAGTGCCTGAAACTCGATCAGGCTGGTCGCTGTCATAGGTGCCAAATAACTGTTCGATGGCTTTTGTAGAGCCTGTTAAATTTTTCTTTGCCCACGCCCTAACCACACCTTTGACACTGGCGCCGGGGATATAGGGCATGCCGTAATTCCGGCTTAAACTGCAGCCGGTTTCTAATGCGCCATTGCCCGTAAGGCCAATCAATAAACGGTTTTCAAGTGTCATCACTGTTTGGCTAAAACGATTGCCGTCACTCGTTAGATCAAACCAGCGATTAAAGGCCTTCGGGTATAGATCGCATGTAAAATCAGCAATCTCTTTTAGATGCTTGGTTTTAGGCGTTTCACCATCTTTGCCAATCTTATCGCTGTCTTCTTTTTGCTGATTCAACCCCTTTTGTAACCAAAGACTAGGATTAATCGATTGGCTTTTCTGCACCTTGAGTAAATCATCAATATCTTTTCTGCGAAGATCAGTCATGACTTACCTCCTCCTGATCTTGCATATCACCAGATGGGCCTCGTTTTAGCACACCTTGTACATAGCGGCGCAACCAGCCAGAGATTTCCAGTGCTTCACGGGTGTAGCGCATGATTTGCTTGAGATCTGAGTCAATGATTTTTTTATGGAACGCTTCACTATTTTGAACATCGTCAAAATCGTTATCAATCTTCTTAAAAGTAGCGAGTAGATGATCCAATAATTTTGCATGGGAATCTTCAGACGCTTTTGAAAGCAAAAATCCCGTGGCTTGTGGTAAACCATTTTGTAGAATCATCGTGGGCAGTTTATGCGCAATGGTGGCATAGCTCTTATTGAGTGTTTCGTCCCCGCCCTCTTCGAGCTTAGCCACCTGTTGATAGGTAGTTTGAGCAATGATTTGATTTCTAGGCATCATCTCTTACTTCTCCTTGTACCATCATTTGCACCAAGCCACTCCCTACGCCGGCATTGCCGCCCATTTGTAACAATGCTAAATGAGCGAGGGCTTTAAACTGCGCTGCGTGTTCTGATTGGTATTGTTTCGTACTTTCATTGAAGCTATAGCTCCCCCATAATACACACTCAGCAGGCAGGTTTTCTTCCGTCCATAATGCGCCGTTATCCACTACCCCTGTGTCTTGATTGATACGAATGCGAGTCCGGACTTCGGTCGCCGTTTCTGCTAAATAGGCAAACACATCATCTGGCAAAATCACAAAATGCCGTTGGAAAACCTCTCGAGCCGCTTTATCTTTATCATCCGCATACATGACTTTCGATAAACACTCGGCCCATTGTTGCGTTTGTTCATCGCCTTTAACCGCATCGATATCCAGCTCTTCAAACACGACTTTATCAGCGGGGCTATTTTCGCTGTCTTTGCCAACATAGGCTTTATCTTTGCTTTCAGTTGGCAGATCAATGGCTATTCCCAGCGCCTTTTTATAGCGCTGCAAAATAAATGGGCACGTGGCATACGCTACAATCCCATATAGGCTGCGCACCGGCAGTAATAGTAAATGCGCATCGGTAATGGAGAGTGCTCCGGCAAAATTATCGTTCGTTCCTTTCGCTGGACGCCCAAACAGTACACTTGTTAAATCATTGTCGTTACTGCTTGTCGATAAATGCGCACGCAGCACGCCACGTAGGGTTGCACCTGGCACGATGGGCAGATTTGTCGCTCGCTCACGAATAATCGGTTGATCGACAATCCCAACCGATTGGCCTGAGCCACAATGCAGGATCGTTTGCGTAATAAGATGATAGGTCTGAAATGACATAATATGGTCCTTATTTAATTCTTTGATTCGTTCCATGCATACGCCATGGGAAGCATCAGGCCAAAGCCATTGAGGTTATGTTGTTTTTCGTCACACAGGTGTGCCATCCAAAGCTTTTCTATCTCTTGCTCTGTGGCAGTGCCGTCAACGATCTCAAACCAATAGGTTGCCCCGGCGGGGATCATGCGTTCACTTGCGCGCGGTTTATTGCTAGCCAGATCCCAACCGGACTGAGGCTGCCATCGATCAAGTGCAGCGGCTTTCAGTCTAAGCTTTAATGTTTTACATCCTGGAGGTGTGCCCTCAAGCTTCTCTTCGTCAAGCCAAGCTGGGCGCCAGCCAGCGTTAAAAATAGCTGGGGTTAGCAACGTCAAGGTGAGTCCTTGCGCAGTAACAATATCCGAAGCAAAATTTTGTGGACGTTGCGGCCATATACAACAAGGAGAAACCTCGGCCAAACGGCGCTCGCCGCCTAAATTCATTGCCGTGAGCGAGATCTCACCACGAATACCTGCCAAAATGCCAACGCGTTCAGAGGGAAACACATCATGTTCATTTGGCTGTTGCCACATGGTTAAGCCCGTGGTTTGAAATATTTGCCCATCAACAGACGAGCGCGTTGTGTTATCACGCTCGATATGGGTACGAATATCGGGCTTGGTGGGTGTCCAACCGTTCTCTTTTATATTTGAAAATTCGAGTTTTTTACCGCGCCGCCATTCCAATAAATCGTTGATCGACCACCATTTGGGGCCACTCACCGATTTACCATCAATGTCTTGCGATAAAATTATTAGCGGCAGTAAGCCGTTGGGCAGATCACAACCTTCATCAGCTTTCGGCTTTTCCGGTTGCAGCCCAACCAAGGTGGACTTACCGTCTACCGCAAAGTACTGCGCATCCGCCGGTTTGGGCACCAGAATATGTTTTTGTTCAAGGTTATCAGTCGACTGATCGGCTGGAATTTTTATCGCTAACGGACCACTAATCTGTACCTCAAGCAGTGCCTTAAGCTGTTCTTGATTATTCTTTCTATCATTAAAATCAATGCCAATCGTGCGGCCATGTAAGTTGCGCAACGCTCCCGCGATGGTCGATGGTGGTGGAAACTTTGCGGCCTCAGCATCGGAAATCGCTTCAAACGGGCGACTGGAGCGAATAATTAATGGATCTTTCGGGTTTAATATAAAGTAATTCAAATCACTCATTCGCTCTCTCCTGCGGCTAAATCGGTAGACGTTTTCGCCGATAACCAACGGGCAATACGCAACATATTGGCTAATTCATCCAAAGGCTGCGCCTGTGCTTGCTGTCGCAACTGCTGCTTTAACAAGGCCACTTGTTGTCCCAATGTGCGCTTCGACTTTTCTTTTGGTGGTTCATCATATTGATCAACCTGTTCAAGCTGTGCTTGCGTATATTGATGAGCAAAGGAAGCTCGAGCGAGCATACGTTCCATTTCACTGAGGCGAATGCCCTCACCCGTTTCTTTATCCACTTTTTCTGCATCCTGTGTCCACTTAAGGCGTTGGGACATGGCTAACACCTCTTGCATAATGCGGGTGGGCATTAAGCCGTTTTTAAAGCCGGCTACAAATGCTTTTAAAGCATGCAAAGTTGGTTCCTCATCCCAACGGCAGCGCCAGGTAATTTCATGCCCAGAACGAATGCCTAAATGAATGGCTAGTGCGTTGCGCGGTTTTTCCAGTCCATTTCCTTTGGCTAGTTTTTCCGCTTGAATGGCACGATGGCGAAGTTGGCGCATCGGCTGCACAAAATGGCCGACTGCCAAGCCCACTGATAATGTCGGTGACGTTTTAACGACTAGATTGCGTTGTTCTATGACATCCTCCATAGTTTCAGCGAACATATTTTTCAACTCTTGCGCGCACACCAAAGCCGTATTGAGCGGCAGGAACGCGAGCACATCATCCCCGCCCGTGTAAATGGCATGGCCGCCATGTTGGCGAACCACACTACGTACCTCGGTCGCAAATTTGTGTAAAGCTTTAGATATGGCGATAGAATCGGCGGTCTCTTTAGCTTCTGATAATAACTTGCCCATGTGGTCGCCATCGGCCTTGAGTAATACGCCGTAAGGCGCTGGCGCGCCTTTATTATCCTTAACGAGATCAGACAAACATTGGAGCAAATTCGTTTTGATGGTCTCATCAAGCTCTTTTTCTTGCTCAATGCGGCTAGCAAATAGGTATTCACCGTCAAACGGGAAAGCTTGATATCTTTCCTTATTGCCCTTGACGGGCGTCGCAAGCTTCGCCTCGTCAACTAAGGGCTGGTAACATGTTTTAAGGTTCTCCAGTTGCTCTGAACTTAGAGACTGTAACCAAGGCTCCGCCACCACTCGTGAAAATGGCGTAAATTGCTCAAAATGCCCCGCTTTACGCTTGATAAGCCCTAAAATGTCCAACTCTTCACGTTCACTCAGCCGCAACTGGTGCTGGTGGTCTGGATTGCTACGAGATTGTTCCGTTAAGGTATTATTCGCCCCGTCCAACGTGGATTTAAACAACCCCAGCTTCGTATCTTTAATGGGTAGAAAGTCTTTGGTTTGTTTACGTGCGGCCAGCAGTTTGCCTAATCGCTTAGATGCCTTGCCATATTGGTTAGATTCCAGTTTGACCCACGCGGCATAGGTTTCGAGAATATCGTTCTGTTGTTGTTCAAAGCGCGCCCAGTCCACATGAAAGCCTAGCAGCTTTTCCTCACGAACTTGCTCTATGATGTCATCCAAGCGTTCTTTTGCCGCGAGTTTCGCATCATCAACAATGCGACGTACCTGCTCAGAATTATCCGCTTTAATCACCGCACGAATCACATTGGCGATATTGGCTTCGGTCTTTTGATTAGAATCAGGATCTTGCGGCAGTAGATCAATATCAGGATGTTCTGGGCTTGGGAAGACCAAGCAACGGCTTTGGGCTTGATGTAGATTCAGCGCCACCGCACGCGACACTTCCGACAATAACCACGAGCCACACCATAAATCTTGGCTACGCCGCCCTGCTTCAATAAAACTCTGTACCGGGCCAATACTAATCGCGACTAAATACTCCATGGTTATTGTCCTTTTTCAAAATAGTCGAGGAAGGCGGAAAGCGGGTCGTTAGGTCGGCCTTTCATTGGTTTGATGCCTTTAATGTCGTTAGTGAGTCTATCCCTCTCAGCTTGCTGATTTTCATCTGGCCAATGATTAACTTGATAAGTCACCTTTTTATTATTTGAAGATAACCTTAACTCTAATGGTTCTACCAAAGCCTTTTCCCAGTGCGGTAGTAATAACGCAGCCGCTCGCCATTTTTCACCGTCTTTGTAAGGGCGAATAATCAGTGGGCTTGCCATTCGTTCAGAATCAATTGGTTGGAGCGTCATATCATCAGGATCATTATTTTTACCAGGGAATTGAAACTTGATAGGCATACCAAATGCAGCCCTAGGAAAAATCAAATTTTTCTCAAATTCTGGCATATGACGTTTGTTATCATTCTTGCCTGTCAAATGACGTAATTGGTCGGCTTCCGGCCAAAAACTTCGTCCGGCTTTGCCCGATGAATTATTTCGCCCCGACCCCGGTTTTTGACGGAATTCAAACAACCTTTCTGCGGCATATTTCCAAGCTTCCTGAGCGCTGCTAAACGTTTTCTGTGAAAATTTAAGACGAGGAATCTCAATATCTTTGCGTTTCAATGCAGGGTGTTCGGCAGTGATAAGATCTACATTTTCAATACTGACCGCACCAAAACCTCTTCGAGTACGACCACCAATGCCGCCAAACGAACACCACCAACGTAATGCTTCTTCAACATCGCGCTTCACAGCATCGTTATAGCGGATAAATAGGGTAAACTTATAATTATCCTTAAGCCAATCTACCGCCCCGTTGATACTGGAAGAACCAAAAATATACTTAATTCCGTCATAATACTTATTTGATTTTATGAAATCCTTATCAAATACTGGCTGAGATTGAACTCGAATCTCCACCTGACTGGCCATCGCCCCATCATCACCAATCCCACCCCAAATTTCCTTTTCCTTTTTGAACAATTCATTAGGATCTTTAGGTCCACAGGCAATCCGCCACCAAAAGCGCAGTTGCCCACGAATCGAACTGGCGCGGATCGGCATATTGGTATCGACTTTACTGGCTTCAACGCCACCACCATACATGGGCGTGACCAGCGTACATTGGTATGTTTGCCACTGTTTTTCTGTTGCTTTATTTAACTCGTCGCTTAGGCCTTCAAGCAACTTTCCATCTATTTGTCGGCGCATAAGCCACCTCTTCCTGACATTGAATTAGAACCAAGGCACGCTTGCTGTGTTGCTTAGGCCATATTTGGAGAATGCCTGATCGGCCTGACTCGCTGGACATCGCGTTTGCTGAATAAACAGGCGAAACGTCTCTCCTGTAGATTGGCTTTTGATTTGCACAAAAGGCAGATCTAAACGCTTGGTCTTATCTTCGGGGAGCTGTTGGCAGGCTTCTTGATAGCTGATGGAATGTCGCTTCATGGCACGGCGCCGTAAATTGTCTATATTGTTTTTGGCATGAACTCGTGATACCAAACAATGCTGGTCAGTAGCGGGGATGGGTTGAATATCGCTGGCCTGCGTGTAATCACTCAGACCTTTTCGCCATGATAGGGCTTCTAGCTTGGTCAATGCCGCAAGGCTTCCATGGATACGTAAAATTTGACCTAAATTGCGTGCATTTAGCAACGGAAAACTAACCGCAATATCACCTTGAGACACACTCACCAACGCTCGATGTAATTTACTAAACAATGCATTCATTAGCACGGGTGCCGAAAACTCCGGATCCGCCATCACCTTAATTTCAAAAAAATAATCCATAGGACATCCTAGTTCTTATCGACACCTTTTCGTAGTTTATAACGCTCGTTTTTTAGCGGCGTATATTGTGGAACCTCTAGTTAGCCATTATTTAAAGCAAACATCATTTTTATTAACAAAATCTTATACATGGATCAAATTTTATGACCGAATATCACTAAGCCGTGAGCACGCCGCTGCCTGTGCGGCAGTGAACTTAGATGGGTGAGTGCCTGCGGTCATGGGGGTTTTCTAAGCTGCCTGTGCGGCAGTGAACTTATAGTAAACTCTCCGTTCAGAGGCGCTATTTTTCTAAGCTGCCTGTGCGGCAGTGAACCTAAATTCTGCTCTTAAGCTTCTAATTTCTGCTTTCTAAGCTGCCTGTGCGGCAGTGAACAATGGGGTAAATCCTACATCTCAAGTTTTAACTTTCTAAGCTGCCTGTGCGGCAGTGAACGTATTTAACGCGCTTGTCTTACGAATCCCCTCATAATTTCTATATAAAACAATGAGTAGACGCACATCGCTCATTCTGATCTAATGAATTTCGCCAAAAACACACTTGATTCAATGAATTTAATAGGGAGCCCTAACGATGCGCGATGTTCAAATTCTACAGCAAACTCTTGAAAACCAATGCCCTGGTATTCACAAAAAACGACTTAGATCTCTTATGCTTGCAACCAGAGCGGTACTGGGCGGCTCTGATCTCACCCTCACTAAAATTGGACGAGCTCTCGACACTGATACCACGGTGAAACATGCCATCAAACGTATTGACCGATTGCTTGGTAATCGCAGTCTACATCGTGAAAAAGAGTCCATATATAAATGGCATGCGTCCCTTATTACCCGAGCCAATCCTTTTCCTGTACTACTGGTTGATTGGTCGGATGTTCGTGAGCAACTGCGCTATATGACATTGCGAGCTTCGATATCCGTTAAAGGTCGCGCCGTCACGCTTTATGAACAGGCATTTGAGTACAAAAACTACAACTCACCCAAGAGCCATCAGCACTTTCTCGATAAGCTTCAATCCTTGCTCCCCCAAGGTTGCACCCCTATCATTATCTCCGACGCTGGCTTTAGAAATACGTGGTTCAGGCAAGTCGCCAACAAAGGTTGGTTCTGGCTTGGGCGTGTACGGGGCGAAGTCTCGATTAAGTGTGGCGAGAGCGCTTGGCAATGGAATAAAGCCTTTTACCCTCAAGCGACTGATAAGCCGCTGTTTTTAGGAGAAAGCCAACTGGCTAAGCGCTCACCGCTTCAGTGCTTTGCTTACTTATACAAGAGTCATCCCAAAGGCAGAAAAGCCCATCGGCATAGTCGAACCTGTCAGAAACACTCGGCTGGAAAAGTGTTCCATAAAGGAGCGAAAGAGCCTTGGCTTCTGGTCACTAACATCCCCAACCATGTACTTAACGGCATTAAAATTACCCGTTTGTACGCCAAAAGAATGCAAATTGAAGAGTCGTTCCGAGATCTAAAAAGTCCAGCCTACGGGTTGGCGCTTCGCCATAACCGAACACGTTGCACCAAACGTATTGATATCTTGTTGCTCATGGCATTGATGGCCGAAATCATCATGTGGTGGAATGGCTTAATCGCCATGCAAGCCAAATGGCATTATGACTTCCAAGCCAACACCATCAAGCATCGCCGTGTGCTCTCCATTCCTAGACTTGGTAAGGAAGTACGTTGCCACCGAAGATACCGAATACAAGAGTCCCAATATCATTGGGCAATGGTCGAATATCAACGCCTTACGCATACCTGTGGGTTGGGGGAATTATGAGGGGATCCGCCAGCGCGCTTGTTGTTGAGCAGTTAACTTTCTAAGCTGCCTGTGCAGCAGTGAACCTATCTGGCGTAAACATGGCGATTGGCGGCGCTTTCTAAGCTGCCTGTGCGGCAGTGAACTGGCGGATTACTTAAAGCCTACTTACCGATATTTTCTAAGCTGCCTGTGCGGCAGTGAACATCTTTAAGTAGAGAGTTTTTATTTTGCGACGTTTCTAAGCTGCCTGTGCGGCAGTGAACCTCCATTCACCATTCCTGTTATTTCTTGGAATTTTCTAAGCTGCCTGTGCGGCAGTGAACTCTGGATTCTTACACCCTGCCATATCGGGACATTTCTAAGCTGCCTGTGCGGCAGTGAACCAGAGAGAGCATCAATATTGAAGCCCTATTCTTTTCTAAGCTGCCTGTGCGGCAGTGAACATTTATTCTGCTTTTTTGATGGCTGGAAAAACTTTCTAAGCTGCCTGTGCGGCAGTGAACCTGGGTTCTCACACCCTGCCATGTCTGGGCAATTTCTAAGCTGCCTGTGCGGCAGTGAACAAAACCTTTTACATTGTAGCAATCTAACACCATTTCTAAGCTGCCTGTGCGGCAGTGAACATCTGAGAATTTGTATTCTCGTTCGCTGTTCATTTCTAAGCTGCCTGTGCGGCAGTGAACAACAACAAGGTCAGCCTCAATATCAACAGCAATTTCTAAGCTGCCTGTGCGGCAGTGAACTGGGATACCGATACTATTCCAGAAAATATGGTTTTCTAAGCTGCCTGTGCGGCAGTGAACTAGACTGTTATAACAGAAAGAGACCGGATAGCAAAGGATTAGCCAGAAAAACCCTTTTTACCCCTCTTTTGAGAGCGATTTATAACTTATTGTTTTTATTGGCATTAAAAAATCGAGAAAATAAAGGGTCTAGCACTAACCCATCCTCCCCCCTCTGGGGGAATTAGAGGGGGGCGCACAGCACCAAGGTCGCTATGGTGATAGCGCCCGCTCAGCGTGTTCCAGACCATTCAAATTGACTGAGGTGATTGGCGGCCAATCACGCCAAGCAAACATGCCACGCCACCAGAGAGCGCGCGGAGAGTCCCCTCCCCAGCCCTCCCCAAGGGGGAGGGAGCCGGATTCGGATTCAGATTCAGATTGTGCACTATGCAACCGCGACGTACTATTTACTGAAAAATATCAATTAAACGCCGCCTGTGCGGCGATGGACTGGTACAATACCACAAAAAAACAGCCTATCTACTCCTTAACCGCCCAGCGTTTGATGGCGAAGTTTTTCGCACACCTTAGGAGAAATAGCATAAGTGTGGCTTGAGAAACGTCTTGCTGAGCGAGATAGCTCCTTGCATTCCACAAAACCAGTCGCGGTTGTTTTAAGTTGATAAAATAACGCTCCCGCAAGCAATGGCGCAATGAGCAAGGCACTAATGAGACCTGATCTGACATACAACTTATTGTACTTAGACTGCCTCCAACTCCCTGTGGTCACAAGAGTCATAACAAAAGCACAAATACCGAAAAAAAAGAAACTAAACATTGCCCATATATTCACTGCTCCCGTAATAACAACATAGTTAGGTTGACTTTCAAAAATAGTACTGATGTTTTCGAGAATAAACATTGCTGAAACTATGATAATCAATATCGATACTATTAATTTAAAAACCCGACTCGCTATTTTCCTCACTGTGCTAAAGCCTCTAATTTGTTTGTAATCTCAGACGATAATCCATAACTTTCATCCAATTTATCAAGGAGCTGACCAATCGCCCATGATGCAAAAGCAAAGATTGCCCCTGCAAATAAAACACTACCACCAGAGCCTACAACCGCTAACGCTCCGGCAACCACCGTTGCGGTCATGCCTTTCACAATATCCCCCGCTGAGTTAACACCTAACTCGGTCAATGTTGCCTCATCTCTTAAAATATAATCCGCCGCATTGATACCAATAGAAAAGGCTACCTCACATCCCGGATTCGCCTTAATATACGTAATCGCACCTTTTATTTCGGTTAACCCTATCGCGGCTTCAACCACTCTAGGGTTATTGGCTAACCACTTATTTCCTTTCATTAGCGTCTGCTTATGTCGGCGAAAATTATTAATAATAATCCAATCCACACCATTGATGTTTTTGATCCTTGATTCAACACCTAACCCGCCTAAACCTTTGGCGGTGGATATCGCATCTATAATACCTTCACCTAAGTTTTTATAAGCTTTAGTATCAGAAATATTCTGTTTGACCGATAGATTTTCATAAAATTCTTGCGCTTCAGCTAAGGATAATACCGCAATACTTGTCACTTCACTGACATAGTCAACATTAATGATTTTTTCACCATTCGGTGCGAGAGGATTATAAGGAGGCCAATACATATTTGAGCGGCTCATCTTGACCGTTCTTGATTGCGCGGCAGCAAAAGCCTTGTCACTTTCTTCTAAATTTGCGATACGTTGTGCTTGCAATCTTTCTTTTACCGAGGCTCTAACCGGCTCTGACGAGGGCGGCGTATGAATACTCGTAATGCTCGCACCAGTGGAGGCAACATTTTGTTTTATTACCTTTTGTAACTGCGCGTCGCTTTCATGCCATTCTCTCGTCATCACACAAGATGCACAGCTGCACGTTTCAGGGTTGTATCCTATTGGGCACTGATACAAAGTTTCTTTATCAAAGATGTCGTAAAAAGCCATTATGTTTTCTCAATGATGTGCACATAAGTCAATCATACCCCCAAAAATAGCGAGGCAAAAACTTGCTTAAGCGAAGGGCGCGTTATAGTTGTGGTCAACTTGACCAAGGTGGTTGGCGGCCAATCATGCCACGCAGCCTCATCACGTAACTACGCCAAACAGACATACCACTCCACCAGAGATCGCGCGGAGAGTCCCTCCACAGCCCTCCCCAAGGGGGAGGGAGCGAGATTGGCGCACTTTACAGCGACGTATTATTTTCTGGAAACCATCAATAAAAAGCTGCCTGTGCGGCAGTGAACGAAACTGAATTGCAAGGACTTGATGCATCGCTTTTTTCTAAGCCGCCTGTGCGGCGGTGTAGCTCTAGAACCTGCAACGGAATTTGAAATGAAATTTCTAAGCCGCCTGTGCGGCGGTGTAGTTGAGCGTATCAAATATAAGGAAGCGGCAAGCTTTCTAAGCCGCCTGTGCGGCGGTGTAGGAATACTGGGGGCTGACGCTGAAATGACGATATTTCTAAGCCGCCTGTGCGGCGGTGTAGATTGCATTCCGTTAGATTTATAAGCTTGCGGATTTCTAAGCCGCCTGTGCGGCGGTGAACAAACTGGAAACGAACACATGGCGTATTTAATCTTTCTAAGCCGCCTGTGCGGCGGTGAACATCCCATTCTGGCCGCTGACATTGGTTGTTGTTTTCTAAGCCGCCTGTGCGGCGGTGAACCAAAATGCAAATGTGGAGCATCTAATCTGACATTTCTAAGCCGCCTGTGCGGCGGTGAACGGAATTAATGGTTGCCACGTGGCCGACAAAGGTTTCTAAGCCGCCTGTGCGGCGGTGAACTTCCCCCTTGTCTCGTTCCGCTTCTCTATCCATTTCTAAGCCGCCTGTGCGGCGGTGAACTGGCGTATTTACCATTATTAGCACCGTAAAATTTTCTAAGCCGCCTGTGCGGCGGTGAACTAGATGAAATTACCAATATATTGCTGATTTTAAAAGAGCTTTAAGTCTTTCTAGGTAAAACACCCTTTTTTTTTCGCTGAGTATCACAAAGCCCGTCATAGCGGGCTTGGTGAGTGGTCAGAAAAAAAAGGGTTAAAACTTAGGTACCACTGTCGTTGCGCTTAAGCCGTATTTAGAAAAGCCAATATCTGAGTGATTCGGCTCAGAGACAACGGTTTGCTTTATAAATAAAGGAAACTGTCGTCTTCCCGTCGATTGGCTTTTAATACGTACAAAAGGCAATTCCGAGCTTTCAGCTACGCTATCAGGAAGCTGCGCGACAGCTTGGTCATAGGTTAATCCATGGCGTTTCATCGCGCGGCGACGTAAACGCTCAGGACTACTTTGTACATGCACCCTTTGCACCTGCCAATAATCATTGACATCGGGAGCCGCCGCAATCGCTGAAACGGCCGTAAAATCCCCTAGCCCTTTACGCCACGGTAGCGCTTCTAACTGTGTTAAACGGTGTTGGCTACCATGCAATCGCAGTGTTTTCCCTAAGGATTTTTTACTTGCCTTAGGAAAACTCACACCGATATCGCCATTGGATACCTCAACCAATGCCCGATGCAATTTACTAAATAACGCATTCATCAGGATAGGCGCAGTAAATTCTGGGTCTTCTAGGATGTTAATATCTAGATAGTAGTCCATACATTACTCCGATTTACTGCCAAACACGCCACCGCGAATCAGATTAGCCATGACATAATGCTGCTGTTCAAGCTCAGGTACTTGGCCTTTTTCCATCCATTTATCGAACAAGGTATAGAAATCATCTTTGTTACTGCGGTAGGCTTTACCTCGGCTGGTCACCGAGCCAAACGGTTCGGCTGAAATCGGGCCCACTTCCTCTGCGCCTTGATACCAGGTATCAACAGTGCGAATCGCATTGCCGATTTTTTGTGAGTGTAGCGCGGCGGTACCGTCCACATCGTAAAGCACTTTACTCTTACGAGAATTGCTATCCAACACCAACTCTTGAGATGGGAACACCTCTTGGCCTTCACCCAGTTTTACAAACGCTTCGACTTTCAGGTAAGTAAATTGATCACTGGCAAGCCCTTGTTCGATCGCCGCTGACAACGCGTTGAGATCCTCACTTTGATAATCAAAGTCACGCAGTGATAAGTCATAACCATTAAATGTCCACACCGTTTCCCCTTCCTTGGTCACTTGGGTTACGCGAACTTTGATATCTTCTGCGCCAACGCGGTTACGCCATAGGAAGCGACCATTGGCTAAGTTGGAGGCATAACGGTGCGCTAATGTTGCAAACGACTGATCCGTAATGTAGGAATGAATGGTGTCACTTAACACCGCTTGATAGTCAGGATTATTACAAGCCGATGGCGTAGCAAGATCCCCCAATACCCGTAAGCTGAAGACGATTTTTAGGGTATCGCAATCAAAGGGTAACGCTGCCGTATCCACTTTTTGTAAGTTGGCTTTATTCACTTCTTGGTCTAATTTCGCTGGATCATTCAAAACCGCATTTTTTTGACGGTTCGAAATTGTGCCGCGTACGGCTTTTTCTTGCAAAGCGATCGGTTGCCACTGACTGTCACTGTTGATATCAGACCAATTACCTGCGAGAAGCAGGCCATCCGAGTTGGCCAATTTACGTTCAAATGCTAAGACTGATGCGGTTTTTACGGCTGCCATGCTAGTTCTCCTCAGAGGTTACGGTATCGTCATTCATTAATAAGACAGAAATATCCGGTTGGTAAGTGTTATTACATAAATACAGTGAGCGTTCGGCGTCATAAGATTGCGTCCAAAGGAGATGCTCAATATCTTTGATTCGATGCGGGCTAATCCACTGCCCAAGTGAATAAATCGACTCAACAAACTGAACGGGCACGCCACGATCACGAACATGACCAACACATCCAGGATCGTATAATTCAGAAATGCCTTGATAGCCGATCATGATGGGTTTAAGCCAGCCACTAAACTCTGGGCGCTCTACCTCCCATTTCGACTTATCGCCTTCTTGAGCGGGAGCGTCTGAGCGCATTTTTCGAGCACTAAAATCCAGCCAAGCTTCCATCAGGGGTTGTTGCGTTTGCTCAGCGTGCGCTTGCAAGACATCGTGGCGGCTCACCAACGCGAAACCTGGTAGAAATTGACGTAAGAATTGCTTACGCGCTTTGTCATCACGCTTCATTGACCCCGCATCTCGCACTACCTCGACGGCTTCGATTGACTCAATGATTCCGCCTGCGAGCCGCATAGGCGCGATCATTTGCGGGACAAACTCAGCAAAATCATCCAGATCGTCTGGCTCGATGTAACCGTCATCCTCTTTGCTTGATACCAAGATCAACACGCTGACGTCCATACGCATCTTACCCTCTTCATTAAAAGGGGCGGTGACGGCTTCTTTCCCTTTAAGCACCAGTGGATTACGGGTTAAAGCAAAGTAATTTTCGCGGCTCATGTTGTTGTTATAAGACTGAACCTGGCTGCTGTGGCAAATCACCGCACACCCTTTTAGCACAATATCGGTTGATATTTTTTGCTGAACTTTACGCTGTAAGGCATGGGTAAACCCTAAAAAGCTCGTCATCGCCGGAAAGCCCCACGTTAGCCCAGCAATGGCGTTTGCCCCTTGTACCTGTGCATGTTTGATGACAAGTAACTTATCCATGGAACGCTCCTTCTACATCGTCTTTCACTAGGCGCAACTCTTGGGCGGTCAACACTTTCCATTGCATAAATTCCACATCACCTGTGGCAATCTCTGAGTTACGCGCTAACTCAGCGTTTAAAAAGCGCGAAAAGTCTTCAGCCACTTGGACTTGCCACATTTTTTTATCGTATGCGTCGTTAAAATCTGAGTCGCTATAACGTCGTTGAGGATCAAGCCAAAGGGTTTGATGCTCGGGTAAATGACAATCAGGATGACTTGACCAGCCCGCCGGAAACGCTCGCACACTGGCACCATAAGCAATCAGGCGATCAACAATCTCATCAACACGGCGAGCTCGCTCTGCGCGAATTTCCCACGTGCTACGCTCATGCAGATGCGCCGCGAGGAATTTCTTAAGCCCCATAAGTAGCGGGTAAACCTGTCGCGAGAAGGGGCCTCGGAAAATGGATGTTACTTTTAAAGGCGGCTGCTCTTGGCTCTGCCATGTTGGCGGGGCGCTGCTGAGTAGATAAGCACGACCACCACGCGTCGAGTTGAGTTGACTGATATTTTGCGGTTTAGTGCCCCCAAAGGCCTGCACCGCCAGATAGGGGTATTCAACGGTTGGAGTGTCACTGTGCTTTTCATTGCGGCGGGCATCGCGTGCCGCTTTTTGCGCTTCTGAAAAGCGAGCGGTTTGCACGCGATCATAAATCGCATGGGTGAGTGATGTAGCAAACACAGGTAATATTAGATGGTAACCGCCCTCTTCGAGCGGCCAAAAGAGCTGTTTCGCGAGTTTATGGGAACTGGGATCTTTTGCTGTTACCGCGAGTTTAAAGCCGGCTAACCATTCGGCTAGCTGCTGATCGGATTCCGCGAAAGGTTCAAAAGGGGTCATATCACCTTGCTGAATAAAGTGGACCAGTCGCTTACCCTTTTGCTCAAGCATTAAAAGCTTGCCCACATCCAACGCAGCGGCGTTGCCCACAATATCAATCGCAGGCTCTGCGATACTGTTGGTTCCAATAAAATCTCGCTTTCCCGTAAACTGGTCAGCAAAAATACTGGTGCCTTTGGCATCCGAGTGGGTAAACTTTAACGCATGGGTCACCAGTTGGAGCTGCTTGGCGCGGCTCGCCGCATCCGTTAACCATACGCTTGGTTTAAAGCGTGCTTCCTCTTCTAACCTCCGCTCAAAGCGCTGCTGCTCATACGCTGCCACCTCTTCTGCTTTAGCCGCTTTGATGCCTTTTGCGGTATCCTTATCAAACTTCTCTAACCGATCGTCTCGACGGCCATGGATATAGTCGCGGATTTTGTCGGTAATGCTATTATCCCATTCAGTTGACATCAGGCATTCCTTCACTAGAAAAAAGTTTTAAATGTAGAGAAAGCATTCATTAAAGATGGCTTTATCAATGTAAGTATGGAGCAGACCATCATCATACTTTTAAAGATATTACACTCCCAAGTTTCTGTTTCGGTGACAACAAGCTTGCTGTTTTGTTTAAAATCAATCGCTCTGATTTTTTCTTTTTTAATAAACACCATATCCACTCCAATAGTTAACATAGAGTAAGCATATCTCTACAAGCCAAAAATATCAACCATTATAATATTTTCTAAATTTTCATTTTTTAAAAATCTCTACCATAGATTTACAGAGTTAAATGCTACGTATAATATACGCTGACCATAGCGATATGGCTCAGAAGATTATGATATTCTCTAATCATATTAACTTAACCGCTGAATAAGCGGCTCTACAAGCCCTACCTCAAGGGCTTGTAGAAACCTAAAACATCACTTCGCTGCCACAGGTTGTTTTCAGAGCTAGCGCGCAGCTGTATCGAGCCAAACTGTATGCACGCTTCAGCCAAGCTAAGATCTAACCGTTCCGCCAATACTTCAATCTCCTGCTGGTAATCAAATTCACCACCCCATACATGCACACCGCTGGCGAATCTCGGTGGCGGCTGCCGCTGAAAGCTTTGTTTATCATCCAGTTTTAGCTCTCCATCATCATGCCAGCGGTGCATTTTAGGAGCATCAAACACCTCTTCCATGTAATAACAGTAATCATTGCTAGGCGTGTGACGGCGAAACGGGAGCTGGCGCTGAATATGATTGGTCCAATGCATGGGCTGTTGCCACCACAAGCTCGCATAGGCGTGTTCGGTTTGCTTTTCCTCCCCCCAAAGCTGAGTGGCGAGCGCGGCATGCTCTAAATCCACAAACCGCGTGGTGGGATCGAGTACGTCATTTTTTTGAATGCGCGGCAAGGCATTGATCGTTTGATACTCGTGCGCGTTAAGTAGCTGCTCCAGCTTGTGCGTTGCTAAGGTGTGAGTGGCACTTTCAAAACCCGGCTTCACATAAGCCAAAGCGTCGCCCTGCAGCGCCCGATAGTTTTGATCCAGCCAGTGTATGTTTGGCGTGGTCACTTTGGTGATTTGGTCGTGGCGCAACACTCGGCCAGCGAGCTGAATCAAGGAACGAATCGACGAGGGTTCTACCACCGCCCAATCATAGGAATGATCTCGCCCGACTTCCGTCACTGGGCTACCCAGCACCACAAATATATGCTGATCATTCGGAGCTTTATTGAGTGCATCGCGCACACTGGGCTGTTGCCATAGTTGCTCTGGGTCTTTTCGGTGGAGCACCGTATCCAACATACGCTCGATATGAGAACGCTGCAAAAGCAAGAACTGGCTGTGATAGACGCAATAATGAACCTGCACGCCGTGCGGGCTGGGTAGATTCATCAGCTGCTGCGCCACCGCCACTAACGGTTTGATATTGGCCATGCGCACCAAGCCAAAACTTACCTTAGCAGTGCCGTTGGGCGACAGGTGGTAGTAGTTTTCATGCAAGGCTAGCGTGCTTTGCCAAATACGCTGCGCCATCCTACTCACGAGACTGTCGTCGTTATTCTCAGCAACAGACACCAGCTCTACCCGACGACGAATCTCTTGTGGTGCCAATTTTGCCGCGCGCTTGGCCATCACACGCTCATGCTCGAGTTTGAACGCGTCTAAATCCGGCACTGGTATGGAGGCGCTTTGGAATTCATCAAACCATGCACAGACAACATTAGTGCTAGTACTTGGGTTCACACCAATCGCCTTTTCATAATGACGACGCCCGGCTTGATAAGCATCAAACAGCGCTTGGACTAAATCTGGCGGCAAGGTCGCAGAAGACAGTAAAACATGGCTGCCCAGCAGCCCAGCCCAATTGACTAAGCGGCATAAGCCGGGCAAATCTTCTAAGCCAAAGTCATCGGGTTCATCCAGCACCAAATCCGAGGTTAATAAACGCAGCATCGGCGCCATCTGTTTGCCCCCACGACTGCCTTCCGTGGCGGGCATGAGATGGTCAATGGTGCTCACCAACACAGGTGCATTGACGAGTTTGTTCGTTTTAGGGGAGCTTTCCAGCCATTTCGATAAGAATCCATCGCCTAGCATGCCTTCGTAACTGACATAGCTATCTTGATCGGCAAACTCATTGGCCGACTCGGAACCCAGCACTTTGTCTGTTGGCTGATGTGCTAAGTCCGCGTCTTTACCTTGATGATCATCGTGCAGCGCTTTTACCGCTTTAGAACCAATCATTACCGCGAGGTCTTCTTCATCCAGCCGAAGCAGCGCTTTAAAGGCATCACCAGTTTGCAACGTTAATGTTCGAAGGCCTAGCGCGACGCTAAAACGGCAGCCTTTGCGCTCATCCGCTAAGCCATACATGATACGGGCATTGGCAAAAGTTTTTCCCATACCTGTGGAGGCGACATTGATGCCAAAGAAACCCTGTTGCCTCGCGTTATCACGCACACTCACTGCTAATTCATAGGCTTTGTTTTGCCATGCAAAACGCGTATTGGTCGTGCGTTTTTTTAACTCGGGGTGCCGCGTAATCACAGGTAAGGATTCTTTGAGGGCAGGCAACAAGCGCACCATCTGGTGACCATGGCGGTAAACCCCTATCAGGTGATCGTCTAACGCCTGATTGTATTTGCCGTTCTGCTTGCTGCCATGCTCGCGCCATGTATTAGCAAACACGGTGTCTTTCTGTGTTTTTCCCCAAGCGTGATCGTGCCAAGGACTTTTTACGCCGACACGATTCTGCCCCGAGTAGTAGTGATCCGCCAGCATTAAGCTCAGGCGAGAAAGGTGTAATGTAAACGGGTCAAACAGCCAATGCGCCTTGATAAAACTGGGGCGTTTCAATGCCTGTGCCGCAGTACGCGCCAACCGCGCACGCCACACGTTACTGCAAAATGGCGTCCCTTTGGGAAAAGACCACACCGCTTCGAGCTCTTTACCCGTCCAATCCTTATCGCTCTGCGGTGAGTTCCAAGGGCCTTTAATCGATTTGAGTATTTGCGCTGGGCGAGTAATAAACTCCGTCTGCCCTCTCACCTCTTCTGGGGGTTCTGGTAATTTATGGTGACTCAAAATCAACCAAGCCACAGCTTGGGCAACGGGTGGCAGCTTGCCAAATGGGGAACGCACGCGATCACTGAGCTTATCTCTGGTTAAAGAGGCTTGCACTTGCTGGTCGGTAGTTTCATCTATTTGGGTTAAGGCGCTTAACCACGCCTCATCGTGTTGAGCAGCATCAACGCCTTCGATGGCGTTTTTTACAAAAGCTTCAAAGACACGCAACGATACCCATTCATGACGGTATGGCTCGTAGCTATCCGTTTTCTTGCGCGGATTGATCTTATCTTGAAACGCTTGATTGGCTTTGCCCACATCGTGAAATAATGCTGCGATAGCAGTGAGCAAGCGCATGTCTTCGGCGGTGTGCCAGACATTTTCATCTTTAGCTCTGACAATATCTCGCCCCGTTACATTGGTGGGGACACTACCTTCGCTATTAAAACGCCGCGGATTGCCGACAATCCATTTAAGATCGGTGCGGTTATGCCCGCGTATCCAGTGGCAAGCGACAGAGGTATTACGCCGCGCCGTTTTCTTCAGCAATTTACGTAATGTCGTTAAACCTTGCTCAGTAATCGCCGTTTGCCATGTACGCTCACCGGTGCGTTCAGCAAATTGGTCGATCACTCGGCGCGTTTCTTTCAGGGCTTTTTTGGAACATTGAGAAACCAGAAGAATATTCATTTAAACGGCGCATTCCTCACTGATCGCTTTAAGGCTATCAATCATAAAATCCAGCGCCTCGCTTTGCCTAATCGCCGCGATACATGCTTGACGAAACTCTTGTTCACTGTCGCCATTCATCGCGCTTAAAAACGCTTGTGGCAGAACCACACCATCTTTGACTAAATCGGCCACATCAAACACCAACCCACCACGGCGGGTTTTACCATGCAATACCGATAAGCCATGGGGCAAGCCTAATACCCAAGTGGCCGTCGCCCCCAAGCCATAAGCCAAATAATTGCCGTGGTCTAAAAAACGATTGGCAAAATCGGTGCCCGCGCCTTGTTTCACACGTGAGAAATCATTATAGCCAGTGACAGCGCAGATGATTTTATACAGGGTTTTGGTCAGCCGAGCTTCGCTCAACATTAAGGCTTGCGTATCCGTGGCTTCATCCACTTGCTGAGCAAACTGATCTAAAGCCTTAGTAAGAGCGGCGACATTCAGCGCAAGGCCAGCGTCTTTGAGCTGTTTGTTTTTCACCCACTGAGTTTGGATAAATTCGATGCGGTATTGCTGAATATGCTTAGCGGCGGCGAGGCGCTTGGCGTCATCAAACCAAAACGATACCCAGTTTTGCAGATAACCAACAGGACGATATTCGCTTTGTGGACTGAAGAAAGACACATCAAAATCCACTTCATTGGTCGAAAACAGTGGCGCGCCACCACCGCCACAAAATCCCAGTAATACACCTGCTTTAGCCAGCTCTCTGACAGCGGCTTGCGTTATCGACGTGCCGTTGCCGAGTAACAGCGTGGTAGTATTAGCAATGGGAATATTCCAATAATAGGATTGTTTACCTTCATCGGTGACATATTCGACCCGACCGTCTTTGACCAACACACGACAATATTCGAGGTAATACATATTGGCACGTTTGGAGTGCAATATGGTTTTCATATCCGTGGGCGAGAACTGCTCCATGTCCTGTTTCCTAGCTGCGCTGTGATTACGAATGCCATGGTCGACACGGCCACTATCTCGTTACGTCCGCCTAAGATAACAAAATACCGCAGGTAGGTATTCTAGCCCTATCACCTTTTCACACAAAACAACTGATACTCTCAACAGCTAATCGCGCGAATCATTCACGGCCTATTCCGCCATGCCAGCAGATACTCAACATCAACTGCGGAAATTCACAAAAGATCACATTACGTCGACTTATATTAAATCTTCATTGAAAATTCCCTATAAAAACCTTCTAATAGTCAACACAATTCATAATAACCAATGTTTATAATGGCTCATACAGCATATCTCTCTATTATTGGTAGATCACAAGGTAGCATCTCTCAAGGGTGTAATACTAAATATTCTATTGGTAACAAAGCTCAAGAATCTCATTCTGATGAAATCACGGTTTTAGCATGTAACTTTACCTTAAGCAAACACGGTGGACCTGCCGAGGTCGTCATAACGAAACCTATTGATAAAGCCTCGCCACTCCTTGGTAACGCTTTTTCTAAACAAGAGCACTTACAATACACTATTAAGTTCTATCGCACCAATGAGCAAGGCTACAACGAGAATTTTTATGCCATTGAATTGGTTGATGCCTTAATTTCAACCCTGTCTTTTGATCAACCCAATGTGCTGAGTTCAGGGGATGAAGACATGTCAGAAGTTCTTTACCTCTCTTACCGAGATATCATCTGGAAACACAAAATAGCCGGTACAGAAGGCTATGAAACGTGGGCGATGTTACAGAAATGAGAAACAAAACGACTCCGGACTCATGGGATATTAGAGAAGTAGAAAAAGCGGGCAAAGGGCTCACCATGCAAGCTGTGACACTTTCACACCGCTACATCTCTGATGGAAGCCTCAAGATGCAGTTTGTTCGTGACGTCGATCGTTTTGAGCAATGCCTTGTTAATGACTTCAAGAGCGGAAAAAAGAACAAAGAAACGGTAGTCAAAGAGCTTCGCAAAGAAAGACAAAGCCTGATAGAACAAGGCGGCATGATCATGCAAAAAGGGATCGGTTTTATCGCTGGCGTCATGCAAGTAACCGCCGGAGCTGGAATGTGCTACGCCTCAGTGGGAACCTTATGTTTAATTGGTGCTCCTATGGCAGCTCATGGTATGAATAACATGTACGAAAATGGAAAGTATTTTGTCGATGGTGATGAAAATGCTACTGGGCTCGTTCGAGAAGGCTACCAATATGCATCTGAATCTTTAGGCTACTCAAAAACCCAAGGTGATATCGCCTACTATGGTATTGACTTAGCTATGTCAGCTTATGGATTAGTCGCAAAAACCACAACAGCTAAAAATGCCGCAGAGGCTTATCAAGTAACATCCAAGACTAACTTAAAACCGATGCTATGGAAAAACACTAGGAAAGCTAAACAATTTAAGTTATTTAGATATAGTGCTGAGGATTACCTAAGGGGTTATCAAGCAATGAGTAAATCAGCATTAGGAGCCGAGATGGGCGCTGATTACTCCCGATTTCAGATAATAAGTGCGACATTCATGGAAATATGTAGAAGAGGAAGCCAACTGCTGAAAGTGGTACGCTCTTCTCGCCAAAGAAACAAGCAGTACTACCATGAATTATCAACAGTTGACCGAAGGCAGAAGATACCAGATTTCTGCTCTTTTGGAACGGGGAATTTCGGTTCCTGAAATAGCTAAAACAGTTCAGTGCCACCGCTCGACGGTATACCGTGAGCTTAAACGCGGTCGGAAGGGAGAGCATTATTGCCCTAACGAAGCCCAGATGTCGTCTACCAAAAAGCGCAAAACAGCACGTAAATACCGAATACCAAAGGAACGTGTCGATTTTATCCGCCTTCTTTTAGAAACAGATTGGAGTCCAGAGCAGATTTCTAATGTATTAACGAAAATTGGTGCATCTGTCAGTCATGAGTGGATCTATCGCTTTGTTGCTCAAGATAAACGCTTGGGCGGTAAGTTATATCGTCACTTGAGACAAGGTCATAAGCGGTATCGCCGAGGTAAACAAGAGAAAGCTCGTAACCGTTCACCAGCCCCCCATTGACATATCAAATGTGATCAACAGCACTGGATCCACATTTTACTGTTGAGTGATCATTTCTAAGCGTCATCCTGTTTGCATGAAAATGAAAAAATCCAAATTCACAGAAGCGCCACCTGTGGCTTCTGATATCAAAGAAGCTAACGCACTCATTCAAGAGCTGTGGGAACAACTGCGTTTTTATGAAGATAAACTCAAGACCAATTGCTCCAACTCTTCAAAACCTCCTTCAACCGATGGGCCAAAAGAGCGAGCTGAAAGAAAAAAGCTCAAAGCTCTGGTGGTCGCCATTCGCGCGGAGCTAAACCGGGTCACTCAGGGCATCAACGACAACTCTCAGAACTAAAAGACAGTGATGTCGTGGTTGATTGCTTTCCTGACTCAACTTGTCCATGTTGCGGTAACACTGACGTCACGGTTCATGACACGCCTTTTTATCGTCACCAGGTCCATGAAATTCCTAAACCAACGATAGATATTACTGAGTACCGACTGTATTCAGGACAATGCCAGCACTGCAATGAACTGCTCAGAGCAAAGAAACCTGACCATGTTTCTCAAGGGATCATGGGGCCGAATCTTCTCAGCTATATTGCGGTATTAGCCGGTCAGTACCATTTAAGTATCCGTAAAACCCGCTCACTTCTGAAAGAGCAATTTGGAACCACATTCTCTATTGGAGCCATTAGCGAAGCGCAAACGAAAGTCGCTTCGATGTTAACGCCACTCCACCAAGCCATTCGAGATAGTATCCAAACCGCACCACTGGTACATGTTGATGAAACCTCTCATCCTCGTAATGACGAAGAAGGGCTTCGATGGTGCTGGCTTGTGGCCAGTGAAAACCTTGTTTATGAGAAAATCTTATTCTCTCGTTCCATGCATTCTGCGAAAACGGTGCTTGGTGAACATTACTCAGGCTTCGTTGTGAGTGACCAATGCCCAAGCTACAACTGGATAAACCCAGAAAAACATCAACTCTGCTGGTCGCATGTCACACGTAACCTTCAACAAATAGCGGACTATAGTGGCGGAGGATATACCGCTTACGTCGGCCGTCGTTTAACTCTGATTGCCAATATGATTTTCCGTATTCGTCATCGTCTTGAAAGAAAGGAAATCACGCACGGTCAATATCTTCGGCGAATGCAACGACTGCAAAAATCCCTCGATGACTGGCTTGAAAAAGGCAGTACACTGATAGTCCAAAGATATAAAGGACGATGCGAAAAATTGCAGCAGCATAGGCAAAGCTTATGGTTGTTCCTGAACGATACCTCAATACCGCTGACAAATAATGAAGCGGAGAGGCGCATACGTGGTTGCGTCATTCAGAGAAAAATCAGCTATGGAACGACATCCGATGCGGGTGATAAATTTAGAGGTCGCATCCACTCGCTTGTTGAGACGTGTAAAAAACGCGGACTATCAACGTATGCAGTACTCTCTGAGATAGTACAAGCGGTCACCGCACGCCAACCCTATCCCAACGTGTTCAACCTATAGCGAGCAAATCAAGTACCTACTGGTGAACGGTTACGAAAGCTCCAGCGATAAAAAATGCCGTTTCGATTGATGATAGACCAAGCATCGTTGACAGTAAGGAGCGGTTTGGTGACTGGGAAATCGACACTGTGCTAGGTAAGCATGGTACAGGTGCAATGGTGACTATTTTAGAGCGTAAGACTCGATTTTACGTGGTAAAGAAAGTGCCATCTAAGTCAGCGGATGATGTCACCAAAGCGACAATAGAGCTACTGAAGCCCTATAAGAAACATGTCCATACCATTACGGCAGATAACGGGCGAGAGTTTGCAGGTCATGAAACCATCGCAAAAGAATTAAAGGCTGATGTGTACTTTGCTCATCCGTACAGTTCTTGGGAGCGTGGTGCTAATGAGAATGCGAACGGTCTTTTAAGGCAATATGTGAAGAAAGGAACCGATCTAACGACAGTGACGGACATCGATATAGAGTTCGCTTTATCGCGGATAAATTACCGTCCGAGAAAGTGTTTAGGCTTCAAGCAGGCAGCCATTATATTTGAGGAGATGGCTTTAGCTTCTTGATATTGGAGAGTGTCGCACTTCGCAGTTGAATTCGGGCTCTGGCGGATCCCCTCATAATTCCCCCAACCCACAGGTATGCGTAAGGCGTTGATATTCGACCATTGCCCAATGATATTGGGACTCTTGTATTCGGTATCTTCGGTGGCAACGTACTTCCTTACCAAGTCTAGGAATGGAGAGCACACGGCGATGCTTGATGGTGTTGGCTTGGAAGTCATAATGCCATTTGGCTTGCATGGCGATTAAGCCATTCCACCACATGATGATTTCGGCCATCAATGCCATGAGCAACAAGATATCAATACGTTTGGTGCAACGTGTTCGGTTATGGCGAAGCGCCAACCCGTAGGCTGGACTTTTTAGATCTCGGAACGACTCTTCAATTTGCATTCTTTTGGCGTACAAACGGGTAATTTTAATGCCGTTAAGTACATGGTTGGGGATGTTAGTGACCAGAAGCCAAGGCTCTTTCGCTCCTTTATGGAACACTTTTCCAGCCGAGTGTTTCTGACAGGTTCGACTATGCCGATGGGCTTTTCTGCCTTTGGGATGACTCTTGTATAAGTAAGCAAAGCACTGAAGCGGTGAGCGCTTAGCCAGTTGGCTTTCTCCTAAAAACAGCGGCTTATCAGTCGCTTGAGGGTAAAAGGCTTTATTCCATTGCCAAGCGCTCTCGCCACACTTAATCGAGACTTCGCCCCGTACACGCCCAAGCCAGAACCAACCTTTGTTGGCGACTTGCCTGAACCACGTATTTCTAAAGCCAGCGTCGGAGATAATGATAGGGGTGCAACCTTGGGGGAGCAAGGATTGAAGCTTATCGAGAAAGTGCTGATGGCTCTTGGGTGAGTTGTAGTTTTTGTACTCAAATGCCTGTTCATAAAGCGTGACGGCGCGACCTTTAACGGATATCGAAGCTCGCAATGTCATATAGCGCAGTTGCTCACGAACATCCGACCAATCAACCAGTAGTACAGGAAAAGGATTGGCTCGGGTAATAAGGGACGCATGCCATTTATATATGGACTCTTTTTCACGATGTAGACTGCGATTACCAAGCAATCGGTCAA
Source organism: Vibrio zhugei (assembly GCF_003716875.1). NCBI lineage: Bacteria > Pseudomonadati > Pseudomonadota > Gammaproteobacteria > Vibrionales > Vibrionaceae > Vibrio > Vibrio zhugei. Next base: position 1,276,192 of record NZ_CP033078.1, on the reverse strand, counting down.
TACGTTTGATGGCATGTTTCACCGTGGTATCAGTGTCGAGAGCTCGTCCAATTTTAGTGAGGGTGAGATCAGAGCCGCCCAGTACCGCTCTGGTTGCAAGCATAAGAGATCTAAGTCGTTTTTTGTGAATACCAGGGCATTGGTTTTCAAGAGTTTGCTGTAGAATTTGAACATCGCGCATCGTTAGGGCTCCCTATTAAATTCATTGAATCAAGTGTGTTTTTGGCGAAATTCATTAGATCAGAATGAGCGATGTGCGTCTACTCATTGTTTTATATAGAAATTATGAGGGGATTCGTAAGATTCGGGCTAAACAAACAACGTTCAAAAGGCATCATGTTTTTTAATACTCTCTTATGCTTACAGTAATGGCTCAATTTTTTTCCATATTCCTCTACGGAGGTAATATAATAGGTGCGCCTGTAAATATATTATTTTTCGAGAAATTTATTGTTAATCATCTAAACTTGCCCGGAAATGTACAGTTAATTGCCTTACCTATATTTTTATATCTCGCTTTTTTCTGTCACCCGAAACATAAAAAAAATGTGTGATAAAAGTCATCACAGACACCCATTCATTTACGAGTCAACGATTGATTTAGCGCAGGATATTTTCTAATGGGTTTGACAAAAGAATGGGAGTTTTGGTTTATCGGAGTTCCCACGATCTTATTCGGTAGCTACGTACTTATCTGGGCGATTCCAGGGACAATATGTGGAGTGATACTGGCTTTGGGTAATTCAAAGCGCATGATTTGGATTGATAATCAACTATCCAAAGATGCAAAGAAATTACATTCCAACGATCAAAGCATGATGCCTTACAGCATTACGTCTCGATTTATGCGCTATTGTTTAACTTATCCGTTTATTTCTCACCGTATAACGACAACCTCGACCAAATTCAGAGTCTTCATGTGGATAAATACTTTAGGGTTTTGGAGCTTTTTAAGCGTTAGCTTTCTTGTTTTTATCGCAAAAGCGATAAAAATTATTCCGTGATAATTAAGGCCGGAGAGACGTTTCTTTTTGCATTTATTGCTCCTTTATTCTTTCAAATCATCGCTGCTAGCTCCAATGTCTTCTTCACAAAAGGCTATTTAGTCTAGAACTAACCAAGCTGATTCGAATAAAATGCTGCGCTAAACAAAATTCGCAGACGACGAAAATAGACATTGACATGAAGCACATCCTTTGGAATAAAGCGACGCCGATTTCAGTTACATTTTATAGCTGCCTGTACGTCAGTGAACGCGGTCAGTCGTTACGACCAGGCTGGCTTCCATTTCTAAACTGCCTGTACAGCAGTGAAACAACAATCAGCAAGCAAAAGCGCGAGCCTTACCTTTTCTAAGCTGCCTGTGCGGCAGTGAACTTGGAGAGAAAGATGAAAATCGATTATGAATTTTTCTAAGCTGCCTGTGCGGCAGTGAACGAATGACGCTCTTAACTTGCGAGCGACTGACTTTTCTAAGCTGTCTGTGCGGCAGTGAACCGAATTGTGCGATATGTCACGGAAAATCGGACATTTCTAAGCTGCCTGTGCGGCAGTGAACGAAACAAGCGAAGCCAACGCGGCGACGTCCGATTTCTAAGCTGCCTGTGCGGCAGTGAACGCCTAATGACATCAAATATTCTATTACAGTAATTTCTAAGCTGCCTGTGCGGCAGTGAACTTGCTGAAGAAAGTTCTGTTGCCCCATTTCTCTTTCTAAGCTGCCTGTGCGGCAGTGAACGTTGATTTCGGTTACCGCTTCTTTAATTTCGCTTTCTAAGCTGCCTGTGCGGCAGTGAACCGATAGGCGCGGAAATCTCTCGCTTTCTGGATTTTCTAAGCTGCCTGTGCGGCAGTGAACTCCACCGGACAGGTCGCGGTCCAGGCGGGAAGTTTCTAAGCTGCCTGTGCGGCAGTGAACGCCTGTTGCTGCCGGACGAGTTCACGGCCATGTTTCTAAGCTGCCTGTGCGGCAGTGAACAACAAGCGGTTCAAAATATCACAGCCCCTACGTTTCTAAGCTGCCTGTGCGGCAGTGAACTTAAGCAAAACAAGCAAGATAGTAATAGTTCTTTTCTAAGCTGCCTGTGCGGCAGTGAACTTGATTGAGTACGATGTATCGAACGCATACATTTTCTAAGCTGCCTGTGCGGCAGTGAACTTCGCACAAGATTGTGTCGATGTGTTCGTAATTTTCTAAGCTGCCTGTGCGGCAGTGAACGCGTAATCTTTTGGACAACAAACATATCCAATTTTCTAAGCTGCCTGTGCGGCAGTGAACGGTTGGATAAATGGCTTCCGAATGGCGCGTATTTTCTAAGCTGCCTGTGCGGCAGTGAACAAACGGTGCGAATGATACTTCATGGTCTACATTTTCTAAGCTGCCTGTGCGGCAGTGAACGCTTTGGCGTAAATAAAGCTAATTTCAATAATTTTCTAAGCTGCCTGTGCGGCAGTGAACAAAGAGAAAATCCTTTAGGACAATGCGTCAAACTTTCTAAGCTGCCTGTGCGGCAGTGAACTGTTTGTACTTCCAAAGCCGCCTGAGCCTCTGTTTCTAAGCTGCCTGTGCGGCAGTGAACAGACTTATCATCTTGTTGTTTCTTTTCCTGCTTTTCTAAGCTGCCTGTGCGGCAGTGAACCCGGCCGGGCTGGTGATATGGAGTCCCATTCCTTTCTAAGCTGCCTGTGCGGCAGTGAACGTTCCTGGAACTGCGTGCGGTCACTGGTTTTCTTTCTAAGCTGCCTGTGCGGCAGTGAACTATTAACTCGTTGTTATCTTTAAACTCTTCAATTTCTAAGCTGCCTGTGCGGCAGTGAACCAGAGCAATCATCATTTATCTGTGCGCTCATATTTCTAAGCTGCCTGTGCGGCAGTGAACGGGAAGCAAGAAGAAAAACCATCGGTGCCAGATTTCTAAGCTGCCTGTGCGGCAGTGAACATGGCCTCCAATTCTCATCCCAGAGACTACGTTTTCTAAGCTGCCTGTGCGGCAGTGAACCAGGTGTTTTAGGCTGCACGCTGAAATCATCATTTCTAAGCTGCCTGTGCGGCAGTGAACAAAGTGGTCACAGTGATAAAGTGGTCACAGACTTTCTAAGCTGCCTGTGCGGCAGTGAACTAGAAAAATATAACAAAAAACGACGAAATAGCAACAGATTAGCCAGAAAAACCCTTTTTTACCCTTTTATTTTGACCAAAGTTTAACTATCTGTTTTTAAATGATTTTTTATAAAGGCCAAAAAAAAGGGTCTACCGATAAAATAAAAGGGTCAAAGAAGGCGCGGTTTATCTCACCGTGTCGAACTCCACTGTATGTCCATAGCCGAGCGATGGTATCGTCTTCAACCCCTCATCATGCAGTTTTAGATCTGTATCTAAAGAACCAACAAAACATGGCGGCCTAATTACACTTACTATGACTTGTCTCTATAATCTGCGCGGCAAAACCCACGATACGTGGTTGGCGAGTAAAAATAAGCAATACGACAATAAAAACGAGGATTGAAATGGAAAATAATACGTCAGGTCAAGGCAAATATGCCGATATCCCGAGTGAAATACAAGGTTGGAACTGGGGCGCTTTTTTGCTGACTTGGGTGTGGGGCATTGGCAATAATACCTACCGCGCATTTTGGATGTTCTGTCCATTTGTGAATATAGTCATGTTTATTGCGCTTGGTCTAAAAGGCAATGAGTGGGCATGGCGACATAAACGCTGGCAAAGTGTTGAACATTTTAAACGAGTACAAAAAAAGTGGACGATAGCGAGTCTCATCTTTATCGCGGCCATGTTGATATTTTTTGTCTCACTATTTTTTGGCGTGGGTAGCTTGATGAAAGGCTCTAAGCCTTACCAAGTGTCTGTCTACCAAGTCCAACAATCCTCTGAGGTCGTCGCCCAATTAGGCACACCAATCACGAGCGGCTTTGTTAATGGCAGTATCGATTCATCAGGTGCCGGAGGTGCTGCCAACTTTTCGTATAGCATTGAAGGCCCCAAAGGCAGTGGCACCGTGTATGTCAAAGCGAACAAAGATCTCGGTGCATGGTCCATCCAATGTCTTGTAGTCGACTATGAAGGAACGTCGGGCCGCACCATTATTGTTCCATGCTAAAGTGAGCAAACAGAAAGTAGCGTGATAGCAAAGGGGGGGAGATGGACAAGCCATTATCCCCCTTTCTTTTAGTCCCAACTTTTAGCGCCATTGCTGAGCCGTGGCTTGCGTGATAGATTCGCACAACTGTTCTCAGGGACGACCCTGCGAATGTCTGACCGATTGGGGACGACCCCGTTAATAGGTGTTCTTATGAACTGGTTAATTCTCATTGTTGCAGGCTTGCTCGAAGTCGTTTGGGCCATCGGCCTTAAATACTCACATGGATTCAGTAAGCCCCTACCGTCATTGATGACTCTCACCGCGGTTGCTGCCAGCTTTTATTTACTGAGTCTGGCGCTTCGTTCACTGCCGTTAAGCATTGCCTATGCCGTTTGGGTGGGGATCGGCGTGATTGGAACCGTTCTGTTTGGCTTTGTGGTTTTTAAAGAACCGATTTCTCTACTGAAAGTCATTAGCCTAATGCTGATCATAACAGGCATCATTGGCTTAAAAGTCGCCACAACAGCACACTGATCGGCCGTCGCGGCGTGCAGGAAGCAACACATCAGGGTTTTCTGCACGCCAGCATATCATTCGAGTGAATCCGGCACTAACCGAGTAAACGCAGCGCTTGCTGCGGGATGTGATTCGCTTGAGCAAGCATGGTGGTGTCTCCTTGCTTAATCATTGAATGCTGGGTGAATGCGGTGGTTTCACGGGCGTAATCGGTATCCACGATCTGACTATGACTGTGCGCCACATTCGATTGTGCCCCAGTCAAATTACTGATGGCATGAGAAAAACGGTTGGCAACGGCGCCTAAGCGGCCTCGTCCGGAGTCCACATATTGCTGAATATGGTCAATGGCTTTGATGACTTCATCCACGGAATGCGCATTACTCAGTTCCGGCAGCGGATACGCCTCGTCCACCTCATCGCCAAGTGGCTCTTCTCCTTTTACCCCCGTAAACAGGCCATTGCTCGTAGCACTTGGCCCTTCTAGCGGGTTGTGCAATACCACATCGCCATTGCTGGCATAATACACTAGGCGTCGGCCACTGTGCTCATCGGTCTGTTCAATGCGTGCTGTTATCGAGGTTTGCTGATTAATTTGGTTGGCGAGTTGTTCTAGGGAGGATTGAGGGGCCAAGAGCACCGTCTGATCCGCTTGCTCTGGATGTGTGCGATTACGAAAACTTAGCGAATCTCCTTGCTGAGAACGCCAGCCGGGTTTGACATAGGCATACTGAGCCCGTTTGGCATCGCTTTCGTCCTGACGCCGAATGACACTTAAATCGGGCATGACCACTTTTACGGCTTCGCCAGAAAAAGCGCCAATCTGAAAAGCTCGCTCCTCATACAACCCATTGAGCAAAGGTTGCCCGGCAAAACGCGTCGTAGCCGTAATATGGCTTAGCCCATCACGCAGGGATTCGTACTCTTGGCTTAGGCTCTCGTTCTCTGTTTGTGTATTGGCACCATTGCCAAACTGTAAGGCAAGCTCGCGCATCCGCATCAAGATTTCCGAGTATTCTTGCATGCCGCTTTCAGCGGTTTGCACAATCGAGATGCCATCATTAGCATTGCGCACTGCCATCCCCATGCCACTGTCTTGCGCCTGTAGGCGGTTCGCAATTTGTAATCCTGAGGCATCATCACGCGCCGAGTTAACTTTTTGCCCCGTGGTCAATCGTTCCATAGACAATTGCACGCGCTCATCGGTTTGATTTAACTGATGCCGAGTATGCTGCGCTGCAAAGTTTGTCTTAATACCGATTGCCATGGCCGTGAATGAAATCCATTAAGTCCGATCCGATGGATATACAATGCGCTGTATATCGCCCATTCCTTTATGTCGGCATCAACGCCAAAAAATAAAGGAAAATTAAGCGATTCATTGCTCATCACATCAATAAAAGACGAGAACCCCACCCGCCACGACGCAGACAACGCGAGCTTGGCGTGTCTACTGGAGCACGCTGGAAATCAAATAGCCGTTATACAATAGATAAAACATCAACAAAATTGCCCCTTCCACTCGGTTAATCCGGCCGGGACGCCCTTTGATACTGATCGCCGTCATCAAAAGAACCACGGTCACGGCAAGCATCGTCATCCAATCGCGCCAGAAAATTTCTGGACCAATATCTTTCACCGGATGAATCACTCCGGCGATACCAATCACCGCGAGGATATTAAACATGTTGGAACCAAGAATATTCCCCAATGCGAGATCGTGCTCACCTCGCCGAGCGGCAATCACCGTCGCTGCCAACTCAGGTAATGACGTGCCCAACGCAATCACCGTCAAGCCAATCATTAAATCGCTCACTCCCATCGCATGGGCAATATTGACAGCGCCATAAACCAGCAAGCGCGAGCTGCCGATCAATAACGCAAGGCTAAACGCCAACCAAATGAGTGCGGTCTTGAGTGTCATGGTCGCCACTTGCGGGTCCAGCTCAGCTTCGGGAGTCATACTGTCATTGTTGCCACGCAAGCCGCTGTAGATCGACCATACGACAAAGGCGAAAAACCCAGCCAGCAACACCCATGACTCGAGTTGGGTCAAGGTGTTATCCCATAACATCACCCCCAAACCTAAGGTGATCACCAACAAAATAGGCAGTTCTTTACTGACGATTTTAGAACGGACAGAAAGCGGGGCAATCAGTGCGGTAAATCCAAGCACCAAACTGATATTCACAATGTTCGATCCCAGCGCGTTGCCCAGTGCCAATGAAGGTGCACCTTGCAAAGCCGCCATGGCCGAGACCACCATTTCTGGGGCCGAGGTACCAAAGCCGACAATCACCATACCGATTAACAAAGGCGGCATGCCTGCATAACGCGCCGTTGCAGAAGCGCTTAATACAAACCGATCGGCGCTCCAAACCAAAATAACAAATCCAGCGATAATTGCTGCAATCGATAATAACATTGCTATGTACTCTTTATAGGTAAAAAGGAAGAATCAACCGCATGAGCGAGTCAATGCAAAGGCATCCTACAAAGAGAAGTGAGTCGCACGCCCCCTCCTCGCGCTCAAGCCTTGAGGAAAGACGCGTTCATAAGGGGTCATGGATCGTTAGCGATTATAAATAAGCCACACACTAAACACAATGACTGTGCGTGCATCGTGTGCCAGAAAGCAAAAATACGCTCTTAAGGCCATCAAGAAGTATGTTATGATAAGTGCTTAGATATTACTTGGCACTAACGCCATTAACTGATTGAGCTATTTCATGTCATTTGAAAAACTAGGCCTGAGCCAACCCCTCATTGACGCTGTGCACGCGTGTGATTATACCGCCCCAACTGAGATCCAAACGCAGTCGATTCCCGTCATTTTACAAGGCAGGAATATCATTGCGGCGGCGCAAACTGGCACAGGTAAAACGGCCAGTTACCTGTTACCGATCCTTGAAAAACTGTCTGCCGGTACCACACAACGTAAGAAACGCATTCGCGCTTTGGTGTTGGTTCCCACTCGCGAGCTTGCTGTGCAGGTCGCTCGCAACATTGATCAATACACTCAATTCAGTGCGTTAAGTGGCACAGCCGCGTATGGTGGCGTAGACGATAAGCACCAAAAGCAAGCCCTGCTGACCCCCGTTGATATTTTGGTTGCCACACCGGGTCGCCTGCTCGATCTGTATGGTCAACACGCGGTGCATTTTGATGAAGTGCAAACCATTGTGCTTGATGAAGCGGATCGCATGCTCGATATGGGGTTCATTGATGATATCAATAAGATTCTCGATCGTTTACCTCAAGATGCGCAGCAACTGCTGTTCTCTGCAACGTTATCCAATAAAGTTCGTGATTTAGCCAAAACGGCCGTGCCTGATGCGTACGAAGTAAAAATTGCCGCTACGGACGCGTCCAAAGCCAGCATTAAGCAATGGATGATTCCAGTGGATAAAGATAAAAAATCCGCGCTATTAAGTCACTTGATTACCACCCAAGGCTGGCAGCAAGCTCTGATCTTCATTGAAACAAAACGTGGCGCCGCGAAGTTAAGTGAACAACTGGCAAAACGGTGCATTGAAGCGGAAGCGTTTCATAGCGGGCGTAGCCAAGCCATTCGTAATCAACTATTAGACGATTTTAAAGCCGGCCACATACGCTTTATGATCGCCACTGGGGTTGGGGCGCGCGGGATTGATATCGATCACTTAGAGCGTGTTGTGAATTACGACTTACCCTTCCCTGCCGATGATTATGTCCACCGCATTGGACGGACCGGACGCGCCGATGCCACTGGAGAAGCGATCTCGTTTGTCTCCAAAGACGATTTTAAGAATCTTTGCATGATCGAAAGTCGCTTAGGTCACCTGCTTGATCGTGAAATTATCGCTGGTTTTGAACCGAAAAAACCACTGCCGATTAGTATTTTAAATTACGTGCCCAAACACAAACGATCATAATTTTAACACCGACTGAGCCAATAATCAGTCGGTGTCTCCTTACCTAACCGCCGATCCACGCCCGTGGTGATGACGATATTTCGCTTCACCATACAAAATCTAATGTGACAATACCGCAACGAACGCGCAAACGGCTCTACCTCTTTGTGACACATTAGAAAAGATACCTCGCTTACCTGTTGCTTTTTTATACAACAAAGGTTAATTTTTAACCTTCACTGGTTAATAATAGGTGTCACATACTATGAAACGAACTGGCAACACATATCGTCTCGATCTAATAAAACAAGTCGCAAGTAAAACACAGCAACATAAGCCGGATCCAATGGCAGAATATATCAATACAATGCTCACGAAGAGCGAGAAGAAAGTACAACGGCCGACAACGAAAGGGAATTTTTCTGGGGTGCATTATGATGAGCATATCGGTGGCTGGGTCAGCGATCGCTGGAATGGACAATAGCAATAATTCTGGCTGTTGTCGTCTCAACAGCCTGCTTTTCTCCCTGTAAATCTATCCCTCTCCTCCTTGATTCAACCCACCACTAAAACAAATCTTGTTGCGGATTATCGCTCGTCTGATTGTCTGTCGCGCTCGCTTTTTGATGGCCTTTGCCCATTTTTCGTCGATAACGGAGCTGACATAAACGAATCACATGACGTTGCTCCACCGGAGACATGGTTTGCCAACGGAAGCGTTCATCACGTGTGCGCATGCAGCCGAGACAATACCCTTTGGCGTCGGTACTACACCGTCGGATACAAGGGCTGGGGACAGAAAAAAACTCTAATTGCTCCATGAATCCATCACCTCCTCTTTCAACAAGGCGGAATCAACATCACATCTCTCAGTAATCTCAATACTTATAACGCATTAATGACATTTTCTGCGTATAATGCACTCTACGTCAGAATATGCATATTATTTGGAGTGCTAGCATGAAGCTTAGTTCAATTTCGACCATTACAGCAATCGCCTCAGCTGTCATCATCGCAGGGTGTGCCAGTCATAAAGCCACACCGATCACCGCTAAAGACCTTCAAGCGCATCGCTGGGTACTGACCACTGTTGATAAAAAAGCGGTCAAAACCGATCCAACGTCTACCCAACCTTTTATCCAATTTGACGACACCATGATGGCAAGCGGGAATGCGAGCTGCAATGATTTTTTCGGCAAAGCCAAACTGGATAAAAATCGCCTACTTCTCGACAAGTTGGCGCTGACCATGAAGTTGTGCTCAGATGACATCATGAAACAAGAACAAATGATCCACAGAAGCTTATCGTCATGGACCGATTTAAGCTTAGCGAAAGAAACGCTGACGATTAAAACCCCGAAACATACCTTGGTTTATCAGGCGGATAATACCACTGAAGCGAAGCAATAATGTTGGGTGAATGACTGCGCCTCGTTCACTAAGAAGCGCAGTGATACAACGTTATTCTGGTGATGGCGCTTGGTAATTGAAAACCAGCGCCTTTAATGCGGCTTCATTATCGATATCGGCAAATTCGGGTGGATTATCGAGCCGATGAGAAAATACCACATCTGGCGCATGCTCGCGCATCGCATCAAGCAGAAAATCACTGCTGACCATCGGCGAATTCACACAAGCCAGTACTTGCCCACCGTCGGCTAATAAATCGGGTAAGCGACGCAAAATCTTTTGATAATCTTTGGTTAACGCGAAACTGCCTTTTTGAAAAGATGGCGGATCGATAATGATCAATTCATAAGGCCCAGACTTACGAATTTTCCCCCATGATTTAAAAATATCGTGACCTAAAAACTTCACTTGATTGAGGTTATGCTCATTAAGCTGATGGTTGACCCGCCCTTTTGCTAACGACCCCCGCGACATATCGACATTGACCACTTGGTCCGCACCACCAGCCATCGCCGCCACCGAAAAACCACAAGTATAAGCAAAGAGATTTAATACGTTCTTATGCTGAGCATGTTGTTGTACCCATTGTCGCCCAAAACGCATATCTAAGAAGATGCCCATGTTTTGGTTACGGCCGAGATCCAACTGAAAACTCAAACCATGCTCTTGCACAATCGGTCGGTCGTTGATCTCACCGACAATCACCTTCGTCGGTGCGCCATCGGCATAGCGGTGTTGAATAAAAATACTTTGCCCTTGTTGTTGCTGCCACAACGCAGACTGGCTGAGTCGCACTAACCCAGCAACAAGCTCGTTCAAAAATGCGTCATCCACCGCTTTGAACAAGGTGACCTCTAATTGGCCTTGTAACCAATCGCACGTCAATTGCTCAAGACCGGGCCATTGTTGACCACGACCATGAAATAAGCGACGCACTTCATGCGGGGCATGTTCAAGTGCCTGTTCGACATGCTCAAAAAACAGCGGCAACGCACTGGCGGCCATCGCTGAGGGTGAAGTAGACAATGCTGTCATGTCTTTTCCTTAATTAAGAAGCGAGATGAGGAAGTGCAGGCCACGGAAGTTCCCAAGGCGCTGACCACTGTTCAATGGCATCCTGTATTACCGAGTCTAACCATAAGCGGCCACAGGCGCTAAAGGCGCGCGGATCACAGACCACAGTGTACGGTGTGCCATCGTAATCAAATTGCAGCGCAAAAGCATGTAAGTAACCACGGTCGGCGGCATTCGCTTGGTGATATATTGGGTCGCCGACAATCGCGGATCCAACGGATTTTAACGCCACACGAATCTGATGCGTTTTGCCCGTATACGGTTTACACAAAAACAGTCGCTGTCCCGGTTGAGCTGCGACGGAGACAAACTGGGTGATCGCAGGATTGGTGCGTGTCGTAGCCAGTTTCCAGGCCGAGCGGCGTGAGCGCGTCATATCACCAATGATGGTGCCCTGTTTCTTTTTCGGTTTTTTCGCACCAATCGCCAAATACCATTTATTCACCGCGCGCTGCGCAAACTGCTGAGATAGCAGGCTGGCAGCGGTGGCATGACGCGCTAATAACAGTACCCCCGAGGTCATCTTATCTAAACGATGAACCAAGTAGAGTTGTATATCCTGCGTCACTTTCGCCACCTCTTGCAATAGCATGGTCTCACCGTCATCTTTATGCACGGAAATACCGGGGTGCTTATTAATCACGACAAAATCTGGATGCTCTAACAAAATATCAAACATGGGGCCTCACTTATTTAGCCGCACATTATACCCATGTCAGGCAAAACATCAGCATTCCCTGCATTTTTTATCTCGGTGATCGAGTGATACGGGCATAAAAAAGCGGCCGAAGCCGCTTTCTCCTTTACCCAACGTTATGTAAAAAACACCATCAGCATCAACACTGGGCAAACAATACGCACATACCATGGCCAAATTTTCCAAAACCAACCCTGTTCTAGCTCTGGATAACCTTGCTTAAGCTCACCAAGGATTTGGTGGCGATTCCATATCCACCCGACGGTCAGGGTAATAAGAAGAGCAATGATCGGTTGAGAATACACCGTCGTCAGTTGAATAACGGCGCCAAATAACGAACCAAAGTTGCAGACGATCGTCGCCGATACCGCTGTAATGATACTACCTATCACCAGAACCGCTTTTGTACGGCTCATTTTTAACTCTTCTGAGACACAAGATACTGGCACTTCCAGCATGGAGATGGATGAGGTCATCGCGGCAATGATCATTAATAAGAAGAAGATAATACCGACTAGCGCACCGATCATGCCCATACTATCGAACATCGCTGGCAATACCGTAAACACCAAGGTATCTGAATTGAGAAGTGCACCACTGTCTGAAAAAATCTGTACGCCGTTATGTTTGGCAACGAACATGGCTGGCAAAATCATGAGTCCTGCAATAAACGCGACGCCGGTATCAATCAACGCCACTTGCGCGGCCGTCTTGGGAATGTTGCTGTTTTTCGGCAAATACGACCCATACGTGGTCATCACGCATACGCCCAGTGATAAAGAAAAGAATGCCTGTCCCATGGCACTGACCGCTAAGCTCGGTGTCAATTGTGAAAAGTCAGGCACTAAGTACATTTTCAAACCTTCAAGTGCACCGTCTTGAGTGAAAATGTAGAGTGTCAGGACAATAAATAACACAAACAGTAACGGCATCAATCGGGTTGACCACTTTTCAATGCCCTGTGCAACACCATTGCGGACCACATACATGGTCAATAACATGAACGCCAGCATCAAAACTAAGTTACGCGGAATGCTGTAGGTCGTTAGCCACACCCCTTGCTGCTTCATGCCAAATAAAGTCAATCCACTTTCCGTAAATGAACCCATTAACCAACCCGCCACGATGCCATAAAAGCTCAGGATCAGGGAAACGACGATCATTCCGATAATGCCTAACGCAATCATCGCCACTTTGCCTTTCGGCCACGCCGCGCGAAACGCACGGATCGAGTTGGCTTGTGCATAACGACCAATGGTTAATTCGGCCACCAGCATTGGGAAAGCCAACAAAAACACCATCAATAAGTACACAATTAAAAATACTGCACCGCCATTACTGGCCGCTTGTGTCGGGAATCCCCATACATTGCCAAGACCCACCGCCGACCCGGCAGCGGCCATAATAAAACCAAATCGTGAACTAAATTGGCTTCTAGAACTACTCGCCATACAAGGATTCCCACCTGTGCTATCAATAAACTGAAGTCATAATGTGGCTGTGTATACAAAAATGTACACCTCATAAAAAAGCCACATTTGAAAGAAGATGGTAAGTAAACCAGCAAGAGATTATAATTGAAAGGCCTTTATGCTAATTTTATAAAATAGTTCATCGTCAATACCTCTAATTGATGAATTATTATGCACCTCTACCCGACTGATGCCGCCTCAGTCACATCGACCCGCACGTTGTGTCATATTTTATTGTCCATCGGTGACTATCATGTTAATGATGTTTCATGAATGTCAGGCTCCGCTTCATGAACCACACGACAAGATACTGGCTTAGAAATCCAATGCTGTGATCGAAATCCTCTTTGCTCCAAGGATAAATCGAATTACTATCCTAATTACGCGCATTTTAAGAACAGGTTGTATGGATAAAATTTATCATTTACTGACAATTATGGGCATTGCCCTGTACTGGCTTTTAGTTGCAGGTGTGACCTTACGAGTGGTACTCAAACGCAAAGCCGTGAGTGTGTCGCTCTCTTGGCTGATGATCATCTATATTGTGCCTGTAGTTGGCGTTGTCTGTTATTTTCTCTTCGGCGAATTGAACTTAGGTAGAAAGCGTGCCGAACGTGCGAAAGAAATGTTTGCTCCATTTGAAATCTGGTTTCGCTCACTCAATGATTGCCAAGCTCACCGCCCCCAGAGCATGCGCGCCCACATTCTCAAAATTGATGAATTATGTAACTACCGCATGGGCATTCCAGCGTTGAGCGGCAATAGCTTGTCCTTGAAGAGCACACCCAGTGATATTTTCCATTCTATCTTACGTGATATTGAACTGGCAGAGCACTCCATCAACATGGTGTTTTATATCTGGCACCCCGGTGGATACGCCGACGCAGTGGGTTCCGCGTTGATCCGTGCCGCCAAACGGGGCGTGGATGTCAAACTGTTGCTGGATTCCGCCGGCAGTGCACGCTTTTTTCGCAGTCACTGGCACTCGATGATGCAACAATCGGGAATTCGCGTTATTGAAGTGATGAAGGTCAGTCCGTGGCGGATTTTTTTCGCACGTTTGGATTTACGCCAACACCGCAAGCTCATCGTCATTGATGATTCCGTGGCGTATACCGGTTCAATGAACTTAGTCGACCCGGCGTTTTTCGAAAAATCCGCTCAAGTGGGTCAATGGGTGGATGTTATGGTGCGCATTACCGGACCGAGTGTGAACGTCTTGGCCTGTATTTTTGCGTGGGACTGGGAATTAGAGACCGGAGAACGGTCGTTTCCACACATTCCAGAATGTGCTTTGGAAAGCCAAGAGGCGTACCTCCCGGTTCAAGTGGTCCCTTCCGGCCCGGGCATGCCTGAATATCTGATTTCTCAAGTATTGACCTTGGCCATTCACCAAGCACAAAGTTCTCTGTGCATCACCAGTCCCTACTTTGTGCCCAGCTCTGATCTGGTCTACGCGCTAAAATTAACCGCGCAACGTGGGGTAAAAGTCGACATCATCATTCCCAAGTTTAATGACTCGATGTTGGTCAAATGGGCGTCGCGCGCCTATTACAGCGAGCTGATGTCAGCCGGAATTCGTATTCATGAATTTGAAGGCGGACTACTCCATACCAAATCGGTGGTGATCGACGAAGCCTTTTGCTTAATTGGGACAGTCAATATCGATATGCGCAGTTTATGGCTGAATTTTGAAGTCACATTGGCGGTGGATGATGAAACATTCACGCACACCCTGTCGCAACAACAACAAGAATACATTCGTCAATCGCATATGATCGACGCCGATCTTTGGGCACAACGTTCTCTATGGCAACGCTTTATGGAAAGGTTGTTTTACTTATGCAGTCCGTTACTATAAAGCGTGTAAGTAATGTCCCAATAGACAAACACAATATTATTGATTCACCAAAAGAACACAAACAAGGATAGGACATGTCAGAAGGCAAGAAAACGCAATTTGTCACCGCAGGCCGTAACAAACAATGGACACATGGCGTGGTCAATCCCCCCGTACAGCGTGCATCCACCGTCGTCTTTAATACCGTTGCAGAAAAAAAACGCGCGACGGCAAATCGAACCAAGCAAACGCTTTTTTATGGTCGTCGGGGCACAGAGACGCACTTCGCTCTTCAAGAAGCCATGACGACACTAGAAGGCGGTGCGGGCTGCGCCCTCTTCCCATGTGGCGCTGCCGCGATCAGTAATACCATTCTCTCCTTTGTCGAATCCGGCGATCACATCTTAATGGTGGATACCGTTTATGAACCCACCCGCGATTTTTGTGAGCAAGTATTGCGTAAGTTCGGTATTGAAACCACCTACTACGATCCGTTAATTGGCGCAGAGATAGAAACACTGATTCAAGACAATACCAAGCTTATCTTCACCGAATCTCCGGGTTCCATCACCATGGAAGTGCAAGACGTGCCCGCCATTGCCAAAGTGGCGCACGAGCATGACATTATCGTGATGTTGGATAACACATGGAGTGCAGGGGTTCAATTTGACGCCTTTGCTCATGGTGTGGATATCTCGATTCAAGCGGCGACAAAATACATTGTTGGCCATTCTGACGTGATGTTGGGTACGGCTGTGGCTTCAGAAAAATACTGGCCTCAACTCCGCGAGCATGCGTATCTCATGGGTCAATGCGTCTCGCCCGACGATGCCTACTTAGCGTTACGCGGAATTCGTACGCTCGGTGTCCGCATGGCGCAGCATCATGACAATAGCTTGGCGGTTGCCAAATGGCTTGAGCAACGCCCTGAAGTGAATCATGTGCGCCACCCCGGTCTGCCTAGTTGCCCTGGCCACGAGGTGTTTAAGCGGGATTTCGCTGGAGGAAATGGTTTATTTTCTTTCGTGTTAAATACGTCATGCCCAGCGGCAACGACAGCGTTCTTGGACAATCTACAGCACTTTAGTATGGGATTTTCGTGGGGAGGGTTTGAAAGCTTGGTGCTCGCCAATGAGCCAGCCAGTTTTAAAACTTTGCGCACCATTGCCAACCCAAATTTTGAAGGGACCCTCGTGCGTATTCATGTCGGGCTCGAAGACATTAACGATTTAATTGCCGATTTAGAGCAAGGCTTGGCTCACTACAACGCCGCATTGACCGCGTAACTCCCCCGTAAGTCTATCAATGAAGATTCTCTCATTTCTCTTGCCAAATGAGGGAATCTTCCGTTTTTCAACTCGTCGTTTCATCGGGTTTTGTTTCGTGGTTGTGCTTGTACGGACACCCCTCTAGATGATCGTTGACCATGCCAGTTGCTTGCATAAACGCATAACAAATGGTCTCGCCCACAAATTTAAAGCCGCGTTTCTTGAGAAATTGACTCATGGCTTTTGAGGTATCAGTCCAAGCTGGGACTTGCTCGCGCGATGTCCAGTGATTGACCACGGGTTGATATTGCACAAACTGCCATAACGCCTTATCTAGTGAGCCAAACTCGTCTTGCAGGGCAATTGCGGCGCGCGCATTCGAAAATACTGAGGCGATTTTACGGCGATTTTTGACGATATCATAAGGACCAATAAACGCATCAACATCCTCTTCGGTTTTTTGCGCAAGACGCGCGATATCGTAGTTCATAAAGGCCGTGCGATAGCCTGATCGCTTTTTTAAAATGGTCAGCCAGTTTAAGCCGGCTTGCGCGCCTTCTAAAGTCAAAAATTCAAACAGCGTGGTGTCATCATGCTGAGGTTTGCCCCATTCGTTATCGTGATAATCTTGCTCTAACGGATGGTTCAATGGCCAAGCGCAATATACGCTCTCTTGGGGCGTGTCTGTGTGTGTTTCCAACGGTGTCATCCTTATACTTATGTGTCATCTTGGGAGCGCTGGTTGTCGGACATAACCTGCTTTTCAAGAGCGTTCACGCGCTGCTCCATCTCATCAAATTCGCGTTGCAACACGCTCAATAACTGCGCTGGGCTGCTGCCTTGCTCCCAAGGACGGCTTTTGATCGTATGCGCAATCCGAGCGTCCCATTGAGCAACCGATTCAGACTCTAGCATGAACATCAGTGCCACGTAACCCAGCACCACAATGACACCGCCACCGAGTAATAACGCAGATATCGTCAAAATACGGACTAGCCATATTTCTAAGCCTAAAAAGCGAGCTAACCCCGCACACACCCCGGCAATCACACCGTGCTGTGTATCTTTACTGAGCGAGCGGTCATTCATAATGTTGCCGCCAATCCGGCGCTTCAACATCGAGAATGTGCTCGAGGGTACGAATCCGCGCATCTAATTGCCGTGCTTGCTCAGATAAGCGGGTTAATTGCACGGCATCATCTTCATTTAAGTTATTGGTAAACTTACGCTTACTTCTATAATGTAAGACTAACCAAAGAGGGGCGACAAATAATAGAAAGATCATTAACGGGCCCAACAACAATAACATTATCACCTATCTCTCGCTCCCACCGGATTACATTCTGACATTTTGATGACGCTATCTTATCATGCTTTTCCTATGCACTACTGCCTAGTTGTGCGAATCTGTTCACGAGAGCGCGAGTCAGTATGCATTGTGTCACGGCTCTCTAAACTGAGATTAACCCGCATCCTGAACGATAAAACATGGTAACCCACACAAGAAATCGCTATTGTTAGTGAAGCGCCTTGTTATGACACCGAACGATCTATACCCTGCCATCAACATGGCAGTGGCGCGAGTCTCATCAACGCTGAAAACGAACGACATTCTTCAATTCAGACAGCAAATGAGCAAACAATTCGACGATGTCTCGACGTCATACGTTTTCTCTTGGTTTAATCGATTTAAAAATGGTAAATTAGCGTGATTTTCTTTAAGGCCATGTATTCTGAGAAGCCTTGCCACCTCAGACACGTTTTTGATATGAAAGTATTCTGCAAAATAGCGTTAAGTATTTGCGCGCTCAACCTTTTAACGGGCTGTGAAAAAGCTGTTGACCAAGAAAAAGTCCGTCAAACTGGGTTTGTCTATTGTGGGCAAGGCAGCCTCAATACCTTTAACCCTCAACTCGTCGATAGTGGTATCACAGTCGACGTGCTCAGTCCGCAGATCTATAACACACTGTTGACCCTCGATCCTGACACGCTAAAGCCCGTGCCTAGCCTCGCCAAGGGCTGGCATGTGAATCAAGCGGGAACGGAATATACCTTTGACTTGCGTCACGGTGTGCACTTTCAAACCACGCCTTGGTTCACCCCGACTCGCACCATGAATGCCCATGACGTTGTCTTCAGCTTTCGTCGAATTATTGATGCTACCAACCCATATCACTACACCCATGGTGGTGTATACCCGTGGTTTACTGGACTAGATTTTCAAAACATGCTGTTAAGTGTGGAAGCGGTAGATGACTATACGGTGAAGTTTACCTTGAGTCGCCCCAACAATAGCTTCCTTGAGAATATCGCCACGCCCCATGCGATCGTATTATCAAAGGAATACGCCGATGAACTGCAGCGGGATGGAGAAAAAGAACATCTTGATAACCGTCCTGTTGGCACCGGTCCGTTCTATTTAAGCAGTTACGAAATCAACAACTATGTGCGCTTAAAACGAAATGGCCAATATTGGGATGGCGTGGCCAAAATGGAACAAGTGGTACTGAATATCGCCCAGCGAGGGACAGGGTCTCTGGCGAAGCTCTTAAGTGGTGAATGTGATGTGCTTAACGCGCCGATTGCCAGCCAATTACCCACGATTAAGCGCCATAAGAAAATCGAATTATCTTCAAAACCGGCGATGAATGTGGCTTTTATCGCGCTGAATACCGATAAACGCGGCCTCGACGATGTGCGTGTGCGTAAAGCGATTAGCTATGCGATTAACCGTCAGAATATTTTGGATTCCGTTTTTTATGGAACCGGCAGTATCGCTTATAACATTCTTCCACCAACGTCATGGGCTTATAATCGTGATGCGTCGCAAATTCGCTTTGATCGAAACTACGCGTTAGCCTTACTGCGTGATGCAGGCTATGAACAAGGGTTAGAACTGACCATGTCGGTCCCCACCGTTCCGCGTCGTTACGATCCCAGCCCGCGTAAAACGGCGGAGCTCATTCAATCTAACCTCGCTGATATCGGAATCAAAGTGACCCTCGTACCGGAAGAGCGAGTGACACGCAATGAACTCGCCGCGCGTGATGACATTGATATGTACTTAACAGGATGGGAAGGCACCACCACCGACCCAGACAGTTTTTTACGTCCGCTGTTATCCTGCGATGCGAATCGAGCCGGCCTTAACTATTCCATGTGGTGTAATAAAGATTTTGATTTTATTCTCGATTTAGCATTGGAAGTGACGCGGCCACGCTATCGTCTAAACTTGTATAAACAAGCACAAAATATCCTGAATCAAGAGTTTCCTTTGATCCCATTAGCTCATGGTAAACAGTTCAATGCTTATAACGAGTCTCTCTCAGGACTGCAAATGACACCCTTCAATTTGCAACCGTTTAATACTGTCGAGAGGGTCAAAGACTGATGTTGAACTATACGGTACGCCGCTTATTCCTATTCACTGTCACGTTACTGGTGCTGACCTTGGTCGGTTATAACTTGTTGCGCCTTGACCCCATTTCTCCGTGGTCACAACAAGCCTTCTTCCCTGGCTGGTTGGCCTACATTAAAGAGTTGATGCACCTCAATTTTGGCACCAGTAAAGATGGCATCCCGATTATCAAAGAGTTGGCGTCGGTGTTTCCTGCCACCTTGGATTTATGCATTGTCGCATTTTTATTTTCTTTGTTGATCGGCTTACCTATCGGCACGGTAGCAGGCATGAAACAAGGCAAAACGTTGGATACAGTCATTAAGTTTATTTCGATGTCCGGCTATTCGGCTCCCATCTTTTGGGTGGCGCTAATGATGATCATGCTTTTCTCGTTCCATTTAGGCCTGTTGCCCGTTTCCGGTCGCTATGATTTGCTCTATGAGATCAAACACGTCACCGGCTTTGCTTTGATTGATGCGCTACTATCAACCAGTCCTTACCATACGGCGGCATTACAAAGTGTGATTTCTCATATGATCATGCCCTGCTTGGTCTTAGCCATTTCCCCAACCACCCAAGTCATCACCTTGATGCGGGCATCCGTGTCCGATGTGATGTCGCAAAACTATGTGCGAGCAGCGCGAATTAAAGGTTTATCCAATTTCGAAATTATTACCCAACACGTATTACGTAATGCCATACCTCCGATCATTCCTAAATTCGGGGTGCAATTATCCAGCATGCTGACGCTTGCCATTATTACTGAGTCGATCTTTGACTGGCCCGGCATTGGTCGCTGGTTACTGGATGCGTTATCCAGCCAAGACTACACGTCGATTCAAGCGGGCGTGATGGTGATTGGTTCGTTAGTGTTAACGGCCATTATTATTTCGGATCTGGTTGGCGCTATGGTCAACCCTCTGGTAAGAAAGGATTGGTATGCTAACCACTAATATTTATCAAGAAGATCACGTCCCGACGCAGTTCCAGCGTTTTTGGCGCAGTTATCGCACCGATAAACTGAGCATGTTTGGGCTGTGGGCATTGCTAATTCTGGTTATCATTACCCTGTTATCTTTATGGGTGGTTCCGCACGATCCTCACGCACAAAGTCATCAATTACTGTTACCGCCCTCTTGGGAGCCCAATGGCAAAGTTGAATATTTCTTTGGGACCGACGATTTAGGCCGCGATATTCTATCTCGTCTTATCGACGGAACGCGCCTGACCTTTGGCGCCTCCATAGTGATCACGTTTTTGGCCAGTCTCGCGGGCTGTTCTATCGGCTTTATGGCCGGGATGACCAAAGGTTGGGCTTCCAGCGTGTTGAATCACTTATTTGATACCGTGATGTCCATTCCCTCCCTGCTGCTCGCGATCATTTTTGTGGCGTTTTTAGGGTTTGGTGAATTCAATGTATTACTTGCGATTGGGTTAGCGCTCATCCCAAGGTTCATTCGCTCAATCTACCTTGCTGTTCATAATGAAGTGGAAAAAGACTACATTATGGCCGCACGCCTTGATGGTGCCAGCGATTTTTACTTGTTCTGGCACTCCATTTTGCCCAATATTCTCCCGATGATTGTCGCCGAAATGGCTCTGGCTCTCACCAGTGCCATTCTTGATATTACAGCGCTGGGATTTCTTGGTTTAGGGGCGCAGGCGCCAAGCACAGAATGGGGCGCGATGCTTGGCGATGCCGTCGAGTTGATCTATCTTGCCCCTTGGACAGTGACATTACCGGGAATTGCGATCATGTTTACTGTGATTGTGGTCAATTTAGTTGGTGAAGGTGTACGACAGTCACTAAAAGCGGGAGTGGAATAATGCCGATCTTAGATATCCGTCATCTCACCATTGAAATCGACACCCCACAAGGGCTAGTCAAAGCGGTTGACCGCATGAGCCTGACCATGTCTGAAGGTCAAATTCGCGGCCTAGTGGGTGAATCTGGTTCAGGTAAAAGTCTGGTTGCCAAAGCACTGGTCGGCGTGACCAAAGACAACTGGCGTATCACCGCTGATCGCCTTCGTCTCGATAATATTGACTTGTTACAGCTCACACCAAGAGAGCGACGTCGCGTTATTGCTCGTGATATCGCGATGATTTTTCAGGAGCCGTCGACCTGTCTGGACCCTTCTGATGAAGTCGGTAAACAGCTCGAAGAGTCGATCCCCGATCGCACCTTCAAAGGTCGTTGGTGGCAAAAATCGCGTTGGCGCAAACAGCAAGCCATCGCCCTACTGCACAAAGTCGGCATTAAAGATCATCGCCGCGTCATGAAAAGTTATTCCTATGAATTGACCGATGGGGAATGTCAGAAAATCATGATCGCGATGGCGATCGCGACCAAACCTAAGTTGCTGATTGCAGATGAGCCGACCAATGACTTAGATCCCATTACCCAGTCACAAATCTTGCGCTTACTCAGCCGAATGAACCAAGTGGGTAACACCTCCATTTTATTGATTGGTCACGATTTGAATACCATTACGCAATGGGCAGATCGCATTACCGTGATGTACTGTGGACAATCCGTTGAATCAGCAGAAACGCCACACTTACTGCAATACCCTAAGCATCCTTATACCGTGGCGCTACTGAGAGCCATGCCTGATTTTAGTGATTGGATTCCACCAAAGCAAAAGTTGCAGTCGTTACCGGGATCCATTCCGCCCCTTCAGCACTTGCCGATTGGGTGTCGTTTAGGACCACGTTGTCCACACGCCCAACGTCAGTGTGTTGAAGTGCCGAGAACACGTTGGGTCAAAACCCATAAATATTCGTGCCATTTTCCACTGAACATGGAGTAACTCATTATGATAAATACCTCTCTATTGGAAGTGGATAACTTATCAAAGAAGTTTGTTACACGTTCCGGACTGTTTCATAAAGAAGAACATCTGGTCGTCAAACCCGTAAGCTTTTGCCTTGAAGCCGGACAAACGGTTGGTTTTATAGGTAAAAACGGCTCTGGAAAATCGACACTGGCTCGTATGCTTGCTGGCATGATAGAACCCAGCAGCGGTGAAATTCGTGTGAACGGTGAGCCACTGGCGCACAAAGACTACAGCACGCGCTGTAAGTTAATCCGCATGATATTTCAAGATCCCAATACCTCGTTAAATCCCCGTCTACAAATCGGGCGAATCTTAGATGGGCCGTTAAAGCGTAACACGGCCATGTCGCCCAAAGATCGTATGAAACGCGTCAAAGATACGTTAGTGCGAGTCGGTCTACTTCCGGAACACGCCTATTTTTATCCGCAAATGCTTGCAACCGGTCAAAAGCAGCGGGTGTGTCTGGCTCGCGCATTGATTCTCCAACCGTCTATCATAGTGGCAGATGAAGCGCTAAACGGCTTAGATATGGCGATGCGCTCACAAATCATCAATCTCTTTTTAGAACTGCAAGAAGAAATGGGCGTTTCATTCGTCTATGTGTCCCAGCATATCGGTGTCATTAAGCACATTACCGACAAAGTCATGGTGATGCATGAAGGTGAAGTGGTTGAATTTGGTAACACCCAAGATGTCTTATCCAACCCACAACATCCCATCACTGAGCGGATGATCGAGAGTCATTTTCATAAAGCACCGACCTTTAAATCCAATAGCAAACGCGGAGCAACTCGTTAACCTCCGCTCGCTTTAATAATAAAAACGTCGCTTCAAGTCACTCAAAAATTTATTAATTAATTCTATCGAGGTACGCAGTTGACCAGATTTTGAACTATATTATATCGAGTGAAAACTTGAGGAAATGACAGTAATGATGCCTATCGCTCGATATTTGCTTCTACTAGTTTGTTACGCCGTCACAATACCGTTCACTCATGCGGCAGAAAAACGCATCATTGTGGCAGTACAAGATGAATGGCCGCCCTACGTCATTGACTCACAGCCAGCGTCAGGGTTATCGGTTGACATCGCCAGAGCTGCATTTAAAACACAAAACTATGCGTTAACCGTTGAGATAAAACCTTGGTCTCGTGCCCTTAAAGAAGCACAATATGGCCGTGATATTGTCCTCATCGCCGCTTGGCATTCTAAAGAGCGGGATAAGTTTTTATATTTTTCTAAGCCCTACCTGTATAACGAAATCAGCTTAATTTCCTTGAAAGACAATAATTTTGATTGGCGCACCTTCGCCGATCTCGATGGAAAAACTGTGGGTACCATACAAAACTACGCGTACGATGACGAGTTCATGGCAAACCCTTGGACCAATAAAGTGCTTGGGAAAACACTCGAGTACAATATACGTCAAGTGCTCAATGGGCGTATTGATATGTTCATTGAAGAGTATCGCGTAGCAAAATGGACCATGCAAAAACATGGCATTGATGTGAATCGCTTTAGAAAAGTCCATCCCAATGTCGCCTACAGCGGTTTATACCTCGCCGCGGGGAAAAGCAACCCTAACGCGAAAGAATACGTGGCCGCCTTCAATCGTGGCCTCAAAAAAATACGCATTTCTGGCGAGCTCGATCGTATCATCCGTCATTATGAGCAGTAGTCTGTGACGACTTTTCTCGCTGCTTAACCGCTCACCATTTGTGCAAACAATGCACTGTTTTTTAGCAAATTTAGTTACCCACGCGTTCTGAAACAGGTTATCCACAGAAAATGTGGATAACCCTTTCGTCTTATAGGGACTAACCGCCCCAGACAAAAAAAGGTGCGATTATCTCGCACCTTTTTTCACGTGTTGCATAATGCTATCGGCAGATTTAGTCATGCTTTTTTAAAAAAACTAACCAATATAACAAGCCAACCACGAGACCACCGCCAATCATATTGCCGATTGTCACTGGAATTAAATTATTAATAATAAACGTTGACCAATTTAAGTCACTGAATTGAGATAATGTCGCGCCAGTCATTTGCCAAAAAGACTCAGGCGCAAAGGCTTTGATGCCAATCGCCATCGGAACTTGGAACATGTTCGCAATACAGTGCTCAAAACCACAGGCCACAAACATCGCAACAGGTAACACCAACAGGAGTACTTTGTCTGACATGGAGCGCGCACCAAATGTCATCCATACCGCTAAACACACCAGCAGGTTACACATTAATCCCAAAGCGACGGCCTGAATAAATGTATGATGGAGCTTATGTTGTGAAATGTGCATCGCGTGAATACCCACAGCACCGTGGTCACTGATATATTGCTGCGTTAAAAGCATAATACCGACTAACAGCAATGAACCACAAAAATTCCCTGCGTAGACAACGGCCCAATTACTTAACATTTGCTTCCAAGTAATTTTACCGCAAGCTTTGGCAACCAGCGTGAGTACGGAGCTGGTAAAAAGCTCTCCACCGGTCACAACAACAAGAATTAAGCCTAAACTAAATGCAAGGCCGCCAATCAATTTACTGAACCCGAAAGCAACGTCTTGTGTTCCGGTGGTCACTAATGTGTAAAAAACAAAGGCGATACCAATCTGCATGCCCGCAGAGATGGCGAGTAAAAAGGATTTAAAAAGTGGTTTAGTTGCCTTGCCCACCCCAACTTCAGAAGCACGCAATGCCATTTGCTGAGGGGATAATGCATCGATTTGATTCAATTCCATAATAAGTAGACACGTTTTGATACAAAAAGTGGCAGAATCATCGCGTTAATTTCGCAGCAATTCAAGCGTTATTTGGTCTTTTTAACCAAACAATACAAACTCATTCATACATTAAAAGTATTTGGTAACGATTTTGATCATTAGTGCTGATGACTCATTATATTTCGGTACAAGTAGCAACACTTCTCTGAAAAAAGTGACATTGTTATGAACTTGATAACGTCCTTTTATCACGCTGATCCTTTTTTATAAACTCATCGTGTTCTCTCCCTTATTTTCATTGGCTTAGCTAACACTTCTACAGAAAATACCTTGCGCGGCAAGACAATTCGCTTATGTTAGAAGGACGCCTTTACTTAGGAGAGTATGATGAAATTTTCCCCAGAACACGTAGACGAATTAAACCTGTTATTGCATTTTAATCTCGACAGTTCAGCGATTGGGATTAAAGTCCACAGCGATGCCCCTAATACCCACCAATACGCCATTGATCGACTGTATAAGAAAGGCCTCTGCACCTTACCTGATGGTGGTTATTTGACCAACGAAGGCATTGAAGCAGCCGAGCATGCACAGCGCCTATATCGCATTATCAATTAAATCGCCATTGCTGCAGTAAAGGGTATTTACTGCAGCTATTAAGCGCGTCCCCGGCCAATATCCATTCCCCTCCCATAACCTTGCAAGGCCAAGGATTGTCATCGCATTTCAACTGGTTATTCACTTCTGATGTGAGATGTGTAAGATAGAGACAGTGAACATGTGGGCAATACGTTTGATCCGTATGAACGACACACTATCCGCGAAACAGGAGCACAACCATGAGCCAAATAGTCATTATCGGTGCCGGCTGGCTAGGTAAACCCCTTGCCCAAGCGCTACTCGCTGACGGACATCATGTCAGTGCCACGAGCACAAGCACTGACGGCGTCAATCGTCTACAAGATGACGGTATCCCAGCTTTTGAGTGCGATCTCGCGAAACCGGAAACGCTTCAAGAACATTTAAAACAACGTAACTGTGAGATTGTTATCGGATGTTTTCCGCCTGGATTTCGCCGTGGTAACGCTGATGATTATATCCACTATTGGGCGAGTATCGTCACACACGCACGCACCGCGGGCGTGAAAAAAATCCTCATGGTGAGCTCCACCTCGGTCTATCCAACCGAAGCCAAAACCATGGTGGAATCCGACGCCAGCTACGTACAATCCACAGCGTCTGACGCCTTTACAGACAACGCTAAGCGCCTCTTACAAGCCGAGCAATGTGTCATTGATTCTGGATTGGATTACGCGATTGTTCGTTGCAGTGGACTCATGGGGCCTGAGCGCCATCCCAGCCGGTTTGTCGCCCGTTTATCGGCCATTAGTGATCAAGCGCCTGCCAATATGATCCATCAAACCGATGCCATTGGGGTGCTAAGATTTGCGCTCTCCAACATCCATCGCGACGTTGTTAACGCCACCACGCCAACCACGGTCGATAAAGCACAGTTCTATCGCGCCGCATTGAAGC
The DNA here is from genome assembly GCF_003716875.1 of Vibrio zhugei. Taxonomy (NCBI): domain Bacteria; kingdom Pseudomonadati; phylum Pseudomonadota; class Gammaproteobacteria; order Vibrionales; family Vibrionaceae; genus Vibrio; species Vibrio zhugei. Next base: position 1,249,425 of record NZ_CP033078.1, on the reverse strand, counting down.
AGGCAAACATGACGACGCCCTTGCCCCCCATCACCCATACTGGCGATAAGCGAGTCAGTGCGGAAAAGTTGGTTAAGCTCGGGTATGTGTTTCACTATCAGAGCACGCTTGATGCTCTCGCGTTATAAGCCACTCGCTGCGGCGTTCAACGCTCAATATCATGGTCTTTATCAGGGGTGACGCATGCGTCACCCCAAGCATGACTAACGATTAAGTAACTCTTTATAATGCAGACGACACACTGACACGTATTTGTCATTGCCTCCAATGGAGACTTGCTCACCTTCGTCAATCGGCACGCCCTGCTCATCGGTACGGATCACCATATTCGCCTTACGACCACAGTGACAAATGGTTTTTAACTCTACCAACTTATCGGCCCAAGACAGCAAATAGCGGCTCCCCTCAAACAGCTCCCCTTGGAAATCGGTTCGCAAGCCATAACAAAGCACAGGGATGCGTAACTTATCCACCACTTCGGTGAGTTGGTACACTTGTTGTTTGGTTAAAAACTGGCACTCATCGACCAAAATACAGTGATGACGCTGTGCTTCATGCAACGACTTGATCTCTGCATACAAATCGGTCTCTGCATTGTATAAATGTGCTGGCTCTTCCAATCCAATACGTGAGCTAACTTTCCCCACACCAAAACGATCATCAATTGCTGCGGTATAGATGGCGGGCGTCATCCCTCGTTCTTTATAATTGAAGGCCGACTGTAACAGCGTGGTCGATTTACCCGCATTCATTGCGGAGTAATAAAAATACATTTGAGCCAAGTGGAGGTTCCTTATGTCGTTGAGCAAGGCGTCAACCGTAAGCGATAAATTATGCGCGGCATTGTAGCAAAAAACCGCTGTGACCGCATGCGCCAGCCATCAGGTTATTTTCACCTGATCACAAACAATAAAGGCGCCATAAGGCGCCTTTATGATTAACAAAGTGGAGTCAATTCTTACTCTTCGTTCTCCGCTTGTGCTTCTTTCACGGTGAGTGCCAACTCTTCTAACGCAGCCGGGTTTGCGTAGCTTGGCGCATCCGTTAACGGACAAGCCGCCGCTGTAGTTTTCGGGAACGCAATCACGTCACGAATATTTTCAGTGCCGCATAACAGCATCACCAGACGGTCCAAACCAAATGCCAAGCCAGCGTGCGGTGGCGTACCGTATTTAAGCGCATCCAGTAGGAAGCCAAACTTCTTACGCTGCTCGTCTTCTGTAATGCCTAGAACATCAAATACGGCTTGTTGCATTTCCGCGTTGTGAATACGTACAGAGCCCCCACCGACTTCATAACCATTCAAGACCATATCGTAGGCATTAGAATTGGCAGCCGCAGGATTGGCTTTCAACTCTTCGGCGGTAACGCCTAATGGCGCGGTAAATGGGTGATGCATCGCCGCAATGTTCCCTTCGTCATCGCTTTCAAACATTGGGAAGTCAATCACCCAAAGTGGTGCCCAAGCGGACTCATTGGTTAAGCCCAGATCCAAGCCCACTTTCAAACGCAACGCCCCCATTGCACTAGCAACGACGTTTTCGTTATCAGCACCAAACAAAATGATGTCGCCAGACTGCGCATTCGTGCGGTCTAACAAACTTTCAATAATGTCTGCAGATAAGAATTTAGCCACTGGAGATTGTACGCCATCGGCCCCAGCATCACGATCGTTCACTTTCATCCAAGCCAGACCGCGCGCACCGTAAACAGAGACGTACTGAGTGTACTCATCAATTTGTTTACGCGTTAATGCCGCACCGCCTGGTACACATAACACGGCAACACGCCCTTTTTCATCGTTGGCAGGACCGGCGAACACTTTGAACTCAACATCTTTAAGAAGATCAGCAACGTCAATCATTTCCAGTGGGTTACGTAGATCTGGCTTGTCTGAGCCGAAACGACGCATCGCTTCGCTGTATGGCATGATTGGGAATTCGCCCAGTTCAACGTCTAACAGATCTTTCCACATGTCACGAACCATTTTTTCGGTAACGTCGCGGACTTGCTCGGCCGTCATGAATGAGGTTTCAATATCGATCTGTGTAAATTCAGGCTGACGATCAGCACGTAAATCTTCATCACGGAAACATTTAACGATCTGGTAGTAACGATCAAAACCCGACATCATCAGCAACTGTTTAAACAACTGCGGAGATTGTGGTAAGGCGTAGAACTTACCTTTGTGCACACGACTTGGAACCAAGTAATCGCGCGCGCCTTCTGGCGTTGCTTTCGTCAATACAGGGGTTTCAATATCTAAGAAGCCATTGTCATCAAGGAAACGACGCACATAGCTACTGGCTTTGGCACGCAGTTTAATGCGATCGCTCATCTCTGGACGACGCAAATCAAGGTAACGATACTTTAGACGCTGCTCTTCAGAGTTTTTCTGATTTGAATCCAAAGGGAGCGGTTCTGAACGGTTAATAATGGTGATAGCCGTTGCCAGCACTTCAACACTGCCAGTAGGCATGTCTTTGTTCACTTGACTATCAGGACGCTCACGTACCGTTCCCGATAATTGAATGCAGAATTCACCGCGCAATTGGTTTGCTACTGCAAACACGTCTGCCATATCTGGGTCGACCACTACCTGAACGATACCTTCACGATCTCGCATATCAATGAAAATAAGACCGCCTAAATCACGACGGCGATTAACCCAGCCGCTCAGTTCTACAGTTTGCCCTGCTAGGGACTTGTTCAGGTGACCGCAATAATGGCTACGCATAATGAATTTCCCAATCTCTCTAATTTATCTATCAACTTGAATACGACAGTACACCACTGTCCTTATATGCCATTTATACGCTGAACAGGTCTCAAAATCGACCATTGAGCGTATAAATTCCTCGTATTTCCCGACGCTTGATGAAATTTGATACAAATTCACTCCCTGATGGGCATCACCAAACGAAAATGGCCGACGATTATACCGTTAAACTACCGTAATACACAAAGCCCTGTTACAGTGGATTTCAGTAAACCACAGATTTGATCACCGCTTATGACAACACTCCCATTACGTTTAGGTTTAACTTTATGGTCGCATTCCGCTTGGCAACCGTTCTTTTATGGCAAAGGAACACAAAGTAGCGACCGATTGGCAAAGTACGCCGAGGTCTTTCATACGGTGGAAGGAAACACCACCTTCTATGCCTCCCCGTCGGCCAGTACCGTACGTAATTGGCGCGATGCAACGCCGGATGAATTTCGTTTCACTTTCAAGCTGCCCAAATTCATTACCCATGAACAGCAACTACGGGGTTGTCAGCAGGCTTTGCATGATTTCTTGACACTCATGGCACCACTGCACGAAAAAATTGGCCAGTGGACATTGCAGCTACCTGCGCAGTTTTCACCGAATGAATTTGCCACACTTCAACAATTTTGCCGCCTGTTCCCTGCCGAATTGCCTTTAGGCATCGAAGTGCGTCATCCGGCATTTTTCCGAAAAGGCCCAGAGGAGATCGCGTTGAATCAGTGGCTCATGGCTGAGCAGTATGATCGTATTATCATGGACAGTCGTCCGGTGTTTTCGGTACCGCCAACTAACGATATTTTAGTGGAAGCACAGAAAAAGAAACCGCAAGTGCCAGTCCATGCGTTAGCCACTGCCAATCATCCAATGATCCGCTTTATTGGATTGCCCTCCGTGGACGACAACCTGACGTTTTTCCAGCCGTGGCTCAAAAAATTGCCCCAATGGATCAGTGAAGGAAAACACCCCTATTTAATGATTCATACCGCGGATAACCATTATGCTCCGCAATTGGCTCAATCCCTCTATCAACAGCTTGCCGATATCGTCACTCTGCCGCCACTGGCGAGTTTTCCAGCGACCCAAGGTCAACATCAGATCTCAATGTTTTAGCGATGAAAATCCATAAAGGAGAGGTTGAATGGGCTGACCGCAAGGCTGGTATTTAGGTTGGATTGACCGTCGAATTGCAATCAGTAATGACACCGAGACGAATTTTGCATAAAATACGCGCCTTTTCGACGCTCGCACGGTGTGAGTGTTCGGCATGTCATGCTGTAAAGAGGTCCACATGAGTAATAAAGATACCATTTTTTCGGCACCTATCAATAAGATCGGTGATTTTACCTTTGACGAGCGCGTCGCAGAAGTGTTTCCGGATATGATTCAACGCTCCGTACCTGGTTACAGCAACATCATTTCAGCGATTGGCATGCTGGCTGAACGTTTCGCAAAACCCAACACACGTGTTTATGATCTTGGCTGTTCTCTTGGCGCGGCAACGCTCTCCATGCGCCGCCACATTGAGGGCTGCGAAGGCGCACGGATCATCGCTGTGGACAACTCTCATGCAATGGTTGAGCGCTGCAAGCTTCACGTGAATGCCTATCGCTCTGACATTGCGGTCGATGTGCTTGAAGAAGACATTCGTCAGGTGGATATCACCAACGCGTCGGTGGTGGTACTCAATTTCACGCTACAATTCTTATCGTTAGAAGACAGACAACAATTGCTGCAAAAAATTTACGATGGCCTGCGTCCCGGTGGGATTTTAATTTTGTCTGAAAAGTACATTTTTGAAAATGACACTGCCCATGAGTTACTGATTGATCTTCACCATGACTTTAAACGGGCGAACGGTTACAGCGAATTAGAAATTTCTCAAAAACGCAGCGCCATAGAAAATGTGATGAAACCCGACTCCATCACCACACATCGTGAGCGTTTTAAAGCATTAGGTTTTAGCAGCTACGAAGTGTGGTTCCAGTGCTTCAACTTTGGCTCAATGTTCGCAATAAAATAATTTCAATAAAAGACGTCACCGATAGAAAGTGACGTCTCAATCTGTTTCAGATTCGTTTTCAGGTAATAATTTCATGTTTAATTTTGGTCACATTTATCAACTTCTCGCGCAAGATACCCGTCTGCAATCATGGTTAAATGTCCTGCCACAACAACTCGATGAGTGGCAATCGCAATCGCATGGCGATCTCGACCGCTGGCTACGGGCACTCAAAAAAATCTCAGACGCGACCCCTGATCACGTGGATGTTAAAGACTCGGTATCGGTTCACAATGAACAACCGCTGAGCGAAGGCGAACGACAAAAACTCGAAAATATCCTGAAAATTCTACACCCATGGCGCAAAGGCCCTTATCATATGCATGGCGTCCACATCGATACCGAGTGGCGTTCAGACTGGAAATGGGACCGCTTATTACCGCACATTAGCGATCTGACCAATCGGACGGTATTGGATGTCGGTTGTGGCAATGGCTATCACATGTGGCGTATGCTTGGCGCTGGCGCTCGGCAAGTCTATGGCATTGATCCTTCAACGTTATTTTTAGTTCAGTTTGAAGCGATTCGTAAAATAATGGGCAATGACCAGCGCGTGAATCTCTTACCTTTGGGGATTGAGCAGCTGCCCAAACTGGAAACCTTTGATACGGTATTTAGTATGGGTGTGCTTTATCATCGTCGCTCCCCTTTAGATCACCTCATTCAATTGAAAGATCAACTGGTCTCTGGTGGGGAACTGATTCTAGAAACGTTGGTGATTGAGGGCGATGAAAATGCCGTATTACTTCCGGCGGATCGCTATGCACAAATGCGCAATGTCTATTTTTTCCCATCCGCTAAGGCCTTGAAAGTTTGGCTGGAAAAAGTCGGATTTATTGACGTCAATATTGTCGATGAAAATGAAACATCGCTTGAAGAACAACGTACTACCGAGTGGATGACGCACAATTCCTTACCCGATTATATTGATCCCAATAATCCGTCACTGACAATTGAAGGCTATCCAGCACCACGGCGCGCAATATTAGTGGCAAAAAAACCATAATTGACATTACGCTAACTATCCTTTCCATAAATCTCGATAATCTAATAGCAAGGGAGCCCGTATGCTCCCTTGTTTTACGTATTCTTAACGTATATCGCACATTTCACCTATTCTTTTCCCGGTTAAATGCGATATTATTAAATAATTCAGTCACTCACATCACTATCACGAAATAAGGTCGCAAATGTTTAAGCGAATAGCCCCCATCGTCGCACTAAGTCTGTTATCTGGTTGTACGATGATGCACGGTGATAATTATCATCAAGCTACGCTAGCCGCCATCCATCGCTCAGAGTCAAACGTCAATGCTCATTTGACCAATGTTGAATTACAACTGAGCAACCAAATGGATTTTATTGACAGCTTGCAAAGGGAAATCCAAGAATTAAAAAACCATGTCGATAAACTCGAAAATACCGCATCTAAAGCCCAATCACGGCAATTCAACGACACCAATCAAGACACTCGCAACGACAACTTAACGATTTCCGAGCCTAAGCCACGTAATAAAATCGTGCTTGGGGGAATTGAGAACGTGTCAATCGATGCCATCAATCAATCTTTTAAAGCTCGTGTCGATACTGGCGCAGCCACCTCTTCTTTGAATGCTGTTGATGTGCAAGAATTCGAAAGAAACGGCAAAGATTGGGTTCGGTTTCATTTAGTAAAGGGTGATGACACGAATGCACACACACCATGGATAGAAGCACCAATTATACGCCACGTTCGTATTCGTCAAGCCAACACGGAAACTCCGGAACGTCGTGCCGTAATTAAACTTTGGGTGAAGTTAGGTAATATTCATGAACAAACCCCCTTTACCTTGGCAGACCGTAAAGAAATGAGTCACGCTATTTTACTCGGTCGCGAATTTATTCGTGACATTGCAGTAGTGGATGTAAGTAAACAATTTATCCGATCTGATAATACTAAAAAATAAAGGCCAATTATGACATCAAGAGTGCCATTTTATATATCGATATTACTATTGATTATTGCTGGAATTACATTAAGCATACTTCGCCATCAACAATATGGCGTACCTTGGACACCCGGAGAAACACGACAAGTTTGGGATCTTGAAGCCCGTATTGAATTTAATGCGATGGATAAACCCGTTAAAGTCTCTCTTGCTGCACCTGCAACGCAAGATGGTTTTACCTTAATCAGTGAAAGTGCCTCGTCACCGGGTTACGGCGTCTCTTATATCAGTGGCACAACTGGACGTCGTGCTGAGTGGTCTATCCGCAAAGCAAAAGGTCCACAAACCATTTATTACAAAGCGCAGTTTTTAGTTGATCCCAATGCAAAAGCGGTCACCATTCCGCCTACAGGTGAAATAGAAAAACCGACGTTTAGTGGTCCGGAGCAAGCCGCGGCAGTGGCACTGATCAATGAAGCGACTCGCTTGTCATCGGATTCAGTGAGCTTCACTCGAGAATTGATTAAAACGCTGAACGATCCAGACAGCCAAAACGCCTCATTAATTCTGAATAATATGACCAAGTACGAAGCCACTCAAAAGTTGCTATCCTACTCTCAAATTCAGAATAAAGTCGTGGGGGTTATCGAACTAGAAGATGGTCGTCGTCGTCAATCGATTCAGATGATGAACCAAGTTTGGAACGGTAAAAAGTGGGTCCTATTTAATCCTGAAACCGGCACCCAGCCTTCTCACCCGAACTTGTTAGTCTGGGATGAATCCAATGTGTCACTGCTTGACGTGGTCGGTGGACAAAACAGTGAAGTCTACTTCAGTATGATTTCCCAAGACGTATCGCCAAGCCAAGCAACGTCCAGCAAAGTTGATGCAGACGGTTTATTGAACCTATCCATCCATAGTCTACCGCTGGAAGAGCAAGCGATGTTTAAAACCATCATGCTGATCCCAATTGGTGCGCTGATTGTGGTGTTCTTGCGCGTGATTGTCGGTTTGAAAACCTCAGGTACCTTTATGCCGGTGCTGATTGCGGTCGCCTTCGTACAGACTCAGCTTATGACCGGGATTATCGGCTTCTTATTGATTGTCGGAACCGGACTTATCATTCGAAGTTACCTGTCTAAATTGAACTTACTTCTGGTGTCGCGAATATCTGCGGTGATCATCGCGGTTATCTTAATCATCTCGCTGTTCACTGTCGTGGCGTTTAAACTTGGCCTAACAGAAGGCTTAACCATTACGTTCTTCCCGATGATCATCTTGTCATGGACCATTGAACGTATGTCGATTCTGTGGGAAGAAGAAGGCGCGACAGAAGTGCTTATGCAGGGTGGTGGTTCATTATTTACGGCCATTTTGATTTATCTAGCGATGACCAACTCATACATCCAACACCTAACCTTTAACTTTATTGGGTTACAGTTAGTTGTTATGGCGATTATCTTGCTGCTTGGTACCTATACTGGTTACCGAATTTCAGAATTACGTCGATTTAAGCCACTAGCTGACGAGGGTTGATATGTTGTTTTCAATATCAGAATACACTTCACCATTTAAGCTACGCCGAAAAGGCATTATGGGCATGAATCAACGTAACCATAGTTACATTGGTCGCTATAATGATCGTTCGAAGTATCCATTGGTGGATGACAAATTACAGACCAAAATGATTGCTCGCAAAGCCGGGGCGACCGTACCCGAGCTGATTGGCGTGGTCACAGACCAAGGCGCTGTGCGTGACATTCATAAAATGGTTGAATCATGGCCTGGCTTTGTCATTAAACCCGCTCGAGGCAGTGGCGGTAAAGGCATCTTAGTGGTTACCTCACACAAAGATGGCTCATACACTAAGCCAAGTGGTGCCGTCATTGGTAAACAAGACGTTGAACGCCATATTAGTAATACCTTGGCGGGATTGTTTTCTTTAGGGGGTAAAAATGACGTTGCAGTCGTCGAAAACTTAATTGAATTCGATGATTGTTTCGAAGGCTTCAGTTATGAAGGGGTACCGGATGTACGTATTATCGTGTTCCAAGGTTACCCAGTGATGGCAATGATGCGTTTATCCACCGCCGCATCCGATGGCAAAGCGAACTTACACCAAGGCGCTGTTGGCGTGGGTATCGATTTAGGGACAGGCAAAGCGGTCAAAGCCGTACAATTCAACCGCCCTATCACACATCATCCCGACACCGGCAAAGATCTATCGACGCTGCAAGTGCCGCACTGGCGTAAGCTGCTGACGTTAGCAGCCAGTGCTTGGGATATGACTGGCTTAGGTTACATGGGAACAGATATGGTGCTGGATAAACAAAAAGGACCGATGGTTCTTGAGCTGAATGCCCGCCCAGGTTTGGCGATTCAAATTGCCAATGGCGCGGGTTTGCTACCACGCTTAAGGCATTTAGAAGAGCAAGAGAAGCCGTTGATTCCACCACGCGGTGACGAACGCGTCGACTACGCAATGAAGCATTTTGCCGTTCAAGACGATCATTTTAGTGAAATCAAATCGTCATGATGCGTGGTTGGTGAGCAGCAACGCTGCTTAATCCCAATCTCAACAAGCCCGTTACTCTTCGTAACGGGCTTTTTTATTCCCCTGCACAACCCTCTGCTTGTGTGTTATTCGCGCCCTTCTCACTGACTATTGAGCATAAGACAAAAAAAGCGCCTTCATCAGAAGGCGCTTGTAACCGTGTCACTCTTCTGGCAACAGAAAACACATCCTATACCGACTAGAGCGACTCCGCGATAGCTTGTTCAGGTGTGGTCGCTTTCGGCTCTTGACCAAAGCCACGTAAGCCAACCACGTGCACATGCTCGTGATCTTTAAAGACCTTACGCACCAATTTATAGGTCGTTCCTTTTTCTGGGCTGATATTTTCAGGCGCAGCAATTAAAAGCTGCATATCTAAGCGATGACACAACTCAAATAGTGTTGCGATCGATTTGCCATCCAAACGAGCGGCCTCATCCAAGAACAACAAGCGACATGGCACGATGTCTTTGCTACGTAAACGACGCGACTCTTCTTCCCAACTTTGCACCACCATCAATAGAATAGACTGACCCGTACCAATCGCTTCACCGGTTGATAACGCGCCGGACTCTGCTTGCAACCAACCATCGGTACCACGATGGACCTCGACACTGAGCTCAAGGTAGTTACGATAGTCCAGTAGTTCATCCCCTAAGATTTGTGGAGAACGTTGCCCAAGATCGATATGCGGGTTCACTCGTTGGAATAATTTCGCCATGGATTCAGAGAAACTGTAGCGATTATTTTCAAACAAATCACGGTGCTGCTCGTGCTCATCAACCAAACCAGACAGTAAGACTTCATGGCTCTCGCGCACTTTCACATTCAAACGCACACCACTGACCTGACCAAATGAAATGTTCGACAAGCCTTGGTTCAGCATGCGAATGCGGTTTTGTTCTCTCTGGATGGTCTTACGAATCAAGTTAGCGACTGAATCCGAGCTGATCGCTAAACGGTGTTCACGCTGAGTGAGCTCTTCTGTTAAGCGCGCAAGCTCTACTTCCATCTCTTCAATCGCTTCCACCGGATCATCAGTGCGGATAATGTCTTGGCGAATACGCTCACGTAAATGCTGATAAACCGCAATGTAGAACATCACTTTGCGTTCAGGATACGCCGTATCTTCTGACTGACGCAGTGCATCACGTAGATTTTCATTGTCCGAGACGGCTAAACGCAATGCGCCGAGCGATTTGTCCGACATCGAGCGTAAATCATTGGCCGAGAGGTACGCCAACTCCCGTTTGTGCAAACGACGCTCAACATCGTTGTCACGGGCGAGACGGAGCACTGAACACCAGCCAGCTTTGGCATTCACCACGTAAAGGCGCAACTCATGATAGGTTTTTTCTAACTTCTTCAGTCGCTTAGCTAGCGTTTTCATTTCCAATTCAGAGGATGTGATCAAACGCTCACACTCACTCTTACGCTGGCGTAGCGCATGTAAACGCTCTTGCAACTCTTGGCGACGGTACTGGGCTCGCTCGAGTGCGCTTTCATCGGCTTGGACGCCCAATTCTTGCAAATCTTGCTTAAATTCCTGAACCGTTTCCAGTTTGGCTTGATGCGAGCTTTTTAGTGACGCCATCACTTGATGATATTGACTCAGCTGCGCTTGCGCTTGCTTGAGCTGCTCGCGGCTCTGTGTCCGTTGTTTCTCGGCTTGCGCCAATTTCACTTTCAGCTTTTCACTCAATTCACTGTTGTGATCGAGTAAACTGACAGAATCCGAATACGCAAAGTAGTGACGACGTTCCACCAAATCAGACAGTGCGAAAATCTGTTGCTTCAACTGCTGTAGCGCTTGGTCTGCCTGCTCATATTCTTTCTCCAAAGCATCAAACTGCTCTGGATCCGCATCAAGTGCAGAAACAATCGGTGCCAATGCATCCACGGCAGCACGATGCTTAGTAAGGAAAGTTTTCGAGACTTCTAATTGCTCAAGTTGACGGTTAACCTCATCCAAACGCTCATCGATGGTGTCATCCGCGAACAACCCAAACATTGGCGTTATTTTATCCAGTAACGCTAAGGCTTGTTTGCTTAACTGACGTTGCGAGCGTTGCTGCTGCTCTTGGTTTTGCAACTCGCTAAGCTGACGCTGAATCTGGTTACGTTGAGTTCGAATATTCGTCAACGCTTGCTCCGGATCATCGTTAAATGCAACGTACATATGTTGAGCAATGAACGCATTAAAACTGTGATACTGACGGAGTAACTTTTGTGAATCAAAGGCCGCTTTCGCGTAATTTTCAACGGTTTCTTCACGTTCTTGGCGCAGGTTTTCTAAGCGCTGCTCACGCGCTGCCCGTCCAAACAACGGCAGCTCAGGAAAACGAGAATAGCGCATTTGCCGTTGATTAAATTGAACACACACCGCGTTATCGAGTTCTTCCGCGTTGAAGCAACTGTCATCAAATGCATCGACATCCCCTTCGATTAAATACAAATCTTCTGGGCAATCGTCGAGTTCAACCAGACGCTCTTTCACAGCACTTAAATCTGGCACCACAATAGCGTGACGTGCTGGGCCATACATTGCACTGAAATACGGCGCATCATCTAGGGTGATATCATCGTAAATCTCCGCTAATAGTACCCCGCCCAGACTATCGGCTAACCCTTTTAAGCGAGGATCGTTCGAGCCACCCGGAGCGGCTAAACGGGCAATTTCATCATCCAACTCATCACGTTGTAGGGCTAAACGATCTTTTTCCGCAGACGCACTTTTCTCTTGTTCAAGCACAGACTGCATCTGCGCCATCACAGCTTGCGCATTATCGAGTGGCGCATCACTGATTTCACGTAATTGCGTCAAGGCCTCATGTGCGTGAATCCATGCAGGAGCGGCGTCTTCAAGTTGGCGGATTTGCCCTTGTAACTCCTGCTCTTTCTGACGCGCGAGACTGCACTCTTCGCGTAACTCTTCATAAGACGCATCAAGCTGTTCCAGTATGGCACTATGGCGCTCATACTCTTGCTCAAGAATGCCATCCTCATCCAATGTCACCTGAGTAAGATTGTGATACTCATTTAGGGACTGCTGCATTTGCTGACGCTGCTGGATACGACGGGTTAAATCACGCTGCTGAGCGACCCACTGATGTTCCTGACTGACGGTATGCTGGGCATCACGCGCCTCGTTGAGTACCTCGCGCGCAACATCGCGAGCCCGTTCACGGAGAACCTCGCCTTTCACAGAGGTTAACAGCCCATATGCACGTTCAAACTGTTCCGCGGCGGCTGATGACATATCCAAACGGTGCTTCACGCTCAATAAGGTTTGAGTTTGCTCATCTTGGTGTTGCTTCAGTTTCGCAACACGGGGAATGGCATTCTCAGCCGTTAATGACTCGTCCCCCAGTAAGGTCTGCGCTTTTTCAAGGGCATTGACCGCTTGTTGATATTGCAACGTTCGGGTTTGCTGCACATCGAGCGCTTGCTGGTAGTCCGCCAATTGGGTTTTTAAGCTGTCCACTTCCTCTTCAGAGACAAGCGACTGCTCTTCCGCCTGCATGACGCGCTCTTGTGCTTCTTCAACCACCATCATTTGTTCTTCAAGACGAACGCTCAGCTCTTCTAAATCGTCTTGATAACGTGTGATTTTTTCTTGTTGCCGCAGCGCATTTTGCACGAGTTGGGCATGATCCGAGGCAGATTGATAATCTTGCTCTAGACCACTTTCTTGATCAGCAAACTGAGCCAATTCACTCTGCACATCATTGAGTATGCGGTTGTGCTCAATCAAATGATTGCGCGTCTCAAATAAATCACGACGCAAGGCGAGCGTCTCATCAATTTTATGACGACGTTCGTTGGCATGGCGCATATAATCCGCCGCCACATAGTTGGTTGATTCGGTGATCAGATGTTTAAACAGATCCCGATCCGCTTGCGTCGTTTTGATCGCTTCCAACGTCATACGGTTTTCACGCAGTGCGGATTCCATATCTTGGAATGCTTTCTTTACACCGCCATTTTGCGGTAATAAATAATCACGAAGCGAGCGGGTAATTGCGCTGGAAATACCGCCATACAGCGACGCTTCGATCAAGCGGTAAAACTTAGAACGATCGCCACCATTGCGTAATTTCTTAGGAATCACACCAAATTCAAACATCTGACTGTGGTAGTCAGTAACCGATGAGAACGTCTTGAACAAGACTTCTTCCCACTCGCCGACTGCGGCTTTGACTTCATCAAGTTGACGAACACGCGCTTGATTATTCGAGACCGTTTCCACCAGCACATCCGTCGGTTTCACGTGACTCGGTAAGCCTTGAATGACGAATGGCTTGATGTCTACTTTCTTATCACGCCCGGCCACCTGCTGCAGTTTTACGCCAAACAATAAGCGCTGATGTCGCGAGTTCACCACATCTAGCGTGGCATAACAGGTTCCCGGCTGGAGCTTACCGAATAAGCCTTTGTCTCGCGACGACTGAGAGCTTCCTGCTTCGGTTGTGTTGCGAAAGTGCAGTAGAGTCTGATCGGGAATCAATGCGGTGATGAACGCGGCCATCGTGGTTGATTTACCGGCACCGTTACCGCCAGATAACGTGGTCACCAAATTATCAATATCAAAAGTACGAGCAAAAAAGCCGTTCCAGTTGATCATGGTTAGCGATTGATATTTACCTCGTTCAATCATGCGTCATCCTCTACTTCTGTTGCCGTATCCAATGGGTCATTATTTGAATCTTGTCCGTCAAACAAAGTGGGTTGGCTCGGTTCTTCGTGATACACCACTGCTTCACCATCGCGAATTAAACGTAATTGTGCATCGCGCATATCATCACCAACACGCACATCGGCACCAAAACGAAAGACCGCTTCAGAGATATGAAATTTATTGGTTTCGCCAACGGTAATAATCATACCAAGCCGTTTGAGACGTCTAAGTGAGGTGCGAACTTTGTCGAACAGTTTCTCTTTATCAAGATCAGACCCGGTCGCGCGATGCGTGACCAACTTCATCAACTTACTTTCATCCGCTAACTGTAACAGCTCGTCATACAGCTCTTGATTGGTAAAAATACCTTCGTGGGCCAAACGTTCTGGGCTTAAGTAAAGAAAGCACAATACTTTACCCACTAGCATGTCTAACTCTGATAAGACACTGCGATTAATCAATGAGGTAGAACGTGGGCGTAAATAGAAAAAGCCTTCTGGCGCTCGAACCAGTTCTGTATTGTAACGCTGATAGAAAACGGCCAACTCCGATTCAAAGTCGCTTAAAAACGCGTGATTGTCCAAATCTTCACTGGCGATATGACGTCCCGCCCGTAACAGGCTGTCTAAAGCCGGAAAGAGCGGGTTCGCGATCGCTTTTGCCAGATTTACTGACATGTATTCATTAATATCGGTCGATGACATTTGCTTGTACCTTTGCACCAAATTCGTTGATTGCTTGCCAATCGGGTTGAATCGCTTGATAGTCGGATTCTGAATAACCCAGTCGGACCGCTTGGTCAACAACAATGCGAGCGAGATCAAAATGATGAGTATGGGGGTGCGTTGCAAGATAGTCTTGCAGCACCGAGCCTAAATCAATAGGACGGTTGTGTTGTTTAAAATCACTGAGCATTTCACCGATGCGTTCGCCCAGTTCATCATGCACATGTTGAAATTCTTCGTATTCCACTTCTTGCGGAACAAACCCGGTGACTTCGTCATCACGCAGCACGAGGGCCTCATCGCGTAAATCGCGTAGACGCTCGGCGTCGGCATACGTGAGGTACCAAGGCTGGTCAAAGTAATCCGTGAGGGATTGTCTCAAGCGTTGACTGAACGCCCGGTTTTGGTCCATATCAATCGCGGTACGAATAAATTTATGCACATGACGGTCATAGCCAATCCATAAATCAATCGCTTGCTGACCCCAGCTGACGATACGATCCAACTTCATCTGTAAACCAAACAAAATCTCAGCAATGAACTCCAACGCTTCGTTTCCGTAGGTCAATTCTTGAATATCAAGAATTTGCGTTTGCAGTTCATCCCCCGCCGCTTGCAAGGTATCTTGCAATTCCCGCAATGTGGTCGAGGTTTCCGTTAACAACTGTTCACAACTTGAGATAGCATCTTGCCAGTTCTGGTTGAGCAGTTCCGCAATTTGCTCTTTCACTAAGTGCTGCTGCTCATCCATCACGCGTTGGTTGAGATCGATTTGATCAAAAATCTCGCCCACCGAATACTTCAATACGCCATAGACATTCTTACGCCACTCTTCGGGCTCTGCGCTTTGCTGCGCAGCCTCAACGGCTTTGGCCATTTCACTGGCCACCATCGAAAGTTGAATCGAGAGTTTCAGCTTCGAGAATTGTCGATGACGAATATAATAGTCGGTGATGCCAATGGCTAACGGCGACAAACGATAAATGCTCACCCCATCGTTTACTTCGCTAGTAAAACGGCGAATTAAACGCTGACTGACCATTTCATTAATCGCATTATTCGCGCGGAAAGCGGAGGCTTCTCCGGTCTCTGAAAATTGTTGTGTTACTATTTTAAATGTATCTTGCAGCTCACCTTCCCCTAACTCGTCCTCATAGCGTTCACTACTCAATACTGATATTGCAATCAGGAAAGCTAAACGCTCAGGTGTTAGGTTCAAGGAAAAATCATGCTGTTTGACCCACCCGACTAATTCGTCAATGGACTGAGTCTCAGCAGTATGAGTTAACTCACTCATGCTTCATCCTGTTGTTATTGCTTTTGCGCCCATACATGAATGTATCGGCCTAATGAGAGATAAGGCTCTTGCCGGCAAAATTGTCGTTCCAACGCCAAAAGGTCCTCGTGCTCAAACTCTCCCATGTGAGTCACATTCCCCATGTAATCACTAAAACAGCGAATACCACTTTTTCCACACAGCGTAAAACCCGCTTCTTCAATCCAATGGTAAACCTCATTAGGAAGCAAGCCTTGTTGCGGTTGCAACTTAAACCGTTTTTTATGCGGCATACCGTTCAAAATATGTGGCAAGTTACCACAGACGGCATTCTTCATAACTAACCCATGATAGTTATAGAACATAATGGATGCCATGCCACCGGGTTTAACCTGAGCTAATACCGTCTCTAATGCCGCTTTAGGATCGGCTAACCATTCCATCACAGCGTGAAAGAGTACGAGGTCTACTGGCTCGGTTAAATAGCCGCCAATCTCCTGCACTGGAGCATGAATCAAGCGATACTGCTCAATTAATCCAGCATATTCAATCGACTCTTTTGCCAAGCCCAACATCTTGGAAGACAAATCACACAGTGTGACTTTGTGACCCAAGTGGGCAAGTTTTTGAGATAACTGTGCTAATCCACCACCAGCATCTAAGATATTTAAAGGCTTGTCATTGGGAGTAAAATGCGTTAACAATTGCACTATATCTTCCCAAACAATGACTTGACGTATTTCACCTTTGTCAGAACCATAGATGTTTTTTGTGAATTTGTGGGCAATATCGTCGAAATTGCGATCTTTAGTCACGGCTGCTTGCGTTATGATAACTAATCGTGCTGTTATTCTGTCATAGGAATGGCAGGAATAAAGAGGCTTTTATCCTTTTTTTACGCCAAGTGCTGTTTTTTCGGACTATTTATATATGTTTGAGCTGAAAAAAATTATTTCGTCCCTATTTATGCCGCTACCAGCACTGCTGATTATCGGGTTTTTAGGTTTATCATTAATCATGTTTACTGCCAAGCGCAAGAGTGGCTGTGTCATCGTGCTGTTTTCTTTAGTGGGCATTTTTCTCGTGTCATTTCAGCCTGTCTCATCGCGCCTATTGATGCCGTTAGAACGGCAATACAAAGGCTTTTTGCCCGTCGACGCCAGCATTGACTATGTGATGGTATTAGGCAGTGGCCATGTCGTCGATGATCAACTCCCCCCCACCTCCGAGCTCAGTCGTACTGCCTTGATGCGCTTAACGGAAGGCATTCGTATTTTTCGCATGTACCCAGGATCGAAGCTGATTTTGTCGGGCTACGCTGGAGGAAGTGAATTTAGTCATGCGCGGATGCTCGCTCAGGTCGCGCTGGGGCTCGGCGTACCGAAAGCCGATATTATTTTATTAGAAACCGCCAAAGATACGTGGGAGGAAGCGCGCCAAGCCGCGGCATTTGTCAAACAGAAGAAAATGGTCTTGGTCACTTCCGCATCGCACATGCATCGAGCTCTGCACGAATTTCATGCCGCAGGGTTGGCACCTGTGCCGGCACCAACCAACTATTTAGCCCAAAAGAACATTCGCCAACCTTGGGAAAAGTATGCCCCCAAAGCGCGATACTTAGAACAAACCGAACGATACTGGCACGAGACCATGGGGAGCCTTTGGCAAGATCTACGTGATTGGTTACTGAAAACCACACCAGAACCTTTACCAACAACGCCGAAAGCCTCGACCGCTGAAGACATGCCCGACCCTGTGAAGAAGCCATCTTCCTAATTGGCATATCCAACAGGCCATCACAAAAAACGCCAATTCTCGCTGTCGGGAATTGGCGTTTTTGTGTTTCGACTGGTCTTAACGTGAGATTTATGTCCCTGCGAACATATACCCTTCACCATGTACCGTCACAATAATCTGTGGGGTTTTGGGATCACACTCCATCTTTGACCGTAATCGACGAATTAATACATCAATGGTGCGGTCATTAGGGGTATCAACACGATGGCTGATCATCGCTAAAATCGCTTCTCTTGTGAGCACTTGATGCGGATTAGACGCAAGAGCGACTAATAATTCATACTCCGCTTTGGTTAATTTAATCGGTTCGCCATTCTGGCTCAAAGAACGCCGTTGAATATCAAAGAACCAATCACCAAACTGGATTTGCTGACAGTCCGAATGTTGAGTTAGTGGCGCATGCTCACGGGCACGCGACACCCGCCACATCAAGTTTTTCACTCTGACGAGTAACTCTCTTAATTCAAACGGTTTCGCAACGTAGTCGTCGGCCCCCATTTCTAAACCAATAATTTTATCGATATTGTCTTCTCGTCCATTGAGAAGAATAATTCCTACGTCGGACTGATTACGTAATTCGCGAGTGATCATTAAACTGTCACCCGATAACAATTGCGCGTCCAACAATATGACATCGAATTCCTGTTGGTTTAAGTGTTCACGCATTTCTATACTAGTCTCAGCCGACAGTACATCGTATCCTTCCTGCTGAAAGTAATTGACTAAAATAAGCCGCGTATCGCGCTCACTTTCTACAACTAATAACGGATAATTCATAGGCGTTACTGGCTTCCGATTCAATACACACTCAGTTCATTCTATTCATAGTCCGTAATATTTCTAGGGTTACTCATAAAAACCTCATGCTTTATTGATTCAAAACAAGCTAGCATCGAGTTTTCACACTTAGCTAACGCGTTACGTGGTTTACACTCAACTATTCAGGGTGGTTTTCCACGCCCTAACGCCTCTCAATATCCTCAGCGTCACACGTCCGCCGCCGACATGCGCCATCGAAAAATAAGGCACTGACTCGCCTGCGCGGGGCAAATCGGACAAATATGAATTTTTCATTGCGGCAAGACAGAGAGCAGTCTAAAATCACACCCAGTTTGTTATCAAAATTATCCAATTGAACCGCTCATCGTTAGCGGTTTTTTTGCTTAAATTTCGGCTTCATAAAAGCCTTCTGTTGGCTGAGTTCAGTAATTGACCCTTCCTAGCCAGCAGCTGTTATAGGAAAAACCAATGGCGACAATTAAAGACGTAGCCCGCCTTGCTGGCGTGTCGACAACGACTGTGTCACATGTGATCAATAAAACACGCTTTGTGGCGGAAACAACGCAAGAGCGAGTACTTAACGCTGTGAAAGAGTTGAATTATGCGCCGAGTGCCGTGGCAAGAAGTCTAAAATGCAACACGACTCGGACCATAGGGATGTTGGTTACCCAATCGACCAATCAGTTCTTTTCCGAAGTTATCGATGGTGTCGAAAGCTATTGCTACCGTCAAGGCTATACACTCGTACTGTGTAATACGGGCGGCATTTATGAAAAACAGCGTGATTATGTGCGTATGCTGGCGGAAAAGCGTGTCGATGGTATTTTGGTCATGTGTTCGGATATGACTCCGCAGCTGATGGAAATGCTCGATAACCATGCCGACATTCCAAAAGTCATCATGGATTGGGGATTGGAAGATTCACAAGCCGACAACATACTCGATAATTCAGAAGAAGGTGGCTATCTGGCGACCAAGCATTTGATTGAGAATGGTCACTCCGATATCGCTTGCCTCAGTGGTCATCTTTCTAAAGTGGCGTGTCAAGAACGCATTCGTGGTTTCCGCCGCGCGATGCAAGAAGCCAAATTGCCGGTCAATGAAGATTGGATTTTAGAAGGTAACTTCGAGTGTGATACCGCAGTACTTGCCGCAGACAAACTGTTGGCAATGGACTCGTTACCGACGGCAGTTTTTTGCTTTAACGATACCATGGCGCTCGGTTTGATCAGCCGCTTACAACAAAAAGGATGCCGTGTGCCTGATGATATTTCAGTCATCGGCTACGACAACATAGAGTTGGCGGAATATTTCTCCCCCCCACTGACCACGATTCACCAACCGAAACGTCGTGTGGGTAAAAACGCCTTTGAAATTTTGTTGGAACGGATAAAAAACAAACAACACGAGCGTCGTACCTTCGAAATGCACCCAGAATTAGTCATTCGCGACACTGTAAAGAAATTGTAAATTGAAATTCATCTATATAAGTGTCATTATGGGAACGATCACATATAATTAATACTCATTGACAGTAACACTTATGTTTATGGTTTTTGGGGGATAGGACATTCTCTCCTTCTCCCTTTGTAGTAAGCTCATAAAAGTTCTATTAAACTTAAATGTCACGTACAGGGCAAACCAATTGAAAAGTTGGGACGCAAAGCCTCCGGCCTTCACCAATATGCACTATACTTTGGTATGGAAAGGTAGCGGGGTTACCGATGAACTATGTACAATGTAAGTTTACGTTTTGTTGACAAAGTAAAATCATTGTATTGCTACACTCTCGGACCTGATTTTGGTGGCGTATTTAAATTACACCGAGACTAAAGGCATGGATAAACCTATATTAAAAAACTCAATGCGTCTGTTTGAATCATTAGGACGCGTAAAATCTCGTTCAATGTTCGGCGGATTTGGTATTTTTGTTGATGACACAATGTTCGCATTGGTCGTACAAGACAAACTTCATATTCGCGCTGATGATCACTGTGCAGAGAAATATCGTTCAGAAGGCTTAGAACCCTATATTTATAAAAAACGTGGGTTCCCAGTTATTACTAAGTATTTTGCTCTTCCTGATAGCTACTGGGATAATACTGATAAAATCCTACAAGAAGCCAATCAGGCGCTGCTTGTCGCGAAGAAAGAACGCGAATCACAAGCAAAAGCGAAACCGACTCGGCTTAAAGATTTACCAAACTTACGTTTAGCCACAGAACGTATGCTTCGTAAAGCGGGAATCGAGTCTGTGGAAATGCTGCATCAAAAAGGCGCAGTAGAAGCTTACAAGGCGATTCAAGATACCCATACAAGCACTGTTAACATCGAGTTGCTTTGGGCTCTAGAAGGGGCGATAGAAGGACAGCACTGGTCGGTCATTGCTAAACATCGTCGAGATGAACTGATGCAACGGTTATAGTTGTTTTCAGATAGAAAAAAGCACTCATAGGAGTGCTTTTTTATTGCCCATTACTTTGTTTTAATGCTCTGCTATGATGTCCGCATATCGAGACAAGGAGTGGGTAATGAAAATCTACTTAGCCAATAATCCGACAGAAGCACACATCATCTGTGGCTTGCTACAATCTGAAAATATCGCCTGTGAAGTCAGAGGTGAACAGTGGTTTAGCTTACTTGGTGAAATCCCCATGGATGAAAATTCCATGCCGTACATATGGCTTTTTCATGCTTTTCAAGCCGATGAAGCCCACACCATTATTCGCAAGTTCCAAAAAGAATCGACAGACACCGTCTTTCCCAACTGGACTTGTCGTCAATGTCACGAAGTTAACGAAGGGCAATTTGCTATTTGTTGGCACTGTGGGTGCGCATTGGCAGAGTATGCTTAAGTCTATGGGCTTAAGCGTCATCCTGTTTGACTTTGCTGGGCAATAAATTCAATAGAATGTCGGTTAAACATTTGCGCGTTTTCGATATTACAGACATGCCCACAGTCGCCAATTTCAACCAATGCGCTAAGCGAGTGATCGCGAACCCAGGCTTTGACTGGCGCGAGGAATAAATAGTCTTTATCACCCATGACATACAGCGTCGGTACCGGGTTCATATTCTCCTGGTAGCGCGCCATCATCGGGTTAACATTCAACGCGAGACGAAACCAGCGCTTAAATTCACTTTGGCACAACTTTTTCGCTTCACGAATAAACAAACGCCGAGATTCCTGCTGCCTAGAGGTTGGCATCACAATATAAGCAAATAATCGATACAGCCACATATAGGGCACGATATTTTTAAGACTATCGCCTAAGTGAATCAAACAGCGAGTGCGACAATCGAGTGATAAAATCGCCCCACCTAACACCATACTTTTGACTCGTTGCGGCCAATGCTGAGCAAGAGTGTGTGCAATCAATGTGCCTAACGACATCGCCACAATATGGGCACAAGTAATCTTTAACTCATCCATCACCGATAGCACATCATCTGACACACTTCGAAAGGTATACGCATCCCGGTGTTGACTTGTCAGCTTCTCGGCCGAACGTCCGTGGCCGCGTAAATCCACTAACAAGACATTAAACTGCTGACGGTACGCTTTGAGTTGCTTGAACCATATGGACGAACTGCCACCGGCTCCGTGAATGAACACAACCCATTCGCGACTATTCGAGTGATAAAATGCTTTGTGAAACAGCAGAGTGTCAGGCATTACTACCCCAAAAATACAAAAAGGCCGATAATCATAGCACAGTAAAAAACAATAGCGGGAGATAATATCGCACAAAACAGAGGGGCGTCAAAAAGTAAGAGATCCGCGTGCGATCTCTTACTCTGTGTCATTAGATACTTATTGTTCTAATGCATTCCGATACATTTTGACGTACTGCACCGCTGATTCATGCCAACTAAAGTCGCGCTGCATTGCTCTTTGCTGCACCTCTAACATGGCTTGTGGCGACTGTAAATAAAACAGCAATGCGCGCTGCATCACGATCAGTAACGCTTGAGGGGTGGGTTCGAGAAAACCAAATCCGGTCGCTTCTTGTGGGAACTTATCGTAATCGGCAACCGTATCTTTGAGTCCGCCGACTTCGCGCACAATCGGTAACGTTCCATAAGCCATACTGTATATCTGGTTCAGTCCGCACGCCTCAAACTCTGAAGGCATTAAGAAGAAATCCCCTCCCGCTTCGACCAAGTGGGCCAATTCATTACTATAGGCTTCAATAAACATCAATTTATCACTATAGCGATTAGCGAGTTGATGCAAGGTCGCGGCGATGTTTGGATCGCCAGTCCCGACAATGACCATTTGCACATCATTGTGTAAAAACTGTTCGATGATGGGCAAGAGATAATGGAAACCTTTTTGGTGTGTTAAACGGCAAACCATACCAAACACCGCGACACCACTGCGCAGAGGTAATCCCACCTTCTGCTGTAAACACTGTTTGCAGGCTCGTTTACCTGCACGTAACGACTCCGCTTCCCAGTGATAGGTTTGAGGCAAGAACGCATCGGTTGCCGGATTCCACTCCGAGTAATCACACCCGTTAACAATTCCGACGAAATCGCGTTCGCGACGCACAAAGTCATCAACGAACCCATGAGCACCCAAAGGCGTCAACAGCTCCGTGGCATAATTGGCACTCACCGCGTTAACTTTATCGGCGAAAGCGATTCCGGCACGCAACATACTCACCTGCCCCGCTCCATAACGTAGAAACTCCATACCAGTGAGGTTGAGCTCAGGAATACATTCCAGTTCTTCGTAAGTAAATAGCCCCTTAAAAATGGCATTATGCACGGTCAACACACTTTTCATGTTGGCATAATAAGCATCATCGCGATAACGAGTTTTTAAGAGGAAGGGAACAAATCCGGTATGCCAATCATTAGTATGAATGATTGATGGTTGTATATTGAGTTTTGGTAATACGTCTAAACTTGCCGCCGAAAAGAAACTAAAGCGCTCACCATTATCGTCATACGCTTGATTGTGTTCCGCATAAAGCTCTGGACGCTCAAAATACGCATCACAATCGATGAGGTAGACCGTCACCCCATCTAACTCAGTTTGGCGTACCTGATAGTGCGTGTGGGGCCAATGAGCTAACTCTGTTTCTAAAATGACTGGCATGTCCGCTTTGTGGGCGATTTTTTGATAGCCAGGAAGAACGATCGCGACTTGATGACCTAAATCGGATAACGCTTTCGGCAATGCTTTCGCAACATCGGCTAGCCCTCCGCTTTTGACCACCCCTTGTGCTTCTGAGACAACAAACCATATGTTGACTTGATCATGATTAGAATCCAACTTTCATTCCTTTTGCCACTACCACTATTCCACTGGATGACACCTCAAAACGCGCGCGATCAGCGTCTAAATCTTCGCCAATCACTGTGCCAGCAGCAATTTCGACATCTTTATCAATGATGGCCCGCTTGATGGTACATCCTGCACCAACTTTTACATCACCTAAGATAACAGATTCACTGATACAACAGCCAGTGGCAATATTGGTTCGATAACCTAAAACCGATTTATAAATATCTGAGCCATGAATAAAACTGCCGCCAGATACCATGCTATCGGTAATTTTAACCTTTTGCTCGGCAGAATCCACGAAAGTCGCTGGGGGTAATGGAGGGTAAAAAGTATGTAATGGCCATCGGCGATTATATAACGAGAATTTTTGGTCATCGCCTAATAAGTCCATATGTGCTTCCCAATAGGCTTCGACCGTACCAACATCACGCCAATAATTGTCATGACGTTCTCCAGGGATTTTATTGGTCGAAAAGTCATAAACATAAACCGTTCCTTGCGGGTACATCTTCGGAATAATGTCATGGCCAAAATCATGGTTAGATTGTGGGTTTTCCGCATCAAGCGCTAATTCTCGACATAAGCAATCGGTATTAAAAATATAGTTGCCCATCGACACTAATGCCCACTGTGGCTCTCCGGGTATGCATTTAGGGTGGGCAGGTTTTTCTTCAAATCCAATCATACGCCCTTGCATATCGACCTCAATGATACCAAAGTCGCTGGCCTTTTCTACTGGCATACGAATGGCTGATACGGTCAGCTCAGCACCCGACTGCCGGTGTGCGTCCAGCATCTGCCGTATATCCATTTTATAAATATGATCAGAGCCAAAAATACACACTTCATCGGGTTCGGCCAATTCAACAAACCGTAAATTTTGATAAATCGCATCGGCCGTGCCCTCATACCAACGCTTTCCATCGCGCATCTGCGCTGGAATAGGATCAATAAAGCGCTCAGTAATCCCACCAACATTCCACCCTTTTTTTAGGTGTAAATACAAGGATTGAGATTTAAACTGCGTTAACACATAAATCCGTAACAGATCCGCATTAACAAAATTATTGAGCGCGAAATCAATGAGTCGATAACTGCCACCGAAAGGTACTGATGGTTTACTTCTGGTTCCCGTCAGAGGCATTAAGCGCTTGCCTTCCCCACCAGCTAAAATCATACCTAGTACACCAGCCATTGCTGTCTCCATCCCTTTTTATCGCTGCTTATCATGCTAAACCAGCACGGCAGCGGATCACATTCTCGTTTTCCATACACATAATGGAGCAACAAGTCAGATGCTCCAATCAATAGAGAGAAACAAAGCATGCCTAGAGCACTCCATTTCCTCTCATTTACACCCTACGCACGGACAATCCCACTCGTGACGTAAGCACCGTATCAACGACCGCCATACTGGAACGTTCCAATCGACAGCCTAAGCCTGCCAATACCGTGTTTTCAGTGCTCTTATAAAGGTAGTCAACTTATTGAATATAATCTGTGCTTTTTGAAAATTTTTACATCAAAACAACACATTATCTGAAAAGTGAGAATGCAGTAGCAAAAAAAAAGAGCAGCAATACTGCTACTCTTTCACAAATCGATGAACGATTGATGAAGCATCAATTATTTTTTCTTCTTACGCTTATCGGTTACTTCCCATTTACCGTCAATATACAGTGCTGTCCAGCCAGAAGGCTTGCCATCATTTTCAGTACGCACATAGTGCTCTTTCGACTTACGGCTAAAACGGACAACCGTGGGTAAACCATCCGGATCGCTTTGTGGCGCGTCCGCAAGATACTTAAATTTATCCGCTAAACGTTCTTTATACTGAGCCAGTTCTTGCACTAATGGCGCACGTGTTTCACGCGATTTTGGAAAGTTACTCGCCGCAAAGAATAAGCCAGATGCCCCATCACGCAGAACGAAATACGCATCAGACTGAGTACAAGGTAACTCAGGAAAATGAACTGGATCTTCTTTTGGTGGTGCGACATCGCCATTACGCAGAATCTTACGTGTATTGGTACACTCTTCATTGGTACAGGCCATGTATTTTCCAAATCGGCCGTTTTTCAAGACCATATCGGAGCCACATTTATCACATTCGACCACGGGTCCATCATAACCTTTCAGTTTGAACTCACCATGCTCAACTTCATAGCCTTCACAATTCGGATTGTTACCACACACGTGCAGCTTGCGCGTTTCATCGATCAGATACGCGTCCATCGCAGTATCACAAATCGGACAACGTTTCTTCGCACGCAGCGCCGCCGTTTCAACATCTTCTTCCAAGACATTCACAACGCCTTCTTCATCACCTAAGTTAATGGTGGTTTTACAGCGCTCTTTTGGCGGTAATGCATAACCGGAACATCCAAGGAACACCCCAGTAGAAGCCGTACGAATCACCATTTTACGGCCACACGTTGGGCAGTCGATATCCGTCTCAACCATGTGGTTGGGTTTCATGCCGCCCTTTTCTTCTTCAAGCTCCGCTTGCGACAGATTTTGACTGAAATCCTTAAAGAAATCGTCTAGCATGCCCTTCCAATTGACTTCCCCTTCCGCGATCTGGTCGAGTTTTTCTTCCATCCTCGCGGTGAAGTCATAGTTCATAAGGTCATCGAAACTGTCGTCTAAACGATCCGTGACAATCTCACCCATTTTTTCTGCATAGAAGCGGCGCTGTTCAACTTTCACATAGCCACGATCTTGAATGGTTGAAATGATGGATGCATAGGTTGAAGGACGGCCGATTCCTCGTTTTTCCAGCTCTTTAACCAATGCCGCTTCCGTAAAGCGAGCGGGTGGCTTAGTAAAGTGCTGCTTAGGCTCTAACGTCTGTAATGTTAATTCATCACCGACTTTCACCGCCGGTAAGATCTGATCATCATTCTTACCCAGTGGACGTTGTACGCGGGTCCAACCATCAAATTTAAGAATGCGCCCT
The DNA here is from genome assembly GCF_003716875.1 of Vibrio zhugei. Classification (NCBI taxonomy): domain Bacteria; kingdom Pseudomonadati; phylum Pseudomonadota; class Gammaproteobacteria; order Vibrionales; family Vibrionaceae; genus Vibrio; species Vibrio zhugei. Next base: position 1,222,603 of record NZ_CP033078.1, on the reverse strand, counting down.
TTAGCTTTAAGCGTGTAGTCTGCCGCTTTGACACTGACCGTGGTTGAATCGTATTTCGCGGGTGTCATTTGGCACGCCACAAACTGATTCCAAATCAACGCGTACAGCTTATGCGCATCCTTATCCATGCCTTCCAGTTGTGACTCTATCACAGAGACACTCGAAGGACGGATCGCTTCGTGAGCTTCCTGCGCATTTTCTTTACTACCGTAAACATTCGGTTTTTCCGGTAAATAGGCGTCACCAAACTCACTGGTAATATAGTCACGTACGCTGTCGACCGCTTCTTGACTCAAGTTGGTCGAATCGGTACGCATGTAAGTGATATAACCGGCCTCATACAGTCGCTGCGCCAGCATCATGGTCTTTTTCACACCATAACCTAAACGGGTACTGGCCGCCTGCTGGAGCGTTGAGGTGATAAACGGTGCACTTGGCTTACTGGTCGTAGGTCGGTCTTCACGTTTACAGACTTCATAATTCGCGTTTTCCAACTCGGCCAACGCGCTATTCGCTTGCGCTTCATTGACTGGTTTAAAAGCCACGCCATCTTTTTGCGCCACCATCAAACGAAATGCTTGGTCTGCACTCGTCAACGTATCAGCATGAATATCCCAAAACTCTTCTGGCGTAAATGCTTTGATTGAACGCTCGCGCTCAACCAACAGTTTTACCGCAACCGATTGTACGCGCCCAGCGGACAAACCTCGTGCCACTTTTTTCCACAGCAGTGGAGACACCATGAAGCCCACCACACGGTCCATAAAGCGACGCGCCTGTTGAGCATTCACACCATCCATATTCAAGTCGCCTGGTTTATCGAAGGCTTGCTTGATCGCACTTTTAGTGATTTCGTTAAACACAACACGCTTATATCGCTCTTCATCGCCACCGATGAGCTCACGAAGGTGCCAAGCGATGGCTTCTCCCTCGCGGTCCAAATCGGTTGCTAGATAAACGTTATCCGCGTCTTTTGCTAACTTCTGCAGCTCAGAAACGACTTTTTCCTTGCCTGGTAATATCTGATAGTTGGCTTCCCAATCATGATAAGGGTCGATCCCCATTTTCTTGATGAGCGCAGCACGTTCTTTCTCTTTCTTCACACGTGCTTTTTCTTCTGCACTCAAATTTTTAGTCGATTGAGGCGCGGCTTTTTTCCCACCTGTCGATTGCCCTGCGGTTGGTAGATCGCGGACATGACCGACACTGGATTTTACGATAAAGTCTTTACCAAGATATTTGTTGATTGTTTTGGCCTTGGCTGGAGACTCTACGATAACGAGTGATTTACCCATAATTTGATTCAAATGTCCTTAACCATAGTGCGAATGGTTTATCGCATAATGTTCTACAATGTTGATTCTTTTTTTACTATCGAGGCAGATTACCAGAAGATCAACATGTTTTTTAAAAAAGCGATGTATTTGTTCGACAATTAGTCGCATTCCGTCAACGTATCACCCTCTTTTTATCTTCTGAATACCCCTTCGGTAAAGTTTACAGCAACTTATTGATTCTCAAAGCATGAAATAACCATTTTCTCATTTATTGCGCCCGATCAAAGCGGCATTATGAGAGGCGATTTAGAGTCGCGTTATGATTTATAAAAAATAACTGCCGATGTCACAAAAAATAGCGATACCCAAAAGCGACCTATTAATGATTGCGAATCAAGCACTGCACGACCATGACCAATATGTAGAAGGGATCTATGCCACGGATGTAGAAGAAAAAAATGACGTTCTTATTTTTAAAGGCGACTGCTTTTTGGATCATCAAGGCTTACCGACCACCAAAACGAACACCGTATTTAATCTCTTTAAATTTTTAGCCCATGAGCTATCGACAAAATTCACTATTCAGGAAAAATAAAAGCCTCATCACGAGTAATGCCGATCAGTTAAGAAATTTTTGAGATCATTTGACCGATCTTTAAAAGGCTTCAAAATCCGATATTAGTGATTTAATATCGGATTTTTTTTATGCGTTTTGAAAGTGAATTAGCCACAGCCTTTAAGTCCTGTAATACCTTCCATACTTTTGAAAAGTATGCTGAGTTACTATCGCCAGAGCTTATTCAGCAAGGCTTTAAACAAGCTGGAGTCGCCACGTTGAGAAAGCGCCGACTACCACTCGAAACGGTTCTATGGTCCATCATCGGCATGGCACTATATCGTCAGAAGTCTGTCTGGGATATTGCAACTCAGATGGATATTATGCTGCCAGATAAAAAGCCTTTGGTTGCCCCAAGTGCTTTGGTTCAAGCAAGGCAACGTTTGGGGGCTGATGCCGTAAAAGAGGTATTTAAAGCCGTCGCTCAACACGGCTATGAAACGAATTCGTTTGAGCAATGGGGAGGGCTGAATTTATTCGCCGTTGATGGCGTTGTATGGCGAACTGCAGACACGTTAGAAAATCATCAAGTCTTTGAAACTCAAAGTAATCAACATCGTGAAAATACTTACCCTCAAATTAGAATGGTCTGTCATATGGAGTTGACAAGCCATCAGCTCATTAACAGTGCTTTTTCTGGTTATCGAACGAGTGAAATGGTGCTCGCAGAACAGCTCATTGATAGTACGCCAGATCATTCATTAACCTTGTTCGATAAAGGTTATTACTCATTGGGGTTACTTAACCGATGGTCTCAAACAGGGACAGAGCGGCATTGGCTAATCCCCGCGCGAAAGGACTTAAACTATGAAGTGCTGCATCGGTCGGGAAAAAATGACTATCGTGTTCGCCTGAAAACGACGCCTCAGTCTCGCAAAAAGTTCGATGAGTTACCGGAATTTATCGAGGCTCGTTTAGTGAGTAAAACCATTAAGGGAAAAGAGTATCGAATCCTCACCTCTATGGTCGATGAATTACGTTTCCCGAGCGACGAAATGGTTGAGTTATATCGTTACCGGTGGGAAATAGAACTGGGGTATAGAGAAATGAAGCAGTCTCTGTTAAACAGCCAATATACACTGAGAAGTAAAAGACCGGACATGATAGAGCAAGAGCTATGGGGAGTGTTGCTCTGTTACAACCTCATACGATTAGGGATGACAGCGGCCGCTAAAAAACTGGATAGTGTTTGGCCAAATCAACTCAGTTTTACCAGTTGTTCAATGGCTATCACTCAGTTTTTTGCAACTTTACCGCTGACAAGTCCGGGAAATATCCCAAAACATTATGAGTCCTTATTGGAACAAATGGGCTATTTTAAACTTCCACCAAGGCGAGAAGACCGAACTTACCCAAGGTGGGTAAAACCAAAACCTCGGAAATATCCGTATAAAAAGAAAAATGCCAATCAGCTTAACTGACTGGCATTACTCATCATGAGGCCTTTTGTCTGTTCCAACGCCCTCGCTCACGAACGGCTGAGTGCGGTAAAGGTTTCAAAATAACCGGGAAATGTTTTGGACGTACACTTCGGATCATTGATGGTTACAGGCGTTGACCCGAGCGCAACCAAAGAGAAACACATTGCCATACGATGATCATCGTAGGTATCGATCACTGCATGTTGACACACCGCTGGTGGGGTGATGGTAATATAATCCTCGCCCTCTTCAACAACCGCACCGACTTTGCGTAATTCTGTTGCCATTGCCGTTAAGCGATCAGTTTCTTTCACTCGCCAGTTATACACATTACGAATCGAGGTTGTGCCCTTGGCAAACAAAGCCGTCGTCGCAATGGTCATTGCCGCATCAGGGATATGATTAAAGTCCATATCTATGGCATCCAGACGTCCACGTGTCGCCTGAACGTAATCCTCACCCCACTCAATAATGGCGCCCATTTTCTCCAACGCGTCGGCAAAACGAATATCCCCTTGAATACTGTTTTTGCTTATGCCCGTTACTCGAATCGAGCCCCCTTTGATTGCCGCGGCCGCAAGAAAATACGACGCAGAAGATGCATCACCTTCCACGAGGAAATCACCGGGTGACACATACTGCTGGCCGGCTTTGACCACAAACGTTTGATATTGATTGTTCTCCACCACAACGCCAAATTTGCCCATGATATCGAGAGTGATATCGATATACGGCTTGGACACCAAGTCGCCCTCAATCACGATGGTTGTATCGTGTTGAGCAAAAGGCGCCGCCATCAAAAACGCCGTCAAAAACTGACTGGAAATGGAGCCATCAATAACGACTTCTCCGCCCTTTAATCCTGTACTATGAATCGCTAAAGGTGGGTAATTCTCATTCTCGAGATAATCGATTTTTGCACCCGCAGAACGCAGGGCATCGACAAGATGACCAATGGGACGCTCTTTCATGCGCGGCTCACCAGTAAGAACGTATTCACCCTTACCTAAACACAGAGCCGCCGCTAATGGTCGCATCGCGGTACCCGCATTGCCGAGGAACAATTCCAGCGTATGTTCAGAGGCAAACGGCTGTCCTAACCCCTCAACGACGCATTCTGTCTTATCTTCAGACAGCTGATAATTCACCCCAAGCTTGGTCAGCGCCGCCAACATATGACGAATGTCATCGCTATCGAGTAAATTGGTTAAACGAGTGGTCCCCTTTGCTAATGCCGCCAGCAGCAGGGCACGGTTTGATACACTTTTTGATCCCGGAAGATTAACGCTACCTTCGATAATATCAATGGGTTGTAAGGTCAGGCTTTCCATTTATTGCTCTAGTCCTTGCTCTGCCCACATCACCATGATGAGTACTGGGCAGAAAAATTTTTCATACCCGCAGATTAGCGAAAAATGAATGGTGATGCTAGTGCCAATCGAGGGATCCGGCCCTTTTCCTATCAGCGCGGGAATTCGTGTTCACTCACCTAAGCGGTAACGCCTTTTCGATGACTGTTCACCTCGCGATGACAACGCCGCACAGGGTTACATTTCTTTGTCCACTCGCACGCCATCATCAAAATATAAAATTCGCACACTATCGCCAGAGCCAAACAGCATATTCGGATCCACATCTTGAATTACATCGATCAATTTATCGTCATGGGTTTTAATCAACAGCTCAACCAATTTGTCTTGCTGACGATAAATCGGATCCGCCGATTGTGTATAACCCACACCCGCACCTGCCGCCGTGCCAACAATCGTGGCTAAATCATTACCACGACCTGAGCCAAACTGATGACCGATCACTCCGCCAATCGCCGCGCCGAGTAACGTTTCCCAACCACCATGATGTTGCTGGCTTTTCGTCACTGTTTCTTCTGAAATATAGCGCACGGTTTGCACGGCACCAAACACGACTTTATTTACTGGCCTTGCTTGGTTACGCTGATACGCCGCATTGGCAAACAGTGGAAAAATGACTAATATCCAAATCCACTTTTTCATTTCTTCATCTCCTTTATGGATAATGGCTTGTGTATGACGATTTATTTAACCGAACTCGCACCCGACGACAACACATTTCCGTCGCCACATGATGCCTTAGATGAACCCAATGGTTTATTAGCGTTTGGCGACGATTTAACGCCGTCACGCTTAGTCTCCGCCTATCGCTCAGGCATCTTTCCATGGTATGGACCGGGTGAGCCCATTTTATGGTGGAGCCCAGCTCCAAGAGCGGTATTTGATACTAAGACATTCAAACCCAGTAAAAGTCTTAAAAAATTTTATAAAAAATGCGGCTATACCGTCAGTTTAAATCACGCAACCTCTCAAGTGATTGAGTTATGTGCAGCGGTGAGACCCGCAAGTGAAACATGGCTCAACCACGATATGCGTCGCGCCTATCAAGCACTGGCTCAGCAAGGCGATTGCCACTCGGTTGAAGTCTGGCTCAATGGTGACCTCGTCGGAGGCCTATATGGCATTATGGTTGGACAGATATTCTGCGGCGAATCCATGTTCAGTTTGTGTGATAATGCATCCAAAATTGCGCTCTGGCATTGGTGTGAGTACTTTAAGCAATTGGGCGGGCAATGGATCGATTGCCAGGTCATGAATCCGCACTTGGCCTCGTTGGGCGCTCAAGAGTTACCCAGAAACCTTTTTATTGATACCGTGCTCTCATTAAGAGACAACCTCATTGACCGTTCGCACTTAACACCCCGTTGGCTGAGCCAGTGTCCACCAGCAAAACAAGGCAAGGAGCCAGAATGACATCCAACATGCAATCGATCCGAATCGGATTAAGCACACAACACCCGTGCAGTTATTTACCTGAAGAAAAAGAACGCCTCGCGGTGGCTCTCGATGCAGATATGCAGACCACAGACAATTTCGAGTTATTATTGTCCAATGGTTTTCGTCGTAGCGGTGATATTATTTATCGTCCACATTGTCCTCATTGTCAGGCATGCGAAGCGCTACGTATTCATACACCGAGCACGGCCCCCAGCAAAAGTCAGAAACGTTTACTCAATAAAGCGCAGTCGAGCTTTCACTGGGAATTAAAGTCACATATGGATGATAATTGGTTCAATCTTTACGCTCGCTATATCAATGCGCGTCATCGTAGTGGTAGTATGTATCCACCAAATCAAGAGAATTTCGCGACGTTTGCGCGCTGCGATTGGCTCAATACTGGCTACTTACATGTCTATGAGCATCATCAACTGGTTGCCATTGCAATTACAGACATAATGAACGACAGCGCCAGTGCGTTTTATACATTCTTTGACCCAGACATCCCCTTATCATTGGGAACACTGTGTGTGCTCTATCAAATTGAAATGTGTAAACAACAACAGAAACAGTGGCTCTATTTAGGTTATCAAATAGACGAATGCCCAGCGATGAACTACAAAGTACGCTTTAACGCACACCAAAGGCTAGTAAATCAGCGTTGGCAAGGGTAGAATACGCCACAACTTTACTTATTGACCTTTTAAGGGCACAATTGTTGCCGTTAAAAATTGCCTATTTCTAAAGAGGATTAAATGGCTAAAGAAGACGTTATTGAGATGCAAGGCACTGTCCTTGATACTCTTCCAAACACAATGTTCCGTGTCGAGCTGGAAAACGGCCATGTTGTTACTGCTCATATTTCTGGCAAAATGCGTAAAAACTACATCCGTATTTTGACTGGCGATAAAGTAACTGTTGAGTTGACTCCGTACGATCTCTCCAAAGGACGTATCGTCTTCCGTGCACGTTAATCTCTGATTCTCAGTTGTTACGCAAATAGGCAGGGCAAGTACCCTGCTTTTTTGTGTCTGCATGCACTGAAGAACCTGTGTTCTCAAGTGGCTCATCACCTGACGACCAATATAAAAAAAGCGTGCCTCAGCACGCTTTTTCATTACCTGTATCCCATCAGTCGACCTGAGCCGCCTGTTTGGCGCTTTGATAGTCGAATGTGAGGCTATCACCGTCTAACGCAACTCGCACCGTACCACCGTCCACAAGGCTACCGAATAGCAATTCATTCGCTAACGGTTTCTTCAACTGCTCTTGAATCACACGTCCCATTGGGCGTGCCCCCATTTCGCGGTCGTAACCTTTATGAGCTAACCAGTTACGTGCTTCTTCTTGCACTTCTAAAGACACACCACGTTGATCAAGCTGCGCTTGCAGTTCCACAATGAACTTGTCAACCACTTGTGCAATCACAGACTCGGCTAAGTTATTAAACCAAATAATATGGTCTAAACGGTTACGAAACTCCGGCGTAAACACTTTTTTGATTTCCGACATCGCATCGTGGCTGTGATCTTGTTGAATCAAGCCGATCGATTTTTTCACCGTTTCCGCGACACCCGCATTGGTGGTCATCACCAAAATAACGTTACGAAAATCGGCTTTACGACCGTTATTATCTGTCAGTGTCCCATTATCCATCACTTGCAATAGCAAGTTAAAAATATCGGGGTGAGCCTTCTCTATCTCGTCAAGCAGTACGACCGAATGTGGGTTTTTAATCACAGCATCGGTTAACAAACCACCTTGGTCGTAACCCACGTAACCCGGAGGTGCACCGATTAAACGGCTGACAGAGTGACGCTCGCCATACTCAGACATATCAAAGCGTAGCAACTCAATGCCCAACACTTTTGCCAATTGCACAGTCACTTCGGTTTTACCAACCCCAGTAGGACCGGCAAATAAGAAGGACCCCACAGGGCGGTTCTCTGCCCCCAAACCAGCGCGAGTCAATTTGATCGATTCAGACAACACATCGATCGCATCATCTTGACCAAACACCATCATTTTCATCTTAGAATCCAACACTTTTAAGGTGTCTTTATCCGAAGACGAGACGGATTTCTCTGGAATACGAGCCATTTTCGCTACCATGGCCTCAATTTCAGGTACACCAATCGTTTTGCGACGTTTGCTTACAGGCAGCAAACGAATCCGCGCCCCCGCTTCATCAATCACATCAATGGCTTTATCCGGCAAATGCCGATCATTAATATATTTCGCTGACAACTCAACCGCTGCACGCAGCGCTTTGTTGGTATAACGAACGTCATGATGCGCTTCGTATTTTGACTTCAAACCCGCCAAAATTTTCACGGTGTCGTCAATGGATGGCTCGACCACATCGATTTTCTGGAAACGTCGCGACAAGGCCCGTTCTTTCTCGAAGATATTACTGTGCTCTTGGTAAGTCGTTGACCCAATACAGCGCAGTTTTCCACTACTCAACAATGGTTTAATCAGGTTTGCGGCATCCACCTGACCACCGGAGGCGGCACCAGCACCAATGATGGTGTGAATCTCATCGATAAACAGAACCGCATCTTTTTCCTTCTCTAACTGTTTTAAAATCGCTTTAAACCGTTTTTCAAAGTCTCCTCGATATTTGGTTCCCGCTAATAGAGAACCAATATCCAGTGAGTAGATAACGCTGTCTTTAATCACATCAGGAACACTGCCTTCCACGATTCGCCAAGCAAGCCCTTCGGCAATCGCCGTTTTCCCAACACCCGCTTCACCGACCAGTAATGGGTTGTTTTTACGACGTCGGCACAACACCTGAATCGTACGTTCAAGCTCTTTATCTCGGCCAATCAGTGGGTCAATTTGCCCTTTCTTCGCTAACTGATTCAAATTGGTGGCAAAGCTTTCTAAACGCTCTTCGCTACTCGCCTCTTCGCTGCTTTCTGGACCAAAGGACTCAGAAGAGGGATCTTCACTGGAATTCGATGCTTTGGTAATACCATGAGAAATGAAATTGACAATGTCTAAGCGACTGACATCGTTCTTTTTCAGTAAATAGGCCGCATGGGATTCTTGTTCGCTGAAAATCGCGACTAATACATTCGCGCCAGTGACTTCACTACGACCAGAGGATTGCACATGGAACACCGCGCGTTGTAACACACGCTGAAAGCTTAAAGTGGGTTGAGTTTCTCGAGCTTCGTCATCCGTTGGAATCAGCGGCGTTGTTTGGTCGATGAAAGTATCAAGTTCACGGCGCAGTGTTTCAATCTCCGCCTGACACGCGACTAATGCTTCCTTAGCTGCGTCGTTTTCTAATAACGCAAGTAGGAGGTGCTCCACGGTCATAAACTCGTGTCGTTTATCTCGAGCTCGTGCAAATGCACCGTTCAAGCTCGATTCTAGTTCTTTGTTAAGCATAAAGCCTCCTTAAAGAAACAACCACAGTATTTTTCATCTGTTCTAAGATGCTACGCCTGCTCCATGGTACAGAGCAATGGATGCTCATGCTCTTTGGAATACATCGTAACTTGGGCGACTTTTGTTTCAGCAATGTCAGCGGTAAAAGTGCCACAAACCGCTTTACCAGCATAATGAACTTTCAGCATGATTTGTGTCGCTTGTTCAATATCTTTCGAGAAAAATCGCTCTAAAACCTCTATGACAAAATCCATCGGTGTATAATCATCATTAATTAGCATAACGTTGTACATCGATGGGGGCTTTAATCCGGTTTTTTCTAGCTCCAGTAAATCTGAGCCTGGAGTAACCCATTCAAAATTATTACTCATAATTACATTGTGTGAGTGCTACCTAGCTCTATTGTGCTCTGTCAGAACATTCAGTGCAATGCCAATTGTAAAAGGATAGCGAACACTTACGAGCGAGAATACAACCTGCCCTTATTAAAAAGATTAATCTACCAATCTATCCCCTGCAAATAAAAGATGCCGATTGTGATCACTGCCCTAAGTTACTGCATCAGCATGACACAGATAACACCGTAAGATGTCTAACCAATTCATACATATCAAAACAAACGTAACAAAAAATCAACCGTTAACTGATTAACTTACCCTCATAAGCGTGACCCACTCTAAAAATGAACAATTTTTCTTCAATTCGACTATTGACTGTCCGTTATCATTAGCTAAATTGGTCGATGAATGACTCATTTTTAGCGGATGGGTGAGCGAGTCATTAAGAGCCATTCATTATGGTTGGCGATTATCACCCTAGACACAATGCATGAGGGATGTAAGCATGGCTACAGGTACAGTAAAATGGTTTAATAACGCAAAAGGGTTTGGCTTTATTTGTCCTGAAGGGACTAATGATGACATTTTTGCACACTACTCAACCATTCAGATGGAAGGCTACCGTACACTTAAAGCTGGTCAACAAGTATCTTATGAGGTCGAGGAAGGGCCTAAAGGCTACCACGCAAGTACTGTTGTACCAATTGGAGGTGATGCAGCCAAATAGTTTAGCCATGCCATGGCTCCCCCACTGCCGTTTAACGAGTGAATCATCGAGTCATATAATGGCTTTAATAGACATAAAAAAACCCGCTACTGCGGGTTTTTATGTTTAATGTCATGAGCCTTACTGTAAGGCATTAATGATCTGATTGAATGTTTGGCTTGCACGCATCACAGCAGAGGCTTTTGCAAAATCCGGATAGTAATACCCACCAATGTCTGTTGCAACACCTTGAGCTTGATTCAGCTCATTGACGATTTTCTCTTCATTGTCAGCCAACTCTTGCTCTACTTGCTTAAATTGCTTAGCCAACTCGGCATCTTGTGTTTGCGCAGCCAATGCCTGAGCCCAATACATCGCCAAGTAGAAATGGCTACCACGGTTATCCAACTCACCGACTTTACGTGACGGCGATTTGTTCTCATCAAGGAAGCGACCGGTTGCCTGATCTAAGGTGTCGGCCAATACTTGTGCTTTGGGGAACGTACCGCTTAAGTTCATGTACTCAAGTGAGGCAGACAAGGCTAGGAATTCGCCGAGTGAATCCCAACGTAAGTGGTTTTCTTTTTCTACCTGTTGAACGTGCTTCGGTGCAGAGCCACCCGCGCCCGTCTCAAACAATCCGCCACCATTCATCAACGGAACAATTGAAAGCATTTTCGCAGAAGTTCCCAATTCCAAAATCGGGAATAGATCCGTTAAGTAATCACGTAATACGTTACCAGTGACGGAAATCGTATCTTTACCTTCTTTAATCCGTTCTAGCGAATACTGGGTCGCATCCACGGTCGATAAAATACGGATATCTAAGCCATCAGTATCATGTAATGGTAAGTATTCATTGACTTTCTTGATCAACTCAGCATCATGCGCTCGTTCTGCATCCAGCCAAAAAACCGCTGGCGTTTGTGATGCACGTGCTCGTGTGACCGCCAGTTTAACCCAATCTTGAATCGGCGCATCTTTCACCTGACACATACGGAAAATATCGCCCGCTTCGACCTTTTGAGATAACAAAACATGGCCTTGATCATCGACCACGTTCACCGTGCCATCATCATCAAGGATAAAGGTTTTGTCATGAGAGCCGTATTCTTCCGCTTTTTGTGCCATCAAGCCCACATTCGGTACACTACCCATCGTGGTTGGATCGAAAGCACCATGCTGTTTACAAAAATCCACAACCGTTTGGTAGACGCCGGCATAACAGCGGTCAGGAATCATCGCTTTGGTGTCTTTTTGTCCGCCAGTCTTATCGTACATTTGGCCTGCAGAACGAATCATCGCTGGCATCGACGCATCGACAATGACATCACTCGGCACATGTAAGTTGGTGATACCACGATCCGAATCCACCATCGCTAATTCCGGTTGGGTGGCATAGACCGATTCAATCGCCGCTTCAATCTCGCGACGTTCCTCTTCCGGTAATGTCGCAATTTTTGCGTAGACATCCCCAAGGCCATTGTTCACATCCACGCCCAAACGCTCAAACGTTGTCGCGTATTTTTCAAACACCTCTTTGAAGTAGGCTTTTACTGCGTAGCCAAAAATCACAGGGTCTGAGACTTTCATCATGGTCGCCTTCAAGTGCAAAGACAGCAATACGTCTTGCTCTTTGGCTTGGGCAATCTGTTTATCAAAAAACGCCATCAGCGCTTTCTTATTCATGACGGAAGTATCGATGATCTCTTTTTCAAGTAGCGGGAACGACGGCTTCAACGTGCGCGTCTCCCCCGATTGACTGACAAACTCAATCGACGCATTGGTCGCTTTATCTAACGTCAATGAGGTTTCTGAACCGAAGAAATCATCGGCATCCATGCTGGCAACGTGCGTTTTCGAGTCTGCTGACCATTGCCCCATAGAATGAGGATTTTTACGTGCGTAGTTTTTGACAGAACTTGGCGCTCGGCGATCCGAGTTACCTTCACGTAATACGGGGTTGACCGCGCTCCCTTTGATCTTATCGTAAACCGCTTTCGCCGCTTTTTCTTCCTCGGTTTTCGGCTCTGCTGTGTAGTTTGGAACGGCATAGCCTTTGTCTTGCAATTCTTTAATAGCCGCGCATAACTGAGGAACCGATGCGGAAATGTTGGGCAACTTAATGATGTTCGCTTCCGGTGTTTTCGCTAAATCCCCCAGTTCGGCTAAGGCATCATTCACACGTTGTTCCGGTTTCAAACAGTCTGGGAAATTGGCAAGAATACGGCCTGCTAATGAAATATCACGCGTTTCAATGTCAATGTGAGAAGAAGCAGTAAATGCGCGGATAATCGGTAAAAATGAGTAGGTTGCTAAGGCCGGTGCTTCATCTGTGATCGTATAGATGATGGTTGGATTTTTTGTAGGCATGAACTTTCCCTATATGTTCTAGTTTCCACGATAATAAGATCGTGTGGCTTAAATTCTTATGGCATATCAACCCGCTCATCGGGCTTCTTCACCATGACTTACTCACTATAGTGTCGCACGTTCCGTGACTGACGAGGAGAGTTGAAAATCATGACAACCATGAATATCATCCTTGAGTGAGCTTGGTCACGCGACTTAACGCATTTGTAAGACCTACAAATACGCCGTTCATTGCGCATGTTCAGCGATAAACATCACTAACCATGGTATAATTTAGCCATATTCGTGCGAAAGATCCTCTGAAAAGAAAAGGATACAGCGTACAGCTAATGGATAGTTATGGTGTTATACAACGGCGATATCAATGGTATTGCACATTGTTTTCTTTTCGAAATCATAACGTAAAGCACACTCTCATAAAACGATCGCAGCCATACTTTTACATTTTTGCAAGGTAATTAACATGTCATCTCGCCCTAACGGCCCGCGTTCTGTGCGCGCTTCCCGCGCTGACGCCAAAACCAAAAAACGCCCCTCAGCCAGTCCACGTCGTCCATCACGCTCCATTCAGCGTCAGCGGCGCTCAGTGGCGCCCGAAGAGCGTAAAGTCCTCGTATTTAATAAACCTTACGATGTGCTAAGCCAGTTCACCGATGGACAAGGTCGACAAACCCTCGCCGATTTCATTGACGTTAAAGACGTTTACGCCGCAGGGCGCCTTGATAGAGACAGTGAAGGCTTAATGGTACTGACCAATGATGGCATTCTACAAGCAAAATTGACGCAACCAAAATCGAAAGCGGAAAAGACCTATTGGGTTCAGGTAGACGGTGCACCGAGCGATGAAGAACTTGAGCCACTGCGTCGCGGTGTAACATTGAAAGATGGACCGACATTACCCGCAAAAGTGCGCATCATGGAAGAGCCAAGTCATCTCTGGCCGAGGACTCCCCCGGTACGCTTTCGTGCTAACATCCCGACAACCTGGCTCGCCATTACTATTATGGAGGGACGCAACCGCCAAGTTCGACGGATGACCGCCCATATTGGCTACCCGACTTTACGTCTTATCCGCTACTCGATGGGCGATATTACCCTAGGTGATTTACAGCCAGGGCAATGGCAAGACCTCCAGCGCTAACTTCCTGAAGGTCAGCCTATCGACAAGAGCGTTATTGGTGACGCTCTTTCAACTTATTGATGACATCGCTCATCGATAATCCTTGATCATTGAGTAACACGAGCAAGTGATACATCAGATCGGCAGATTCACAGACTAACTCTGCTTTGTCACCAGAAGTCGCCGCTAAGGCGACTTCCACCCCTTCTTCGCCGACCTTTTGTGAAATACGTTTGGTGCCTCGTGCGTACAAACTTGCTGTGTATGACGTTGAAGGACCGGCATTTTTACGCTCACCTAAGAGCGTTTCAAGATGCTGTAACCACACCATTTGCGACGCTTCTTGCCCGTCACCATCAAAACAGCTGGTTGTTCCTAGGTGGCAGGTCGGTCCAACAGGCTCTACCGTTGCCAGCAGCGTATCTTGGTCACAGTCTAAGGCAAGATTTTTGAGTTGTAACACGTGCCCAGACGTTTCGCCTTTGGTCCATAAACGCTGCTTAGTACGCGAGTAAAACGTCACTTTTTGGGTGCTGAGTGTTGTGTCCAACGCTTCGCGGTTCATATACCCAAGCATCAACACCTCACTGGATGTAAAGTCCTGTACAATAACCGGGATTAACCCATCGACTTTTTCCCAATCGATGCGTTGTGATAACGATTGATCTAACGAATCTTGACTCATAGTCGTACCTCGATTCCTTCCTGTTGGAGATAGTGTTTTAATTCACCAATATTGATAATTTGTTTGTGAAAGACAGAGGCGGCAAGTGCCCCATCCACGTTTGCTTTTTGATAAGCATCGCGAAAATGAACCATTTCCCCCGCGCCCCCTGATGCGATGAGAGGCACGTGACACGCTTCACGAACTAAGTTTAACTGGGTTAAATCATAGCCATTACGTACGCCGTCTTGATTCATCATATTCAACACGATTTCCCCCGCACCACGCTGCTGGACTTCTTTCACCCAACTGATCGTATCCCATTTGGTGGCCGCGGTACGTTTTTCATCGCCAGTAAACTGGTACACTTTATAAGTTCCAGCCTCTTCATCAAAATACGAATCAATGCCTACCACGATACACTGCACGCCAAAACGATCGGCCAATTCCGTAATCAGTTCTGGATTCGCGAGAGCGGGTGAGTTAATTGAGACCTTATCCGCACCAAACTCTAATAACTGAGCACAATCTTGTGCAGAGCGGATTCCACCAGCGACACAAAAAGGAATATCAATCACTTCAGCAACACGTGAGATCCAGCTTTTATCCACAACTCGACCATCGCTCGACGCGGTAATGTCATAAAAGACCAATTCATCGGCCCCTTCTTGCGCATAGCGTTGCGCCAACGGCACAATATCACCAATAATTTCATGATTGCGAAATTGCACGCCTTTCACGACTTGTCCATCGCGAACATCCAAACATGGAATTATGCGTTTTGCCAACATGCGAACGCCTCCTCTGCGGTAAATTTTCCATCCAATAATGCGCGGCCAACGATCACGCCAGCAACGCCTGTACCGTATAACGCCTGAATGTCCTCAAGGCTACCAATGCCTCCTGATGATTGAAATTTCACTTGCGGATAACGTGTACATAAATCTTGATATAACGACACATTCGAGCCAGCTAAGGTGCCATCACGGGAAATGTCCGTACACAATACATGTTTAAGGCCGACAGTGAGGTAGTCATCGAGCAACGCCTCAATCGTGACGCCAGAGTCCTCCTGCCAACCAGAAATGGCAACATGTCGCTTTCCATCGGCAGTAATATTGATATCCAGCGCTAACACAATATGTTCAGCGCCATAACGTTCAATCCAAGATTTCACTCGCTCAGGGTGTTTCACGGCTGTTGAGCCGACAACCACACGTTCCGCCCCTGCGTCGAGTAAATTTTTAACATCGTCTTCACTCCGAACCCCGCCGCCAATTTGCACATGAGCGGGAGTACTGTCAATTAAGCGGCCTATCAGCTCTAATTGACGCGCTTGGGTATCTTTTGCACCAGTCAGGTCAACCAAATGTAACCACTGTGCACCGGCGTGATGATACACCGCGAACTGTTCGGCAGGGTTGACTTTGTACTCGGTGACTTGTCCATAGTCGCCTTGATATAAACGAACGACTTGGCCATCAATAAGATCCAATGCTGGGATAATCATCTCTTCATCCTTAAAGCGTTAAAAAGTTTTTAATTAGCGTGGCGCCCGCTTTTGATGAACGCTCAGGGTGAAACTGCACACCATAATAATTACCACTTTGAATCGCGGCGCTAAACGGCTGACCGTATTGACAGGTCGCAATGGTGTAGTCGCCAACTGGCATGGCGAAGCTATGAACAAAATAAAAATACTCATCGGCTTCAATCCCCGCAAACAGAGGATGACCAGATACCGCCTTCAAGGTATTCCATCCCATGTGAGGCAGTGGGTGCTCTTGAGTATCCATAAGGCGTGCTTCACCCTCACACAGTCCCAAACATTCAATATCTTGGGTCGTGTTGGAGGGTTTCTCTTGCGAACGCAACCCAAGTAACTGCATGCCCAAACAAATCCCGAGTAATGGCTGGGTGACTTGCTTGACCAAGTCAATCAACTGGCGTTCTTGCAAATTCTTCATGGCTTCTATCGCAGTCCCGACACCAGGAAGAAACAGTTTGTCTGCCGCTAAAACGACGGCAGGATCTTTAGAAATGGTGACCTCATAGCCTAAACGCTCAATCGAAAAACGCAGCGATGAAATATTGGCACAACCGGTATCAATAATGACGATGCTTGGCGACATTACAACACTCCTTTACTGCTCGGTAAGTCATTTCCTTCCACTTTAATGGCTTGACGCAAAGTTCGTCCAAAGGCCTTAAAGAGGCTCTCGATAATATGGTGGTCATTGTCACCACTGGAGGATAAATGCAGTGTGCAGGCCAGCGTATCAGTCAATGAACGGAAAAAGTGATAAACCATTTCTGTCGATAGATCCCCGACCTGTTCACGACTGAACTGAGCATCGAACTTCAAATAAGGGCGTCCTGACAAATCCAAAGCACATTGGGCTAAACATTCATCCATAGGCAAACTAAAACCAAAACGCCCCACGCCACGTTTATCTCCCAAGGCTTCCTTCAGCGCTTGTCCAAGAGCCAACGCTGTATCTTCAATGGTGTGGTGATCATCAATGTGCAAATCGCCCTTGACCTGACAGTCTAAGGAGAAACCGCCATGCGTCGCGATTTGATCGAGCATGTGGTCGAAAAACCCTAATCCGGTTGCGATGTGATTCTGCCCCGCCACATCCAAGTTAACACTGACTTGAATATCGGTTTCTTTAGTTTTACGAATCACTTTTGCTTGGCGCGGTTGCTGAGTAAGCAGTGCGACAATCGCTGGCCAATTCATGTTCGCCGGATCGTACTGGATCCCCTTAATCGCCATATTTTCGGCTAACTGCAAATCCGTTGGACGATCGCCAATCACAGCCGATTGGGTAAAGTCCACCAGACCTTGCTGGAGGTAAGATTTGACTAAGCCTAATTTGGGTTTGCGACAGGTACAGTTGTCTTCTGCAAAATGCGGACAAATGAGCACCTCATCAAATACGACCCCTTGTGATGATAATACCTCCATCATCATGTTATGCGGCGCGTCAAAATCGGCTTGCGGGTAGCTTTTGGTGCCCAATCCATCTTGGTTAGTCACCATGACAAGACGGTAGCCCGCATCTTGTAATGCCAATAAACTTGGGATCACTAAAGGCTCAAATTTTAGCTTATCCAAGCGGTCAACTTGAAAGTCTACCGGCGGCTCGACAATGAGCGTCCCGTCGCGGTCAATAAAAAGAATTTTTTGTTGGCTCACAGAAGTTTCCTTTTCTGAGTATGGCACTGATCGAGACCGGTCAGTGCTGAGTAATATTAAGAAATCAGTGACTGATAGAAATTACGAATAAACGTCAGCGTTTTTTCACACTCCGCTCGGCTTCCCGCACTGATGCGCACGGCATTTTCTATCGGGGAATTACGCAAAATAATGCCAGCATCCCACGCAGCCTTAAATAGTGCATCGCCATCAGGAAATCTGACGAGTAAGTAATTTCCCCACCCATCGTAAACCGTTACCCCAGGAATCTGACTGAGTCCCGCCTGTAAATAGGCTCGATTGACGGTGATCTCAAGCACTTGATATTTTTGACGCGCTCGCCCTGCTTCAGACAGCGCTTGAACCGCAATATCAGCAACAGGCACTGGCACGGGATAAGGCGCGATCACTTTGAGCAATACTTGAATCAGTTCTGGGTTTGCCAGTGTGAAACCGCAGCGCAAGCCCGCTAAAGCAAAGGCTTTTGATAACGTACGTAAGATAGCCAAATTAGGGTATTGTGCGAGCAAATCGACACAGCTCTCTTCTAAGCAAAAGTCGATATAAGCCTCATCCATAACAACAATCGCGCGATCTTTGGTCATCTCCAATAACTCAACAATATCACTGCGCTTCATGACATTGCCGGTCGGATTATTCGGGCTACACACAAAGACCAGTTTCACTCGGTCCAAATTCTCGGCAATTGCAGGCAGATCCAATTGCCAATCCGCGGTGAGTGGCACCGTTTTTCTTTCGACACCAAAGGTTTCCGCACTAATGGCATACATTCCATAAGTAGGCGGACAATAGAGGATCGCATCTTCTCCTGCTTCACAAAACGCGCGAATTAAGAGCTCTATCCCCTCATCGGCGCCGCGAGACGTCAACACATGATCCGCATTCACTCCTGCATAATTGGCATAAGCATTGATCAGTGAATCAGGCTGACAATCACTGTAGCGATTTAACTGACTGAGAGTTAATTGGTATTCATTGTCAAAAGGCGATTCATTCGCATTAAGCCAGACATCACCTTCTCCACCAATACGTCGCGCCGACAGATAAGGGGTTAATGCTTGAATTTGTTTGCGAGCCAACTTTTCCATAACGACGATTCCTATTTCTGTAATTTATTCACTCGGATGGTCACGGCGCGGCGGTGGGCATCAAGCCCCTCAGCATTGGCCATTTCAACCACAGTCGGTGCGAGTGCTTGCAGCCCTTGAGGGGATAATTCTTGCACAGTCATGCGCTTACTAAAATCCGCGAGACCTAAACTCGAATAAGTTCGCGTATACCCATAGGTTGGTAACACATGATTGGTACCCGAGGCATAATCGCCCACAGATTCCGGTGACCAGCTTCCAAGAAAAATGGAGCCAGCATTATCAAACAATGGCACCAACTCTCGTGGATTTTTGGTTTGAACAATCAGGTGTTCCGGCCCGTAGAAATTGGAAATGGACACACATTGTGTCAGAGATTCCGCGATAATCACTAAGCTAGAGGCTAACGCCTGACGAGCAATGTCTGCACGGGATAAATCTTGCAGTTGCGCTTGAACCGCATCAATCACTTGATCGGCCAAAATAGGTGACGGTGTCACAAGAACCACTTGTGAATCCGGCCCATGCTCAGCCTGACTCAATAAATCCGCCGCGATAAACTCAGGGTCGGCATGCTCATCAGCAATCACTAGGACTTCTGAAGGACCGGCTGGCATATCAATCGCCGCACCACGGTAGTCATTGCTGACTTGACGTTTCGCTTCAGTGACATACGCATTACCTGGACCAAAAATTTTATCGACCTTAGTCACTGACTCAGAACCGTACGCCATCGCCGCTATCGCTTGAGCTCCGCCCAGGTTGTAGACCTCGTCGATTTGACACAGTTTGGCCACGTACAAAATTTCATCTGCGATCGGAGGTGGCGAGCACAGAATGACTTTACGACATCCAGCAATTTGAGCGGGAACACCAAGCATGAGGACCGTTGACGGTAACGGCGCACTCCCACCGGGAATATATAGACCGACTTGGCTAATCGGACGGGTGATTTGCTCGCAGACAACACCCGGCATAGTTTCAACTCGCAATGGTTGAACTTTTTGCGCTTTATGAAAGCAACTGATATTCGCATGGGCTTGCTCTAACGCCTGTTTCATTGCCGGCGTTAAACGCTCTGAGGCAGCGGCGATCTCTGCCTGACTGACTCGTAATGTTGCAGGTTTTACGCGATCAAACTTTTCGGTCAATTCCCACAACGCGGCGTCACCGCCCTCTCGGACCTGACCGATGACATCACTCACCACCGAACTGATGTTCGCTCCTTCAGAAATGGCGGGACGTTCTAAAATCGAATTATGCTGCTCTTCACTCAAAGATTGCCAAACAACGGTTCTCATCACGTTTACTCCATCATTTTTTCAATCGGTAGAACAAGGATAGAACTCGCCCCTAGGGCTTTAAGTTGTTCCATCGTTTCCCAGAATAAATTCTCTGCACTCACTAAGTGCAAGGCCATACGGGATTTATCTGCAGATAACGGTAATACCGTGGGATCTTCGGCGCCAGGTAACAATGCCGTAATTTCTTCCAGTTTTTCGACCGGTGCATGCAGCATAATGTATTTCGACTCTTTTGCTTGTTGAACGCCTTGCATGCGAGTCAATAAACGGTTGATCAAATTCACTTTATCTGGTGCAAACTCACCTGTGCGTTGAATCAATGTCGCTTTAGACTCAAAGATGACTTCCACTTCCTTAAGACCATTGGCTTCTAATGTTGCACCTGTCGAAACTAAATCGGCAATCGCATCGGCCAATCCAGCGCGCGGCGCCACTTCGACGGAACCAGTGAGCATGCAAGTACTAAAATCGATGCCTTCGCGATCCATATAGGCTTTCAGAAGTTGTGGGTAGGTGGTGGCAATGCGCTTACCTTGTAAATCTTGCGGGCCGTTATAGGTTTGGTCTGCGTCGATCGCAATTGACAGTCGACAACCCCCAAAGTCCATACGACGTAGCGTTTCAAACTCACTCGGCTTCTGTAACGCCACTCGGTCTAAACGCACTTCCTCAAGCTCATTTTCGCCAATAAAGCCAAGGTCAACGACTCCATCCATGATTAAACCAGGGATATCATCATCCCGGACCAGTAGTAGATCGATTGGCATATTTATTGAGTGAACCACTAAACGTTCACCCATAACATTAAATTGTACGCCACACTGTTTGAGTAAACTTTGGCACTCTTTAGCAAGGCGACCTTTTTTTTGAATTGCGATTCTTAGACGTTGCGATTGCATAAACACTTCCCTTTGCAAATTTTTGAAATTAAAAGATTTTTTCAAAACAGAATAAAAAAACCCTCGGGAGCTTGGTTCCCGAGGGTTGATAATCTGTGTCACGACTCAATTAACCACCGGGAGATTTCCTGTCTCCCGGGTATGCGCTCATCTCCCGACAGACTGACTAAGGATGATGATGGTGATGATGAATATTCATATTAGTTGAGCGCATATTTATAACCGTTTTTCGTTGGACTGAATTTACATTATCGAAGCTGCCGCGATATTTCAAGCGCTTTTTTGGTATTTTTTCTCCTTTATGGCTTAAAAGATTTTTCCCATAAAAAAAGGAAGTCCGAAGACTTCCTTTTAACGCTCTTTTTTAACCCAATCGTTACGCCATACTACGCGGCTGGGTTTTTATTTAGGATTCGTCGCTGAGACACCCATTTGAGCGCGGCACAGACCACAACAAACGCTAAGATCGTCGCGGCAAAGGCAATCAACGTCGAATCACTCATGCCTAAGACAATATAGCCAATCAGCGCAACGAAAGCGGTAGATAATGCATAAGGCAATTGGGTCGCCACATGATCAATGTGATTACAGCGCGCTCCGGTCGAGGATAAAATCGTGGTATCGGAAATCGGAGAACAATGGTCTCCAAATACTGAACCCGCCAATACCGCACTGAGCATCGGTAACATAAGCGCTAAATCAGTCGCCGCAGACATGTCTCCTGCGATAGGTAACATGATACCGAACGTCCCCCACGATGTGCCCGTTGCAAATGCCATGATACCCGACAAAATAAATAACAACACGGGTAGCCATTGCGGACTAATGCTGTCTTGCACAAGGGATGACAAGTAAGCCCCGGTTTTCACATCACCGATGACAGAACCAATGGTCCATGCAAACACCAAAATAATCACAGCACCAAACATGGATTTGGCGCCAATCCATAATGTGCGACCAATATCCCCTGCTGGGAGTTTTTGTTTCATCACTGTCACAATGGCCACCAAGAGCCCAACTAGACCTCCGCTAATCAACGAAGTATCCACTGCCGTATTTTCAAAGGCTCCCAACACAGAGAATCCATCACCATTCTCTGCTAATGTTTGAGCGCCAGTAAAAATCATCGTACCAATCGTCGCAATCACTAGCATTACGATCGGCAAAACCAGATCGGACACCTTACCATGTTGACTGGCAGGAATTTCAAGCTCTTCATCATCACTGGCTTGGGCAGAGCTGGTATCACAGCCACGTCCCTGCGATGCTTGCATTTCATGTTTACGCATTGGGCCAATGTCAATACGGAACCAAATCACCGCAAATACCATTAATAAGGCAAAAATGGCATAAAAGTTCATTGGAACCAATCGCATGTATGCCCCAAGAGGTGTGTAATCGGTAATGCCATGGCTCACGAGAATACCACTGACCAGAGTCATGATATAAGCCCCCCAGCTTGATGCGGGCATAACGACACACATCGGTGCTGCGGTCGAATCCAAGACATACGCTAGTTTTGCGCGTGATACATAAAAGCGGTCCGTCACCGGACGAGAAATAGACCCGACGGCAAGACTGTTAAAATAATCATCGACAAAGATAAAGACGCCTAAAAAAGCAGCAAGCAGCTGGGAACCCCGTTTACTTTTCACACGGACTTGTGCCCATTCAGCGAACGCATGAGTTCCGCCAGATAGGGATAATAGCGCGGTCATCATTCCCAATAAAATAAGGAAACCTAAAATACTCATGTTCCAAGTATTAATGCTACCGTCACTGACAAATACCGCGAGCACTTTCTGCCAAATATATACCACGGTGTTGGTGACCGAATAGTCAGCAAGAAGCAACGCGCCTAATACAATACCAACACCAAGGGACACTAACACTCGACGAGTAATAATGGCTAGACTGAGGGCCACTACTGGTGGAAGTAGTGATAACGGTGAGGTAGAAAAATCGATTAAATTCATGATCTTCAAAAACCAATTTTGTTGGTTAGAGATCTACTGCAGACAATTGTTATTCGCAAATAACAATTATGTTGAAGCAAGCGAAAGGGAAGCGAACACTCCACCCAACCCTACAGTAGCGCTCCATAGTTTAAAAACACAATAGACTATGGCAGTGTTGTACTTATTCAATACAACCCCAGCAGGCATATTCGATGGATACACAAGCTTCGGCGATCGTCCCTTTTTTTATGGTTCATTGACATCACTCCAACCATAAATACTGATGACTACCGCGCCTCTACGTCGAGAATCCAACAGTAAACAAACCTACGTTATAATTACTGTTTATCCTCGCTTAGGTGGCGGTTATTGTACGTATTCAAAACCTCAATGCAACCGGAATATTACTCAAGGTGTTGAATGTTCAATTTGTAACCAAATGAAAAATAATTTACTGAAAATTAACTTTGTTATGCACCAATATTCACTTAACCATCAATATTTACATTTATTGACAATTATTTTTCTCTAATTCATCACCATATATGTTTTAAAGCTGAACTTTTTATTGGAAAATACGTCGTATAGGATATATCATCGCCGCGTCATTATTATTATTTCATTTCGGATGTTGTAAGAATAAAAAGCTCGGTTTAAAATTACTTAAATTATTTTGATTTTATTTAATGGGAAACGGTCATGTCTGATTTAACAAAAACTCTACTCAATATTCGTAGCTTACGTGCTTTCGCTCGCGACTTAACTTTAGAACAACTTGAAGACGCGTTGGATAAATTAAACACCGTCGTTGAAGAACGTCGTCAAGCTGAAGAAGAAGAACGCGCAGCACTTGCTGAGCAAGAAGCGAAACTTTCTGCTATTGCTGAAAAGATCGCCGCTGACGGTATCGATGTTAACGCACTAATTACGGCGCTTTCTGGTGAAACAAAAACCAAAAGTAAAGCCAAAGGTAAACGTGCGCCACGTCCAGCGAAATATAAATATGTAGATACTAACGGCCAAGAAAAAACATGGACTGGCCAAGGTCGTACCCCTTCTGCTATCCAAAAAGCATTAGATGAAGGTAAATCTCTAGAAGATTTCGCCATTTAATCGGCGACCTGATTGCATTAAAAAGGCTCCGAATTCGGAGCCTTTTTTATTTTCACCACAGGTAAAAGAGGGATCAGTGAATCTACTGTTCTTATCGCCCTATCGTTCCCAATACGCTTCTTCTAGGCTGTCTTCACGCTCCGGTAAACCTTTCGATAAACGCGGCGAATGTTGAGCTAATACCTCATAACTTGCGCGATTAGAATATTTACAAACTTGTGAGAAAGAAGAGTATGTCAAAAACTCATGTTGATGCTTACTCGAATTAGGCACAATATCTCTATGGTATTTATTCGCAGACATGTCATGTAACAAAGCAGATAATGCCGCATCCCCTGCGCCATTAGTATTTTTAATTTTCTCTGGGCCACCCATATAAGGCGCAATATGTGAATACACTTTCATGGGGTTAACACAGCTTGCTTTCATCGCTGGGCGACTAAACTCGTAACGATTAAATTCTGGAATGGCACCGGGCAATAATGGCAACGTTGTTTCACGTTTACTGTCTTCTTCACAATATCCCGCCATAAATAATCCAACTGGGCCTGCTGTACATAATACAAGATCAACCCACTCCAGCGCTTTATCAGATGCCAATAATGGGTCGTCTTCACCAGTCAGAGCCGCTGCCTCATCTTCATTCATCGCCACCACAGAGATGTGCTCTTTTAAAAATTCACGCCAAAATTGTGGATCATCTTGAATAACAAATTTGGTTCCTAACGTTAGTACAACAGGAACATTATGCTTTTTAGCATATTCAATAGCTTGCATGGTTGCTTTCGGCATCGGATCATCTTCATTGCAACGAATTAAATAGGCGGTTAACACTAATGCAGACGCATTAGGGAAAATAGACTCAGGGATACTTTCTGGTTGCAGTTGGTTCATTAATCCTGTGCTGATAGCAAAGGTTCTTTCGCCATCTTCAGTAATTAATGCAAAACACCGCCCAATGGCCCCATTAACACCTTGTAGATAATTTAAGTCCATACGACTTGAGGTATTGCACAAATAGCGGTAGCCATAACTGCCAATTTTAATGTCACTGCTCATGACACCAAGCAGCGTTGAGCGATCATCGGCAAGTACAGAGTAATTGTGCAGGGTATTGCCTATCGTGCCGCCCGCATGTTCATTGGTGATTAAGTGATTATCTTTTAACTCACGATATAAGGCTTCTGCTTGGGTATCATCAATCAGCAACGAATGTCCTTTACTCAATCCATAGCGTTCAATAAGCTCCGTGCCCACGGTTGCTTCAATATCAACCAATGTTTGGTCAATACCAATAATGTGTGTTTTTGAGAGTTTTTCAGCCTCTTGAGATTGAATAACTAACGGATCACGAGCGTGAACCGGAAAATAGTGTTTAGACTTACGGCGTCCCGGAAATTTCATAATACCCAACAAATTCGAATAGAGATAAACGGGCGAGGATTCTACCTCGTGCAAACACGTTCGACAACGTCTTTAGAAACCGCAAACGCCGACTCAGCAATGTTATAGTTGATATACAGTATAGCAACCGATTGCAATCATCACCACGCGATAAATAAATCATCAACAAGTCATCGCGTTATTTAAAAATAATAAGAAATAAATATCTTCTATCAATTGATCGTTTTTACAATCGCCTTGTTTCGATATGAATTCAGTTGAATTTGATACGCACGATTATAGGATTAACGAATAACAAATAGTGCATCTTTTATCTACTTTACCTTCCCTCTACTACCGCTCACTCTGCTGCGCAGTATTCACTATGATTGGCGAATTTTTCTTCACTAACATTGGCTTTTATAACGATCACGAGTAATGAACTGTCCTAGCAAAAATCTTTCTGTTAGAATCTGACTCCAAGTTAATTGAGTGGTATTAAGTTATGTCAGAAAACCTTAACGCAAACAGTCAGAAGAAAGTGATTGTCGGCATGTCTGGTGGTGTAGATTCATCGGTTTCGGCCTATCTTCTTCAACAACAAGGCTATCATGTTGAAGGCTTGTTCATGAAGAACTGGGAAGAAGATGACGGTGAAGAATACTGTACGGCGGCTGAAGATCTTGCCGACGCTCAAGCAGTGTGTGACAAACTTGGTATCCATTTGCATAAAATTAATTTCGCAGCGGAGTATTGGGACAATGTCTTTGAGTATTTTCTTGAAGAATACAAAGCCGGTCGTACGCCCAACCCAGATATTCTCTGTAATAAAGAAATTAAGTTTAAAGCCTTCCTAGAGTTTGCAGATGAAGTACTGGATGCAGACTATATCGCCATGGGTCATTATGTGCGCCGTACCTTCCCGGAAAATGGCGAGAAAGCCGCCATGCTTCGCGGCCTCGATAGCAATAAAGACCAAAGTTACTTTTTACATGCACTCACTCATCAACAAGTTGCCCGTAGCTTGTTCCCTGTGGGTGAATTAGAAAAACCGGAAGTGCGTCGTATTGCCGAAGAGCAAGGTCTGATTACTGCGAAGAAGAAAGACTCTACTGGTATTTGTTTCATTGGTGAACGTAAATTTACGGAGTTTCTTTCACGTTACCTTCCTGCGCAACCTGGCAACATTGAGACTCCAGAAGGCGAGGTTATTGGACAACATCAAGGCTTGATGTACCATACCTTAGGTCAGCGTAAAGGTTTGCATATCGGTGGATTAAAAAATGGTAGCGAATTGCCATGGTATGTAGCGGAAAAAGATTTAGAACGCAATGTATTGATTGCCGTACAAGGTGGTGACCACCCATTATTGAAATCAAATGGCTTAGTGGCATCGCAACTGAATTGGATCAATCAAGAACCTTTAACAGACACATTGCGTTGCACGGTGAAAACTCGCTATCGTCAGACTGACATCGCTTGTGTTGTGACGTCTCTTGATGATCATCGCGTGAATGTGGTGTTTGATGAGCCGCAAGTAGCGGTCACACCCGGCCAATCGGCCGTCTTCTATCAAGGTGATGTGTGTCTCGGTGGCGGAATCATTGAGTCTCGCGTTTAATTTGTTAATAAAGGAGCTATGACGTGGCTAATACACTATACGACCGTACTATTGCTTTTGCTGGTTTATGCCAAGCCGCCGCACTTGTTCAACAAGTTGCCCGCAATGGTCAATGTGATACAGACGCGTTTGAAACCTCCATCCGTGCGATTTTATGCACGGACCCCAAAGACACCGTGAGTGTCTTTGGGCATGAACGCAATCTTAAGCTCGGGCTAGAAACCATGGTTAATGGTATTGATAATTCGACAACGGGGAGTGAACTTACCCGATATATTATCAGCTTACTCGCCCTACAAAAGAAATTGTCTGCTCGTAATGATGCGATGTCTCAACTTGGCGATCGCATCGACATGCTCGCCCGTCAAACAGAGCACTTCGATTTATTCGAAGATCAAATGATCAGCAACCTTGCCAGTGTTTATCTCGATGTTATCAGTCCAATCGGGCCTCGCATCCAAATCACTGGCACTCCCGCAGTATTACAACAAACTATCAGCCAAAATAAAGTTCGCGCCCTACTACTCAGCGGCATCCGATGTGCCGTATTATGGAATCAGGTTGGTGGTAAACGTCGTCATCTCATCTTCGGCCGTAAAAAAATGGTCGAGCAAGCAAAGCAACTGTTGCAACATACTTAACAGATGATGATTCCTCGTTCCCTTTTTACTTAAACCTTTAAACTCAATATTCAGGAGAAGAATATGGAACTGTCAGCATTGACTGCTGTTTCACCGGTAGATGGTCGCTATGGAAGTAAAACGATTGCGTTGCGTAGTATCTTCAGTGAATTTGGTCTCCTAAAGTATCGTACTATCGTTGAAATACGTTGGTTACAGAAGCTTGCAGCCACATCAGAGATCAAAGAAGTCCCATCACTGAGTCAGGAAGCGACTCAATATCTCGACGACATCGCAACCCAATTCAATGAAACGGATGCGGCTCGAATTAAAGAGATTGAACGTACCACCAACCACGACGTTAAAGCCGTTGAATACTTTCTAAAAGAAAAAGTGGCTGACCTTCCAGAACTGCACGCCATTAACGAATTTATTCACTTCGCTTGTACCTCTGAAGACATCAACAACACCTCTCACGCATTGATGCTGAAAGAAGCACGCGATACCGTTATTCTCCCTGAAATCCGTAATATCATTGATGGCATTCGCAAATTAGCCAACGACTATCGTGATATTCCGCTCTTGTCTCGTACCCACGGTCAACCTGCGTCACCGTCGACAATGGGTAAAGAAATGGCCAATGTCGCTTACCGTATGGAGCGTCAATACAAGCACATTTCCAACACTGAGATTTTAGCCAAAATCAATGGTGCGGTCGGTAACTATAACGCTCACCTTTCAGCTTATCCTGATGTTGATTGGCACCAATTCAGTCAAGAGTTCATTACACAGTCCCTTGGCGTCGATTGGAACCCGTACACCACTCAAATTGAGCCGCACGATTATATTGCTGAGCTCTTTGATGCGGTTGCACGTTTCAATACCATTTTGATCGACTTTGACCGTGATATCTGGGGCTATATTGCACTCGGTCACTTTAAGCAAAAAACCATTGCAGGTGAAATCGGCTCATCAACCATGCCACACAAAGTCAACCCTATCGACTTTGAAAACTCGGAAGGGAATTTAGGTCTAGCGAATGCGATGTTGAATCATCTCGGTCAAAAACTGCCCATTTCTCGTTGGCAACGTGACCTAACCGATTCAACGGTTTTACGTAACTTGGGTGTCGGCGTCGGCTATGCCATCATTGCTTATACATCGACGCTGAAAGGTCTAAGTAAACTAGAAATCAATGCGGATGCATTGGTTAGCGAATTAGATCGCAACTGGGAAGTGCTGGCTGAGCCCATTCAAACGGTGATGCGCCGTTACGGTATTGAAAAACCGTATGAGAAGTTGAAAGAGCTGACGCGCGGTAAACGGGTTAATGAAGCCGCCATGCACGAGTTTATCAATGGGTTAGACATTCCTGCGGATGAAAAAGCACGTTTGCAAACCATGACGCCAGCGAACTACATCGGTCAGGCTATCGAGTTAACTGATAAGCTGTAATTGCGGTAGCTTAACTGTGATTCAAACGAATAAGGGAGCCTAACGCTCCCTTATTTTTCATCATTAGACAGACGATGTGTCTATTGCTTAGCAAAAAATAGAGTCACTTCCCCCACCTGAATCCCCCATTTAGTAATACGAGTCGTATTAAATAAATGACGTTCGTCCTGGCGGTACATCCAATCGTCAAAATGCACATCAATTTCGCGTTCATCGGTTTTCAAACGGAAATCGTACTGCCACTGCAATGCATTTCCAACCACTTGTCCTGTCGCATCACCAATGATATCGCCAGCTTTACCAATGTAGCGGCCATCTCCCTCTCGAGTGATAGTCCAAACACGCGTATCCGTTTCACCATCATGGTAAACAAAGTCCTCGTGCAGGGTCAGCGTATCACCGTCAACATCGCCATGGACCTTCACGTGAAAGCGCCGTGTCTGTTGGTTGGTGTAGTCTTTGACCATGCCCCATGCTTCAATATCCCCTTGAAAATATTCAAATAAATCAAAACTTGGTGAGGTACCTTTATAGTCATTAATGTCCGCACTGCAGCTACTTAACAGGCACGCGGTCGCGAATAATAGACAGAGTTTTTTTAAATACGTCATACACTTAACCATGGTGCTCAACTCCTATAAGCTGCTTTCTTAGATCCGGGTATTGGCTTTGGGGCGACAACCAAATCGACAAAAATGCCGTATTGAATGTCGGACTCTCGATATCGCCAACGACATGAAAATCGGACTGATTGACCGGTTTGAAATAAAACGTTCCCGTTTTACCATTTGATTGATAGACCAATTGATCCCCCTCTTCAACAGAAGGGAAAATCGTTTTAAGCTTGCTCAGCCATTGATCGATGTCGTCTTGCTTGAATGTGAGCTTTTTCCATTGCTTTTCTGTTGCGGTTAACAAATCCTGCGCAGAAATAGTGCGTCGGTATTCAATGTGTAATGCTAAAGGTGAATGCAAATCCACATAACGGCCATTCGGGGTATACAGTGTCGAGTCATAGACATCAAACCACAACCAAGTAAAATGCGCCTGCCCCACGCGTTGCCATTGTGCCAAGCTTGGCTCTTTCGCCAATACACTGGCACTCCATGCCATACTCAGCAACGCTAACAATACATAATGCTTAATCATTCTTTGCCTGCCTTCTCCATAGTAAATACTGAATGAAGAGCGCCCATTCCACCATAAGAATGCCCATGCTCGGCATCGTTCCTAGCGGGAGCACTACCGCATCCCATTGCGCCCCTGCAAGATAACTTAACCCGCCACTCACTCCGCTCAAAAGCCACTGTAAAGGGCGAGGTCAACTAGCCAGAATAGGAATAAGGTACCAACTGTACCAAGCAAATGCTCCCCATAAGAAGGCAAGCCATAAGGGAATCAGCCAGCCATCGATCTGAAAAACACCGACAAGCGTATTCACACTATCCAATAAAAGGCCAGCCGCTGCTACTTGCCACCACCAATGCCAGCGCGCCACTTGACGTTTTTGCGTCAACACCAGCGTAGTGGCGAGCAATCCCGCACTCCACCATTGCCATTGTGTTTGTCCAAGCACGGTGCAAAACCACAACACTTGAAACCACAGGGAGATAATCAGCAGGGTCCACATCGCTTTAGGTTCGCGTCAAGGTCATGTGAATGACCGAAATGCTGCGTGCTTTGAACCCACCTTCACAGTAGCAAAAATAAAATCGCCACAGCCGAATGAAACGCTCATCATAACCGAGCTGTGTGACACGAGGCAGCTCAGTTTCGAATCGCTTACGCCATTCACGGAGTGTTTTTCCATAGTCGTAGCCAAAATCAAAGACATCACGAATGACTAAGTCCGTATTGTGTGTCGCTGCGGTGGCAAGCGCAGTGACTGACGGCAGGAAACCACCAGGGAAAATATATTTCTGAATAAAATCGACGTTACGTCCGTAATATTCATACCGTTGATCGGCGATCGTAATCGCTTGTATCGCCATAATACCATTAGGTTTTAGCCGCTGTTGGCATTGAGTAATGTAGGATGATAAATACTGTTTCCCTACCGCTTCGATCATTTCAATCGAAACCAGCTTATCGTATTGCCCTTCAAGTAATCGATAGTCCTTCTTTAAGAGCGTGATGCGATCGGTCAGCCCTTCAGCTTCGATACGTGATTGCGCATAATGATATTGTTCATCAGAAATGGTGGTGGTGGTCACACGGCACCCATAATGCGAAGCCATATAGATCGCCATGCCTCCCCACCCTGTGCCGATTTCGAGGACATGATCATCGGGGGTGAGCGCCAGCTGTTGACACAAGCGTTCCATCTTGTGACGCTGCGCCTGCTCTAATGTATCATCCTCATTGACGTACACCGCACTTGAGTACAGCATTTCTGTGTCTAAGAACGTCTCATACAACGCATTTCCTAAATCATAATGCGCCAGAATATTACTCTTTGCTTGGTCAATCGTATTACGTTTCAGCCAATGTCCCATTTTCGTCACTTGGCGCGTCAACCACCCCGATTTCGCTTCAATGGTATCAAGCATCGCTTGGTTCTTCGCCATGATCTCCACCAACGTTGTCAGATCAGCGGTATCCCATAATTTATCAATATACGCTTCAGCACCACCAATGCTGCCCCCTTTCAATAACCGTACATAAAAATCCGGATGGTGAATGTCAATCGATACATGAGGTTGACCTAGGTTACCTTGGCCGAATTCCAGTACGGCCGATGCGTTCTCTTGATGGTAGAGCTCCCGGAGAGACAATTGCCCATAATGCATAATCGATAGGGCTTTTAAAATCGTGGCTCGTGCGCCTTTTTGCCAGATCGTCAATTTCTGATTGATACCCATGGTAGACGTGTCTAACATCGAGCTTCTCCTTAATTTCTAATTCTTATTCTAGCGTTCTGGGTGGTCATAAATGGGAACTTTTTTGCGCCATAATTTGAATGCTTCCCAATAAATCCCTGCGACCACTTTAATGGTCATGACGGGGGTTTTCATTAACAGCATAAGTAACTGTCGAGTCGTGAACGGCCGCCCTTTCATTAATAGCGTGGCATCAAATTCCTTATCTTCACGGTGGCATTCTAAATGGACAAACAGCTTCTCAGTCAACGGTTTGATGTTCCACTGGTAACCTTGATCGATGGGATTGAAGGGCGAAACATGGAATGTCTTAGGTTGTTGCCATCCATTGACGGGCTCATGTTCATCCGCCGATACCGCATAATAATGCCGCTCATTCCACGGCGTATTACTGACTTCGGCTAATAGATAACGAAACTGCTCCGCCTCATCGTATAAGTAGTAAAAGTTAACTGGGCTAAAATACAAACCGATATAACGTAAGTGAATGACTGCGATGACCTTGCCTGTCACACGCTGCCCAGTTAGCTCATGCACTTTGTCCTGCACGGCAGATTTTAAGTCGCCTTCGTGACCGACATAATCTGAGCGCTTGAAACGCGCCCAATGCCACCATGACTCACCCAAGCCCCATACTGAGGTTTTAAGCTCGCTCCATTCATCCAAATCAATGCAAGGCATAAACAGTCCATAATTCAAATCATGGCGGCGCGGGATGAAACGTCGATGGCGCACTTCCCCTACCATGAGCCGGCTAACCAACGCCATCACGCGGCCCCTTGCTCTGGCGAGGCATGTTCAACATACGCACTCATCGCCGTGACCACATCGAGCGCACTGCGAACCCCATCTTCATGAAAACCGTTATACCAGTACGCCCCACAAAACCAGACATGGTTATGCCCATTGATGTCACTGCGCCGCTGCTGAGCCTGTAAACCTTCGACCGTAAAGACGGGGTGATGATAAGTAAACTGCCGCAATATTTTTTTCTGATCGATGGCATCGTCTCGGTTTAACGTGACACAGAACGTTTGAGGTGACTCGATTTGTTGCAAGATGTTCATGTTATAGGTTACCGCAGGCAAGCGTTGCTCTTCATGCTGTTCGCCTTGCAGCCAATAATTCCAAGACGCCCATGCCGCTTGCCGCTTGGGTAAAATAGCCGTGTCAGTGTGCAACGTGACTTGGTTGGCTTGATAAGGAATCGCTCCTAATATTTCTTGCTCAAGCTCGGAGGCATCGGATAACAACCGCTTGGCTTGATCGCTGTGGCATGCAAATACCACTTCATCATAGGTGTCTGTGACGCCGTTACTGGTCACCAAAACACCGGAAGCGCTACGCTCAACACGACTCACAGGGGAATTTAAACGAATACGCTCGGCAAAATTTTTCGTCAACGGAGGGATATAACTGCGCGAGCCCCCTTCAATGACATACCACTGCGGTCGATTGGTAACATCGAGTAATCCATGATTCAAAAAGAAACGCAAAAAGAAATCGAGGGGGAACTGGCGCATATCCGCCAAACTTGACGACCAAATTGCCGCGCCCATCGGCAAAATGTAATTTTCGCAAAAATAGGCATTAAAACCATGCTCACTCAAAAAGGCGTCCAGCGTTTGTGAACGCGATACATCATTGATAGCGGCTTTAGCTAACTTATTAAAACGCAGTATGTCGGCGATGAATCGATAGAACTGAGGATTCAACACATTGCGTTTTTGAGCGAACAACGTACTCACCGTGTGACCGTTATACTCCAACCCATTACGATCATTTTTGACGCTAAAGCTCATTTCAGTCGCTTTACCTTTCACGCCAATTTCTTTCATCAAATGCATAAAATTAGGATAGGTACGATCGTTATAGACGATAAATCCAGTATCCACGGCATAGCTTTTTTCGGCGACGGTCACATCCACCGTTGCAGTATGTCCACCAATATAATCATTAGCTTCATACACCGTAATATCATGCTGTGAATGCAAATAGTACGCAGTCGTTAATCCTGAAATTCCGGACCCAATAATGGCCACTTTCATGACTGCTCTCCTTATTATTTAATTAATTTCTCAACGAGTTTTTGCTGCCAAGCATACGGCAACAACGCAATCAATCTCACGATAGCGGTAAATATCCAAGGCACATAAATATGAGAGTGTCGTTTCGCTAATTGCTTGCGAATTTTACGTGACGCTTCTTCCACCGGAATCATCATCGGCATATCAAAGGTATTTTTATCGGTTAGTGGTGTTTTGACAAAGCCCGGATAAATAATCGAAGTGGTGATGCCTTGCTTCGCCCATTCGGCCGCTTGTACGTTCAGTACATAACTCACAGCCGCTTTCGAGGCGCCATAGGCTTGTGACTGCGGTAACACCATCTCTCCGGCGATGGAACTGACAACGGCGACATGATCGCCATGGCGTAATAACGATTGCAACGCTTCAATACAATGCACCATGCCGTAAAAGTTCACATCCATCACACGCTTAACCAGAGCCGTATCCATATTGCCATTTTCGATATACTCACAAGTCCCCGCATTTAAGATCCATAAATCGGGAAATTGTGGCAAATCGCGAAATGCGATTTGGACTTGCTCCAAATCCGTGACGTCAAACGCAACAGGAGTAATGTTGGGATAGGTTTGAGCCAGCTCATTCAGTTGCGTTTGATTGCGTCCACAAGCGAGCACTGACCAATCCTCTTTGGCATAATCTTGCGCGAGCTGTAACCCAATCCCCGAGGTGGCGCCAGTAATCAATACACACGTCATTGTCCGAGCTTCCTTTTAATGGCTTTAATCACATGACCCAGTATCGGCAATTGCTCATACAGCATCTGCCCCAAATCAAAATAATCACGATGAAATATCACTTTATCATCTTGAAAATTAAGATGGGTTGTACCAGGAACCACAACAGGCCTTCCCCCATTTAACTTAGGATGAATCAGCGTCATTTGCCACACCAAAAAACCGACGTTGCCAAATTGATGATGTTGGTCAATGTCAAAGTCACATCGTTCCACGTTTTGATACAGCTCTGAGAAATAGGCACATAAGGAATCGATGCCTTCAATACGATGGGCCGCATCCTCGAACACAATATTATCGTGGTAAATGGTCGGTAATTGGTCGATATTGTCTTTGCTCAACGCTTGATAAAACTGCGCAACCGTTTCTGAATCCATAACTCACCCTAAGGTTATACAAAATAAAAATCCGTATAACATATAAGTTAGCTGAGTTTTGGTTTGTTGACAACTTAAATTAGTGAAGAATGATAAGCCCCCCTTGACGAGAGGGAGCGAGAGGAAAATCTGTTAACAAGAACATAAAACAAATAAAAAGCCAGCACGAATGCTGGCTTGACGACACTATTGCTGTTTTAGCGCATCAATACGCTTATCCAGTGGCGGATGGCTCATGAGAAGCTCAGTCATGGTGCGCTTACCCGTAATCCCAAAGGCCATCATCGACCCTTCAAGCTGGGATTCTTGGCTCATTTTTAAACGTTCGAGTGCGGCAATCATTT
Organism: Vibrio zhugei; assembly: GCF_003716875.1. Taxonomy (NCBI): domain Bacteria; kingdom Pseudomonadati; phylum Pseudomonadota; class Gammaproteobacteria; order Vibrionales; family Vibrionaceae; genus Vibrio; species Vibrio zhugei. Next base: position 1,186,791 of record NZ_CP033078.1, on the reverse strand, counting down.
TATGCTTGCCCACCAAACGGGCAGACCCCGCATCAGCATGGAATTCACGATGACGGCTGTACCACATCGTAATAAAGCTCGCTAAGAAACCAAACACCAGCTCAAGTACCATAGACACCGCGAAATAGACAAGCACGTTGCTGCCCTCACCTTCATCGGAATCACGACTCGACACCATGTTCGCCACCACGCGAGATAAGAAGATGACAAAGGTATTCACGACCCCTTGCATCAGTGTCATGGTGACCATATCACCATTGGCAATATGGCTGATTTCATGCGCTAACACGGCTTCCGCTTCATCACGTGTCATATGATGTAACAAGCCCGTTGATACCGCGACTAAGGAATCATCGCGCTTTGCACCTGTGGCAAAAGCGTTCATATCTGGTGAGTCATAAATGGCAACACTCGGCATACCGATCCCAGCTTGCTGTGCCTGACGCTGTACCGTCTGTAATACCCAGTGTTCAGTTTCATTACGTGGGTTATCAATCACCGATCCCCCTACCGACATTAGCGCCATTTTCTTCGACATTAACAACGAAATAAATGAACCACCAAAACCAAATACCGCAGCCAATACTAACAATCCAGATAAGCTTCCTGGCTGCATTCCTGTCACTGCATAGACAATGTTCAGAACAATACTGAGCACCATCACGACCGCTAAGTTGGTCGCTAAGAATAACATGACTCGCTTCATCAACAATTCTCCAGACTGAAACGTAATAATCAAAATAGTTCACTGCATCATACGTGACAATGCACTAATTACCTATATATGGTCATAAAATTTAAAACCAACATCAGCAACTAAATTGCAACATTTCTTTACCAGAAATGAGCTTATATCCAACCGCCATAAAAACCAGACTCTACGACTATAGTCGCATTGAGTCTTGTGCTATTTGCCTATACGCTAACAGAGCATATGCAACTAAATCGATTTATCTTAACGTCAAAAGGAATGAACATGGCAGAAGCGAACTATCAGATGGCGATCGACCTTTTATGCTGTCACCTTGGTATTTCTGAAAAGGAAGCCAGAACGGAACTCGGGTTGCAAGAGCCAGTAACACAAGGGCCGTGCGATGATCAGCATTTTGCGATTAATTGGTCCGAGCTATTGCAAGACGATTAGCCCAATGTAGTGACCCGTCAAAGTCCATTACTCATGAGCTTATTCTGTCGATAACGTCGTTGTTTCCATAAAAAATTGACGTAAAAAAGCCCCGATGCGCAGCATCGGGGCTTTTTCGTTTCGCTCTTAGTATTGCGCCTGTAACGTCACGCCTGAATACGTTTTGTATCCTTTGAGTGAAATATAGTAGGTGCCTGCTTGAGGAGCAGAAAATGAGCATTGCTCAGTATTACCGCTTTTATATGGACGACAATCGAAATTATTGGTCGTTGGTTGGCGACCATATTTCACATACAAATCCACATCGCCTTGGCCACCGTACGTACGCACAATGAACTGAGATTTACCCGCTGGGACTTGAATACTAAAATCTTTCTCAGAGCCTGAACGACCTGATAAACCGGATACTGGCTTGCCATTGACTAAAACGGATGACGAAGGTTGATCAGAGCCTGTACCACAAGATGCATCAACATCCACTTTGCTAAACGCAGACGTCACATCTGCAGTACTGTAGCCCAAATCGTTGGCCGCTTTCACCGCCCCACACGCAGCGTCATCGTAATCAGAGTTGGCGTTCCAATACAACTGGTTTGCTTTAACAAAAACGGTAAAGGCTTTCTTGGTATTCCAACCTTGCGTTGTCGCTAATAGATAGTAGGCACGGTTAAACACCCCTGAACTGTAATGCACATCCAGTCCATTATAATAGTCATTCGCGCTATCAATCGACGCACCATCACGACTTGGGCGATCCATATAGCGCAACGCGCCACTGGCTTTGAAGATCTCTGCACCAATCTTCCAATCATTCGTGCCTTTCATGTAGTATTCGACCGCTTCGCCTGCCATATCAGAGAACGCTTCGTTAATACCGCCGCTTTGACCATCATACGTCAGTCCTGAGTTTTGCTCAGTAAAACCGTGTGACACTTCGTGGCCAGACACATCCAAACTCACCAACGGATAAAAACGCGAACCGCCATCACCAAATGTCATTCCCGTTCCGTCCCAGAATGCATTTTGATAATTTTGCCCATAGTGAACACGCATTTGCAGTTTGAATGTCAAAGGTGCGGTGTTAAACCAATCCTGGTACATATCAAAAATGACGTTACCAAAATAGTGCGCGTCATTCGCCGGAGAATACGCACCATTGACATAGTCTTCTGGGCTATTCGGGCAACTAAATTGAACGATCTTACCGCCGGACTCACGCCCCTGCATATCAATCGTTTCAACTTTATCATTGGTCATCGCGCAATTATCACTGACGATGAGGTAGCCATAATCGGTGCCGTAAAAATACTCGCCCGTTTTTTCATTACCACCGGGTCCTGTGGCTTGGCGATCGTGCGCTAATTGTTCCCATTGTTTTAAAATCTGGCCGTTTACGGCATCCACAATCGTAAATGGACGAGACGGTTTCGGAGACATTAATAACACATCGACTAAGTAAACCAAGTGAGCTTTATTGCTGTCATCCAACCAAATATAAAGTTTGGCACTGCTACGTTTTGATGTTTCTAACCCTTTGTCTTGCAACACCGTTTGAATGGCTTGCTTATCATTTAGCTTGGGGGTAACAGAAAATACGTCATCGTTGATACCTTGAACGTATTTACCATTTAAATTGGCGTACAGACCTTGCTGGTTCACATCTGCCACTAAAGAATGACCATACACTTCAACGCCTTTATAATATTGCTTCACTCGGGCTTTGGTTTTATTGCCAACACTGACCGTTTTCGTACTTTTCAGTGTTTGATTCGCTAAACCCAATTGTGCCGCTGGATTTGCGCTAGGTGCCATATTTTTCGCCTGCGCACTATTGGGCGATAAGTTCACGATCGTGGCAGCAGATACCGCCGAAGAGAATAAGCCAGCAGAGATCAATGCTGACGCTAATAACGTCAATTTCATGTATTGGTTCCTTCCAAAAGTTAAACAAACAATTACCCCAAACAATTTAGAGTAATTACGTTAACTATTAGACGTTATTAAAAAATATTCAATCGCTGCACAATTTAAGCATTTCCGTATAAAAGACCATATTTTTGGCAAATAAATCAATTAATACAATAAAATCAAATAATTAATAAAATATAAAAATATAAATAAGATCAAAATTTAATCTCTAAAAATATTATTATAAATAGCTATGTTTTATCGTTGCTCCCAAAAATTAAAATTCAGAGATTTATCCTATAAAAAATCATTGAAATCAAATAAATAAAAAGTTAGCCACGATAAATATCACACTCGGAATTCCACAATAACCAAGCGGGTATCACCGCATCATTCTATCGCACGTTCTAACGTCAGATACTTGCCAAGATCACGCCGCAGTGCACTCGGCACATAAGGTATTTCACCTAATTTAGGGCTATCTAAACACGATTCTAACGTGTGAATAATTTCAGCATAATGTTCCGTCCCCGGATTGATACGATTCGCCACCCAGCCGACCAACTGTAATCCATCAGAGCGAATCGCTTCTGCTGTCAATAAGGCGTGATTAATACAACCGACTTGTATGCCGACCACCAGCACAACCGGAATATTCGCTCGTGCCACCCAGGTCGATAAACACGTGGTTTTCGCGAGAGGAACACGCCACCCACCGATGCCTTCAACGACCACCACGTCAGCATGGTCACGGTGCTTTGCTAGTGCATTATCTAATACATCATAGGTGACATCGACACCTTCATGTTCCGCCGCGATATGCGGTGATGTGCGTAGCGGCAACATATAAGGATTGACATCGTGGTAGTCAGCAGGCTCCGTTGCCGCTTGCATCAAATACGCCGCATCTTGGTTCACATAGCCAAGCTCTGTGTTATCACAGCCGGTCGATACAGGCTTATAGCCAATGGTGGTGAGATGTTGCTCAGCCAATACTTGCAACATCGCTTTTGCGACCACTGTTTTACCTACCCCGGCATCCGTGCCTGCAATAAAAAATACCTGCCCCATAATATCCATCCTTTTCAGTACATGATTATCGTCAGCGAGACTCACGCTATAACCATCAGTGTATGCCACTCAAAACGACTCTCGATTGCGCTAACGCAATTTTTTATATCCTGATATGACAAACTCAAATAACTGTTGATGCATATCAAATATTGTCAGTAAGAATGAAAAAGAGGACAAAAAAAATCCCGCCATAAAGGCGGGAAAAGAACGGGAGCATTTTCTACTATCAATTTATATAAAGCAAACTTCATACCAGCATCACAGCGCCCGTCCATCAAGGTTTATCATCATACTCATCTCGTGAACGCGTCATAGGCGCGCCATCTTGGTGCGCTGTGCTTCACGTTCGAGCACGCCCAGCATCGCACTCAAGATGTTTTGTGGTTAGCGCGTACCATTTCCCTCAGCAAAAAAAACCAGCCGTTAGGCTGGTTTTTATCACAATAACACGCAACGTTACCCAATATGAGTCAATCCATTCATGTATTTTTGCAATACTTGTGGAATCTCGATACGGCCATCCGCTTGCTGGTTATTTTCCAAAATGGCCACCATAGTACGACCAACCGCTAAACCGGAACCATTAAGCGTATGAACAAGCTCAGGCTTCTTCTGACCTTGACGGCGGAAGCGTGCTTGCATGCGACGAGCTTGGAAATCACCGGTATTTGAGCAAGAAGAAATCTCACGATAGGTATTTTGCGCCGGAACCCATACTTCCAGATCGTAAGTTTTCAGTGCACCAAAGCCCATATCACCCGTACATAGGATCACTTTACGATAAGGGAGTTCCAGTAACTGCAACACTTTCTCAGCATGGCCAGTTAATTGCTCTAGCGCTTCCATCGAGTCTTCTGGTTTGGTGATTTGCACTAATTCCACTTTATCGAATTGGTGCATACGAATCAGACCTCGTGTATCTCGGCCGTAAGAGCCTGCTTCCGAACGGAAACACGGCGTATGTGCGGTCATTTTCAGTGGCAATTGATCTTCATCGACAATCTCGTCACGAACAAGGTTCGTCACTGGGACTTCTGCGGTAGGGATCAATGATAAGCGACGCAACTCTTCGTCATCCACTTTTTCTGTGAGTGGCTCAGTATGATAAAGATCAGCACCAAATTTTGGCAACTGACCCGTACCATACAAACTATCGGCATTCACAAGATAAGGTACGTACAATTCAGTGTAACCATGTTGTTCCGTATGCAAGTCCAGCATAAACTGGGCAATGGCACGGTGCAGGCGAGCAAATTGCCCTTTCATGACGACAAAACGCGCCCCAGTGAGTTTCGTTGCGCTCGCAAAATCAAGACCGTCGCCCATTTCACCAAGATCAACATGGTCTTTGACTTCAAAGTCGTAAGTCTTTGGCGTGCCCCAACGCGATACTTCGACATTATCGTCTTCATCTTTACCCTCTGGGACTTCATCCGCAGGGATATTCGGAATGCCCATCGCAATCGCATCCAGTTCGTCTTGAATGCCAGTCAGCTCAACTTTTTTGGCATCGAGATCGTCGCCTAAAGATCCAATCTGCTGTTTGATCGCTTCAGCGCCTTCTTTATCGCCTTTCGACATCAACTGACCAATTTGCTTGGAGATGGAGTTACGCTTGGATTGTAAATTTTCAACTTCGACTTGAATGGACTTGCGTTTTTCTTCAAGTGAACGAATGGTATCTACGTCGAGTTGGTAACCGCGACGCGCGAGTTTTGCTGCTGTTTCATCCAGCTCAGCACGAAGTAATTTAGAATCCAGCATTGCTAATCCTATGCTTTTATTGATTAACGAAAAGAGACACTTGCACATTATTTAATCAGCACAAATGCTTATGATAGTTTACTCTGACAAAGATAACGAAAAGACGCTATTTTTCATAGCGCTTTTGTGGGCTTTTTGTGTCTAAATCGGCCAAATACTCTAACTTCTGACCAATTTTTATTTCTAAACCGCGATTTGTTGGCTCGTAATAGCGAGTGCCTTGCATTTCCGGAGGTAAATAGCGTTCACCCGCGGCGTAGGCACCGGGCTCATTGTGTGCATAACGATATTCCTCGCCATACCCCATCTCTTTCATCAGACGTGTGGGGGCATTACGTAAATGAACCGGAACTTCATATTCTGGTAATTGCTGAGCATCACTGAGCGCTTGTTTCCAAGCCGTGTAAACAGCATTACTCTTCGGTGCACACGCGAGATAGACAATCGCTTGGGCGATGGCACGCTCCCCTTCTGCTGGCCCTACTCGTGTAAAACAATCCCATGCGGCTAACGCCACTTGCATGGCTTTGGGATCGGCATTACCAATATCTTCGGATGCGATAGCGAGTAAACGTCGGGCAATATACAAAGGATCACCACCAGCCGAAATAATCCGCGCCGCCCAATACAAAGCACCGTCAGGATTAGACCCACGGATGGATTTGTGCACAGCCGAAATTAAGTCGTACCAGATATCCCCCTTATTATCAAAACGCGCCACTTTCTCTCCAGCGACCTCGGCGAGTAAAGGCAGGGTCACTTGCTTAACGCCTTGATCCTCCTCCGCCATGTCATACAGTAGCTCAAGATAATTCAGCGACATACGCGCATCACCGTTCACCAGTTCCGCTAACTGCTGCAAAGTATTCTCATGGAAGTGTGCACGTTGATGACCAAGCCCACGTGCGTCATCATTGATGGCTTGCTGTAAGGCTTGTAAGATTTCATCCGTCGTTAATGAGGTAAGTTTGTAAACCCGCGCCCGCGAGAGCAACGCGTTATTTAACTCAAAAGAAGGGTTCTCTGTGGTTGCCCCAATAAAGGTGACCGTGCCGTCCTCGATGTGCGGCAAAAAGGCATCCTGCTGGGACTTATTAAAACGATGCACCTCATCAACAAACAAAATGGTCCGCCGACCAGCGAGCTTGTTCTCGCGCGCTTTTTCAATCGCAATGCGAATGTCTTTCACACCGGAGGTCACCGCAGATACCCTTTCAACTTCCGCATTGGCATAATTGGCCGCCACTTCTGCTAGGGTTGTTTTCCCAGTACCGGGAGGACCCCATAGAATCATCGAGTGTAATTGGCCCGCTTCCAGGGCTCGGCGTAAAGGTTTTCCCGGGCCGAGAATGTGCTGCTGACCAATGTATTGCTCGACCGTTTGCGGGCGCATACGCGCAGCTAGGGGACGAAAATCTTCGTCCCCTGAGAAATCGAGAGTTAAGCTATAGTTGTCCACCTAATGTTCCCTAGATACTGTGGGAGATTAGCTCAGATTACTGGCGCTGATCATCGACTTCAACCCCTTTAGGCAGTTGAAAGATAAATAAGCTTTTGGCAGGTTTACCTGATTTTACATCAGAAAAAGTAAAGAGACTTTTTTGGCCATCTTTTTCGATGACGTTAAATCCTTCAACCACGCCTTTATCATTGATGGTAATTTGGAATTTACCTTGGGTGCTATCCGTTTTATTCGGTACCAACGTAAACACATCCCCTTTTTCCGTGACTTGATAAGCATTCCAGTCACTCTTACGGTTACGAGTCAACAGCACAAAAGGCGTTTGCTCTGAGGCTTGCTCGGGATCGTAAATCGTCACTTGTTCAACAAACGGATTGTAATACCACAATGTTTTTCCATCAGAAACCAGCAAGTTTTGATCGGGTTTTTGTGTTTCCCAACGAAATAAATTAGGGCGCGCGATATTCACAAACCCATTCCCATTGACCACGACTTCTCCGTCTGGGCTAACCACTTTCTGTTCGAATTTAGCGCTAAAGCCATCGGTCATCGCCAAACGTTCACTCAATACATCTTTTGGCGCCGCTAACACAGAAAAACTGCAAAGCGCTAGCGCTGCACACCATAATTTCATTTGATTCTCCAGTTCTGATTGGTCTTATTCACTTATAAAGGTTTTCATAAACACTGTGTCAGCATCAGGTGGGAATTGACCCGTTCCGGCCGCAACATTGTTTGAACTTTTTCTCACTGCCACACGGACATGGATCATTTCGCCCCACGTCTTTATAGGGGTTGATACTTTGTGCTTGCGCGCCCAGTAATTGCTCATCGGCGGCCAACGCCACTTCCTGAACCATGATATCCAATTGAGGTTGCAGGTCTTGCAAACAAGGTGGCGCTTCAATCCCAGCGGCTTTCATGCTGGCTTGTGTCTCTGCTTCATCAATCGCAAGCATCATCGTTGTCAGTAGCGCTTGCAACATGCGCACCGCACCATCACTCATCGTATGTAAATGCCATTTAGGCTCAATGTAGGGCCATACTGACATAAACCCTTCGGCTAATTCCGCTAAAGCATCATCATGTTCATCGCTCAATAAATCAAGTAATGAATAAGCATTTTGCTTCAGTGCTAAATATTGCTGTTGTAAATGCGCTTCAATCACGCGTGTGGCTGTTACGTCCGCTTCAGGAATCACGTGTTGTAACCAAGTCTCAGGTGGTAACGGATCCGTCGTAAAATTTGCGGCTAATACCGCCCCTTCAATAAATAGAGGCGTCTCTTCTATTTCAATAGCGTCCTTCGAAATTAACGCGTAAGTCATATCAGTCTCAACAATTAGGTTTTGGCATAGTATAACGAGATTTATTAAGAATTAATTACTACAAGAACGAAAATACTGTGATCTTACTCGCGCTTGATTAGTGCATGAACAACCCGTGACATTTCCAGTGGACCACACTACAATTCGTCCTCCTCAAATCAATGTGAAGATCTATGCGAGTCATCTTAGGCCCTATGGAAGGTGTGTTAGACCACCTCATGCGCGAACTACTAACAGAAATTAACGATTACGACCTGTGTGTCACTGAGTTTGTGCGTGTGGTCAGCCAACCGATCCCAAACCATGTGTTCTATCGTTTGTGTCCGGAGTTAAAAACCGCATCAAGAACACGCTCGCACGTACCTGTTCGCGTCCAGTTACTCGGGCAAGATCCCGAATGGATGGCATTTAATGCAGTCAGAGCGGCAGAGTTGGGCGCGGATGGTATTGATCTCAATTTTGGTTGCCCCGCAAAAACGGTCAATAAAAGCCGTGGCGGCGCCGCCTTGTTGCAGACACCAGAGCTGATCTATCAAGTCGTAAAGGCATGCCGGCAAGCCGTCTCCAATGAGATTCCGGTTACTGCAAAAATTCGACTCGGCTGGGATGACCCCGAAGATTGCTATGAGATTGTCGATGCCGTAGAGCAAGCCAACGCCGATGAATTAACGATCCACGCACGAACCAAAACCGGGGGGTATAAAGCCAGTGAAATTAAATGGGACTATTTAAAAAAGCTGCGTGAAAAAACACCCATGTCATTGGTGGCCAATGGGGAAATTTGGAATCATGAGGATGCTCAGCGTTGTATGGCACTTTCAGGCATTCACGATCTCATGATCTGCCGTGGAGCCTTAACCACCCCCAATTTGGGCAATGTAGTCAAACATAACCACGCCGCTATGGCATGGTCAGAGGTCGTAGAACTGTTAATCCGTTATTCACAGTATGAAATGAGCGGCGATAAGAACAAATATTACCCTAATCGAGTGAAGCAATGGTTTACCTTTTTACGTCAAGGGTACCCAGAGGCCAAAGACTTATTTCGTGACATTCGTACCTTCAACGCCGCCGATCCTATTGTTGACCACCTGCAGCGCTATCGAGATACTTTGTCTGCCTAAGTCACCACTGTGATAAATCACCCTGTAGTAAAGAAAAGCGCGAGCGTCTCGAGACGCTCGCGCTTTGCTTAGCAGAGTGATGACTCATCGCGCTTTATGACAACCGAACGTTATGACAACAGTAAGGCATCATCCGTTACACTCTCGCCTCGTACTGTTGAGAACATCTCTAATAGCTCGGGTAGCCCCATCGCAGCACGTTGCTCCCCTTGCACATCTAACACAACATTGCCTTGATGTAGCATGACCGTACGGTCACCACAATCAAGCGCATCACGCATTGAGTGAGTCACCATCATCACGGTCAACTTAAATTCAGCCACAATACGCTTCGTTAACTCATTAATAAACGATGCCATGCGGGGATCAAGCGCCGCGGTATGCTCGTCTAGTAACAATAATTGACTCTCTGCAAGGGTTGCCATCACTAAGCTTACTGCTTGGCGCTGTCCGCCGGATAACAAGCCAATACTGTCGCTCAAACGATCTTCCAAGCCCAACCCTAAAATGCTAATACGCTCTTGGAATAACCGTCGGCGTTTCGCTCCTAACGCCAACGTCCATCCTCGTGTTTTACCACGCTGATAAGCCAGAGCCATATTTTCTTCAATCGTGAGCGAACTGCACGTGCCAGCCAATGGATCTTGAAAGACACGCGCGCACAGCTTGGCTCTTTGATGAACGGACTGACGCGTGACATCTGTACCACCAATGATAACTTGACCGTGGTTAATCGCGGTCTCACCTGTCACCGCGCCAAGCAGCGTTGACTTACCGGCGCCATTTGAGCCGATGACTGTGAGAAATTCGCCTTGCTCTACGGTTAAATTCACGCCGCGCAGCGCGGGGTTTTCCAAGACGGTCCCTGGATTAAACGTCACCTGAATATCATTTAATTGAATCATCGTGACTCTCCTGTCGACGGATTAGCGTGGGAAGGTGTCGTCGCCGCTTTCATGGCAGAACGTCGCGTTCGCGCGCGTTTCATTTTGGGTAGTACCAAGGCTAAGGCCACCAGCACCGCGGTCACTAAGTTTAAATCCGACGCTTCCAAACCGAACATGCCCGAACTGAGAGCAAAGGCAACCGCAAGACGATAAACAATCGAGCCAACCACAACGGCGAGAATCGCCACCCAAATTTTCTTACCGGGGATGAGCGTTTGCCCAAGAATCACGGCTGCAAGCCCAACAACAATCGTTCCGACACCTGAGGTAACGTCCGCAAAACTGTTGGTTTGCGCAAATAACGCCCCCGCAAACCCCACAAAACCGTTGGAGATGGCCAAACAAAAATAGGTATAAAACCCCGTATTCGCCCCTTGTGCGGCGACCATACGCGCATTCACTCCGGTCGCACGCATCCCTAAGCCAAAATCGCTATTCAATAACCGCACGACGAACCAAGCCGATAGCAACACCAATAGACCGACCACGAGCGGGCGCACGTACATGGCCTCCCCCCATGATTCAAAGGGTGTCAAAATGGTATCTTGCCCTAGCAGGGCCATATTAGGGCGCCCCATGATACGAATATTGATAGAAAAAGCCGCGATCATGGTAAGAATGGAAGCCAATAAATTGAGTATTCCACAGCGTACCGTCAAGAAGGCCGTTACCCATCCCATTGCCGCACTGACAATGATCGCCATCCCCGTCGCCAGCCACGGATTGATCCCCGCGGTAATCGCCGTCGCCGCAACCGCCACCCCCATCGGGAAGGTGCCATCGACACTGAGGTCGGGAAAATCTAACACTCGAAAGGTTAAGTACACTCCCAATGCAACCAATCCATAGATAAGCCCAATTTCGAGTGCGCCAAAAAATGCAAAAGCAGACATCGTCATTTCCTTATTACTGCTTTAAATTCTCTCCAAAATTTGGAGTGAACTTAGTATTATTCAACTTTCGTCGCACGAGCCAACACCGATTGCGGGATGGTAATGCCTAATTTTTTGGCAGCGGTTTGATTTAAAATAAGATCCGAGCCCTTTGCCACTCGCACAGCCATATCACCGGGTTGTTTACCGTTCAATATATCCACGACATACTCGGCGGTTTGCTGTCCAATTTGATAATAATCGAATCCCAAGCTCGCAATGGCTCCGCGTTTGACATACGACGTCGCCGCGCCAAACACGGGCGTTTTCGCTTGGTTCGCAGCAACGACCATGCCTTCAATTGCGCTGGCTACGGTATTATCAATCAAGGCATAAATAATGTCCGATTTAGCTGCGATTGCTCGTGTAGCCGATTGCACATCAGCACTTTTTAAGGCTGTCGCTTCTACGACTTTGATGCCCGCTTTGGCGGCAGATACTTTCAATAACTGCATCAGACTGACCGAGTTCGCTTCGCCTGGGTTATATACTACACCGATAGACTTCACTGCAGGCATGATTTCTTGAATTAATGCCACGTGTTGAGCAACCGGAGATAAATCAGACAATCCCGTAATATTGGCACCAGGATGTTGCAAGTTTTTCACTAATTTGGCGCCGACTGGGTCAGTCACGGCAGTAAATACGACTGGAATAGTGCGCGTCATTGCGGCTAACGCTTGCGCTGTGGGCGTGGCAATACCGACTAAGACATCCGGTTTTTCTCCAACAAATTGACGCGCAATCTGCACGGCAATCGCAGGGTTGCCTTGCGCGGTTTTATAATCGAAATTGAGATTTTTGCCGGGCTCATAACCGCGGGCTTTTAAACCATCAAGTAAGCCGTTACGCGTTGCATCAAGCGCTGGGTGTTCGACAATTTGTGACACTGCAACAGTCACCGTTTTCGCCAAAGTGGCTGGGGATATAGCTAGGCAGGCACCTGCAACGATAGCAGTGCTGATCCATTGACGTGCTTTCATCATTCTCTCCTTGAATTAAAGCCAATCTAAAACGTCGTCTAATGTGACATCGCATCCTCTGCGATACCTCATTATTAACAGTATCGATTAAGAAAGAAAAGCATCAACAGAGAAAATAGCCAGAAATCCGTGAAGTAAGGAATGAAAACAATAAAAAACCTCTGAACGCCTTCACGCCAGAGGTCATGTATTAACCGAATTGATTGTCCGATATCCTAGAACCAGCGTTCAAACACCGAGTCATCGAGCTGACGGAATGCACGGTTTAACACTTGTGCCAGCTCTTTATACCGTGGTTTGGATTTAGCCGGTTCAAGGGCAAACCCAGAATCCAGAATTTTCTGATGAATTTCTCGATACCAAGAAGCTAAACTGGGGGGAAGTGCCGTATTCGCTCTTTGCCCTAACCACCAAATACCTTGAATCGGCAAGCTCATCGCAAACAACGCTACGATGATAGCTTGTGGCATCGCCGCTTGATTGTGAAACACCATTTGCGTCAATACACTGATCGCCGCCACAGCAGGCATCACTTTGACCGCGAACTTGGTCGCTTTTATAATGCGCTGCTCTGGAAACATGGGATTGAGCTCTTTACGAACCGGCCAAGCGTCCATATATTTCTGGCCATCTTTTAAACAATACATGATGCCGACTTTATTATTCATACGTACTTCTCACTCTTCTGGCCGCTATTTCCTAAAAAATAGTTGAATGATTCAACAAACGACATAAAAAATTGACCAAAGCTAATAACGTTTCAAATAATTTTTTGTTATATTAGCGCACTGTCACTATCCTTTGCGGACTTGTATGCTTCATCGAACTCATCATACAGACAGTATGGCAGTGTAGAAGCAGATTAGCACGGAACTTGGTGACATTTTTTGAGCCTTTGTCACTTATCGAGGACAAGGACTGATTTATTGACCAAGACTAGTACGAATCTAACGAGATTTCTATGGTTTTGGAAAAATTTTGCCCCCTAATTAATGTATAGGTAGTTACTCATGTCTAAGCTGGTTTTAGTTTTAAACTGTGGTAGTTCATCGCTTAAGTTTGCGATCGTTGACGCTACGAATGGCGAAGAACATCTCACAGGTCTTGCCGAGTGCTTGCACCTTTCTGATGCTCGTATCAAGTGGAAACTTGACGGTAAGCACGAAGCTCAACTTGGCAGTGGTGCCGCTCATGATGAAGCATTAAACTTTATCGAAGAAACGATTCTTGCTTCTAAACCAGAATTGGCAGAACAGCTTAAAGCCATTGGTCACCGTATCGTACATGGTGGCGAGAAGTTCACTAAATCAGCATTGATCGATGATAGTGTCATCGCCGGCATTGAAGACAGCGCTACATTTGCACCGCTTCATAACCCAGCCCATATCATTGGGATTAAAGCGGCAATGAAAGCATTCCCTGGACTTAAAAACGTGGCCGTATTTGATACCGCGTTCCACCAAACCATGCCAGAGGAAGCGTACCTATACGCATTGCCATACAGTCTATATAGAGACCATGCCATTCGTCGTTACGGCATGCACGGTACCTCTCACCTGTTTATTACTCGTGTTGCGGCTGAGCGTCTCGGTAAGCCTGCAGACGAGTTGAACATCATCAACTGTCACTTAGGTAACGGCGCCTCTGTATGTGCGATTAAAAACGGTAAATCAGTCGACACATCCATGGGTCTAACTCCGCTAGAAGGCCTAGTGATGGGCACTCGTTGTGGTGATATCGACCCTGCAATCATTTTTCATCTATATAACGCTCTTGGCTATTCAATGGAAGAAATTGGTACCATGCTGACCAAAGAATCCGGTCTACAAGGGTTAACTGAAGTGTCTTCAGATTGTCGTTTCGTTGAAGACAACTACGGTAAAAAAGAAGAAGCAACACGCGCTATGGACGTGTTCTGTCATCGCCTAGCAAAATACGTGGCGGGTTTCACGGCCACTCTAGACGGCCGTCTTGATGCGATCGTGTTCACGGGTGGTATTGGTGAAAACTCAGCGCCAATCCGTGAAATGGTCCTCAACCGTCTGGCTATTTTGGGTGTTGATGTAGACAGTGACGCCAACCTTAAAGCCCGCTTCGGTGGCGAAGGCGTCATCACGACAGAAGCGAGTCGTGTACCAGCGATGGTGATTTCAACTAACGAAGAAATGGTCATTGCAGAAGATACTGCGCGTCTAGCAGGTATCTAAACAACTCCACTGGCTAACATCATGTTAGCCAGTGCTTTATTGGGGCTTAACTCCTATTCCTAAGGAATAAGAAGTTAGGCTTTACTCATTCAGTCTAATCATGGGTTAGATTGTTATCGACAGCTAGAGGTATTGAATCAATGTCCCGCACTATTATGCTAATCCCTATTAGCTCAGGCGTCGGCCTTACCAGCATCAGCATGGGTACTCTCCGTGCCGCTGAACGTAAAGGCGTGAGCGTTTCTTTCTACAAGCCAATTTCTCAACCTCGTCAAGGCGGCGATGGCCCAGATTTGACATCGACTATCGTTGGTCAAGAGATCAAGACCGCCGAGCCTATCGCGATGTCTGTTGCGGAAAACTGGCTAGGTAACGAACAATCCGATGTACTACTAGAAACGATTGTCGAGCGTTACAACCAAGTCAACACAACAGAAGTGACCTTGATTGAAGGTTTGGTACCAACACGTAAGCATCCATTCGCCAACCAAGTCAACGCCGATATCGCCGCGACACTTGGCGCGGAAATTGTGTTTGTTGCAAGCCCTGGGCTGGATAACCCAACACAATTAAAAGAGCGCATTGAAGTAGCATGCTCTCACTTTGGTGGTACAAAAAATAAAAACATCAAAGGCGTCATCATCAATAAACTGAATGCGCCAGTGGATGAAGCGGGCCGTACTCGCCCTGACCTATCTGAAATGTTTGACGGTAGCGATGCTGCTAAGCAAGCCAATTTAGAAGTCATGGAAATTTTCAACACCAGCCCTATCCGCGTATTGGGCTGTGTGCCTTGGAACATCGACTTAATTGCCACCCGCGCAATCGATATGGCGAAGCACTTGAACGCAGACATCATCAACCAAGGTGATATCAACACGCGCCGCATCAAGAGCATCACATTCTGTGCTCGTTCAATCCCCAATATGATTGAACACTTCAAGCCAGGTTCATTGCTCGTCACCTCTGCGGACCGTCCTGATGTCATCGTTGCTGCAGCCCTTGCTGCAATGAACGGCGTGGAAATCGGTGCGATCCTATTAACCGGTGGTTACGACATTCCAACTGAGATTGTCGATCTATGTAAGCCCGCCTTTGATTCCGGTTTACCGGTTTTCAAAGCACAAGGCAACACATGGCAGACTTCTCTGAACTTACAAAGCTTCAGCTTAGAAGTCCCAGCCGATGATAAAGAGCGTGCCGAGCACGTCAGCGATCACGTTGCAGGACACATTGATGGCCCATGGATTGATTCGCTCGCCGAAGGCACTCAAGGTATCCGTCGTCTAAGCCCACCAGCATTCCGTTACCAGTTAACAGAATTCGCTCGTAAAGCAGGTAAGCGTATTGTCTTGCCTGAAGGTGATGAACCTCGTACCGTTAAAGCGGCAGCGCTGTGTGCTGAACGTGGCATCGCCAACTGTGTTCTGTTGGGCAACCCTGAAGAAATCAAACGTGTTGCCGCTCAGCAAGGCGTTCAGTTAGGTGCCGGCGTTGATATCATCGATTCAGACTCTGTCCGTGAAAAATACGTGGCGCGTCTTGTCGAATTACGTGCCAAAAAAGGCATGACGGAAGTGGTTGCACGTGAAAAACTCGAAGACTCGGTTTTCCTTGGTACGATGATGCTAGAAGCTGGCGAAGTCGACGGTTTGGTTTCTGGTGCCGTTCATACCACAGCCAACACGATTGTGCCTCCATTCCAAATCATCAAGACAGCACCGAACGCGTCAATCGTATCCTCTATCTTCTTCATGCTACTGCCTGATCAAGTATTGGTATACGGCGACTGTGCGATCAACCCAGATCCAACCGCTGAACAGCTCGCAGAAATCGCGATTCAATCGGCTGACTCTGCCGCCGCTTTCGGTATTGATCCACGCGTCGCAATGATTTCCTACTCAACCGGGACATCAGGTAAAGGCGCGGATGTCGATAAAGTGCGTGAAGCAACGAAATTGGCACAAGAAAAACGTCCTGATCTCGTTATCGATGGTCCACTTCAATACGACGCAGCTATCATGGAAAACGTGGCGGCCTCAAAAGCACCAAATTCTCCAGTAGCAGGTAAAGCAACTGTCTTTGTATTCCCAGATCTCAACACAGGTAATACAACGTATAAAGCTGTGCAACGTTCAGCCGATCTCGTTTCAATCGGTCCAATGCTGCAAGGTATGCGTAAACCAGTGAACGACCTTTCTCGTGGCGCATTGGTTGACGACATTGTTTACACCATCGCGCTTACCGCGATTCAAGCCACTCAGCAGCAATAATTGCCAGTTGGCCTGACATAATAAAAGCCCTCGTTAAGAGGGCTTTTTTATTGGTCTTCACACACTAACCGTCGCGTTAATTGTGAGCCTTGAGATTGGCAACAGTCGTCGAAACCTTCTCTGCGCCCGCATAAATCTCATCCATTACCTGTGATACCTGCGTGATTTTGTCTCGGCCCTGTTGAGCGATCTCACACACTTGGTTCATGGTGCCGGTCACATCGTTAAGCTGCGTACGGTTACTCGCCACCACACTTTCAATCTGCGAGGTCGAACTTTGTGTGCGTGAGGCCAGTTGCCGCACTTCATCGGCCACCACCGCAAAACCGCGTCCATATTCACCAGCGCGAGCCGCTTCAATCGCGGCATTCAATGCCAATAGATTGGTTTGCTCTGCAATACTTCGGATGGTCAACACCATATTTTCAATATTGCTTGAACTTTCATTCAACACATTCATCTTATCCATCGTTTTTTCAACATGCTGGGAGGTTTCTTCAGAGATATTGACCGCATCAGTCAACAAACGTATGCCCTCTTGGTTCACCTTTGCCGTATCCAACGATGTCTGATAAGCCAAATCCGAGGCACGTGCAATCGCTAAGTTCTCTTCAACACGCTCACTGATGTCGGTCGCGAATTTCACCACCTTGACGACCTCTCCTGTCGCTCCGAAGATCGGGTTGTAACTCGCCTCGATCCATACATCATGTCCAGTTTTACTTTTACGTAAAAATTGCCCTGTCCGAAATTGTCCTTTCGCCAACGACGACCAGAAATCGGGATTGTCGGCATAAAAGGTCTCGTCACAAAAGATACGGTGATTTTTCCCGATCAACTCTCTGGCTTGATAGCCCAGCACTCGCAAGAAATTGTCGTTGGCTGTTAAGATATTGCCCTGTAAATCAAATTCTATACACGCCATAGAACGATCTAGCGCATGCAGCACCGATTCTTTTTGCTGTTGTTCGTTGTACAGTGTGGAGATATCCGTTGCGAGTTTGCCGATGGCCACCACCTCACCTTGATGATTTAAGATTGGAAAGTAAGTGGCATCCAAAATCACTAGATCACCGGATTTGTTGACCCGAGTAAACACATCTTTTTGAGGTTTTCCTGCTCTTAAATTTTCCCAAAAAGTTTGATAACTAGGCGAGCTGGTTTCACTTGCTAAACATAACAGGCGATGGTGTTGACCAATGATTTCATTCCGCTGATAGCCAATAATCCCTAAGAATAGATCGTTCACCTCTCTGACGGTGCCATCGAGATTAAATTCAATCCAAGCGACATAATCTTTTAAAGACGAATAAATATAATCAGGATACAAATCCTTAAGGGAAGCGTGACTATCTTGAGAACGTTTAAAAAACATAAATTACCTATCAGTAGCGGAACTAACCCCAAATCAAGGAGATTAGCGATCGATCATTAAGTCCATACCCCGTTGAGAGACCCCAGTGTTATGGACCGTTAATGTACACTCTAATTGACTCATAGGTAGGACATGGATTCATGTCACCACATGAAAAAGTTAGCTTTGCACTATGCACATGTTTTTATTATCACACAGAGATTATAGATATGCTTTAGAGAATGACAGATTCTTATCGAACTGCCATACCTCTAAAGCATATGAATACTATTATAGTGATGTTTGGACTTGTTGCTCGCGCTGATGAGGTGAGGATAAATCCAATTGTGGTCCTTTAGGAACCACTTGCGTTGGATTAATCATAGTGTGGCTAAAGTAATAGTGACGTTTGATATGATAAAAATCTGTTGTCTGCGCAACCTTGCCATACTGATACAGCTCTTTGGTGTATTCACGTAAGTTTGGATAGTCTTGGATGCGACGAGCATTGCATTTAAAATGCCCAAAATACACGGCGTCAAAACGAATGAGAGTCGTAAATAAACGCCAGTCGGCTTCGGTTATCTGTCCGCCCACTAAGTAGCGATGCGTCGCAAGATGTCGCTCAATTTTATCAAGCGCCGCGAATAAATCGTCATACGCATCTTCATAGGCTTCTTGAGTCGTTGCAAAACCGCAGCGATAAACGCCATTATTCACATTAGGGTAAATAAACGCATTCCATTCATCAATTTGCTCACGCAAATGTTGCGGATAAAAGTCATCGTGATTACCGGTGATCTCATTAAACGCACTATTAAACATACGAATAATATCTGCAGACTCATTGCTGACGATGGTTTCTGTCTGTTTATCCCAAAGCACCGGTACTGTTACCCTGCCAGAATAATCCGGTTTCGCTTTCGTATACAGTTGGTGTAATTTGGTCAAGCCATATAATGGCTCTGGCATACCAAATACCCAACCGTGTTGTAACATGTCTGGACAGACGACCGTGATATCAATGTGATCGGTTAACCCTTTTAATTCTCGAAAAATCAGGGCTCGATGCGCCCAAGGGCACGCCAGAGAGACATACAAATGATAACGACCTGACTCAGCGGGAAATGGGGCGTTTGCATCATCACTAATGTGATCACGGAAACCTGCATCTTCACGTTGAAAGCGTCCCTTACTCTGTTTTGTGTCGTACCATTGGTCGTACCAAACACCTTCAATTAGTTTACCCATATACACCTCATGCTGTGTTTACCGTATTCAATTACCGACAGTATAAAGAAGTGGTGAGTAGGCTTAACCGTTACAAATTGGCTTAGTCATTCAAATATTTCGAACATAAAAAAAGCGTGACCCCGAAGAGCCACGCTTAAAGCCCGTCACAGGCTGAACTTACGCTTCCACATGTAAACAGGAGACACTATGTGCATCGCTGCCTTTGAGAGTGGGTTTTGTTTGGGCACACTCTGGCGTTGCAATTGGGCAACGTGTTCGGAAAACACAGCCAGAGGGAGGATTGATTGGTGAAGGTAAATCGCCTTCAAGCATCTCAATTTTCTTTTCTCGCTCTTTTTGAGGATCCGGAATAGGTACCGCAGACATCAACGCCTTGGTGTAAGGGTGCAATGGGTTTGTGAATAACTGATCCGATGTCCCAACCTCAACCGCGTGGCCAAGATACATCACCATGACGCGATCAGAGATGTGTTTTACTACTGATAAATCATGCGCGATAAACACCAAGCTCAAGCCAAGCTCTTTCTGGATTTCTTTCAGTAAGTTGACAACTTGCGCTTGAATCGACACATCCAGAGCTGAGACTGGCTCATCACAGATGATCATTTTAGGGCGTAAAATTAGGGCTCGCGCAATACCAATACGTTGGCATTGTCCACCTGAAAATTCATGTGGATAACGGTTAATCACGTTAGGCAACAGACCCACACGGTCCATCATTTCTTTAACTTTTTGCTTCACTTCTTGTTTAGACAGTTCTGGATAGAACGTCTTCAGCGGCTCAGCAATGATATCGCCAATCGTCATCCGTGGGTTAAGAGACGCCAACGGATCTTGAAAGATCATTTGAATGTCTTTACGTGTTTCACGGCGCTGAACTTCTTTCATGCGAGTCAAATCTTGCCCAAGCCACACAACTTCACCGTGGGAGGCTTCAACCAGACCAATAATGGCGCGTGCAAACGTAGATTTACCACAACCGGATTCACCAACAACGCCTAAGGTCTCTCCCTCATAAAGACGCGCATTGACACCATCAACCGCTTTCAGCTGTGATGGCTTGCTCCAAGGCCAAGCGGATTTCGCTGCGATACTAAAGTGAACTTTTAAATCTTTAATATCTAGAATGGGGGTTTGATCGCTCATAGGTTCCACGTCTCCATATCAGAAAAACACGCACGCTGACGGCCATCACCAAATGGCGTTAAAATCGGTGCTTCACGCTTACAACGGTCCATTACACGATGACAACGGTCTTGGTAAGGACAACCTTGAGGTAAATTCAGCAAGTTCGGCGGATTACCCGGAATCGTTGGCAAAATCTCCCCTTCGGTGTCAAGGCGTGGAATCGCTTTGAGCAGACCTTCGGTATACGGGTGAGCAGGCTTATAGAAGATCTCATCCACTTTGCCATACTCCATCGTACGGCCAGCATACATCACAAGCACTTTGTCACACGACCCAGCGACAACGCCTAAATCATGGGTAATCATAATGATGGCGGTATTGAATTCACTTTTCAGCTCATTCAATAAGTCCATGATTTGAGCTTGTACCGTTACATCCAGTGCGGTTGTCGGTTCATCGGCGATTAATAGCTTAGGATTGCACAATAATGCCATGGCAATCATTACGCGCTGACGCATACCGCCAGAGAACTCATGCGGATACATATTAATACGCTTGCGCGCTTCTGGGATTTTCACCGCTTCCAACATGCGCACCGATTCTTCAAACGCTGCGCTTTTTCCCATGCCTTTATGCAGCATGAGAACTTCCATCAACTGGGTGCTGACTTTCATATAAGGATTCAATGACGTCATTGGATCTTGGAAAATCATCGAAATTTGCTGTGAACGAATCTTATTAATTTTCGATTCTGGCAAATTTAAAATTTCTTGGCCTTCAAATTGAGCACTGCCCGAGATGATGCCGTTTTTCGCCAATAAGCCCATGAGAGCAAATACAGTCTGAGATTTCCCTGACCCTGATTCGCCTACGATGCCTAAGGTTTCCCCTCTCTCTAGAGAGAAGTTCAAATCATTAACTGCGGTCACCATACCATCTTGAGTGGTAAATTCGACACGCAGATCTTGTACGTTTAATAAACTCATAATCGTTTCCTTAATCGTTGCTTGTGTCGTTAGCGATCTTTTGGATCGAGTGCATCACGCAGACCATCGCCGACATAGTTAAAGCAGAACAGAGTGGCTACCATAAAGATCGCTGGGAAAATCAATTGCCAAATGGCAACTTCCATAGTCCCCGCACCTTCTTGCAGTAGAGCCCCCCAACTGGTCATTGGCTCTTGCACACCTAGACCTAGGAACGATAAAAAGGATTCGGTTAAAATCATGCTTGGAATCAGCAAGGTGGAATACACCGCCACAATACCCAAAACGTTTGGAACGATATGACGAGTAATGATGTTCCAGCGACTGACGCCGCACACATGCGCCGCTTCAATAAACTCTTTGCTTCGTAGGCTTAACGTTTGGCCTCGGACAATTCGTGCCATATCCAACCAAGCAATCGCACCAATCGCAACGAAAATCAGATAGATTTCACGTCCAAAGAAGGTCACCAATACAATGACAAGGAACATGAACGGGATCGAGTTCAAAATTTCTAGGACACGCATCATGACACGGTCAACGCGGCCACCAATAAAGCCGGACGCCGCACCATACAGTGTGCCAATCGTCACCGCTACCGACGCGCCGAGTATCCCGACCATCAGAGAAATACGACCGCCGACTAGGGTACGTACAAATAAATCACGACCCAATGCATCGGTACCAAATAGATGCGCCATAGACGGAGCCGCATGCATTGCATACCAATCCGTATCATCAAATGTATATTGAGATACCATCGGAATAAAAATGACCGATAAGGTGATCAAAGCAAGAATGAATAAGCTGACCATCGCCGCTTTGTTTCGCATGAAACGCGTACGAGCATCTTGCCATAAACTGCGACCTTCGATTTCCAAGTTCTCAGAGAATTTTTCGATCGCGTCCAAGTTTTCTTTTTTAGTTAACATAGCTCTCGACTCTCTTAGTAACGAATTTTCGGATCAATGTAAGCCAACACAATATCTACGATGGCGTTAAACAGAATGAATAGGAAACCAATTAAGATGGTCACACCCATTACTAACGAGTAGTCACGGTTAAATGCCGCATTCACGAACAATTTACCAATACCCGGTAGACCGAAAATGGTTTCAACAACCACAGAGCCAGTGATAATCCCAACAAAGGCAGGACCCATGTAAGAGACAACCGGTAACATTGCTGGGCGTAGAGCATGCTTAACCACAATATAACCGTAGTTCAAACCTTTTGAGCGTGCGGTACGGATAAAGTTACTGTTGAGCGTCTCAATCATTGAGCCACGAGTCACACGCGCAAAAGTCGCAATGTACATCATCGACATGGCTAATACTGGCAACGCCATATATTTTAACTGGCCGCCAAACCAACCACCGGCCGGTGCCCAGTGCAACGTAATTGAGAAAATGTAGATCAAGATAGGAGCAAGGACGAACGACGGTAATACCACACCTATCATTGCCAGTGACATAATCGAATAATCTATCCATGTGTTTTGTCGCAATGCCGCAATCGTGCCGATCCCTACCCCAAAAATGACGGTAAAGATAAACGCAACAAAACCGACTTTAGCAGAAACAGGTAAGGCGCTGCTCATCAGTTCATTCACTGAATAGTTTTTGTATTTAAATGAAGGGCCGAAATCGCCTTTCGTAATAACATTACTTAGGTAGGTAAAATACTGCTCAGATACCGGCTTATCTAGCCCGTACTTGGCGTTGATGTTTGCCATTACCTGCGGCGGTAGTGCACGTTCCGTTGAGAACGGGTTACCTGGCGCGAAGCGCATTAGAAAAAAGGAGATCGTGATCAACACCAACATGGTTGGAATCGCTTCCAAAATCCTTTTGATAATGAATTTAAGCATAAACTCACTCTTACAGTCTGTGACATTAAAAATGGAAAAGACCTGCATGCCAACACGCATGCAGAGTCATATCATTACTTGGCTAACGAAGTATTATTTTGCTTTGATGTACATATCTTTAGAGTACAAGTTATCGCCAGCGTTGTGCATTGGGTAACCACCGACTTGGGTCGATACCAAACGCGTTTTCACGTACTGATAGATAGGCGCAATCGGCATATCGCGAGCCAGAATTTTTTCTGCTTGCGAATATAGCTTGGTACGCTCAGCTTCAGACGTAGACTTCATCGCTTTCGCCATAACACCATCGTACTCTTTGCTGTTGTAGCCTTGGTCGTTTGATGCGTTATTTGATTGCATCAAAGATAGGAAAGTCGACGCTTCGTTATAGTCACCGTTCCAACCCGCGCGAGTCACATCATAGTTGCGATCACGACGTGTATCGAGGAAGGTTTTCCACTCTTGGTTTTCAAGCTCAACATTCACGCCCAACTCTTTTTTCCACATCGATTGAATGGCTGTAGCAATCTTCTTGTGGTTTTCGTTGGTGTTGTATAGCAGAGTGAAATTCAATGGGTGAGATTTATCATAACCCGCTTCTTTCAATAGCTCTTTCGCTTTCGCAACACGCTCTTTTTGCGTCCATTTTGCATAAGCAGGTATAGGCGCATCGAATCCAGCGGTGATTTCAGGCGTCATTGTGTAAGCGGGTTTTTGGCCTTGGCCTAGAATCGCTTTCGCAATAATGTCACGGTTGATTGCATACGATAACGCACGACGGACACGAGCATCATTAAATGGTTTGCGTGTTGTATTGAAACCATAGTAGTAAGTCGCTAAGTTACCGACAGTTCTCAACTCTTTTGGATGCTGTTTTTTCAAACGACGGTACTGTTCTAGTGGCACGTCATCAGTAAAGTCTAATTCACCCGACAAGAAACGGTTCATTTCAGCGTTCTGGTTTTCAATCGGTAGGTACGTCACTTTATTCAGTACCGTATGGGCATTGTCCCAGTACTCTTTGTTACGAACCAATACCATGCGTTCGTTGATAATCCATTTCTCAAGTTTAAACGCACCATTACCCACAAAGTGTTCAGGCTTAGTCCAATCGTTACCCCACTTTTCCACGACTTTTTTGTTGACTGGCATCATAGTAGTATGCGCCATCATTTTCACAAAGTATGGAACTGGCGTGTCAAGCTGAACTTGTAGCGTGTAATCATCCAACGCTTTCACACCCAGTGTCGACTTATCTTTTTTACCATCAATGATTGCCGCTGCGTTCTGCATCGTGGTCATTTCTAGGTACCAAGAATAAGGAGAGGCCGTCGCTGGATCGACCGCACGTTGCCATGAATAGACAAAATCATGCGCCGTTACCGGGTCGCCATTTGACCATTTTGCATCGTGACGGAGGTGGAACGTAAAGGTTTTGTTGTCTTTGGTTTCCCAGGTTTTGGCAACACCAGGGATGATTTTACCGTAGTCATCTTCTGAGACGAGACCTTCGTAAAGATCGCGAGCGACAGCCGAGCCAGGCGTACCTTCAATTTTTGCGGGATCGATAGTGGCAACTTCAGAACCATTACCACGAACAAGCTCTTGTTTTTTCGCAAGTTTAGTTCCATCAGGAACATGGGCTGCGAAAGAAGAGAAAGAAGACGTAGCCATCGCTAGTCCAGCACTCAAGATAAGCGCTTGAGTAATTTTATTTTTATACATGCATAAACTCCAAGTTTTTATTCTGCATCCATGACGTCCCCGTAAAGTTTGTTGAACGGCACATGTAAAAGGTTGATTCTACAGATCATCAACACTTTTACCCTTACGGAGAAGAAGCACACATTACCAATCATTGAAGAAATTTACTATCTAAAAATGGCCTGTCATATCCAAGACATGTCCATCTGATATGTGATTTAAAAGCTAAGCTTTTGAATCACAAATAAGTGTTTAAGTAAACCCACAAAAAACTCACATAATGTGTTTTGTTATTAAACTGACCAAACGCTGGGAGGCAGCTTAAGAAAACGGCAAAGAATCTATCACTTGGTTGCATCAAGGTCTAATGAATTGTCGGAATTATTGCTCTGAACGTCATTTTTTTGTGAATTCTGTATAAGATTCAGGCAAAACGTATAAAAACACGACGCAAAATCTGACCAGACCTTGGTCAAATCTGCTATGAGTCTCTCTTCAATCACCTCATTATTCATAGATGTTGCATAATAAGCAGTAATACTCGCGTTTATACCCTGAATATATGCATATGCAATAACGTTTAAATAACCATCAGCGCCGCGATGGCCGTGCCTAACGGCGAGTTCCCTCTTGAATTTGATGTGAAGCGCTTCAAGGTTTATGGTTAGATTCTGACTTATCGATCCGGTTATCGTTATAATCATCACAAATTGGGAACGTGACCAATTTAGTATTCCCAGTTTATTTTCCCAGTCCATTTTTAGCGTTTCAGACACACGATCATGAGGTATAACATATGAACCGAGTATGGGTAACGGGTGATGCCGTTGTTGACCTAATTCCTGACGATACACAGCGCTACTTAAAATGCCCAGGTGGCGCCCCCGCGAATGTCGCCGTCGGTATTGCTCGATTAGGTGGAGATGCGGCCTTCTTCGGTCGCGTCGGCGACGATCCTTTTGGCCACTTTTTACGCAATACCTTAATTGAAGAAAACGTCAACTGCCAACAATTGAACACGGACCCAGTGCAACGCACCTCAACGGTTGTAGTGGATTTAGACAATGACGGAGAACGCAGTTTCACCTTTATGGTCAAGCCCAGCGCCGATCAGTTTATGACTTCGACAGACGTTCCAGCGTTTCAACCGAAACAATGGTTACATGCCTGCTCAATTGCCCTTGCCAATGAGCCAAGCCGCAGCGCGACATTACAAGCCATGTCGGCCATGAAAGAAGCCCAAGGATACATTAGCTTCGACCCAAATTTACGAGAAGAAGTGTGGGCGGACCGCTCAGAGCTTATCCCTACCGTCATGCAGGCGATTGCCATGGCTGACATGGTGAAATTTTCAGAAGAAGAGCTCACCTACTTAACTCAAACCGACACGCTTGAGCAAGGCTTAGCCCAATTAGAACAATATCGTATTCCACTGGTAGTGGTCACCCAAGGTGCGAAAGGCGCATTGGTCATCTACGATAATCAACAACAATTGATTGAAGGACGCGCAGCCTCTCCTATCGATACGACCGGTGCTGGGGATGCGTTTGTTGGCGGGTTATTAAGCCAACTGTCAGCACAAGGTGACTGGAATCAGCAACACATCATTGAACAAGCAGTCCGTGTGGCAAATGCATGTGGCGCCCTAGCCACAACCGCTAAAGGCGCAATGACCGCCCTTCCAAATCAAACCCAATTACATCAATACCTCGCCTAACGGCTTGCTTCCTACCCCAAGAGATCAGCCCCTCGATCTCTTGGGCAAGTTGTGACTTCACAAAATCTTCAATCCAACGCCATTAAAACGTCAGTTTATGAATCACTTCACAAAGCACGATCGAGAGCGTGATGTACGTAGAACTTTCGCTTAAAAAAGGGAACGTTCCCACCTAATTATCGTTATAGTCTTGCCATACCAAAGCATGGCTTAGAAAGCTATGTGTGCGAACAAATAGAACAACGTGTCCTCTTAAAGTGAAGGACTTCCGACATTGTTGCATAACTAATTGGGAACGTTTGCAGACTATCCAATTACGATTCAACCCTACCGGAGTTTTAATAATGAAAATAAAAGCACTTACATTAGCGATCGCTACCCTACTACCGATGTCCTCAGCTTGGGCTGCCCCTACCATGGCAGAGCTCGAACAAAGGATTGATGAATTACAAGCACGTTTAGAGCAAAATGAAGATGCCCAACGTATGCAAACCAAAGAGCAGCAAGGGATTCAAACCGCTCAGCAACGTGCAACACAAGAACCAACCAATCCTGTCTTTGAATTTAAAGGGTATGCGCGTTCTGGTTTATTAGTGAATGAAGACCATCAAGGGGCGACGGGAACGGGTCCTTATATGACGGCAGCTGGCGCTCTCGGCGCTCCGGTCGGTCGTTTAGGATTAGA
Source organism: Vibrio zhugei (assembly GCF_003716875.1). Taxonomy (NCBI): domain Bacteria; kingdom Pseudomonadati; phylum Pseudomonadota; class Gammaproteobacteria; order Vibrionales; family Vibrionaceae; genus Vibrio; species Vibrio zhugei. The sequence continues at coordinate 1,158,947 of NZ_CP033078.1, read as the reverse complement.
AGACGACAATTACCTCGAAGCAAACTTCATCCATAATCGTCAATTAGATAATGGCTCCAATGCGCGCTTTCATCTTATGTTAGCAGATGGCGTAGAAACCAGTAACGATTGGACAGCCGACGAGAGTGACTTGAATGTACGCCAAGTCTATTCAGAGCTCACTGGATTGCCAACATTCACCGGCGCATTTTCCAATGCAACGGTTTGGGCAGGGAAACGTTTTGACCGTGACAACTTTGATATTCACTTTATGGATTCAGACGTTATCTTCCTAGCCGGTACGGGTGCGGGTGTTTACGATGTTCAGTTAGGCGACGATTGGAAAGCGAACTTTTCCATTTATGGCCGTGATTTTGGTTCGGTTGAAAGTGCGGGCACCGACATTGAAAACTACATTGCAACGATGAACAACCGAATTGGCCCATGGCAAGTGATGCTAAGTGCCATGGACTCAAAAGATAATGACCGCGTCACCGCTGATGCGCCGGCATCAAAACGCGCGAACCATGGTTTCCATGCCCTATTTGCTTACCATGCGGACAGTTTCTACGGAATCAATCCTGGTATGTCGAAAACGGGGATGTTAATTGGTTCCGGTTTGGGTGCCCAACTCAAAGCCGTCGGTTCTGATGGAAACCTAAACGATGATGCCAAAGCGGTACGTATTTTCTCATTTGGTACCACCGCCATCAATGACACCTGGAGTGTGGCACCGGCATTTATGGCCGAGTACAGCGAAGACCGCATCCTCGATCACGACAAATACACGTGGGCAACAATGAACGTTCGAGTTTCACAAGCGTTCAATGAAAACTTTGAGATGGTCTATGAAGGTTCATACCAATACATGGACTTAGACAATTCGAACAAGTCAGCACAAGGAGGTTATTACAAAGCGACCATCGCACCAACGTTGAAGTTGGCGACCGCTGCAGGCTTCTTTGACCGTCCAGAATTGCGTTTTGCCGTCAGTTATGTTGATTGGAGCAGCGATTTAGACAATTACGCTGTTAGCATGAAAAGCGATACCCCGACAATGGGCAATGGTGGCGAGACCTTGTTTGCTCTGCAAATGGAAACTTGGTTCTAGTTTTCATCACACCAGTGACTATGTATCAATGTCAAAGCCTGGATATATCCAGGCTTTTTTATTGCACGCATTTCCTCTCGCGTGGTGGCCATGGAGAAGCGGTCTTACTTCCCCCCACACAATCCTTGCTGATTGCACTCTTCCACTGACCTTTTCGACCCTTGTCATATCTATGGCGATAAAAAACGCAGCTCAATGGCTGCGTTTTTTGACTGAAGACTTGCGGTAAAGAGCTAAGCTCTAAATGGGGCCTTCGCGGCCTGTAAAGGATACAAGGTCGCTTGCACCTCACCGCCCAACAACACAATGCCGCTCGCATCAGGCGAGGTAAACACACGCGCGGTCATCACCTTATCCCCATCGTTAATAAAAATCTCGAGTGAGGATTGGTCTGCAAAGAGGGTTAATGCAATGCATCTGCTCGTTAATGGCAACTCACGAATCACATCCCCTTCACGCAGGTCCGTGTGTTGCCTATCTAGGCGTAACACCCCTTTAGCTCGGTCGGCAACGAGACTGACATACTGGTCACCCTTGACCATTAAACGCAGCTCTTGGCCCCATTGCAGGTCTAATGTCAGCTCATACGACTTACACATCGCATCCTGAACGGTCGCATTTAATAACAGTGAACGAGGTGCTTGGCGTAATTGGAGCAGTTCTTGTGCGGGACGCTGCTTCAATCGTCCTTGCTCCCAATGAATTTCTCTCAACATCGTCAATTGATGTAACCATTGGTCATCACAGCTAGGTTGATCCACTTCGTCGGGCAGCCCCATCCATCCAATCATGACCCGACGACCGTCGATTGTCTGGGCGGTTTGCGGCGCATAGAAGTCGAAACCCGCATCTAATTGCCAGCCTTCATGGAGCTGAGGGTGATTATGTTCATCCAAAGACATACGATAAATGCGATTCTGGTGACCAATCGTATGATGAGGGTTCGCATCCTTGATTCCCTGAGGACCGAATACAAAAAACCGTTGTCCGCTCAGTTCAAACGTATCAGGACACTCCCACATATAGCCTTGCGCTATTTCATCACCATATAAACCATCAAACTGCCATTCGGTTAAATTGTGGGACCGATAGACGGCTAAACGACCTTCGAGCTCTGTGGTTTGCGCCCCAAGCAACATTACCCATTCATTGTTGGCATAAAAAACTTTCGGATCGCGAATATGTTCAGTGACGCCCGGCGGTAATTGACGAATGACCGGACCACACTTAGTAAACTGACGGCCATCGCGAGACACGGCTAAACACTGGGTTGTTTGTCTATCTCGATTCTCCCCAAGGCGGATATTTCCTGTATAAAATACGTATAAGCCGTCCTCTTGAGAAACCGCATGCCCGGAAAACGCCCCATGACTATCGAACCAGTCTGAGGGAGTTAAAGCCACAGAACGGTAGTCCCAATTGACTAAATCGGAACTGGTCAAGTGAACCCAGTACTTGTCTTTATGCTCACACGCATACGGATACCACTGATAAAACAAATGATACTCGCCTTGATGATAGACAAAACCATTGGGATCATTAAGCAGACCTTGTGGAGGCGAAATGTGCCACAGTGGACGATATGCTGACGCGGTTGGGGTCAGGTAAGCTTGAGCTCGGCGCACTTGCTGCTCAGCAATAATTTGCCCGACCTGACGAAGCTCTTCATCACAGATTGACCCTCGCGCCATACTCAGTTGCCATTCCCCTAATACCGATGTCATGGTGACATCTTGAGGTAATGTATGGATACGATGCTTATCAAGTACTGCGACAGTAACAAGATTTGAAGGGGTTAAAATCCGGCAGATATTATCCATACCACCAGCTAATTCAATCAGTAAATCAAGAGACATAGTCTTACCTAATATTTTGGGAACGTTCTCAAAATATAAAACACTGAGTTTGATAGCAAGTTTTTATAGTTAATCTTTAAGAATTGATGAACCGTCTGTGAGTCAGTGCGCATAATTATCCCTACACGCCATAACCCTAGTCACACGTTTGACGAGTTACTGATTCAAAAGTTAATACCACCTTGCTCATTTCTTGTCCCTGCCCTTCAATTAAAGACAGTAACATTTTTGCTGAGTTTTCCCCTGCTTTTTCAAAAGGATAGTGAAACGTCGACAAACTTGGGGTGCTCACATAGCCTAATTCGTCGTTTCCCACACCCAGTACTTTCACGGCTTCCCCCACCGCGATGCCCATTTCTTGCAAGCCTTTAATTGCCCCCACTGCCAAACGGTCAGTGGCACAGAACAAACCATCCAAATGAGGATAGGCCTGAGCGACCTTTTTAGCGACGCGATAGCCCGACTCCAGAGAGAAGTCGCCACGTTCATGAAACTCCAACGCTTGGTTGTGCATAGAAAGGGCTTGGCTTAAGCCGTCAGAGCGCAGTGCATCTACCGCCGTATCATCACTTTGTACGCCGATAAAACCAATATGCCGACACCCAGCTTTAATGAAACGATTGCCCGCTTCAAAACCAACACGGACATCATCATGGACCACACTGGGAATATTATACATCGACCCATCCTGCCCAACCAGCACCACAGGAACCGCAGACGCTTGAATGGCTTTCACTAACTGCTGATCTAAGTGAGTGGCATAAAAAATAATGCCCTCAACCCGTTTCTGATTAAAAATCTGGATATACTCAAGCTCTTTGGCATGCAGTTGATGGGTGTTGGCTAAAAGGACGTGCTTGCCTGCCTGTTCAATAATGCGGGTTAATCCGTCCACACCTTGGGCAGTCGCGTGGGATGAGACCCGAGGGACAACCACTCCAATTAGGTTGGTTTTCTGTGACTTCAAGTCTTTCGCGACCTGATTGACCACATAGTCACACGCTTTGACGGCCTCTAAGACTTTGGCTTTGGTGGATGGCTTAACACCATACTCATTATTCATCACACGAGACACCGTAGATTTAGAGACCCCAGCAATACGGGCTACATCATGTAAACTCGTCATTAAAATTCCTTATCCTTGCCTCAAACGCTATGAATACATTGAATCATACATGATTCAAAAAATAGAACGTGATTTTACCCTTGTTTTGCTCATCATAGTGACACTATATATCGATCTCTTTCACATAAATCGGATGATCATTTTGACCCCGATGACAACTTCAACAAGAATACCATCTTGCAAACGTTCCCAAAAAATAACAACAATGATATCCGTACCAATGAATAACATGAACTGGGGTGTGTTATGAACTATCCTGCCATAGCAAAACAACTTCTAGAACAACTTGGAGGACAAGAAAACCTTCAAGCCTTAGCACACTGTGCTACCCGTTTACGCCTAGCGTTGAACGACGATACCATTATTGATGAAGCTGCGATTGAAAATATCGAAGGCGTCAAAGGTCAATTTAAAGTGGCTGGCCAATACCAGATCATTTTTGGTTCCGGTACGGTAAATAAAGTGTATGCCGAGATGGCCAAACTGACCGGTATGTCTGATATGTCAACCAAAGATGTCGCGTCAGCAGGGGCGAAAAAACAAAATATCGCTCAGCGTGCCGTGAAAGGACTGGCGGATATTTTCATGCCGATCATTCCAGCCATCGTCGCTGGTGGTCTGTTGATGGGGATATACAATGTCTTTACTGCCAAGGGATTATTCATCGATAATGCCTCTATTATCGATATTTATCCTGGACTCGCCGATTTAGCGAGTATGCTCAACACCTTCGCGAATGCACCATTTGTTTTCTTGCCAGTGCTGCTCGCCTTTTCTGCTTCCAAAAAGTTTGGAGGTAACCCATTCTTAGGTGCAGCCCTAGGTATGTTGATGGTTCACCCGGATCTATTAAGTGGTTGGGGCTTCGGTAGTGCCGCCGTGCATGGCAACATTCCGACTTGGAACATCATGGGCTTTGAAATTCAAAAAGTCGGCTACCAAGGTTCAGTACTACCGGTTCTTGTCAGTTGCTTCATTCTAGCCAAAGTCGAAAACCTTCTGCGTAGCTTTGTTCCATCCATGCTTGATAACCTAGTGACGCCGTTATTTTCTATTTTATTCACTGGCTTCATTACCTTTACTCTGGTTGGCCCAATCACCCGCGATGCTGGCTTTTTATTAGGTGATGGTCTCACTTGGATGTACGACCATGCAGGCTTTGTCGGTGGCGGTATCATGGGCTTCTTGTATGCGCCCTTTGTTATCACGGGGATGCACAACAGCTTCATTGCCATCGAAACCCAGCTATTGGCGGATGTGGCAAAAACTGGCGGAACCTTTATCTTCCCGATCGCCGCCATGTCAAACGTGGCACAAGGTGCCGCCGCTCTTGCCGTTGCCTTTACAACGAAAGATAAAAAAATGAAAGGGATTGCCTTACCTTCCGGTATCACCGCGCTACTCGGTATTACCGAACCCGCGATGTTTGGTGTCAACTTGAAATTACGTTACCCATTCTTTGCCGCCATTATCGGGGCAGGTATTGCCAGTGCATTTATCACGCTTTACAAAGTCAAAGCCTTGGCGTTAGGTACTGCGGGGATTCCGGGCATCATCTCTATCGTGCCAGATAAAATCAGCTATTACGTGATTGGTATGATTATCTCGATCATCATTTCCTTCGTTATCACCATTTTGCTGGGCATGCGTCAATCCATCGTCTTGTCAAAGAAAGCAGCCGCATAATATAAAATCTCTACTGCTGTCTGTGTTGCCCACCAATTCTATTGGTGGGCTTTTTTGTCCCGCTGGCTAAAATCAATCGTCACCTCACGTCCACTCTCATTATCGTGGACTTCATAATACCAATCATACTGCTGGATGATGCGATTCGTTAATTCCAGTCCCAATCCAAATCCCAATTCTTCCGTCTGTTCCCCAGTAGCAAAATTGTGATTCATGATGGTTACGGTTGTGCCGGATTGAAAGATCGCGACCTTCCCCGCCAGAGTATGCTGATAAGCATTACGAATTAAATTACTGATCACAATACGACACAGCGTAGAAGGCAATGGAAACGTCGCTTCTTGTACCTGAATTTCCACCTCCACCGACTTATCACGCAATAGATAGTTCAAATCACGGCTAATGCTGTCGATCATTAAGGCCAAATTCACAGGCGTCAGTGGCAATTCACGCTGCTCACGACGGTTGAGCCATAATAGCGTGGAACACAAATCCGTCATGGTGACGCCAGCACGCAAAATGCGCTGCATCACCTCGGCCTGCTTATCATACAAGGCGGCATTGTCTGTTTTTTCAATCAATTTATCCATCAGCTCAGCATTACTGCGCACCACCGCAATCGGTGTTCGTAATTCATGGCTGGCACTTGCTAAAAATTGCTGCTCGCGTTCTAACATGTCTTGCGCGGATGAAACACTGTCTTTAATGATGGCCGCCACACGATTGAGTTCATGAAAATGAAAGTCGGGAATCGGTCGGCTGAGTTGCTCCGTAGTTAATGTTTCTGCCCACTGAAACAACTGCTCTTGTGGCCGAGCGGTGCAACGAAATAAAAAGAACAACCCCAATCCAAACACAGATAAGGCCACCAACGCATACACGAGCAAACTGAGTCCATAACGATTGCCCTCTTGATGAAATTCTTTAGCAGTTTGTTGCATAGTAAGATTGCTGAACACCCTAGAAATGTAGACCGTCTGCCCTGAGGGGCGATCATAGCGCATAACAAAGTACGCTTTGACAGGCGGTGTTAGCCATCCATGTTGCAACATGGCTTTCTCAAATTGGAGGTGTTTCGTCAGAGGGGAGAACTGCTGCTGAATGGGCGCTTGCACATCTTGCCAACGCGTCGCAATTTGATAACCCAAGAGTTCTTTGGGCTGACCATCACGGGTATCTATGTGTTTTACAACGCTTAACATGGAATAGCGTAAGCTAACATCCATACCCGAGACAAAATAATTCGCGGCTAACGTCACGAAACTGATCACCGTCACCGTCGCAATCGTCATGATCGCACAAAAGAAATAAAACTTGTAACTGCGGCGAAATTTCATCATCAGTCAGGTATCACTTTATACAAAAACCATACCCAGGTACGGTGTGAATGAGAGGTGTCCAATCTGGTTTGTCGATTTGTTTACGGATGTTAAAAATGTGCACTTTCAAGCTATTGCTATCTGGCTGCTCATCACCCCATACCGCCTGTGCGATTTTTTCTCGCGATACCGCTTGCGGGTATTCTCGCATCAACACTTCTAATATTTGCAGCGCAATGGGAGAGAGCTTAATCAACTGACCATGGCGAGTGACTTCGCGATTGGTCAAATCAAGCACCAAATCCGCCACAACTAACTTCGAGATTTGCCCACTTCTGCGCAGCGACAACGCCTTCAAACGAACGATCAACTCTTCTGTCGCAAAAGGTTTGACCAAGTAATCATCCGCGCCATGACTGAAGCCTTGCAGTTTGTCATCCAGGGTATCACATGCGGTGAGCATCAAGACTGGCGTGGCAATGCCTTGTTCACGAATGCGCTGGCATACGGCAAGTCCTTTAATTTTCGGTAAATTCAAATCTAGAACAATAACATCATAGTGATTTTGCGTGATCAAATTATAGCCAACCTGACCATCGGACGCGTAATCACATTCAATGCCATCTAACGACATATAGTCAATCAGCGCCGTCGCTAAATCTAAATCATCTTCAACTAATAGAGCTTTAAACATGAAGAATTACCAGTGAGATTAAAGGAAGAATAGACAAATTTGCCGATGGTTATCATACCATCACACGAGACAAAACCGCGCTTTCTCGCCAGCGAATGCTCGCATTAGTAAGGTATATTATACTCGGTTAATATTAGGTTAATAATGGAGAAAGGAGGCGTCACGGTGAGCACCGAATTCTTGTACTAGGTCACAAAGATCCACACCCCCGTACCACCAAGCCCAACAACCAGCGTACCGAATAGCATCCACCAGCGGATTGAATGAGGCGGTTTTAACTGACGTTCACGTTCTGACTGTTCTGTTGAAAATACATCATCAAACTCACCAAGAAACTGGCTTTTTTTCTCTTCTAATTGCTCATTGGCGAGATTCGCCTGCTCAGGACTCCCGCAAGGTACTTGCTTCGTCACAACAGAGAGTTGACCACTATAAGAGTGCATCTCATATTTGTATTTGTGTTTGGAGAAAGAGGTAATATGATGCTTCATCTGTAACACCGCATTGGCATTACAGTCATCAGCCAGCATCAGCAAATGCTCTTTCGCATCATATTCTTCTTCAAAGAACCGGGTTTCGATAAAGGCCTTAGCTTCAATACGTCCTAATTTCGGTTGATCTCGCTTGCTCATGAAGAAATCTGTCAACTGACGCTTGAAAAACACCTCGGAGATAGACACTTTCGTCGCATAATCCCCTTTTGGGGTCCGAATAGGATCAAATTCAACGGGAATCCCTTTGACAAGCCGCTTTTCGTCCATCACATCGACAAGGTGACGGCTATTCAAAAAATAGCGGATACCATTATCGCCCATGATGAAACCATAGCGCTTACCAACCCAATACGAAACTACTTGACCTTTCAATCTATTCGCCTGCTTCTATCTCTATAAAGTACATGATGACACATGAGGATGTGATGGGCGTTAATTATGCCTATCTAATGGTCGATAAAAAAGGAAAAAAAGCGACAATGAGGGATTGTGCAGATAAATCGGTGTATTCGACCTCACCCCTTCTTCTGATTCTCTGCAAGCCAGTTCAACGGCCAACCAATGCCCAGTGAACAATTGTTAATTGAAACCGGTTCCATTTTTCAATTTATCCGCTAAAATGACCTTATATCAACGTTTTTATCGACTCAGTAATAAAGAGGTATCGCATGTCACAAGGGTTTCCAAATGATTTTTTATGGGGCGGCGCAGTCGCGGCGCACCAAGTGGAAGGCGGCTGGGATCAAGCGGGTAAAGGTCCGAGTATTGTCGATGTGTTAACCAAAGGTGCACACGGTGTGCCACGCGTTATCACTCAAGGTGTTGACGAACACGCATTCTATCCAAACCATGAGGCGGTCGACTTTTATCATCATTTCCGTGACGATATTGCGATGTTTGCTGAGATGGGATTTAAGTGTTTTCGTACATCGATCGCTTGGACGCGTATTTTCCCTAAAGGAGACGAAAAAACGCCGAACGAAGCCGGCCTGCAATTCTATGATGACTTATTTGACGAGTTACTCAAGCATGATATCGAACCGGTGATCACTCTCTCCCACTTTGAAATGCCTCATCACTTAGTGAGCGAATATGGCGGGTGGTTACATCGCGACGTATTAGACTACTTTGTCCACTTCGCCCAAACCGTATTAGAGCGTTACAAGCATAAAGTAAAATACTGGATCACGTTCAACGAAATTAACAACCAAGCGAATTGGCAAGCGCCATTATTTGGGTATTGCAATTCCGGTGTCATCTATAACGATCATCCGCACCCCGAGCAGGCACTCTTTCAAGTGGCTCATCACCAGTTTGTGGCTCACGCCAAAGTCGTACAACTGGGACATGCGATCAATCCAAACATGCAAATTGGTAGCATGATACATATGATGCCGCTATATCCCGCTTCATGTCGGCCAGAGGATGTTCTCAAGGCACAACACATGATGCATAGCAAATATCTTTTCAGTGATGTGCAAATGCGTGGCTACTACCCTAGCTACCTAATCAAAGAATGGCAACGCAAGGGGATTGAGGTTGAGATGGAACCCGGTGATGATGACATATTACGCCAAGGCTGCTCCGACTACTTGGCGATCAGCTATTATATGAGCAACATTGTCTCTGAGCAGCCACTGGACTCGGCCAGTGAAAACTTGTTTGGAGATAGCTATCTCAATCCACACTTGCCAGCATCGGACTGGGGCTGGCAAGTTGACCCGCAAGGTTTGCGTATCGCACTATCAGAACTCTATGAACGCTATCAAAAGCCACTGTTCATTGTGGAAAACGGTTTGGGCGCTTACGACACGGTAGAAGAAGATGGGCAAATCAATGATGATTACCGCATTGATTATCTCGCTGCCCATATCAAAGAGATGAGAAAGGCCATCGAATTTGATGGCGTTCCTGTCATGGGTTACACACCTTGGGGTTGCATCGATTGCGTCTCCTTTACAACCGGTGAATATCGCAAGCGTTACGGTTTTATTTACGTGGATAAGCATGATGATGGCAGCGGCACAATGGCACGCGCTCGTAAGAAAAGTTTTTATTGGTATCAAAATGTGATTCGTTCAAATGGCGATAAGGTGTAATTACCCAATCAAATGCACATGAAATTTAAGCCGTTTCTGATATGATAAGCCGTCCCTAAGAGGACGGCTTTTCCGTATAAGAGGCAACGCAATGGCAACCATTAACGATGTATGCAAGACCACTGGCTTATCAAAAGCGACAGTGTCACGAGTGATCAACGGCAGTAGTCAAGTCAAACCAGCCACTCGAGAACTGGTCATGTCGGCAATGAAACAGCTCAATTATCATCCCAGTGGAGTGGCACAAGCGTTAGCGACGAAAATATCCAATACCATTGGATTGATATTACCCGAATTTCAAAGTAACTATTTCGGCAATATCCTCTTTCAAGCGGAGCAATGCGTTCAAAAAGCGAATAAAAAGCTCGTGGTGGTGAACAGTAAAAAACAGGCCGCGGGTGAAAAAGAGTCGGTGCGGGCGCTGGCCTTTCAACGTTGTGACGCCATTTTACTCTACAGTCGCCACTTAACCAGTGAACAGTTAGTCGAATTGCAGGCCGAAGTGAATATTCCACTGATTGCGCTGAATCGCCAATTATCGACCGATAAACTGGTCAGTTTTGGGCTTGAACAAACTCAGTTGGCACGAATCGCGATGCAACATCTATTAGAGCTAGGTCATCGTGATATCGCCTGCATCACCTCCCCGCTCGATAGCGAAACTGGTCGCCGCCGTTATGAAGTCTATCAAGAACTGTTAACCCCACTGCACCCTGAGCTGCCCGAAAGTTGGACGGCTGAGGGAGAAAATACCATGCAAACGGGTTATGACTGCACCGTTAAACTCTTACAGTCGCCCTCTCCCTTTACTGCCATTTTCGCCTGTAATGATGACATGGCTTTAGGTGCGTTAAGAGCGCTGCATGATGCAGGATTACACGTCCCAAATGATATTGCCGTCATCGGTATTGATAATGAACCCGCGGCAGGCTTCTCTATTCCTAGCCTATCGACCGTCTCGCTACCTATCTTAGAACTGACCGATGCCGCCATGCAGCTCGCCATTCGTTATAGCAATAAAGAAACCGTCACTATGACCCACCAAATCTATTCGGGTGAACTGATTGTCAGAGAGTCCACACGCTGAGCGAGACAAGATACTTATTTTTAAAAGAAAAATATAATTTTAAACAACAAGTTAATAAGACACTAATTGCTTATTCAACCGTGTTTATTTCGCATTTTTTCATGATACCGATTGATACTCATGACGATACTGCTTAACCTTATAGTACGCCCATGTATTATGGCCTTGCCTCCCCCTAAATGAGACCATTTTATATGGGCGTTGCAAAAAAAAAGCGCCTTTCATAGGCGCTTTTTTATAGATAATTTATGATAAAAATTAACGTAACTCTGGGTACTTACGTAACATCAATACCATCAGTAATAATGCACATCCAGCAAACGCCATTCCAGCAAAACCAATGTTGCTTAATGATGACATCTGTATGACTTGAGAGCCAATTAACGCTCCCGAACCAATACCAAGATTAATGATGCCAGAATACATCGATTGGATCATATCAGACGCGTTAGGGTCAATGCTCAGCACTTTAACTTGAATGGCCAGCGTCGCGACCATCAAGGCCGTTCCCCAGAACATCACCGTAACCATCAATGACCAAGTATGATTAACCGCAAGCAGCAAGCCTCCTGTACACGCTATCATCAGTACTAATTGGCTAATCAGTAATGGCGTATTGTGACTTTCCCCATAACGGCTGAACAGCATACTGCCGGCAATACCAGCCCCACCAAATAGCAAGAGCAATACGGTGGTCACACTCTTACTCACCATACCAATATCTTGTACGAAAGGTTCGATATAACTGTAAGCGGTATAATGCGCGGTAAATAGTAAGAAGATAAAGAGGTACAATCCCATTAACTTGCGATTACGCAATAAACGCGGCAACGTCTTTCCTGAATCTTGCAGTAAACTCGGTAACGCTGGCAACAATCGCCATAACAGCACCATAATGACGAAGGCTAAAAGGCCGATACCCGCAAAGGTGACTCTCCACCCTGCCAACTGACCAATCATCCGTCCAATCGGCACGCCAAGGATCATAGCGAGCGATGTCCCTGTTGCCAATGAACTCAGCGCAAGCGTCTTCTTGCCCGGAGGAGCAACCCGAATCGCAATAGAAGCCGTAATCGACCAAAAGATGGCATGCGCGAACGCCACACCAGCGCGACTCACGATTAAAGCCGTAAATGTAGTGGCAAACGCGGAAGCGATATGACTGAGGATAAAGAGCCCAAAGACACCCAAAAGTAGCGTCTTACGCTCAATACGCCCGGTTGCCATCATTAAAGGCAACGACAGTGTTGCCACAATCCACGCATAAATCGTCAGCATCCAACCGGTATCGGCGGTACTCATACTAAAGTCTCGGGCGATATCCGATAACAGCCCAACAGGAACAAATTCAGTGGTATTAAAAATAAACGCACTAAATCCAATCATAAACACGCGCAAATACTGCGTTTGTCGTGATGTTGGTGATGCGGTTGTCATGGTATCTGTCATTCTGCCTCTTACATCCAAGTCCAATAGTTATTGATAAAAACGTGACAATTGTGGCTTCTTTTCCTTAAAAAAGATAGGTAGATCACAAAAATATTTTTTATCGACTCGATTAATAGAGCATAAAAAATCCCAATGCCAAACGACATTGGGATACTCTGAACAGGCTTATGAATCCATACGCCTACTATTTGGCAAGGGCACTGTCTAATGCTTGTGTCAAGATAGCATGATCCGGTGTCATATCTGGGGCAAAGTGACCAATAACCTGACCCTCTTTACTGACAAGGAATTTTTCAAAGTTCCACAGAATGTCACCTTCCGATGTCGAGATACCTAGGCTTTGCAGTTTTTCAACAAAACCGCTATCTGGCGCCGTTGTGCGTTCAGGCTGCGCTTGAAGCAGAGCTTGGTACAGCGGGTGACGATTTTCACCATTCACTTCAATTTTACTGAACATAGGGAAAGTCACACCAAACCGGCTGGTACAAAATGATTGAATCTCTTTTTCTTCACCCGGTTCTTGTGCACCAAACTGGTTACAAGGGAAACCAAGAATCGTTAGACCATCGTCTTTACGTGCTTGGTACAACGCTTCCAACGCCTCATATTGAGGTGTCAGACCACACTCTGAAGCCACATTAACGATGAGCAATGCCTTTCCCGCGTAATCACCCACTGTTTGTTTTTGACCATCAATGGTGACGATTTCAATATCGTAAATAGAACTCATGCGATTTTCCTTTTTATGCTGGCAGCGCTAAGGCTACCAATATGCTTGAATGATTCTTCATAACCTAGCGTACAATATAATTGCGCACAATTATAGACATTTAGCCGAAGCGTTCAGTGAGTGTAGTCCATGAGTCCTTATGGTGGCTATCGTCTTATACGGCGCAAGCTGAGGCTCGCTGTGTGCGTACAAAAGGCACCCCTTGCGTATCATATGACACTTCCGCGGAAACACCATACACATCACTGATCAACTCAGGCGTCAGGATATGCTCAGGTCTTCCCATTGCCACGATTTGACCGCCTTTGACCACCAATAACTTATCGGCATACTGAGACGCCAAATTGAGATCGTGCAATACCATGACCGAGGTCCACTGGGTTTCACGTGTTTTTCGCACAAGGTGTTCCAGCATGACCTGCTGAAAATGCAAATCCAATGCACTAACTGGTTCATCCAACATCAAAAACTCAGGGCGTCGTAACACAGCTTGCGCGAACAGTACCATTTGACATTGACCACCGCTCAATGTTCTCACATCCCTATTCGCCAAATGTGCCAAGCCTATCTCATCCAATACTTGAATGGCTTCGGCCAACATGTGGTCTTCAATACGCCAACTTAGCGCATCCAAACGCCCCAACAACACAACCTCTACCACCGTGAGACTGACATCTAAGCAGATATCTTGAGGCATATAACCAATCCGTTCACGCCAATCCGCCAAGCTGCCATGATCCAGGCGATGCTGGTTAAACGTGATCTCACCACTTTGGGATTTGATATCCCCAAACAAGGTTTTCAGTAGCGTACTTTTCCCGGTGCCATTTGGACCGATCAGTACGTTGATATCCCCTGGGTTTAAAGAAAAGTTCATATTTTCTGCAAGGGTAAGATCGCCAAGTTTGACGTTTAAGTCCTGTACATGCAGCATTTATCGTCTCCCTGCAATAATCAGCCAGAAAAAGAACGGCACACCAATAATGGCCGTGACGATACCAATTGGGAAAAGCGCTCCCGGTACAATCATTTTTGATAGGACAGACGCACTCGACAGTAAAAAGCTACCAACCAAAAAGGAGAGCGGCAAGAAAAAGCGCTGATCTTCACCGACGATCATGCGCGCAATGTTAGGCGCGACAATCCCAATAAAGCCAATGATTCCCACAAAGCTGGTTACCGTCGCCGTCATCAATGCGACTAAAAATAAGGTTTTCAGACGTAACTTGGTCACATCAACGCCGAGACTCTTCGCTCGCTCCTCACCTAAACGTAACGCGGTTAACTTCCAAGCATCACGCATCAAAAAGGCGAAACACCCTAGCACCACAACAGACACTAAGGCGACATTACTCCAAGAGGCTTTCGACAAACTACCAAATAACCAGAAGAGAATCTGTTGGCTTAATTCCGGAGACGCCACAAACTGGACCAAAGACAACAAAGACTGAAAAAGAAACAGCAGTGAGATGCCTGCGAGGATCAGTTGCCCAGAGCTAATATGGCGCATACGAGCCAGAGTAAAGAGAAAACAAGCCGAGAGCATACAGCAGATAAACGCACCAAGCGGAATCGCATATTGGCTCTCCAAACCGAGCGAACCCACATACAGCATCAACGCGGCACCAAAGCCAGCAGCGGCAGCCATACCAAGTGTATAAGGGCTGGCCATTGGGTTATTCAGTAACGTCTGCATTTCAGCACCACCCACACCCAAGCTTCCTCCAACCACGACCGCCATAATCGCAATGGGCATACGTAGGTTAGAGACTATAATATAAGTGGTGGAATCAACATTGGTGGAAAAGCCTAAAGTGTTAGCGACGGCATAAAGCACTTGGCTCACGTTTAACATAGACGGGCCAGAGGCAATGTCACCAATGAATGAGATGCACAGTAGTGCACCAATCAGGATAATGGCGTGCTGACGTTTCTTCTCGCTCGCACGTTGTGCTTCTATCGCAGCACACATCGCAGATGATTGCATAAGTTACCTTAACGACTCAATGCCAAAAATTTTACACTGTGTATCAAATTAACAGCGAAATCCTAATTAATAAGTTGCGACATTATACACAAATAAATATGATAATCATTACTATTAATACAAACAAAAAGACGGTTCGATGAAAAAACTATTCTTTCTTTTATGTCTCTTTCTATCCTTGCCAAGTATGGCGAAAACGGAAACTATCACCGATGTTTTAGGACGTCAAATCACTCTGGATTTACCGGCCAAGCGTGTTGTGGTTGGGTTTTACGGTGAAGATTACATGGCAATCGGCGGTGAAAAATCGTTCGATCACGTGGTCGGAATGTCGAAAGATATTTGGCAAAAATGGCGCCCTAAAAACTGGGCAATGTATGTCAAACATCGTCCATCGTTAGCCACATTGCCTGAAGTCGGCAACGTGAATACACAGACATTCTCAATGGAAAAAGTCATCAGTTTAAAACCTGATGTCCTGTTACTGGCGACGTGGCAATATCAGACCTTGCAAGGCCAGTTGTATCGCTTAGAAGACGCAGGCATTCATGTTGTCGTGGTGGATTACAATGCTCAAACCATCAAGACCCATGTTAAAAGCACACAAATCATTGGTCAGTTGACAGGCCAAGTTGAACGTGCCAATACCATTGCTGCAGACTACAAAAAAGATGTTGAGCAAGTTCTTAATCGCATCAAGTCGGCTAATCTACCGAAACCCAAAGTGTACATTGAATTCGGCTTCCCAGGCCCACAAGAGTATGGCTTTACCTTCGGCGAAAATATGTGGGGTAAGATTGCTATGATGGTGGGCGGTGAGAATATTTCTGCACCGTTTATCAAAAACTGGGGCCACCTCAACCCTGAGCAGGTTCTCTCTTCCAAACCGGATATCATTATTTTGAGTGGTACTGAGTTTGGTAAAAATGATCAATCCATCTTGATGGGGCAAGGTATCTCTCACAAAGTTGCTCGTGAGCGCCTTGAAGGCTATAAACAACGCATGGGTTGGTCAAGCTTACCGGCAGTGAAAAACGACCGTATCTATGGGATTTACCACTACATTTCTCGTTCAATCATGGATGCGAGCGCCTTCCAATTCTTTGCTAAAGCGATGTATCCATCACTATTTAAAGATCTTAACCCTGAGCAAAATTACCTCAATTTCTATAAGAAATATTTGCCTATTACACCCAAAGGCACCTTTGAGATATCACTCAAAGAGTAATCCTCAGTGAAAAAAGGCCTCATGATGAGTAATGCCAGTCAGTTAAGCTGATTGGCATTTTTCTTTTTATACGGATATTTCCGAGGTTTTGGTTTTACCCACCTTGGGTAAGTTCGGTCTTCTCGCCTTGGTGGAAATTTAAAATAGCCCATTTGTTCCAATAAGGACTCATAATGTTTTGGGATATTTCCCGGACTTGTCAGCGGTAAAGTTGCAAAAAACTGAGTGATAGCCATTGAACAACTGGTAAAACTGAGTTGATTTGGCCAAACACTATCCAGTTTTTTAGCGGCCGCTGTCATCCCTAATCGTATGAGGTTGTAACAGAGCAACACTCCCCATAGCTCTTGCTCTATCATGTCCGGTCTTTTACTTCTCAGTGTATATTGGCTGTTTAACAGAGACTGCTTCATTTCTCTATACCCCAGTTCTATTTCCCACCGGTAACGATATAACTCAACCATTTCGTCGCTCGGGAAACGTAATTCATCGACCATAGAGGTGAGGATTCGATACTCTTTTCCCTTAATGGTTTTACTCACTAAACGAGCCTCGATAAATTCCGGTAACTCATCGAACTTTTTGCGAGACTGAGGCGTCGTTTTCAGGCGAACACGATAGTCATTTTTTCCCGACCGATGCAGCACTTCATAGTTTAAGTCCTTTCGCGCGGGGATTAGCCAATGCCGCTCTGTCCCTGTTTGAGACCATCGGTTAAGTAACCCCAATGAGTAATAGCCTTTATCGAACAAGGTTAATGAATGATCTGGCGTACTATCAATGAGCTGTTCTGCGAGCACCATTTCACTCGTTCGATAACCAGAAAAAGCACTGTTAATGAGCTGATGGCTTGTCAACTCCATATGACAGACCATTCTAATTTGAGGGTAAGTATTTTCACGATGTTGATTACTTTGAGTTTCAAAGACTTGATGATTTTCTAACGTGTCTGCAGTTCGCCATACAACGCCATCAACGGCGAATAAATTCAGCCCTCCCCATTGCTCAAACGAATTCGTTTCATAGCCGTGTTGAGCGACGGCTTTAAATACCTCTTTTACGGCATCAGCCCCCAAACGTTGCCTTGCTTGAACCAAAGCACTTGGGGCAACCAAAGGCTTTTTATCTGGCAGCATAATATCCATCTGAGTTGCAATATCCCAGACAGACTTCTGACGATATAGTGCCATGCCGATGATGGACCATAGAACCGTTTCGAGTGGTAGTCGGCGCTTTCTCAACGTGGCGACTCCAGCTTGTTTAAAGCCTTGCTGAATAAGCTCTGGCGATAGTAACTCAGCATACTTTTCAAAAGTATGGAAGGTATTACAGGACTTAAAGGCTGTGGCTAATTCACTTTCAAAACGCATAAAAAAAATCCGATATTAAATCACTAATATCGGATTTTGAAGCCTTTTAAAGATCGGTCAAATGATCTCAAAAATTTCTTAACTGATCGGCATTACTCATGATGAGGCCTTTTTTACACACCTAACAGAGAAAGAGTGTTCCCAGTCAAACCCAGCCCTGCTTCCATACCTGAGTATCTTTAAGATCTTGCCAATCAATGGCGTATTGCTGTTTTGTCATAATGGCTTCTAATACACAATCGATGACATTGCCTTCATCATCATAGTCAACCTCAGTCACCAAAAAGTGCTTTTCCTTGTTTTTAGGCGTTACCGCTGTCCACTTGCTATGCCGCAGTTTCGATGGATGAATTCGATTCATTTGTTTCTCCCTCTATCTTTAGCACTAAGGTGCGTTACGGCCAGTATGACTTCGCCACAGTGTCGTGAGTTCTTTGGCCGCGGTACTTGGATTCGCAGCAGCGGCCACGGCAGAGACGACAAAAAAACCATCGACCCCAGTTTGCGCTAATGCCGGAATATCGGCACTTTTCACGCCGCCACCAACGACAACCGGAATAGGACTGGATGCTGCCAGAGTGGCAAGGTCGTCAAGGCTATGGGTGACAACTCGCCCACTACTATCTAAGCCACAATCGGGTTTTGTGTCCGTTTCATGCAATGGGCCTGCACCAAAATAATCAATGTCACTGACATCGGTTTCTTGGACATACTCCACCAGCGCTTGAGTGCGTGCCGATAACCCCACAACGGCATCCGGTCCCAGATAATGACGGCACACTTCAACAGGGATATCCGATTGTCCGACATGAATCCCATCCACTTTAATGCCTTGGTGACGAGCTGCGAGCACCACATCGAGACGATCATCAACCAATAAGGCAACCGAGTGAGATTTCTCTGCGATGGCAATCACCTCTGCCACTTGCCTCGTCAATTCGATCAGCTCGCGCGCCGAAGCGGTTTTCGAACGAATTTGCACACACGTAAATCCTTGGTTAATGGCTTGCGAGACAATATCGGCAACAGAGCGACCCACCGTATTTTCAGGACCGATCACCAAATACGCCGAAATATCCAATTTACTTCGCATCTTCTGCCCCTTGCTCATTTAAAATTCGATTAACGCTCGCGACTTTTTTGCTCATGGTATTCGTGCGCCCAGGACGAATATCCGCTTTGAGTACCACTTCCGTACGGATACCTTGCTCAGCCAAGACAAATGTCGCGTCTTTTACCGTTTGCATCACCTCATCCCAAGGCCCTTCAATTTCCGTAAACATAGAATTCATTTGATAAGGCAAGCCAGATTCGCGGATAACTTCGATAACTTGCGCGACATACTCAGCCAGTTCGTCTCCTTGACCAAACGGCGCGATCGCCACTGAGATTAATGTGTTCACTATACTAACTCCTCTATGTCTAATGGCTGCGCAGCAATATCCTGCGCGGTTGCTTGATACAAATGGTCGAGAAAACGCTCTTGAAAGCTTGCCGGACCTGATGCCTCTCTCCCGGCGCGCTCTCCAGCAAGATTATACACCGCCGCTCCAGTTACCGCGGCAACAAACGGTGTCGATGCTGTCGCATACACCGCCATCACGCCGCCTAATGAACATCCGGCACCAGTAATTTTACTCATAAAATGCGATCCGCCCGTCGAACGGACTAGATAGTGGCCATCGGTGATCAGATCCCGCTCCCCCGATACGGCGACCGCGCCCCCCGTCCATCGTGCCAATGAAATCGCAGCCAAACGGGCCTCCTCAACCGTATCCTGAGCATCCACCCCACGTACATTGGCTTTGGCAAGCCCAGCATCTAGCTCCCATAATGCGGCCAACGCAATCATTTCGGAAGCATTACCCCGAATAATACTCGGTTTATATGCCTTAAACTCAGCCAGTATTTGCGTGCGTAAACCACCAATACCAATCCCAACAGGATCGATGACCCAAGGTTTTTGCGCATCACACAACGCTTGCGCCATTTGTGGAAACGTTTGTGCATAAAAAGGCTCGAAGGTACCAAAGTTAAGATAGGAGGCCCCCCCTGCTTGAGCGATCGCGACCGCTTCATCGGCTAAATAGACCATGGCCGCGGATCCTCCTATGGCTAATTGCGCATTCGCGACAAAATTCATCGTAACCGAATTGGTGACAGAGCCAGCCATGGGATTGGTGTGCTTAACCGTTTCGACAGCGTCTATCATGCGCATTTGTAGCGCAACGTTTATGTCCATTGAACTCTCCGTGTAGTCTATTTTCGCCCTAATGCCGCTGGGCTGACCGTTATTCGATACATGGTAGCAATAACGCTCATTTCGTCTGGATGTGGCCCGTATAGCGCGACCTCACTATAGCTTAACCCCGCTTATATGCAACGCGTACAACATTACCACTGTTCGTTATTTTTTTGCAAAAACGTGTGAAAAACAAACGATTAAGCACAGTATTCCTGTGCTTAGCTGATAGACTGAAAACTGGTCCATCTTCTTAAAGGAGACTACAACATGAGCTATCAACACATCCTTGTGGCCGTAGACTTATCCGATGCCAGCAAAAAACTGGTCGATAAAGCCATAGCCCAAGCAAGACCAACGAACAGTCAACTCTCGATCGTTTTCGTCGATGAAAACCACGTTGTTAAGGAAAAAGAAGAAGAAAAACGTTTGACCCAAAAATTGCAAGATTTGGCTGAATCTTGTGATTATCCTATCACTGAGACCTTAGTGGTATTGGGCGATTTACATATGAAAATCGAGGGGTTAGTGGAACATCAAGACTTTGATCTCGTCGTCTGTGGTCACCATCATTCTTTGATGAGCCGTATGTTCAGTTCCGCGCCAAAACTGGTCAATAACGTCAAGGCTGATTTACTGGTGGTTTATCTTGATGATTAAGCACTGCCATTGGAGCACTGCGTGTCTCTAGTGGACATACAACGCCAGCTGATGGCGTTGTATTCCTTCTCATATGACTTACTGAGTACGCTCAGCTAAGAAATCAATAAAGCGGTGCCAAGATTGTTCATCCGCATCTGGATGGTAGTTTTCTGTATCAAAGACAGTAAACGCATGAGGCGCGCCCCCGTAGGTAATGATTTCATGAGGGACGTGGTGAGACTCAAGTTGCTGAGTCAACTGTTCTACATCACTCATTGGCACGATCGTATCTTCACAACCATGGAAAATAAGGATCGGTGCGGTGGTTAGCGAGTAATCTTGGTCGTCCGGTGTCGCAAGCGCACCATGGAAAGAAGCAAAGCCTCGCGCTTGCATCCCTGCTCTTGCTGACTCTAAAACGGCCGCACCACCAAAGCAGTACCCCATCAAGACCATATTATCTAGATGACCGCCAAGTTCTCCGGCGGTCTTTTTACCCGCTTCCATGAGTAAACGAAGCTTATCGCGATTGCGGTATAAAACCTGCATATGCTGACGTTTGTCTTCCAGCTCCGTAGGGCGAACACCTTGCCCGAATAAATCAAGCGCAAACACATTGTAACCCAGTTCACTGAGCATAGACGCTCGTGTCTTTTCATACTCAGTTAAACCGCCCCAAGCATGGACCAGCAAAATAAGCGGAGCATCATCATCCACCTGACTCCAAAAACCTTCATAGAGAATTCCCTCTACTTCGTATACCACATTTTGACTCTTTTGCTGCACGTCATTGTTCATTGGCATGTCGGTTTCCTATTCATCGGTTTATGTATGTAAGATTACCCTACCGTATCTCTTGTGTACTTTTCAAATGCCGAGTCCTCTAAGCAACACGCTAACCACACTCCTGAATAGGATGGCAGCGTCTAATGATCCAGACCGAGGCAAAAATTAACACTGCATATAACGGCCAGCCGGACAGCAAGGTATAAGTCACTAACTGCTGCTGTGATAGCTGTGTATGGGTTAAAAAAAGCACACTCTTTAATAAATAGCCCACTAACCAAACACTATTGACCTGTTGCCATCTATTCAAGCTCGGAGACCCAGTGAGTAATCGTTTTCTCTGAAGCTCGGGACACGATATTTCCGCAATGAGCATCGGAATCGGCTTTCTCGCTAAGGCAAAAAAGAAAAACACGCCTGCCGTACTGACTGCACTGAGTGCCACCTTATATTGGATAGCCTCGACCACCGCATTGGGTGGGAGCAACGCAATAATCATAAGCTCAATGATCCCTGAGAGCGCGAATGCCAAAGAAATCATACCTAACTGACGGTGCACCAGTGTCACGGCAATGCCATAAATTGCACACCCAACGATAGCATAGATAAGCCCAACTTCATGATACACAAGCAAATACAAGATTGAAGGAATGAGGATCGTCAAGATCGATTCTTTGCTCCTCACCAAACGATAGGCAATATCAAACACGCAAATTTCCTCACAAGTCACTATAAACCAATAAGTGGTATATGTAGCGGCCGTGTTTTCAACGTGCCGTTATAGACTCACCATACAGGAAATAGGGCGAAAAAGTGTGCACAAAGGCGGAATCTCTGATTGCTGGGATGAGGGTAAAAAGCTGAGCCGTTTGCACGCTCGTCGCCATCGTATGCTCACGACTATCAATTAAGAACAAAAAAAATCCTCTTGTATGATAACAAGAGGATTCTCGCTGAGCGCCCGTTAAGCTAGGCTTTACTGGGTCGCTTTACGCTGCTGCTCTTTAAACTTCAGTTTATCGAGACGGCGCTGCTCAATGATTTTATCTGCATCACCACCGATATGATCTTCGCCACGCTGACGGGCCAGCTGCACTTGTTTCTCACGCTCGCGAAAACGGCTCTTCTGCTCTTCTGTATGCTTATCGATACATTTCGGACAGCTAACACCTTGCTCAAATGCCTCTGAAGCTCGATCTTGAGCTGTAATTGGCATCCGACATGCGTTACACATATCGTAATCACTTTTTTCTAAAGCGTGATTAACGGCAACACGTCCATCAAAGACATAGCAATCACCTTCCCATAGGCTTTCTTCTTGTGGCACTTCTTCTAAGTATTTTAAGATGCCCCCTTCAAGGTGGTACACCTCATCAAAGCCTTGCTCTTTTAAATACGCCGTTGATTTTTCGCAGCGGATCCCCCCGGTACAGAACATCGCGACTTTTTTATGCTTGGCGGGATCCAAGTTTTGTGCAACGTATTCGGGCAATTCACGGAACGTTTCCGTTTTTGGATTCACGGCGTTTTTAAACGTGCCAATTTCAATTTCGTAATCATTACGCGTATCAATCACCAGCACGTCAGGATCAGAAATCACCTCGTTCCATTCTGTCGGTTTGACGTAAGTCCCGACGACGTGACGAGGATCGATACCCTCAACGCCAAGCGTCACAATTTCTTTTTTCAATTTTACTTTAGTGCGCTGGAAAGGCTGCTCGGTGTCGAACGATTCCTTGTACACAATATCCGCTAAACGCGCATCTTGTTTAAACCAAGCGAGCAGTGCGTCAATGCTCTCGCGAGGCGCAGCAACCGTACCATTAATGCCTTCATTCGCCAGTAGCAAGGTACCACGAATCTCATGCTGCTCCATTACGGCCATTAATGGCTCACGCAACTCGACATAGTCTTCAAGGCGTACAAATTTGTACAAAGCGCATACAACGTATTTTGTCATGTTATTTCCTATTTAGCGGGCTGGAGCGTAAATCCAGAGCTCAATGTTAATTTCGCGGCGCAGCATAGCGCAAGTTAGCGCAATAGAACACAGACAAAAACTAGGGTTAATCGTGTAACGCGCGCTCGCATGCTGAGCAAGCATAAAAAAGGCTCCTAAACAGGAGCCTTTGTCATCGCGATAATTCGTCTCACATGGTGATCGACCACATATTATAAAACGCAATCCGCCCTGCAAGCTCAGCAATGATAAACACGCAACTGGCACCAATAGCAACCGGTAAGCGTTGGGTCTTATAACCAATGACCGCAGTCACCAGTGCAATGCCATAAAGTGCGAATTTCACATCAAAAAACATGACACTTTGCTGCAAGATCTCAGGAACCGTGGTACTGAGGTACACGAGATAGCTAGGGGTACTTAACAGCCCCGCAATCACCGCCACACTTGTAATAATAATGTTCATGCGATTAGGCAACCAAATAAGCGCCAGCGCCCCACCGATGGTCAACGCCGCTAATACCATTTGTAGCGCGGTAAATGAGGTGTCCCATGGAGCGATAGTCTCAAGGGTATACACTTTCGGGATCAAAATGACCAGTGCAATCCCCGCGATCACGGCTGCGATACGTGAGACAGTAATCCACAACGTGAGTTTCGCCCGCCATTGTAGTAATGCTAAATTCAGCGCCAGTAATCCACCATAAATGCCACAGACAAAAATCTCGTTACTCATCGGAGAACGCCCCACACCAAATAACGCATTAATGGCTCGGAACGGTTTGCCTAAGTGGAAAATCGCACAAACACCGGCGAGACAAACCAAGAGCAATGCCACCAAGGTCAATTGTAAGGACACGTTAACTGACTTAACTGGCTTATTCACCCATTGATTGATTGCGCCAATCAATAGCAAACCGACCGACGCTTGCGCGAGTACAGTGAAAAAGACGAGAGGTAATTCATGCATGCTTCACTTCCTTAGGGTTTTGTAAACTCCCAGACTGTTGATCTTGGTTAGAAAGCGAATTGGGATGCGGCTTGATAACCAAATTAGGTTCTGTAAACGCAGCGCTAGGAAGCGGTGCGATGTCGGCACATGTGCCGTATTTGGCACGTAATTCATCAATAGGGCCATACTCAATCGCCCGTTGCGGGCATGAATCGACACAGGCAGGATTCAATCCAGCTTGCAAGCGCGACAAACAAAAATCGCACTTCGACATGACCCCTTTCTCTTCATCGAATTGTGGGGCGCCATACGGGCAGCGCATCTCACAATAGCGACATCCGATGCATAAATCTTGGTCAACCAACACGATGCCATCTTCTTCTCGCTTATGCATCGCCCTCGTTGGACAGCCTTCGACACACGTCGGTTTATCACAATGGTTACAAGCAACAGACGCATAGTAAGAGAACGTATTGTGTTGCCATGCATTGCCGTCTTTTTGCCATGACCCACCACCGAATTCATACACACGGCGGAATTTGCGACCGACATCGAGGTCGTTTCTGTCTTTGCAACTCACCTGACAGGTTTTACAGCCCGAGCAACGTGAGGTGTCGATATAAAATCCTAATTGCTTCATATTCCTACGCCTTCTCAATCTCTACCATATTTGTGTGTTGTGGGTTGCCTTTTGCCAACGGTGACAAACGATGGCTGGTAATCGAATTAATACAGCCGCCAATGTCGATCCCATTTTTGACCACAGACCAAGCACCTTCCGGCATGGCAGCCACGCCAGGCAAGATACGGTGGGTGACTTTGGCTTCTATCATGACGGTTCCTCGATCGTTATAAATTTTGACTAAATCATTATTGCCAATACCGCGCTCCTGAGCATCCAAAGGATTGAGCCACACTTGATTCGGGACCGCCTCTTTGAGTATGGCCACACTGGCATACGTGGAATGGGTATGGCCTTTAGTATGAAATCCAGTCAGTTGTAACGGGTATTTTTTGGCTAAGGATTTATCCCAAGGCGTATCCGGTACCATCAAAAATTCTGGGATGGCGGGAATACGGTCCCCTTTTGGTAGAATCCATGTATCTTGCAGGTTTTGTAACGCGGCTGAATAGATTTCCACTTTTCCTGAAGGCGTGGTAAGAGGGTGTGCCGCGGGATCGCGGTAGAAATCCGCCATCACAGGTTTATCGGCCTCTGGTGAGCGAAATTGATCAATGATGCCCGTCCCACGGACTTCTTTGAATGGCGGTAAATGTGGGCGCTCTTTACGAACGATATTGTAATTATATTCCATCCAATCCGCTTGAGTGCGCCCTTCGGTAAACGCCTGTTTGACGCCCAAGTGCTCAGCGATGTCCGCACAAATATCATAGGTGCTGCGGCATTCCCATAACGGTGTGATGGTGTTCTCCATCGAAATCATGTATTGATTCGACCCAGAAGCGTAGCTATTGCCCACGAGATCGCTGGCCTCTAAATACGTGGTTTCTGGCAGCAAAATATCGGCAAACTTCGCTGTCGCCGTCATATGATTATCAATCACTACGATGGTTTCACACTGGGTATCATCTTCTAGAATACGTCGCGTCCGTATCAAATCACCGTGCTGATTCGCTAAAACATTCCCAGCTTGGTTAATGATCATTTTTATGCCGACATTGAGCTTTTCGGCCCCCTGTAAATCGTGGGTTTTATCAGTGATCGACTCGGGATGAGCAATCGCATCGGTCCACGAATAGAGTGGGATTTTGATATCCACCGCATTGTCACCGGTCGGTAAATAAGGCACGTTATAGGCAACGGCTTCCGGCCAGTTGCCATTATTGGTGCCTAGTCGGCCAAATTGGTTGGCAATAATCGGTAAGATCTGGATCGCACGAGCCGTTTGTTCGCCATTACCATGACGTTGTGGCCCCCAGCCTTGGCAAATAAAGGCCGCTTTCGCGCTGCAAATCTCACGCGCCAATTGTTGAATGCGAACAGTAGGAATGCCAGTAATATCCGAGGCCCAGCTTGCGGTCTTTTCGATACCATCATCACCATTACCCAGCACATAATCTTGATAACTGCCATTCTTAGCCGCAGACGCGGGTAAGGTACGCTGAGTAAACCCAACGGCATACTTATCGACCTCTTCTTCTTTAATGAGGTTCTCAACCAGCATGGTATGTACTAATCCGGCGACAAGAGCGGCGTCAGCAGACGGACGAATTGGAAGCCATTCAGCATGTTCTGCCACAACAGAATCGGTGTAACGAGGGTCAATAATAATGACTCGTGCATGGGATTTTTCGAGCGCTCGGCGCATTTCTTCAACTTGGCCACCACCGGACATACGAGTTTCTGAAACATTGAGTCCAAATAACACGACCAAATCTGAATGGGCGACTTGCCAAAACATTGAACCTTCGTACTTGCCATACGTATACGGGGTTGCTTTAACAATCTGCGCGTTCGAATAAGTATTGAAGTATTGCAGATAGCCACCGGTAAGATTGAGCAATCGCTTCCAAGCCGAGCTGCCTTGCGTGTGATAGTAAGCACCCGTTGCATATTGGTAATAAATGGCTTCATTACCATACTTGGTCCCAATTCTATCCAATTCAGAAGCAATCATTTTGGTCGCTTCATCCCAAGAAATGCGCTTAAATTTACCTTCACCGCGCTTACCAATACGTTTCATGGGATACTTCAAACGGTCCGGATTATAAACCCGATACTTATTGGAACGACCACGCAAACATGGACGTATTTGATGCTCACCAAAGACGTCATCATTAATCGGTTCTTCCGGCTCCACCTGCACAATGCGGCCATTGTCAACTCTGACTCTCAGAGCACAACGGCTGCCGCAGTTCACCAGACAGGCACTGTGTTTATACTCAGAATGATTGAGGGCATTCACTTCTTTGGCTAACGCCTTTTTAGTAAAAGGTAATGCACTCAACGTCGAAAAAAGGGCCGCCCCAATGGCGGACTTACCAGAATACTCTAGCAATTGTCGCCGAGTCGTTTGGGTCGTTAAGAATGACAGTTTGCTCATATAAAGATCCACTTATGCAGGTCGAGCACGGGCTCTTATTCTGTTATTAATGCTCGAGGAGAAGACCGTTTAATCACACTAATAGAAACACGCGGGCGGCCATTAATGGAATAAACTTATAATTAACAAGGTTAATCTGTTAAAGGTGTCTTATGAATGACCCAAATCATTCTATGTGCTGATCGCACATAGAATCTGAAAAAATGAGGGGTACCGCAAATGGCGTGGTCAACGACTCGTTATACGAGATCATTAAGCGCTGAGTGTTATCGCATCAAAATCGCAATGTGTCATACAGAGCCCACAGCCATTGCATAGCGTTCTTTCAATATGTGGCTGCTGGCCAGAAACAATCTCAATGGCATCTTGCGGACAGGATTCCGCACAACTCTGACAATACACCGCTAGCGCGGGCAAACAGCCACTGGTGATCGTGGCTCGCCGCTCACCGACACTGAGTGCCTCCGTCGGACAAGCGAGTACACAAGCAACGCAGCCATCACAGTATTGACTAGAGGTTAAAACGGGGTAACCCTCGGTCAATTCAATCACATTCGCAGGACAGGCCTCTAGGCATTGTTGGCACTGGGTGCACGACTGCAAAAATGCACTCTCCTCAACGCTATAAATCGGACGCTGAGGTGTCTTGGCCAATGAGGCTGTCTGCAATGGCGAAGCAATGCGTTGAAACAATGCTCGACGGTTTGGATTAAAGTCCATAACATGCACCTTAAAGCCATGAGGCTATTGTCATTCTTGATTATTTATATAACGGCGTAACGCGCGCAGTGAGCTGCATGGAGCGTTGTAAATCTAAAAGAAAATACCGATTCAGTCGCGCCACTTCGGCATAAAATGGTGACGTTTGATTGCCTGCCAATAACTCCAGATACCGATAAGCCCAAGGCAGTAGGTGCTGCTCAAGCAACGTCACGACAGCCTCATCTTGTCCATCTTCAAGCAGCGCCGACATCGCCCATAACATGAGGCCATAGTGGTCGTTTGGCTCAGACTTGGTGCTGACTTCAATCGCGTACTGAGATAAAAACTGGTTAAATTCGGCGGTCGACTCCCCCATCACGCTATTGTCTTTTTCTTGATATACAGAGCCCCACGGCGGTGCAACCATCTCCCCTTGCCCTTCACACAACACTGAGTATGTGTATTCAGAAAACGACGATTGATTGGCCTGCAGGGCCGATGCGACCTCGGTCACTGCATCAAGATCTTGCCACGGGAACATCTCTGGTAACAAAGTGAGGTGAGCTAGGATCGCTTGGTTGGTTTCATGGTTTGGTGGCAGATAAACAAGACTGCCCAGTAAGCGCGGTACGATCGCAATATGATTCATAAATACCCTGTCGTCGGTGTGCGTCTATTCATTATTACCAGACTAGCGCGTCATGTAGATTGACAGAATGATATGGATCATCTTGAGCCGAATAAACTGGGCTTAATTACCCAAAGTATCGGGAACGGAGGAACAAGCTTAACAATAAAGGAAGGAATGCAATGAACTGAAAAATCACGAGAGATACAGGGCGGATCATCCAACGGCAAGAGTCGCGCAATAGACAAGGAGGCCACCGATATTCACACTCTAGTGTTTTTCAGTTCATCTTAGGCATTATTGCACAATGTCTTTATGTATTTTCACAATGACTTTTTTGATCGGTCCCGGCATATCATGAGGGGCAACCAATGGACGATGCGGTTGGCCAGGATAGAATATGATGAAATCTCCGCGGCTTAGTGTCACATAGCGCTCGTCTTTCACTTGGCGGCTGAATGCAATGTCTCTTTCTTCAAACTGGTCATCATCAATGTTTTGAAAGGTCTCTAGACCGACACCATAGCTTTCATCACCTTCGAGTAACCATTGAATATCAATATATTGACGGTGGCATTCGGGAATACGCTCATCACCAGGATGGGTATGATCATTGACCACCATAAAAAAGGCGTTGTCGCCTTCTAAGTCATAACGACCTTCTGCCGAAGATTGCTCCAGACAAGCTTGTACGGTTGAAAAAATCTCTCGAATTTTTGGGTGTAACACTTGAGTAAATGACAGTTCATTTACATTGCCAATATACATAAAGGCTCCTTTATTGAATAGATGCCAACATTCTAGCGGTTCCCATGTATACGGTAAACTGATTTTAGACGAGCCATTGCGCTTGTCTCATGGAACGCCGCAATCTTGCCTAAAAAGCAAACAAAAGGCGAGAACACCGTCTCGCCTTGCAACTTACTTCATCCGAGTCAGTCTAATTTAGCTGACCGCTGCGAAGGCGTCTGCGACCTTCTCGATGTTTTTCTCATTTAAGCCGGCCACACACATTCGTCCACTGGCAATCAGGTAAATCGCATGCTCTTCACGCAATAAATCGACCTGCGTTGGTGTAAAGCCCGTGTAGCTAAACATCCCTTTTTGTTTGATGAGATAACTAAAATCTTTTTCTGGGCAGAGTTCTAACAACCGATCATGCAAAGCACGACGCATGTTCGCCATACGGGTTTTCATGCTGTCAACTTCGTCTAACCACTGTTCTTTCAACCCCGTATTCAGAACGCCTGACACCAGTTTTGAGCCATACTTAGCTGGGCTGGAATAGTTGCGACGAACGGTGGCTTTCAATTGACCCAAGACATTCTCTGCTATCTTCGCATTGCCACACACGACCGACAGACCACCGACACGTTCTGCATACAACGACAGTGTTTTTGAGAACGAATTGCCGACCAGGAATGTCATATCAGTGCGTTTGGCCATCGCTCGAATGGCATACGCATCGTCTTCCATGCCATTACTGAACCCTTGGTAAGCCATATCAAAAAAAGGAATCAGTTGACGTGTCTCAAGCACATCAATCACTTGGTCCCATTGACTCGGAGTGAGATCGACACCCGTCGGGTTGTGACAGCACGGATGGAGCAACACAATACTCTGCGCAGGCAATTGTGATAACGTCGACAGCATGCCGTCGAAATTCAGCGATTTGGTCGTTGAATCGAAGTAAGGATAGGTGTCGACTTCAAAGCCAGCGCCTTTAAAAATCGCATGATGATTTTCCCATGTTGGATTACTCACCCAGACTTTTGATTCTGGGTAAAAGCTTTTAAGAAAATCACTACCAATCATCAACGCGCCCGAACCGCCTAAGGTGTGAATAGTGGCAACGCGATTCTCTCGCAGCGCCTGACTGTCATCACCGAAAACCAAAGATTGGACGGCGGTTTTATACTCTGCTGTGCCATCCATCGGCAAATACACACAGGGTTCTTCCGGTTCATGTTGGTAGTTATGCGTCGCTTCTCGCACAGAGTCTAGCGTCGGAATATTGCCTTCATCATCATAGTATAAGCCAATGCTTAAATTCACTTTATCTGCCGTTTCATCGGCAAAGAAAGCTTCCATTAATGATAAAATAGGGTCTCCCGCATAGGGGGGTACATGATTAAACACAGTCTTACTCCTTGTCGACTAGACAGTATATCGGTCTTGGCGATGATTTAACGCAATAATAAGATTGAGTATCAGCGCACATATAATAGATAGTATCAACGCATAAGTATTAATAACAGAAAGCGAAACTAACATAATTACGACGTCGCACGCCATAAGTAACCAGCCGGCTCGTATACCTGTGCGGCTTTGAATAAACAACGCGAGAATGTTGAATCCACCCAAACTGGCTTGGTGGCGAAATAAAACAATAAACCCAGTGCCAAACAAACATCCGCCAAATAAAGCTGCATACACAGGTTGCAAGTGATCAATATGAATGAAGTAAGGTTGTATATTAGAAAGCAGCGACACTAGGGCTATTGCGGCGAAGGTTTTTATCGTGAACTCCCATCCCATGCGACGGATGGCGAGATAATAGAAAGGCAAATTAATCAGAAAGAAAATCGTACCAAACTTCATGCCAAACGTGTAATGAAGGAACAGTGATAGCCCTGCCGTCCCCCCAGTAATCATTCCCGTTTGATTCAAAAATAAAATGCCAAAAGCAACGAGATTCGATCCTATCAGTATCGCTATCACATCCTCAAACCAACGATGATGGATGAGAGAGCGAGCAGCAGCCACCGAGGATTGCTCGGCATTGATAATATCAGACATAGTACTTTCCTTGTGACAGTCTTTAATAATTGATTGCAATCACTATTAAACCGCACTGCCTCGCGAAATCAAGCAAAAACGCATGAATAACGCAAAGAGTAACGCTGACACACGCAAAAAATGCACATGCTATCCATTTAGAGCACTGATTGCCTATCAAATAACAATGCCATTTTCTTTGACGCGGTCTAACACGACAGAGGTTTTAATATGAGCAATGAGTCTCGTCGTAAAAATACGATTAATGAGCTCATTTAAGCTGGGCAGATCGGCGACCACACAACGTAGTGAATAATCGCCATCACCCGTCGTTTTATAGGCATCAAAAATGGCTGGCTCTTGGCAGACATACTCTAAAAATTGATGCGCTTTGTCTTCTTCATGACTGAGCAGTTTCACTTCTATCATAGAGACGACTTCTTGCTTTAGTGCCGCTGGAGATAAGCGAGCTTGATACCCTAAAATAAATTGGTGCTGCTCTAAATGAATACGCCGACGAGAGCATTGCGAAGGGGAAAGGCCGACCAAATCACTCAATTCTTGACTGGTGAGTCGCCCATTTTCCTGAAGTAGCGTAAGAATTTTTATATCGTGATGATCCAATTGGTCATTATTCATAATCTATCCTTGCTTAAAGCCACATAATACGAGTACTGCCGACCACAATGCGTTTTCCCTGCAAAATGGGCCCATTAAAATACAATATTATCGATAATTTGCATGAATAATTGGGAAACGATCTATATATACAGAGCAGCATACTATATTGGGTAGCCATTACTCCAACATAACTCTATAATTATTATAAAATACAGAGCCTTATATAGTTAGACTCTTTCTTTTAACATAACATTGACAATACTGTTCAATTTTTATTTCACACTAGTGCACATGTATCATGAACAGTGTACAATTAATAAAAGCGAATCAGAAGTACACCTGAGGATCCCATGAGCAACAAGCACAGTGATGTTTTCGTACACATGATCGAACAATCCAATACCATTTATTGGCTTAAGCGATGTGGCGAAGACAAGCGCAATGTTATCAATAAAACGATTAATTTTTATCTGAAACGTCAGAAAAATTTGTCGCATTTAACGTTAACGAGCGGATTATCCCCTAAAGAGCGCTTCCAACAAGAAGTGTCCGTTTTGGAATACGCACACCAACACCATCTCCCCACTCCGGAAGTGGTTTTCAAAGGGCGTTCTTTCTTTGTCACAAAAAACGCAGGCGAACCAATTCATCGTGCTAACCCCTCACTGCATGCGGAGTTATTTCACAAAGCCGTGGCGACGTTATGCCAATTTCATCGCAAAAATATCATTCATGGGCGCCCTGCCATGCGTGATATCGTGGCCGATGAACAAGGTGATATCACGTTCTTAGATTTTGAAGAAGCCAGACTGTCTAACAGCCCCACTCTGCGTACTCGCGATTTCTTGTTATTTTTGTTGGACTCTTATCGCTTAAAATCGGTCACCCAAGAGCAACGACTTGCCGCATTGCTCAATTGGTATCATGAGTTTGGTGAAGGAACCGACTCCGCATTCCGTTTTGTTGAATCGACACTCAGTCGCTTTGGCTGGATTGGTAAAGTTATCCTCAAATTTCGTCGCAACCGACTCTCCAAACAATTACTCGCTCTGCAAGTCCTACTCACCGAGTTTGAAGCAGAGAAACACGCGCAACGTCAAACGTTATCGTCCGTCCAGTAATCGTCGCATCGTTCTATAAAACGCAGGCTGTATCTTAGCCCCAGTACGACACCGAACGGTTTGATAACACAATCTATCCCAATGGCATTACTCAACCACATAATCTCATTGGGATAGAACCCTACCGGCCTCTGTGGCTTCACCTCTTAAAGCATAAGCTGCTAAAAGGTAGCCGCCTCGTCCTCACCAATGACATACCTCCCCGCTTATTGTAGCTTCATAAACTGCCCGCTCAGCGCCGAGATCTCCCTCTCTTGACACGCCAATCGACGACCAAAAACGCGTTTTGCAGTGAAGCCGCACATCTCAGAAACGAAGCAGCAAAAAACAGGCAAAAAGAATAAGAATCTTATGTGTCACGATTATGACAAACTGGTGACACAAAATAGCCAAAACCTATCAGTAACAGAAAAATTGCCATTCTCACCTATCAAAACATCTTTTTAAATACACTATAAATATGACATTTATATTTCATTTTTAGAAAATTAGACCTCCATATTTGGAAAGTTATATTGAAAAATGATGCTTTAAATACCCTTGTCATGCTCTTAACATCCTACCTCGAAACAACAAGTCATCTTTTCTTTTAGGGATTCAAAAATGAAAAAACTCGCTGTCTTAGCTGCTGCTTCATTATCTGTGTTATCGGCTAGCGCATTTGCCGATACAACAATCAACGGCGCAGGTGCGACTTTCCCATATCCTGTTTATATGAAATGGGCAAAGAATTACAAATCAGAAACTGGCGTTAAACTCAACTACCAAGCCATCGGCTCAGGTGGTGGTATTAAGCAAATTTCTGCGAAAACAGTCGATTTCGGCGCATCGGATGCACCTCTAAGTGAAAAACAATTAAAGAAAATCGGTCTTACTCAATTTCCAGCTGTGATGGGTTCGATTGTTCCTGTTGTTAACGTAAAAGGCATCAAGCCGGGTGAATTACGTATTTCAGGCAAACTGCTCGGTGATATTTACCTAGGTAAAGTCAAATATTGGGATGATGAAGAAGTCAAAGCGGACAACAGTTCGATTTCTTTACCACACCAACCGATCGTAACCGTTCACCGTTCTGACGCGTCTGGCACCTCTTACAACTACACCGGTTATCTTTCTAAAGTCAATGCAGATTGGAAAACTCAAGTTGGTCAAGGGAAAGAAGTTGTCTGGCCAAAAGCGGCAACCAACCTAGGTGGTAAAGGCAATGCGGGCGTTGCAAACTTAGTCAAACGTACACCAGGCGCGATTGGTTACGTTGAGTATGCCTATGCTGAGCAAAATAACCTGACTTATACGTCAATGAAAAATAAATCAGGTCACTATGTCAAACCAACCTTAAAATCTTTCCAAGCAGCGGCAGCCAATGCTGACTGGAAATCTGCACCTGGTTTTGCCATCGACTTGAATAACCAGCCTGGCGCGGATTCTTGGCCAATGACGGCAGCGACTTTTATCCTTATGTATAAAGATCAAGCCAACGCAGATAATGCCAAAGAAGTCTTGAAATTCTTTAACTGGGGTTATAAACACGGCGACCTAGCGTCATCTCTCGGTTATGTTCCAATGCCAAAATCTGTTGTTTCAATGGTCGAAGACATGTGGTCAAAAGACATCAAAGCAAACGGTAAAGCGGTTTACTAACACACTGTTGCTACGACAAGTTGACCTCTGACAATTGTCAGAGGTCTTATTCCATATTCAACCAATGGTAATATATTGTGATTGCTACTCACGCGACTTATGACCGATGCTTTAAACAAGGAAGCTTTTTTAGCGCTTTCTTGGTTACCATCACAATGGCAGCTATTTTTGCGACCCTTGTTGGGGGCGCTATGCCAGCCATTAAAGAATTCGGTTTTAACTTTATTTTTAGTACCCAATGGGATCCGATCAACTTTGTTTTTGGTGCTGGCAATGCATTGTATGGCACCTTAGTTTCTTCTCTTATTGCTGTCGTACTTGCCACACCAGTCGGTATTGCGATCGCGATTACGCTTTCTGAACTCATGCCAAAATGGATTTCTTATCCGGTTGGTATTGCGATAGAACTACTGTCCGCAGTACCCAGCATTATCTATGGCATGTGGGGATTATTCGTGTTTGCGCCTTGGTTTGCCAACGGCCCACAACTGTGGATGCTTGAGCACCTCAGTGGTATTCCTGTGATTGGTACCTTATTTGGCGGTGCACCGCTAGGCCAAGGCTTGTTAACCGCAGGGATCATTCTTGCGTTCATGATTTTGCCTATCCTAACGGCCCTCATCAAAGACGCACTCAAAACCGTGCCTGACGTTCTGCGTGAATCTTCTTATGGGATTGGCGCCAACACGTTTGAAGTGATCACAAAAATCTTGCTGCCTTCAATTAAAAGCTCCATTTTTGGTGCGTTTATCCTTGCTCTTGGGCGAGCACTTGGTGAAACCATGGCTGTCACCTTTGTCATCGGCAACTCACAAAATGTGAGTGCGTCACTCTTCATGCCAGCAACGTCGATCTCATCAACGATTGCTAACCAATTTAACGAAGCTGACGGGTTAAAAATGTCCTCACTCTTAGCGCTTGGCTTAGTCCTGTTTATTGTCACATTCTTTGTGATGGGTTATGCCCGCATCCAATTACGTAAAGGCGGGGTTTCATAATGAAAAAAAGCCGACAAATAAAAAACTGGCTCTTCAAAACAGCCTGCTATATCGCTACGGGAGTTGGACTCTTTATCTTAGCGGCCATCATGTACAGTTTGATTGAGAAAGGCACCACTGCACTGTCGCTCGATGTGTTTTTTGAATCCGTTCCCGCACCTGGAGACTCAGGCGGCGGTCTGGCTAATGCGATTGTAGGCTCATTAATGATCAGTTTAATGGGGATTTTAATTGCCATCCCTATTGGGGTCTTAGCGGGTACTTGGCTGGCAGAATTTGGTCGCGATTCAAAAGTTGCAGACACTATTCGCTTTATGAATGGCATGTTGATGTCTTCACCATCCATTTTGATTGGCTTATTTGTCTACTTACTGTTTGTGGCCCCCTTCCATCACTTTTCTGGTTGGGCAGGGGCTATCTCTTTGGCGATCATCGCCCTACCTATGATCATTTCGACTACAGAAGAAATGCTCAAACTGGTACCACCAAGCTTACGTGAAGCAGGTGCGGGAATTGGCGCGCCTCTTTGGAAAGTGACAACAGCATTGAGCTATCGCAGTGTTGGAGCCGGCATCATCACGGGTATTTTACTGTCATTTGCTCGTATTGCCGGTGAAACCGCGCCATTGCTGTTCACAGCCTTGAGCAACTCTTTTATGTCTTGGGATATGTCTGGCCCTATGGCCAACCTCCCAGTAACCATTTATAACTTGGCCATGAGCCCTTATGAAACCTGGAACAATCTAGCCTGGACTGGTGCCCTGATCATCACCACAAGTATCCTTGCTTTGAATATCATTTCTCGTTCCATTCCATCTTTACTAAATAGGCGGAAACTATGATGTCCTCGTTTGTTGAACCAAATACTATGATTCCTACGATGGAATCGGAAACTCATCACGTTGACTCTGAAAGGCGCATGAGCGTTGAAGGTCTAAACTTTTTCTATGGAGACAATAAACAGGCATTATTTGACGTTAATATGCCTATTTATAAGAACCGTGTAACAGCCATCATTGGTCCGTCAGGCTGCGGCAAATCCACCCTGCTGCGTACCATGAACCGTATTTACAAGTTGTACCCGAAACAATCGGCCAAAGGTGTTATTAAACTCGATGGCAAGAATATTCTTGACCGTCAAACGGACTTGAATTCACTGCGTGGTGATGTCGGTATGATTTTCCAAAAACCGACCCCGTTCCCAATGAGCATTTATGAAAATATTGCCTTTGGTATACGCTTGAAAGAAACCTTGTCTAAAAAAGAAATGGATGAACGGGTACAACAAGCACTAGAACAGGCTCGTTTGTGGAAGGAAGTGTCAGACAAACTGCATACCGATGCCTCGGGCTTATCCGGTGGTCAGCAGCAACGTCTGTGTATTGCTCGCTCCATCGCGCTGCAACCAGAAGTCTTACTGATGGACGAACCGACGTCGGCACTCGATCCTATCGCCACCCAAGGTATTGAAGAGTTGATCACGAAATTACGTCGTGACTACACGATTGTGATTGTGACTCATAATATGCAGCAAGCAAAACGGATTTCCGACTACACTGCGTTTATGCACTTGGGCAAACTGATTGAATTTAATCCGACACAAAAGGTGTTCGAAAATCCAGATCAAACCATGACTGCCGAATACGTTGGCGGAGAATTTGGTTAACGGACATCTCCACTCTGACTTGTTGAAAAAGCACCAACCACGTTGGTGCTTTTTTATTGGTCTGATATTTCCCTAATCCCTTTCAAAGGAAACTAACGTCGCGAAGAGTGACTTAACCGCACAACATTAGACGTCGATAAACGACTGGCACAGCGGTTGCGTCCTTGGCGTTTCGCCTCATATAAATACGCATCGGCTTCAGCAATAACCTGTTTTAAATCGTCGTGACTGGTAAACATTGCAATACCTAGGCTAACAGTGATACGTCCCACATCAGGAAAATCAAATTGCTCGACTGTCTGACGCACTTTCTCTGCGACATACTCCGCTTCTTTTAGCTGGGTTTCAGGACAAACAATCATGAATTCTTCTCCGCCCCAGCGGCCAACTTCATCGACAGAGCGCGTATTTTCATTCAACATGATGGCAAGCTGATATAACACTT
Organism: Vibrio zhugei; assembly: GCF_003716875.1. NCBI lineage: Bacteria > Pseudomonadati > Pseudomonadota > Gammaproteobacteria > Vibrionales > Vibrionaceae > Vibrio > Vibrio zhugei. Next base: position 1,120,485 of record NZ_CP033078.1, on the reverse strand, counting down.
TATCCCCCACCAGATGACCATAGGTGTCATTCACCGACTTGAAATGATCAACATCGAGCATGATGACCGAAAATTTCAACCCATAACGCCGCGCACGCTCTTGCTCTTGCGCTAAACATTTATCAATTTTGGCGCGATTATTGATTTTCGTTAATGAATCCATTTCGGCCATGAGTTCAAGCTGTTTCTTCTCAGTTTTATCCGAAGACACCGACATGTACCCGACTAAGATGTCTTCTTCGTACAAAGGCAATATGGTACTAAACAGCCAAAATTCATGGCCCGATTTGGTCAGATTATGAAACTCGCCTTGCCAAGATAAGCCGGCATCTAAGACTTGCCACATTTCGGTGTTATCACATTCTTCACGATTAAAACACAACACATCCGCAGGCTGGCCAATCAGTTCACGGTCAGAGTAACCACTCAATAAACTGAACGCATTATTCACTTCAGTAATGTTCCCGCTGAGGTCGGTTTTTAATACTGGGACCGATTGGTTCATAATGTTTAGATATTGATCGCGCTCTTTGGAAACCCGCTTTAAATGAGAAATGAGGCGCGAAGGTTTTAGGGCAAGTAAGCAGCCAAATAGAACAGAACAGGTCAGCACCAGCAAAATCATTTTCAATAAATAACTACTATGTTCTGCGGCTTTGGCCCGATTTCAGATAATAAGTGCGACATTCATGGAAATATGTAGAAGAGGAAGCCAACTGCTGAAAGTGGTACGCTCTTCTCGCCAAAGAAACAAGCAGTACTACCATGAATTATCAACAGTTGACCGAAGGCAGAAGATACCAGATTTCTGCTCTTTTGGAACGGGGAATTTCGGTTCCTGAAATAGCTAAAACAGTTCAGTGCCACCGCTCGACGGTATACCGTGAGCTTAAACGCGGTCGGAAGGGAGAGCATTATTGCCCTAACGAAGCCCAGATGTCGTCTACCAAAAAGCGCAAAACAGCACGTAAATACCGAATACCAAAGGAACGTGTCGATTTTATCCGCCTTCTTTTAGAAACAGATTGGAGTCCAGAGCAGATTTCTAATGTATTAACGAAAATTGGTGCATCTGTCAGTCATGAGTGGATCTATCGCTTTGTTGCTCAAGATAAACGCTTGGGCGGTAAGTTATATCGTCACTTGAGACAAGGTCATAAGCGGTATCGCCGAGGTAAACAAGAGAAAGCTCCAGCGATAAAAAATACCGTTTCGATTGATGATAGACCAAGCATCGTTGACAGTAAGGAGCGGTTTGGTGACTGGGAAATCGACACTGTGCTAGGTAAGCATGGTACAGGTGCAATGGTGACTATTTTAGAGCGTAAGACTCGATTTTACGTGGTAAAGAAAGTGCCATCTAAGTCAGCGGATGATGTCACCAAAGCGACAATAGAGCTACTGAAGCCCTATAAGAAACATGTCCATACCATTACGGCAGATAACGGGCGAGAGTTTGCAGGTCATGAAACCATCGCAAAAGAATTAAAGGCTGATGTGTACTTTGCTCATCCGTACAGTTCTTGGGAGCGTGGTGCTAATGAGAATGCGAACGGTCTTTTAAGGCAATATGTGAAGAAAGGAACCGATCTAACGACAGTGACGGACATCGATATAGAGTTCGCTTTATCGCGGATAAATTACCGTCCGAGAAAGTGTTTAGGCTTCAAGCAGGCAGCCATTATATTTGAGGAGATGGCTTTAGCTTCTTGATATTGGAGAGTGTCGCACTTCGCAGTTGAATTCGGGAGCATCTAAAAAATGGCTGCTTGCTCGACTGTATAGGTAAATACTGGCTTGGCCAGGCATATGGTCGAGCTTATAGCGAGTAAGGTGGTGTTCTCGTAGCTCGGATGGCGAATGGATATCCACCATATGAAAGGCCTTTTGCAGCGTATAAGGGTATGACTGATTATCGATGTCAGACGCGGGGGTGTGTGAGGACGCAATGATGTCACCGTTATGAGCAACCAAAAAGAGTTCAAGCTGTGCGTTGGTCGTTAATATTTTAAGCGGGAGTGTCATGTTAACAAACAGCCCCATGTAGCCTGAGATCGGTTTATCAGACGAACGATGAATCGGGACGATCGCTAACAACACCGGAATATCTGGCTGGTCATTAAATCGATAATCGCTCGCGTGTTGGATGCGTGAAAAATGGACTTCGCTTTCTCTGCCCGAGGCATTCGCGCTGACCCACTGACTTGGGACAATACGTTTTATGCCTTGTGCCGCCTTATCAACCACCAATCGGTTATTTTTATCAATGTACATGGCCTCCTGTACACGCCCAGCCGAATCATAATACTCAATCCGATAGTTGGCTTTAGACGCACTGATAATCCCAAACATCCAGCGCTCTATTGTGGGAGTAAGTGGTTGGTTACTGGATGGAACATCGTTCAATAACCATTGGTTGTCGTTGATATTATCAATGGAACGCAGAGCAGACTGAACAAAGTAATCTAACGTTGAGTCGGCTCGTTGCTGTTGAAAATGCGTGCTTTCAATAATCGATTTTTCTTCAAGATCATCAAAAAAATTGTCAAAAATGAACAAGGAAACCGACAGTACAAAAACACCAAACACTATGAAATACGTAATAAACGTCCAATACACCCGTTCCCTGAACACATAACCTCCAATCATCGCTGAAACAGTATCGCGTGATGCTGCCCGTTAACTTTAGCAGAAAAGCAACCATATGCATAAAACTACATAACTGAGAGTCGCTATAACCGTCTTTTATATCATGGAGTTAATGAGCAAACCGCTCAGAACGCGAGGTCCCTAGCCATTGTCCTCTCACTTTTCTTCCCAGCTTAAACTTGCTATCGTCTCATTACACCCATCAACCTAATTCGTGCTCATGAAAATATTCAGCAATTTTGATAGTGGTAACATTCACGTAATCCAAGCAGAATCTCGCGACGACATTCAATTGTCCATTCCAAAAGATAATCAATCCGAGTTTGCACAATGGTTTCACTTTCGCTTAGAAAGCGAGCCTCAACAGCCTCATGCATTTAAGATTAAACACCTGAAAGACTCGGCCTATCCAGAAGGTTGGCAAGGATACGATGTTGTGGCTTCTTACGATCGACAAGAATGGTTTCGTATTCCCTCAGAATTTGACGGGGATACCTTAAGTTTCACGGCCATTCCTGAATGCGATTCCATGTATTTCGCGTACTTTGCCCCTTATTCCTATCAACGCCATCTCGACTTGCTCCACCAAGCACAAACCCATTATCTATGCCGCCTTGAAACGCTAGGGCACACATTAGACGGCAATGATATGAGTTTATTAACGATTGGCGAACCAAGCGACGATAAAAAACGCATTTGGATTACCGCTCGCCAGCATCCTGGTGAGAGCATGGCAGAATGGTTTATGGAAGGCTTCATTGAACGGTTACTGGATGATACCGATACAGTAGCTCGCGCCTTATTAAATAAAGCGACCTTCTATCTAGTCCCCAACATGAACCCCGATGGCAGTATTCGCGGACACCTGCGCACGAATGCGATTGGAGTGAATTTAAATCGAGAATGGCAGACACCGACGCCAGAACGCAGCCCAGAAGTGTTTTACGTTCGTGAACGTATGGAACAAACGGGTTTGGATATGTTTCTTGATATTCATGGAGACGAAGCCTTGCCGTATAATTTTGTCGCCGGCGGAGAAGGTATCCCGAGTTACAATGAGCATATTGCCAAGCTTGAGGACCAGTTTAAGCAAGCCTTAATGACGATCACCCCCGAGTTTCAAGATCAACATGGCTATGATAAAAACGCACTGGGTACTGCCAATCTGACCGTGGGGTCTAAATGGGTGGGCGAACGCTTTAAAACCCTTGCCTATACCATCGAAATGCCATTCAAAGACAACGCACAACACCCTGATGAGCTATATGGATGGAGCCCGGAGCGCAGTGTGGCGTTCGGGGAAGATACTCTGGCCGCCATTTTACACGTTGTGGATCAATTATAATCCCCCAAACGTCCTTGCATCACATCAATAAAAAGGCGGAGCCATCTGGCCCCGCCTTTCTCTCACATTGACTTTCACTCTGCGCAAATACCAAGACGATTAATGGCACTCCGCTTGCCGAATCTCAATCAATATGGCCGTTTCAGGATCGAGCAATGGCATCGCGATTCCCGCTTTCGCAAGCCACTCACCACTTAACGTCAGCGGTTCACGAGTCCAACTTGGTTGGCGATTAACGATCTCATGAAGCTCTGGAGGCGCATCAATCAATTCAATATGATAGTCACGCGCCGGATCCAAACCAGGAATACGCAGCCGCCCAGCCAAGGAATAGGTACTCATCCCCAATTGGGCAACCATCACCAGTGCTTGGCTTTGGTCATCGGATAACACCGCGAGCCCCTGCTGTTGATGATCATCCAGTGTCAGGCGACAGGTTATTCCGTTGTGTAATAACGAACGCCATTGTTTATGCAACGTCACATACTGACGAAACGCGGCTTTCTCTTCACTCGAGGCTTGAACCGGGTCCAACTCCAACCCCATATGGCCAAAAATGGCTGAAATACCACGTAATGACATACTGTGGGTACGTCGTGTCGAGTGGCTGCGCGTGGCCCCAATATGTGACCCCATCACTTCTGGTGGGAAAAAGTAACTAAACCCTTTTTGAATTTGTTGTCGCTCTAGCGCATCATTATTATCCGATGTCCAAAAACGATGCGTTCGTTTTAACACTTCATAATCAATACGACCGCCACCAGCCGCACAAGATTCAATCTCAACCTGTGGATGCGCCAAGACCAGCTTGTCAAGCAAGGCATAATACGCACGTACTTGCTCCACCCCAGATGCCATTCCATCATGCCCTGGTTGCACGATCTCTCGGTTCATATCCCACTTAATATAATCAATGGGATAGGTTGATAAAAAATGGTCAAGACGTTCGTATAAATAATCAAATACTGCAGGGTTTTGTAAATCCAACGTATATTGATGACGACCCGTGGGCGGCTGATAACCGTCCACTCCTAATACCCAATCAGGACAACGGCGGTATAGATCAGAATGAGGATTCACCATTTCTGGCTCAAACCACAACCCAAACTCCATGCCTAACCCATGAACATGGTCGATCACCGGACGCAAGCCTTGCGGATATTTGCCTTCATCGATGAACCAATCCCCAAGCGATGAGGTATCATCATCGCGGCCACGAAACCAACCGTCATCGATAATAAAGCGTTCAACCCCAATGTCTGCGGCTTCGGTAGCCATCGCCATAATATAGTTTGGATCATGGCCAAAGTAGATCCCTTCCCAAGTATTCAAATGCACCGGACGCGGTTTACTGACTCGTTGCTGTAAGATGTCTTGTCTCACATGGCGATGAAATTGCTGACTCATACCATTGAGCCCCGCAGCGCTATAACCCATATAAAGCGTTGGCGTCGTTAGACTGGCATGAGCGGCTAGGTATGTTTCTCCGGGCAAGTATAAGGCTTCCGCTTGCAGAACTCGCCGACCATCGGCTTTGACATCGACTCGCATACGATGGTTACCACTCCAGGCAAGATGGGCCCCCCACACCTCACCCGTCTCTTCAGCAAAGCCGCAAGGCCCGACCATTAAGGCAGGATAATGTTCGTGCGAAGTACGCCCGCGGCGATTCTCTTGAATAAATCCACCCGCCGACAATGTGGTGCGTGTTTGCTGAAACTCTTTGACCCAACGTCCATAATAAGACAGCACTTCACCTGCCCGTTCCGGTAATGTCATGGTATTCGCCAACCGTGTGACGCTATAACCCGACTCCCCTATGTTGGTTAATGTCTGATGCATTTGCAGTACGTCATGCGCGTCGATCTGCACAGTCACCGATAAGCGAAGTTGAGCTCGGTCATCTTGACTTTCAATGCACAATTGTTGTTCCGAATGATGCACGGCTTGAATGATGAATTCCGGCGCCCAATGTCGACCATTTCGATGCCCTTCAACGCCAGGAGAGCCAAAATTACCTCGGGCAAGCTGCGGATTAAGAGACACGGGGATATCATCATCCAAGCGGCCATACGGAATAGGACGCAGCAACGCGGCAAGCGCATCAGCATCTTGCACGTCATTGCTCAGTGCTTGCCCGTAATAGACAATTTCCGCCACGTCACCCACGTGTATCAATAACTGAGAATGCGTGCCTTTCAGTTGGTAAAACTTGGTGTCCATTTACGTGTCCTTGTGTTGGTGAGAGATCGGAGCAAACGTCAATTGATATCGATACTGAGTCTCGCGGAGTAAGTAGGCTTGATGAACACTCGGAGTCCATGAATCATCGCCCCCAATCCCCATATGATGAGCATCAAGGTGCAAGTGTAAATAGTCATCGGCCACCAGCTCATTGGTATGCTTGGCCTGTTCAAGCGTTGCTTGGCTGTAGGGGCTAACGGAAAATTGAAACTGTCCCGTCACCTGTAAATTCCCTAGTCTCAAGGTTTCGGTATCACAACGCAACCCGTTATCCGTTGGAAAAATATAAGGCGTATGCATGTCTGCCATCGGCTGCTGATACCAACCCACCCGAGCCGACGCTTTGCGATCGGGGTAGTTTTCGTGGGGGCCTCGACCTAACCAACCGACCGAATGACAGCTTGGAACCGCGGCATGCATGCCCACTCGAGCCAACGAGGGAAGCGATGCTTGACGTTGCACATCAACGTCAATCGTCATGCGCTCATCCGCTGTAAACGAATAAGTCCAACTCGTCGTCAATACAGTGTTGCCATGCGCTGAGTGAGCAAACTTCACCGAGACACCCACGCGCCCATCACTGTGCTGAGCCTTAATCTGTGTACATGTCGATGATAACGCATCTAACCCGGCCTGCTTCCACTGCGCCATCCAGCTATTAGGATCAGGGCGGTCGACCTCACTGGTGCCAATATCGTTATCTAACGGCGCTCGGTAGAAACAATCTTGCAATGGCGCAAGCCACTGCTCGCGGCCATCTACTCGCCAATGAACCAAATACCCACTGGTACGCTCAAATTGCCACTCACTGTTGCCAGCCACTATGGTAAAATAGAGATCATCTTCACTGAGAGTCACACCATTATCCTGTTTCTCTTCGATAGGCGCGTGATAGGCCGATTTTAAGGGAAACTGTGCCTGTGCCACGCAATGATTTTTGTCAGCCCAAGGTGTCGCCTGAGCGAGCGTAATATCCACATTTAAATCATAACGCGCTTCACTCTGCCAATGTTGCTGATCCAACTCGATAGCTAGACAATGCGTGTCTTGCGGGGCAATGCTGATCGCGCTTTCATTCTGCTCAATGGCAACGCCATCTTTGAGTAACGTCCAGCGACAAAGTAGCGCTTCTTCACTGAAAAGATGTTCACTCGTGATCAGCAATTGTGATTGGCGGTAGTCAATCGCATAAAATTGCTGCGCAAATTTCGCTTCAATGAGCGTTGGGTGTGGGGTTCTATCTGGCCAAATCAATCCATTAATACAAAATTGTCGATCATTAATTTCATCGCCAAAATCGCCACCGTAGGCCCAATAGGAAGTACCATTAGCCGCTATTTTTTCTAAGCCTTGATCCACCCAGTCCCAAATGAATCCACCTTGCAACCTTGGGTACTGACGAAATGCTTGCCAGTATTCATGATAACTGCCTAAGCTGTTCCCCATCGCATGGGCATATTCACATAAGATTAAAGGCCGAGTCTCACCCGGTTGACTGATCCAATCTTTGATCGCGTATTTAGGATTCGCTCCACCCTGATGCTCGTCAACACGTGCATACATCGGGCAAATAATATCGGTGGCAGCGGTGTTGGCGCCTCCGCCTTCGTATTGTACCGGACGTGAGGGATCGCGCTGCTTAGTCCACTGGTACATGGCATGATGGTTCAGTCCTATCCCCGATTCATTACCTAGCGACCAAATAATGACGGATGGATGGTTTTTATCCCGTTCCACCAGACCTATCATGCGCTGCATGTAGGCTAAGTTCCACTGGCTGTCATCCGAAAGTCGACACATCGGAAACTGCCCATGGGTTTCAATATTGGCTTCATCAACCACATACAAACCATATTGATCACAGAGCTCATACCAACGAGGATGATTCGGATAATGAGCCGTACGGACTGCATTGAAGTTATGCTGTTTCATCAACCGAATATCGTCAATCATGCTTTGCTCGTCAATGGCATGTCCAGTTTTGGCATCATGCTCATGGCGGTTGACGCCACGAATCAATAAAGGTTGACCGTTCACTTTTAATAAGCCGTCTTCGATAACGACATTGCGAAAACCGATATTATACGCCTCGCAGTCGACCACTTGCTGGGTGTGATCAAGCAAGCTAATCACGCAACGATACAAATTCGGCGTTTCTGCCGTCCAATGTTTGGGGTGTGTTAACCGCAAACAATGCACCGTACGGTCGCCCCATCCTCCTTTTTCATCGACATCCACCGCTGCGGTACCTTGAACTCGCTCGCCGTGTAATTCAACCTCAGTGCCAGTATCATCAAACACCGTGACTTCGACGGTATACTCCGATGAGACTTGACTCAAGGTCGTGACGACCTCTAAATGACCATGAACAAACGCTTGATCTAAGGTTGGTTTAATGTAGACATCATCAATACCCACGCGCGGTTTACGATACCAATACACATCGCGAAAAATACCACTCAGCCACCACATGTCCTGATCTTCTAGATACGAGCCATCACTCCACCGCATCACCATGACCGTTAATCGGTTGACGCCCACTTGAGCGATATTCGTCAGATCAAATTCTGCAGGTAAGCGACTGTCTTGCGAGTATCCCACCCAAATACCATTGCACCATAGATGAAAGGCAGAATTGACCCCCTCAAATACGATACGTAACGACTCATCCTCTAGATCTTCCAGCCAAAAATCCCGTGCATAGCATCCGGTGGGATTCTCTTCAGGAACATAAGGCGCATTGTCGACAAATGGATACTTTACATTGGTATAAATCGGCTTATCAAAGCCTTGTAACTGCCAGTTACTGGGTACCGTAATCGTCTGCCAATGGGATAGATCAGCTTCTTGCTTGACGAGCGCTTCGGGCACATCTTGTGGCTTAGCAAAAAGTTGGAAAGCCCATTGGCCATTCAAAGAATGTCGATGGCTTGTGCCGTTCAGCGCTTCAGAGACGGTCGTGTAATGATGCAAAGGAGCATGAGCAGGACGAGTCCCCGACTTGACAACCCATTGGTTTTGCCAATCTTGGCTGGTAATAATATCGTGAAATGTGCGCATAAAGACCTCTTTGTAACGCTAAAAGGGGGACTACGCCCCCTTAAAAATTCATTCGTAATTAATGATAAAACGCGTGTTCATTAGGGTGGCAACTAGTCCGTCACTGAGCGTAACGACGATGAAGAAGCCTCCGTATTCTCTGGCGGGGTAAACCCTTCATGAAGGAAATAGTAGCGTTTATAAATGATGGCACTGAGTAACATCAGTAGAATCGGCAGCCCTACCATCATCATGTTTAATCCGAAAATAGTGCTGTCTGTCTGCTGCACATTCGGAACATAGCCAATGGCGGATAAGCCAATACCAACGATAAACGCTCCCGCGGCTCCCGCAAATTTCACTAACATGGTTTGTACAGAAAAAATGACGCTTTCAGTACGTCGACCAATTTTATGCTCACCGTAATCCACCACATCGGCTAACATCACGGTTTGCAACGCATTAGCAATCCCTACGCCAAATTTAATTGCAGCACCAGATAAACCAATCAAGAGGGTATTCCCTGGGGCAAGAACCCCCATGATAACCAGCACAATACAAGAGAAGATCGGTAAGCCACACGCAATCACCCACAGATTTTTACGAGGAAGGATAGAAGCCAGTTTAGGGAATAAAAAGACCCCTGCGACTTCCGCACCACCCGCAATCATCATGTATTTCGGGAATAGGCTTTCATCCCCCATCGCGTACGTAAAATAATAAATGGCAAAACCGCCGACCAATAAGTTGGCAATCTGAAAACACAGCACGGTACCAATCAAGGCCTTTAACTGATCGTTTTTCCCAATAATGGTAAACGTTTCTTTCAACGAGAATTTTTCTTCAAAGACAGAGACTTGCACTTTTTCTTTGACATTTTTGAAGGTAATAAATGCACTTAAAATGAAAAAGATAGTGATAATACAAGCGGCATAGAAAAAGCCTTGTCCTTGGTCGCCATCGCCCAAATCTTTCACGATCGCTAAGCCGTAACTCCCAGTGATAAACCAAGCGAAGCTGGCAAATAAACGCGGCCACACCACCAGTTTTTCGCGCTCAGAACGCGAATCTGAAATCGCAGGGACCATTGACCAAAAGGGAATATCCATAATGGTATAGGTTAATCCCCAAATAATATAAATAGCGGCAGCGTAAACATACGCATTCGTTCCTGAAAAGTGATGAGAACTGAATAAAGCAATGAGAACGACCGCGTTGATCAATGTGCCGATGACGATCCATGGACGAAACTTACCAAAACGTGAACGGGTGTTATCCACGACAACGCCCATCATAGGATCGGTAATCGCATCAAAGATGCGTGCAGCCAAAAAGATACTGCCCACATAAGCGGCAGGTAAACCAACCACATCGGTGAAATAGAACATTAAAAAGATATAGATAGGTGCACACGCTAAATCTTTACCGAATGCGCCCAATCCGTAGGACAGCTTGGTCTTTAGGGGAACTTTAATTGTAGGGTTCATGGCTTTTGGACCTTATGAGATTTGTTATATTTACGCGTATTATAAAAATCTCATAACAGAAATCTGTGATCATGCCATTAACATTGGAAACGTTTACACTCGATATCCATAAATCCGTATTGGCTCACAATTTTTCAATAAAGCCTATTTTTACAGGAGATTAAAGCGGTTTTCCTATACTGAACTAGCGTTCATAATCTCACACATCGACTCAGCATTCAGATATGTGTAATCGTTAACACCTCACCATCAGGCTATTAGGCGGAACAAGTATGCGAGGATAAGGGAAAAAAATAGCCCCCATGGATTGTGGCCAGAGACACAATCCATAGGGGCTTACGTGACTAGCCTTTAACCAATTACAGGCTCAGTGTTTCTTTGGGATTAGGACCGAATTCGTTCGTACCAGGAACGCTATCTTTCACCATAAAATACAACAAAATAAGCGAGCCGATAAACGGAATAAAACTGACTAAAAACCACCAACCCGAACGGCCAGTATCATGCAAGCGACGCACCGTTAACGCCAAAGATGGAATAAATATAAATAACGAATAGATGGAAGTGAACATTTCTGTTCTAGCCATTTGATTTAACGAGTACAGTGCAATCAAAATAATGCAGTTGATCAACATAAACATCCAGTACTGTTTGCGTCGCGCTCGTCCGTCGAAGACAAAGTACTGCCTGATGACTGATAAATACCACTCCATTTAACCCTCTCTTATGTTCGTTTTTGTTCTCGATATCAATCTAACACCTCACCACGCTGCGGCTAGGCAAGTATTCATCATTGTATAATACCTCAATTTCGCGGTGAGCACGTAAGCGATGGAAGCGTGATGCAGATACAAAAAATCAAAAACATCTCCAATCAGACATAAAAAATGCCAGCATTGCATGCGCTGGCATTGTTTCATTCGCTTGTCCGAAGCTGGCTCGTTAACTGAGTGGAAAAACGGCGCAAATTTTATTATTGGCCGGATCACGTAAGTACGCGATGTAGAGTTGACGCGTGCCATTATCACGAATACCTGGAGGCGCTTCACACGCAGTACCGCCACTCTTAAGACCCGCGGCATGCCATGCATCGACTTCGTCTTGAATGCTGGCTTGGAAGCCGATTGTCATACCATTACCATGGGTGGCCGGTTCCCCATTGATAGGCACAGAAAGAGCAAATACGCCAGTATCTGTTTTATAAAAACAACGACCACGTGCATCAATTTGCCCCTGAGCATGACCCAGTTCCGCCATCGTTGCATCGTAGAAAGCTTTTGATTCATTGATGTCATTCGCACCAAGCATTACATGAGTAAACACTCTTTGTCTCATCCTTGTCTGATTGTGATTTCAGTTTGCTACAAAACCTCAAGCCTGTCTAGATACAACTGGCGCGACGATTATATTCATCATTACGCGGTCATTGTTCTGAAGTTTTCTCTAAAAAAGCACACATCGCTTGCACGGTTTCTTCACTGCAATGATGTTCAATGCCCTCGGTATCCGCTTGGGCTATCGCTTCTGGAACGCCAAGCTTGCGCAAAGTTTTCAACACCACTTGATGGCGATAAGCGACCTTTTCGGCAAGCTCTTGACCCGCTTCAGTGAGAAAGATGCCTCGGTATGGCAATGAGGTGACTAAGCCTTGCTCATTCAGCCGCCGCACCATTTTCGAAACCGCAGCGGCACTGACACCAAAGCGCTGTGCAAGATCGGTACTGCGTACTTCCTTATTTTGAGTAAACAGCGCCGCGATCTCTTCTACATAATCTTCAACAAGTTCACTTTGATGATCCATTTTGACTTTATTGAAATACTCACTCTGTCTTGTTTTATTCATCGCTTACTCACACCAGAGAATAGTAGATAACATAAATATTTAAGCCAATAATCAGGCTACAAATCAAGCCACCTACCACGGTGACCCAGCCTCGATTGACCATGGTTCCCATGATGCGCTTATTGGCGGTAAACATGATTAATGGAAATAGAGCAAATGGAATACCAAAACTCAACACCACTTGGCTGGCCACTAACGCTTTTTGCTCCGAGACGCCCCAAACAATCACAGCGAGTGCGGGTATCATCGTAATTAAACGACGTAACCCAATAGGGATAGTAAAACGAACAAAGCCTTGCATGAGAACCTGCCCAGACATCGTCCCCACAACAGAGGAAGAAAGCCCAGCCAATAACAAACCAACGCCAAATATAATGCTGGCCATTTCACTGCCCATCAATGGACTCAGAAGCTTATAGCTTTCCGAGATCGTCGCGACATCATGATGTCCACTGGCATGGAAGGTGGAAGCCGCCAAAGCCAATAATGCAATATTCACCAAGCCAGCCAACGCCATTCCAAATATGACATCCCAGCGGTAGAAAGCGGCGATACGATCCCGCTCTGCATCATTTTTCGCCTTAAGACGATTTTGCGCTAACGCGGAATGGAGGTAAATCACATGTGGCATGATGGTCGCCCCTAAAATACCAGACGCGAGATATACCGCGTAAGTGTCTGGAAAAGTGGGAATTAATAGCCCTTTACTGAACTCAGCCACATCCGGTTGACTCATTAATAACTCAACGCCAAAGCCCCCTGCAATCGCCATAATCATGGCACCAATCAGGATTTCCATAAGGCGAAAACCAAATTGCTGCAGCAACAAAGCGGCGTACGTAATCAGGCCAGTGAGCAATGCGCCGTATATCATTGGGATATCAAACAGTAGATTGAAAGCCAGCGCGGCCCCTAGAAACTCGGCTAAATCCGTGGCAATCGCAACCAGTTCCGCTTGCACCCAGTAAAACCAGACTACGGGTTTAGGGTATCGATCTCGAATCACTTCCGCTAAGTTTTTACCGGTGGCCAACCCTAAACGCGCAGATAGGCCTTGAATGAACATGGCCATGATATTGGCAGCAAATACGACCCATAACAGCGCATACCCATAACGAGCGCCGGCTTCTATATTGGTCGCAAAGTTACCCGGGTCAACATAAGCGACAGCAGCAATCAGCGCAGGACCGAACATCACAATCCAACCTAACCCACGCCCTTTACCATTTATTACATTTTCAGCGTCTTGCTGAACGGATGAATCCGAAATAGAACGAAACATACCACCTCCAATCGATAAGTTAACCTTGGTTAACTTTCTTATAATGGGTTAAGAAGCGGTCGCTGGCTAATCGTTTTCACCAATTAAACTCATAAGTTTTACCTTTGATCAAAAAATGCGACCAAGCGATAGACCATCACCTTGATCTATCGCTCGAGCATTGTCTGCAACAAACGAACAAACGTGTCTTGTTCCTCTACAGATAACTTATCAAGAAACTGTTGATCCACCTTATTCGCCTTTGGATTCTCATCATCAAGTAAGTGCTCACCTCGCTCGGTTAAATACACATAACGACGCCGTTTATCTGAATCACTGGCCTGCCGATACAATAAGCCACGCTTTTCCAGACGGCCCAACATTTCCGCTAATGTCGCCTTGCTAGACACACTGGCCGCCATTAATTCAATTTGTTCAATTCCAGGGTGATCTGAGACGGCACGCATGACCGCAAACTGAGGTTTAGTGAGACTATTCATTTGCTGTTGCCAGCAGGCGGTATGCTGCTGCATCAACTTTCTTACTAGGTGAAAAGCAATATGATCTAACTTCGACTGCATGATAATCCCCATTCATTCAATGAATCATTCATAACGATTTAATCGACAATATTATCATAATAGGTGGGTGACGTTGAGAGTGCACCCATGTCTGTTCTCATGGGTTGCAACCGGCAATCTATGAATATGCATAATTATTTATATAAAGCGTGTATGAAAAAATTCAGTACAGTTTCATAGAACTTATATTAAGAGCACAATTTTATACATTGGAGAGAAAAGGAAGAATAACTAGTTTCCGCTTTTCAGAGAGTTATTTTTTTGCCGCAAAACGCAGGTATCAAAACCTCTCATGCTTATCTACACTGTTATGGCTATCGTCATTCACAATACAAAAGGAAATCGCCATGATATCGACCTGTAAAGAATGTGTGTTAGAAGATAAACATCACCATCATGCACGTATCCAGCTTACGCGATGTGGTACCGTTGCAATCGACATACCCGAAACCAACGAGCACATTGATACTGAACTGGATAGTGTTGAGATACGTTCGCACTCCGGCAAGCTGTGTTTAGTCTGCCAAGCAAAACTTAAAAGCCGGGAAAATATTCAGAGGAAAGCCCTACCGTTGCAACAACAAGATGCCTTGGAGTTGAATCAATTGATTAGAGAAGCCTCCGAAGAATATGAAACATTAATGAATGATTTATTATGAAACTCAAAGAATAGGCAATATATGTATCAATTAAAATAAAAAAGCACAGCCATTTTGCTGTGCTTTTTTTGCAATATCTCATCGAATTAAAAGTCGTAAGTAATGCTTACTGTACTGTATATTTCATCATGATCACTGTCTTCGGCGACATCAGTATTATAAATGTACTGAGTATCAAGAACTAACGCGACATTCTTCACTAACGTATTTTTTAAGTTCGCGTCCAATGTATAGGTCGTGTTTGACTCACCATAATCCATGTTCGCACCGCCGCCAACGGACAAGGTATCCGATAATTGGCTGTTCCCATTGATAAAGGCGTTAGCAATGATATCTTCTTCCACTTGACCTGGGTGTTTGCTATCCGTTTCTTGTCGCTTTGTGTAACGATAACCTGGACCGCCACCCACGGTTAACTGCGTCTTCTTCGTATCAATCAGATCTCGCTGAATACCGATCGTGGAGTCGAAGGAATGACGATACGTTTCATATTGATCATGCTTATACTCATTATCAATAAAGGCACTGTAATTTTCACTCACCGAATAGGCATACTTATAGTTTAATAAATATTTATTAACGCCATCGTCATCATCTTGTGAATTGGTGTAATAGTTACTCGCTTTAAAGGAGTGTTGAGAAGGCTTATCATCGTATTTCAGCCACACCCCAGAGTTAAGAGAAGTCGAAGAAGAGTTTGTTTTTGAATAAATAAAACCTAGCTTTGCACCACCGCTTAGTTTTTTATCTTTCGATGGCTCACTGGCCATAGCTGCAGTCGAAACCAATACTGCACCTAATGCACACAGTGTAATATAACGTTGCATACAATCCGCCCTACAATAATATTTAGAGCAAAATTACCGTAGAGCGTGTTTCACTATGTCATATCACTGTAAATCAGTGGCTTTGATGCCCCATCAGACTTTTTTGCGGACGCTTGCTCGGCCAACAACGCCATCATCGCCTCAAATTCGACGGGTCGACTGCATAAATAGCCTTGATAATAATCAATCTCACTCTCGACCAGTAGATTCAATTGCTCAATGTACTCCACACCCTCGGCAATCACTTGACTATTAATCGCATGACTCATTTTTGTCACAGCCGAGACAATACTTTGATCTTTACTATCGGTCACAATGTGATCAATATAAGATTTATCGATTTTAATAAAATCAACGCTTAAATTTTTGAGCACTGAAATCGACGAAAATCCTGTCCCAAAATCATCAACCGAGATCATCACGCCTAGCGATTTCGCCTCAGTAATCACGTCCGAGATCTTATCGAGGTTCGTTATCATCGCAGTTTCAGTGATCTCTAAATGAATATTGCGCGTCGTAACACCAAACTGCTCAACCAAAAACTGTAGATAACTAATAAAGTTATCATCTTCTAACTGGATAACCGAGACATTAATCGACATCGACACCGTGGGATAATGTTCATTAATGACACTCAACGCCTTAATCGATGTTTTGAGAATAAATCGCCCTAAGTCGATAATCAAACCATGCTCTTCGGCAATACCGACAAACTCTTGCGGAGACACAAATTCGCCATCAAGTTTCCAGCGCACTAAGGCTTCAAAACCATGAATTTTTTTTGTATTAATATCAGTAATAGGTTGATACTGCATGAAAAAATCATTATTTATCAACGCTGTTTTCATAGTTTTCTGTAAAAAATGCTTGCGCCGACTTTGTTGGCTGATGGTGTCATCGTAACGCTTGATACGAATGCTTTTCTTCTTGCCTTCAAGCATGGCCAACTGGCTATGCTTGATTGCACTCTCGACTGGGGTGTGCGAACAGCACAGCGTATAGCCTAAGTGAAACGTCGGATTGAGACGCATATTTTGATATCGGATGGGAACAGATAGTTTTTCAATCAACTGATAAATAAACGCTTCTACCGCTCGTTTCGATTGGCACTGGATAAAGATATTAAATTCATCATTACTCCACCGACCAGACACCGTATCATAATATTTATCAATAGAGGCTAAACGCTGTCCAATTTCAATGAGAACATGATCGCCACATTCATAGCCGTACAGATTATTCACCAGATGAAA
Source organism: Vibrio zhugei (assembly GCF_003716875.1). Classification (NCBI taxonomy): domain Bacteria; kingdom Pseudomonadati; phylum Pseudomonadota; class Gammaproteobacteria; order Vibrionales; family Vibrionaceae; genus Vibrio; species Vibrio zhugei. The sequence continues at coordinate 1,103,297 of NZ_CP033078.1, read as the reverse complement.
TTTATCCAAATTAATATGAATAAACGCATGAATTAATTCGTCCGTATGCGAATTACTTTCACGAGCTAACTTTAATTGAGAAATAAAGCTGTACCGGTTAGATAACCCCGTCACCGCGTCTTTTTCCTCTAGCGTACTGATTTTTTCCGTACGCTTTTTCACTTCTCGTTCTAAATTCTCGACCAAAATGTCACGCTGATGCTGGCTATCAATCGACGACAAAATAAACGCCGCAGCACGTCGAGAACTAAAGCATAAGGCGCAACCATAGAGCAGCCCCATCCAGCCAATGTAAGCTAAATGTCCGCCATCTTTGATCATCATCATACTATAAGGGAAAACGGTAATGGCAGAGAAAGCAATGGCTGAACGTAAATCAGAAGACAGTAACGTCGCACTCCCCCCTGACATACCACAAAATACAATCAGCGTAATCATTTCCTGAAACATAGTGAAGGAGCCACGAAATAGATAAGGATAGATTGCCCAGGAAATACCCGCTAACACGACACCAGTAAAATGATAATCGAGTTTTTTAACCTGACTATTAGGGATAAAATAATGAACTGACAACCTGATTGTAGAAACTAAATAAATCAGCGCTAACCAAACGAGTTGGGATTTTTCTAATCCTTGATAAATACCACTCGAGACTATCAAAGTTGAAATAGCAATATTAACGAAGACAAGAAAAGGTAAAGTTGAGGAAAATACCCGCAGTCTTTCAGATTTATACATTGATCAATCCATATTTCCTATAACGTCGACGCGACAGCATTGATGAGTTAATCAACAAAACATCCATCTACGTGTGATAACGCTCATTATTATACATTACAATCCAGGAAACTGTGCCACAGACTCTCATCAATGAGAGTTCATAATGATATTTTCCGCACCAATGTATCATTTTTAAGACGAACGACATGGCAAAGGTTTGACCTTCATAGTGAAGAAATGAGGGTTCCTTCAGTACCGGTCAACAAACCATAAGTAATATTAAAGTTATCAAAAGAGGGTTGGTCTTAGCAGAACAAACCCGTACAATTCACCTCTTTTGAATGTTAAGAATACTATGTCTGTGCTCAGTCCCCTTACCGATAATCCTTTACTAATAAGTACCCTCTTGATTAGCGCTCTACTGGGCTGTTACGGCTTAAAACAAGCCATCATGCAACACGGATATCTCAAAAAAATCGTGTACTCTTGCGTGTTTTTCCTCTCTCTTATGAGCATCGGTATCGCGACAGATGCATGGCACGACAAAACGCTGCCCGTCACACAAAAAAAAATCGTCATGACCAACACCCAAGGCCAACAGGTGGACATTAAAGCACTCAGCCAACATCAACCAGTGACCTTATATTTTTGGGGATCATGGTGTAACAGCTGCCGGTTAGTGACTCCAAGTGTTCGTTGGTTAAGTCATCAATACCCCACCATCGGGATTGCGGTCATGTCAGGTGACAATGAGCACATGCGTCAATACCTTGATTCGCACCGTCCTGACTATTGGATTGTCAACGACCCGAACAAACGAATTAGTCATCAATGGCAAGTGTCAAAAGCCCCCACCATCCTCATTATTTATAAAAACAAAGTCCGCTTTGTGACTCAAGGACTGGTCAGCCCGATCGGACTTTGGCTCAGAGATTGGTTAGCCAAACATTCGTAAGCAACCTGATTTATTCGCTGGTGTGCTGTAATCGTCTCAATACAATATAGAAACACCCTTCTTGGCGGTGAGCGACAGGCGTTACAGTAAATTCACATGCAATGCTGTCACCAGTACACGCTTTGACCGAGGTCTGCTGGCTCAACCCGTTGTCCGCTGCCGTTTGTGTAGGGTAAAGTGTTCGATTCAATTGAAAATCCGGCATCAATTCATTAATTGACAGTGGTAGAGTGTCGGTTTCACCATAAGCAAATAACGTTTTCGCGGCCTCATTCATATGGGAGATGCCCCCTTCTGGGTCGACAATCACCACACCATCAGAAAAGCCATCGATGATATTTTTTTCCTTCTTCCAACGCACATCTTCATCGTCCTCAACGGTTATCGGGGTCACACTACCCACACGATAAAACAATTTATGCCCGACAATTAACGTAGCAAGAATAGATAAAATCAGCAGCGCCATCACTGTCATGGCGTATAGGGGAACATGAGGCATCCCATTGACTTCCTCGCGATGATACACATCGATCGATTGCAATACCGTATAAGGAAAGCTGAAAATCGCGAGACCGAATAAGCTTGAGATAACAACGCGTCTCACTCGGTCGATGCTTTTCGTTCTGTGGTGCAATTTCACTAAAAAGAGCGAAATACCACAGAGCAAGAATGTGGGCACGAATGACCAAAACAATAATTTAGGATAGAACACCACCTGACCCTCGATATCCAAAGCCCAATGAGCCACCAGCATCATCGCCGCTAAGCCACAAGTAAACGAGAAGGCACTTAATACGACTTCCGATAACGTAAAGCTGAGAGACTTAAGAATACCAAACCCTATCCACCCTCCCACTAACGCAGGAACTAAAGAAAGTAAGATATATTCAATATGAAATTCACTATCAATGGGCAGCTGCAGTGCCAGTATGCCTAAATAGAAACACCCCCAACCGCCAATACTAAACAGCGTACTGCTGTAGGCTTGCCAGCGCCTAAGAGAGCGTGATTGTTTGTCATGCCAACTGTTTTCAACCACCGACATGCATAGATAGGTAGTAAGAAGTGCAATAACGAAAGCCAGCACAATCATAGTCTGAGAATAACTTTTCTCTATTAACTCATAATGTGCCACATCAAACGACGAGCTATGCCAAGCGGTCATAACCATTTCTCCATGAAAAGCTCAACCGAATCATCGAGCACTTGTTAATCTTATTTAACTATAACACATTCTTCATTGTTAACTTTGAAGAGGTTACTGAAGCAGATCAGTGACGTAGCGTACGGATGGACGCCCAAGGATACCCGCCTACCCCGTAGACCATTCATACTCACTTTATGTAAACTTTATACTGAGATACAGTATTTTCGTGAGCTAATCGGCGGTTTTATGTAAAAACAAGTCAACAATTGATAAAAACTTGTTACACAAACCAGTGATGGTATATTGAGTTTGTCTTGTTATTTTACGACGTAATTTTAGATAATTCGACGACGTCACTTCATCGACATACGCTGCTACCTGCTATCTACCCTGAAGACGTCACTGCGCGAGTTATGTGCGCCTTAGTGAGGTTTTGCTGTGAGTGTGATGAAGTGCATTGAGAACGAGTTAACTACTCACAAGTTAGGATGTTACTTCTCATGAAAAAAGAATCTGGTCACAACGGAATGAACCAGCGTAACTCTGAGATCCTTGAGCAACCAATTGATGTCGTTCTTATCGGGGGCGGTATAATGAGTGCGACTCTCGGTACCTTTCTGCACCAATTGGAACCCAATTGGAATATACAATTGTTTGAACGCATGAGTGACATTGCTGAAGAAAGTTCAAATGGTTGGAATAACGCTGGAACTGGGCACTCTGCTTTAGCGGAAATGAATTACACGCCAGAGCAAAGTAATGGTGAAATTAATACAGATAAAGCCACCAACATTTACGAGCAATTTCAATTGTCGCGTCAATTTTGGGCGTATTTAGTCAATCAAGGTATTATTCAATCGCCGCAATCCTTCATTAATAGCGTTCCTCATATGAGTTTCGTTTGGGGAGAAGAGAACGTACGCTTCTTACGTAAACGGTATCAAGCACTGCAACGCAATCCATTGTTTGATGGTATGGCGTACTCGGAAGATTATGATCAAATCAAATCTTGGGTACCGATTATCATGAAGGATCGTGATCCCTCTCAACCGATTGCGGCAACACGGATGCGCATCGGTACCGATGTCAACTTTGGTGCCTTAACTCACTCAATGCTCGACTATCTGCAACAGTCTGAGCACTTTCAATGCACGACCAATCACGAAGTCAAAGCGCTCTCACAAAATGCGCAAGGCCATTGGGCGATTACTGTCTATGACCGAGACAAACAGACCACCAAGACGGTGACGGCAAAGTTCGTCTTCATAGGTGCTGGCGGGGCTTCATTAACCTTGTTGCAAAAATCCGGTATTCCGGAAGCGAAGCAATATGGTGGCTTCCCTGTCGGAGGGCAATTCCTCGTCACTGATAACCCAGAACTGGTCAGCCAACACGCCGCCAAGGTGTATGGTAAAGCCTCGGTGGGAGCCCCACCCATGTCCGTCCCGCATTTAGACACACGGGTCATTGATGGTAAACGGTATTTACTCTTCGGGCCTTTTGCGAGTTTTTCCAGTAAGTTCTTGAAAAACAGTTCGCTTTGGGACTTATTTTCATCAGTAAACCCTTCGAATGTCTTACCGATGGCGCAAGTCGGATTCAAGAACTTCGATTTGGTGAAATATTTAATGTCACAACTGCGACAAAGTAATAGCGACAGGTTAAATGCCCTAAAAGATTTCTTCCCGAACGCCAAACCGGAAGATTGGTCATTATGGCAAGCGGGACAACGTGTCCAAATTATTAAAAAAGAAGCCGATTCGGGTGGGCAGCTGCGCCTAGGAACCGAACTTGTCACCTCGCAGGATCGTAGTATTACGGCATTGTTAGGAGCCTCTCCAGGCGCTTCAACCTCTGCTTCGATCATGCTGAACTTATTACAAACGTGTTTTGCAGATAAAATGGCGACGCCTGAGTGGCAAGAGAAGGTGAGACAAATGATCCCATCTCACGGACAAAGCCTGAAAGACAATCCAAGCTTGCATCACGAAATATTACTGAGTACCAGCAAAACTCTGCAACTTGAGCATCACCTACTCGATAAAGAGAGTGAACCGGTTGACATTCTTAATGAAGAATCGCACTTCGCCTAATCTCTTGCTCCAACACAATACAGCCCAGCTTCTGGGCTGTATTTTTGTCTTATCCACTTTGAGCAAGCATTCATCACCCGCACGTTAAACCTCTTGCATTGACCCCACATGCTAGGTGTAAAATGGATGTTACATATTATTTGTGATGTTAATCACATTTTATTTTCAAGGAGACTCTCATGGCAACGTTATTTAGCCCACTCAACGTAGGCTCCATCACGCTCAACAATCGCATCATTATTGCGCCTATGTGCATGTATTCGGCCCAACAAGGCGTTGTGCAACCATGGCATCATCAGCATTATGGTATGCTCGCCCAATCCGGTGCCGGTCTGTTGATTGTCGAGGCAAGTGCCATTTCTTCTGAGGGACGAATTTCCTATGCCGACTCTGGCATTTATAACTCGAAGTGTGAACAAGCATGGCGAGACGTCGTCGATGACGTTCATCGCTATTCTGACATCCCAATGGTGATGCAAATCGGCCATGCTGGACGCAAAGCTTCCACCGATTTACCATGGAATGGTGGCGCGCCAATTGCTCCTGTACAGGAAAACGGTTGGCAAACGATCGCGCCTAGTGCCTTGCCCTATGCAGAGCAAGACCCTCTTCCGCGAGCTATGACAGAACAAGACATTGAACAGCTGATTTCCCAGTTTGTTCAGGCGGCCCAGCGTGCTTATCAAGCCGGTTTTGCTGGCGTAGAAATTCATGCGGCTCACGGCTACTTGCTCCATCAATTTCTGTCACCGCTCAGCAACCAACGTACCGACATCTATGGCGGTTCACTTGATAACCGCATGCGCCTAACGTTAGCGGTTTATGATGCGATTAAAGCTGCCCTACCGGCTGATTTCGTGATTGGGATCCGTATTAGTGCCAGTGATTGGGCCGAAGGTGGCTGGGATATTGAGCAAAGCATCGCTTTATCCAAAGCGTTAGATGCTCGTGGATGTGATTACATGCACGTCTCAAGTGCTGGATTAACCTCACAACAACGCATTGACGTCGGCCCTAACTATCAAGTGGGCTTCGCAGAAGACATCAAACAACATGTCGATATGCCGGTGATTGCTGTTGGCTTGATTACTGAACCGCAACAGGCCGAAGACATCGTATCCGGAGGCCAAGCCGATGCGATTGCCCTCGCGCGTGGCATTCTATATGACCCACGCTGGCCGTGGCATGCTGCTGCTGAACTCGGAGCAACAGTGCAAGCCGCGCCTCAATATTTACGCTGTCAACCACATGGACTGACTTCATTACTCACTCAGTAATGTGGCCCCATCATGCTGGACTCCTGTCCAGCATGATGTTGCGTTTACCCACGCATCATATCAACCACTCATTCAAAAAATCATTGACCGGTATGGGTTTACTAAAGAGATACCCTTGGTAGTAATCCACGCCCGACTCTTGCAGATAGGTAAACTGCTGATGATTTTCCACGCCCACCGCGACACTCGGTATTTTCAAACGCTTCGCTAAATCCAACACATGACGAATCGCCTCCTGGTAGACACTGTGACTCCCAATTAACTCGATAAATTTTTGGTCAAGCTTTATATAATCGACTGCAAACATTTGCATGTAAAATAAGCTAGCATTGCCAACGCCAAAATTATCAATCGCAAACCGTACCCCTAATTGGTAAAGCTCCTGATAGACGGTATACACACTTTCGCTGTTAATCACGGGCTCTCTTTCGGTTAATTCAAGAATAAGATGAATGCGTTTATTATTCATTGCCTGAATAAAACGCTGACAGTCAGTAATAATGTGCCGATTCAAGAGCTGCTGTGCGGATAAATTAAACGATAAATGAAAATCATGCGTTTGTGTTCTCATGTGCGGCGTGAGTTTGGCAATCACTTGAGTAAATAACGTCGAAGACAACAGTGAGGCAAGATTGGCTTTTTCAAGCAACTCGATAAATTCAACGGGAGGAATCACCCCATACTGGCGGTGATGCCAACGAACAAGGACTTCACCGTAAATGACACGATGCTGGCTATCCATTATCGGCTGTACATACGCTTTAAACTCTCCCTGCTCAATCCCGAGTTTTATCTCTTTTGCTAACCAATCAGAGTTTAATAACATGCGATAATAGCAACGAGCAATCAGCCAAGGGAGCGTAATGAGACACAATAAGGCGACCATCAGCTCAACATAGTTATGCTCAAACATGTCCAGGTATTGAAATGTCGCAATGAACACGTAAGGATAACGTGGCGACGCGACCACTAAGCGCTCCAATGACGAACCTGTTTCATTGGCCATATGATTGATGGACTGATTCCGAGTAAAAGACATCTCAAGATGAACATACGTCGGCGCCACGGCCAAACGTTCTAAAAAATACCGTAAATTCAATTCAACGACGGTATCTGCATCAGGACGATAATAGAGCACGTTTGGTAGTGAATAGCCGTTCGAAAAACCCAACACTTGAGAATCCGCTAGCATTAAGACAGGTTGGGAGTCATTGCCATTAAGCGAACTGCAGTAACCAGAGGGCGTTTTCACTTCGATAGCCAGACTGCTAGGGATGTGTAAGGCTTGCGACGCCATCATCTGACGCAGTTGTCGACAAGGTAATGAACGATATCGCTTGAGCTGCACTGCCATATCATCAATGGAAGTAAAGATGCCATCAAAATGATGAATCGTTGTCACTGCTTTCTGGTGTGCTTGAGCTGTTATCTCACTGCGTAACCAAAAAAACAGACCACTCATTGTAATCAATACGCCAATAACAAAGACAACCACTACTCGCCACTGAGCTTGCTTATAACGGATAGCCTGATATGTTTGACCTGCCACTGCTCACTCCCTGATTGCCATAAAGGCCCTGTTATTCCAGTTATCACCTAAAGAGTGTAGAGGTAACTCTGCGCATTCTCCTGAAAATTTGTCTATTTACGTGACTCAGCACTTCAATCGATAGGAGCATGTGACACAACGTTTAAGGGCTGCATTTATTGGCAGCCCTTGAGTCGGTATGAGTTTGGAACAAAGTGGGATCACTTCATCTGATGAGCGATGATTTATTTCGGCTCTATAGAAATTTCAACACGGCGGTTACACTGACGACCTTGCGCGGTGCTGTTATCACAGATAGGTTGTGTTTCACCACGACCTTGTACCGTCATTCGAGATGAAGACACGTTTTGACCTGATAAGTACGCTTTTACAGAGCTGGCACGTTTTAAAGACAAGTTCTGGTTATAAGCGGCACTTCCCGTGCTGTCCGTATGGCCAACAATCGATAAACGCGTTTTAGGGTATTCCACTAGAATTTTAGCGACACCATTGAGCGTATTGTAGATACTTGGTGCCAGATTCGAGGAATCGGAGGCAAAGCCAATGCCGTTTTGCATCACAAGAACCAGTTTATTTTCATTCACCCGTTTCACCTGAACACCCGAGTTCATCAGCTCTTTACGCAGCGCCGATTCTTGACGATCCAAGTAGTATCCAGTACCAGCGCCGACAGCAGCACCACCCGCTAGACCCACAAGAGCATGTTGACGACGTTCTGTCGCATCGCTGCCTGTAGCCAAGCCTGTCAGCGCCCCTGCGAATGCGCCAATTAAAGCGCCTTTTGTGGTGGAGTTAGTTTCTTGCTCTCCCGTTGTCGCGTTCTGGCGTTGTGTCGCTTCACAACCAGAGAGCCCCACGACAATCATCATTAACAACACACATTTTTTCATAACTATTCCTATTCACTGCCTCGGGTTCGAATTCATAATACCATAAGTAAAAATAGCCATTATCATAATGGCCATTCACTTCTATTATGTAAACACCGCTTCTCAATTAAGTGAGTTTTTTGTCAAGCCTGTATCAATATCCGCACACATTAAATAGTAAATCAACAGGTTAGAACGCTAGGTTAAGCCTCAATGGCACTGTCGTATTTACATACAGGTACCGATCTCCATTGTTTACTCTCTCGATATCCCATGCGATTTGCGTCCTATGGCAACTGCATTGTGAGCATGCAAACTTTCTTGGTGTTCGATTTTAAACCAATAGTCACTAAGATCAGCCATCGCCGATAAAGCGTGCTTAACTTTGCGAGCCGCATCTTCACAAAACATGAGATTCTGCCCATTTAAACGTGCAAATTCTTGTTCATCTTCGCGCTTCACCATGGTTTGTACCGGTGTACCAAGCGCTTGCTCAACCTCACCAATAAGGCTCGCAAAATCAGGGCAGCATAACCGGTCCCAGTAGAGGTGAATGTAGGCAAATGAGCGTTGACTGTGCGGCGTCGCAATACTGCCTTGCGGTGAAGTGACCCAAGCAAGCAGCGCCTCTTTATTAATCGCCGCGGTGGCAAATTGATCATCAATTGCCTCAGCAAGTAATTGACGGGATAAAGAGGCGGAGCACGGACACGTGCTCGAATAGGGAATATGCAAGATGGCTTCCGTCTGCCATTGACCATGATGGAAGCTCACATTGAATGCAAGAGAATAGGTTTGATACCCCACTTGTCCGCTCAGTAGTGCTGCCTTTTGCATGGGAAAATCGAATGTCAACTCCAAGCGGGCATCATCACTGACCCCCTCTTGAGAAGACACCATGTGTCGTAGAAACGCCTCAATCCGTTCGACGGTCAGCGTTTGCTGAGTCAGTTGCTGGTGTAACAAACGATACAAACGTGACATATGAATGCCCTTTTCATCCGGTGAATCCAAACTGACATACACGTTAGCACTCGAGGTCACGGGCGTAATGATGGATTCTGAATGCCTTACAAAACAGGGAAGAGATACCGCCGACATCCCGACCCATTGTAGGTTCGCGGGAATCGCGGCTTTTTCGGTGTGAATGACATCGGGAAGAGCGAGATGATGGTTCATAGTGTGTCCACAAGAAAAGATAAAATATTGTTATGTTATAACATAACTAAAAACCAGTTCCAATCACTCCAGACGTCCCCGTTTGTTGATCATAAAAAAAAGCCCAAACCGAGGTTTGAGCTTTTTCGCCTGTTGAGTCACGCACAATAAACGTGCAAATTGGTCATACTAGCCGGCTTGTGACAACGGGAAACCGGAATGCTCTGGTTGACTATTGGCAATCACCTGCTTGATATAGGCATCGACTTCCGCTTGTTGCGAGTCATCCAAATACAAGCCCAGCTTACTGCGGCGCCATAATGCATCTGTCCCGGTTTTTACAAATTCTTTGGCAATCATATAATCAATTTCACTTTGATAAACGCCTTCTGCAAATACACGGCCCATGTCGGCTTCGCTTGATTTTCCATCTAATATCGCCCAGCTATACGTGCCATATTGATTGACATAGCGAAATGCCGTTTCTTCAGAGAGCCATGGATACTGACTGCAAATCGATTGGGTCAACTGATCCCGTGAACAACTAAATTCACCACCAGGCAGAGCTTGAGTGGCTGTCCAAGGTTGTCCCATCTGTGGGAAAAATGTCGCTAGTTTTTTCATAGCCGACTCCGCAAGTTTACGATAAGTCGTCAATTTTCCACCAAAAATGGTTAACGCTGGCGCCTGATTGTGGGTTTGTTCAAGCTCCAAGGTGTAATCGCGCGTAATGGCTTGAGGGGAATCGGATTCATCATCACACAGCGGGCGAACCCCACTGTATGACCACACAATGTCACTCCGCTCTAATCGTTTAACAAAGTGTTGATTCACCACATCCAATAAATAGTCGATCTCTGTTTCCGTAATGGTCACTTCACGCGGGTCGCCTTTATATTCTTGGTCAGTCGTCCCAACGATGGAGAACTTATCCAAGTATGGAATGACAAAAACGATACGGTTATCTTTATTCTGTAAAATATAGGCTTGCGGATCATCATGTAAACGCGGCACCACTAAATGAGAGCCTTGGATCAGACGAACGCCACGCGGAGCCGGTGTGTGAATGGCGGTATCGTAGAATTGTTTTACCCATGGACCCGCGGCATTGACTAACGCGTGCGCTTGGCGAGTAAAGCGCTCGCCCGTATTCTGATCTAATACCGTAACTTCCCATAATTCACCGACTCGCTCGGCTTTTTCGACCAAACAATAGTTACGAGTCTCGGCGCCATTCTCATTGGCTTGCATCACATTTAACAGTGTCATACGAGCATCGTCGACCCAACAGTCTGAGTATTCAAAACCGATTTTCATTTCTGGTTTCATATAGCCGGTTTTACTCAAATCAACCTTATGGCTAGAAGGCAGGGTGGAACGCTTACCGAGATGATCATATAAGAACAGTCCGCAACGAATCATCCATGCAGGACGTAAAAAAGGACGATGAGGCAAACGAAAGCGCATAGGAAATGCAATATGAGGCGCTTTTTTCAATAAGACTTCCCGCTCCGCTAACGCCTCAGACACTAAACGAAACTCATAGTGCTCGAGGTAGCGTAACCCCCCATGGATCAATTTTGAACTGGCTGATGAGGTCGCCGAAGCAAAGTCATTCGCTTCATATAATCCCACGGTTAGCCCACGACCTGAGGCATCAGCAGCGATTCCGGCACCGTTAATTCCACCGCCGACGATGATGATATCGAGCACATTATTTGCTGATTCTGATGTGTAATTCTTCATAACCAAACCTTGAAAATAGGTGAGAAAATATTCATTAACGTGTTAATAAACACCTTAACTCAACTTTCGTTTATGATCATTAATTATTTTCGTTTATGTTCGTTTGTGTGATTTGAGCACAAAAAAAGCACCATTCCAACATTAGGAACCGTGCTTGTTATAAAAATGAAACAGTTTTGTAGTGTTTATAGCGATGACGCAACCTGAAGTGGGATGTCATGTTCTTTCAGAATCGAGACGATGCCTTCTGGCGGGGTTTGGTTGGTAATCAACATATCAATCTGCGCTATATTTCCCAATTTGACCATGGCGTTTCGACCAAATTTGCTATGGTCAACGGCTAAGTAGACACGACGGCTATTTTCAATAATCGCCTGCTTAACGCGCACTTCATGGTAATCAAAATCCAATAGTGAACCATCAAAATCAATGCCGCTGATCCCTAAGATGCCGAAATCTAAACGAAATTGTTGAATAAAATCTAAGGTTGCTTCTCCGACAATGCCACCGTCTCTGTCACGCACTTCACCCCCCGCCAAAATCACCGTCATTTCTGGATTGCTCAGTAAAATGCTTGCCACATTTAAGTTGTTGGTCACAATGCGTAATCTTTTATGTTGTTTATTTAACTCATGGGCAACGGCTTCTGGAGTGGTACCGATGTCAATAAACAATGTCGCCCCATCAGGGATATGCTGAGCAACTTCTGCAGCGATAAGGTCTTTCTCATCGAGATTCTGCGATTTACGCGTTAAATACGAGGTGTTTTCAGAGCTCAGTGGTGTGGTTGCTCCACCGTGATAGCGACGAATCAGATTTTCATTTGCCAGTTCATTCAAATCTCGTCGGATGGTCTGAGGGCTGACGTTAAACCGTTCCACCAATTCTTCAGTACTGATATAACCTTGGTTTTTCACCAGTTCAATAATCTTTTGATGCCGAGGTAGTTGCTTCACTATGACTCCCTACTTGATTGTATCCCGATACCGCCACTGGCGTATTAAGCGGATATTTTGCGTCAATTTTCACCATTATAGAAGTAAAACTGACATTCAATAGCCGAACCAATAAAAAGAGTGCTCATTCGAGCACTCTTAAATCGGTCATGGTGTTAGCGTATCAACTATTCATCGTCTTCTGCATGCAGTTCTGCCCATACCTGTGCACATTTCACTGCTCGCTTCCAACCTTTGTAACGACGGTTACGTTTTTCTTCGTCATGATGTGGCGTAAATTGGCGCTCAATCGTCGCTTTATTACGTACTTCTTCAATGCTATCCCAAAAACCAACCGCCAAGCCAGCTAAGTAAGCGGAGCCCAAGGCCGTCACTTCCGTGACCTCTGGACGTAATACTTCCGTATCTAACACGTCAGATTGGAATTGCATCAAGAAATCGTTCGCCACAGCGCCACCGTCGACTTTCAGCGCTGCCAAACGAATCCCTGAATCGGCTTGCATTGCATCCAGTACATCGCGTGTTTGATACGCAATACTTTCCAATGTTGCACGAACAATGTGCGATGAATTGACACCCCGCGTTAATCCCACAATCGTACCGCGTGCGTAAGCGTCCCAGTAGGGAGCCCCTAATCCAGTAAACGCCGGCACCACATAAACACCATTCGAGGTGTCAACTTTGGTCGCAAAGTATTCTGAGTCCATCGCGTCATCAATCAGTTTCATTTCATCGCGCAGCCACTGAATCGCAGCCCCACCCATGAAGACCGCCCCTTCTAAGGCGTAAACGGGCTCACCTTTAGGGCCACATGCTAACGTAGTAAGCAATCCATGCGATGACGACACCTTCTCTTGCCCTGTGTTCATTAATAAGAAACACCCTGTACCGTAGGTATTTTTAGCTTCCCCAGGTTCCACACACATTTGACCAAATAAGGCCGCTTGCTGGTCACCTGCTATCCCAGCAATTGGAATCCGCGTTCCGCCTTTACCACCAATGTTGGTTTGGCCGTACACTTCTGACGAGGTGCGAACTTCTGGCATCATACAAGCGGGGACACCCAGTTCATCCAACAGTTTTTGATCCCAGCATTTGTCATTAATATTAAATAACATGGTACGTGATGCATTGGTATAGTCAGTAACATGCACACGGCCCTGAGTCATTTTCCAGACAAGCCATGTATCGACAGTACCAAATAGCAGCTTACCTGCTTCCGCGTCTTCACGGGCACCCTCAACATTATCAAGAATCCATTTGATTTTAGTACCTGAGAAATAAGGGTCGATCAACAAACCTGTCGCTTCACGAACATACTCATCTAAGCCTCGCTCTTTGAGCTCTTCACAAATTTCTGCCGTGCGGCGACATTGCCAAACAATGGCGTTATAAACAGGCTTACCCGTTTCTTTATTCCAAACAATGGTGGTTTCACGTTGGTTAGTGATCCCAACCCCAGCAATTTGATCACTGCGAATCCCCGATTGACCCAGTACTTCCACCAATACAGAACTTTGTGTTGCATAGATTTCTAATGCGTCATGCTCAACCCACCCTGCCTGAGGATAAATTTGAGTAAATTCTCGCTGCGCAGTGCTAACGATATTGGAATCATGATCCAGAATAACTGCACGAGAGCTGGTTGTGCCTTGGTCAAGAGCAACAATGTATTTTTGATCAGTCATGTTAAAATCCTTGTTATATTCTTTTATCTCAAGCATGCGCTTGTTCATTTTCTTCTACTGTTTCACATTGGTTTGGAATGGTGCAACCATGGCCTTGTTGTGGCAAATAGGTTGCGATCACTTTCGGGTATAACCAGCCGCCGAAGCATGCCCCAGCAATCGGTCCTAAAATCGGTACAATGAAATAAGGGATATCTTTTGCGCCTGTTAAGGCGTAATCCCAGCCGGCCAAGTAAGCAAACAACTTAGGACCAAAGTCACGCGCAGGGTTCATTGCAAATCCTGTCAATGGACCTAACGAGCCACCGATAACAGCAATAACGATACCAATCAGCAAAGGCGCAACAGGTCCGCGCGGCGCGCCATTGTGCTCATCACCTAACGCCAGTATCGCAAACATCAATACCGCCGTAATCGTAAACTCAACAAAGAATGCCCCACCAAAAGATAAGAGAGGATTAGGGTAGGTAGAAAATATTCCCGCCGTTGCTAAAGCCGCCTCACTACTGCGAGCAATATTATGGGTCACTTCATATTGCGTAAACAGCGGAGAGTAAAGCGCATAAACTAATGCCGCTGAGCAAAATGCACCAGCCAGCTGAGAGAGGATATAGGGAATGACTTTCGCCTTATTGAAACCGTGAAAGGCCGTTAACGCAATGGTCACTGCTGGATTGAGGTGTGCACCAGACACCCCAGCCGTACAATAGATCGCCACAGCCACACCGAAGCCCCAGATAATACTGATCTCCCACTGACCAAACTGCGCGCCGGTCAACACGGCTGCCGCCACGCAACCGACACCGAAAAAGATCAGTAATCCCGTACCAATAAATTCGGCAATGCATTGCCCTATCAAAGTATGTCGTTTGTTCGTATCCATGTTCAGTCCTTATTGTTATCATCGCTATTCACTACAATGTTGTCGCTATTTTGCATGAATAAACGTTTACGAAAACAAACAATCATAATAAATGAGCGTTCGAACATAAAAATATAAACAAAACGTAGCAAAAATGTTAAATACCACACATCTCGCTCATTTCCTAGTCGACGTTTTCCTATTGGTCAAAAGAAACATCACCAAAGAAAGACGTTCATCCAATGATTCCTCATATAAATCTCGCGGATGTCAAAAAAGTTTCAAATAGACTGGTGTATAATCCCCAGCTTGGACTTTGCGAGCAGGCTCAAGGTTCTCTTGGCGGTGTGTTCGTAGATGAAGGTATTGTTTGATTGAAAAGGATGACATTTTGCGTCACATAGCATTGACAAGCGCAGCACTACTCAGTTGTGCTCTAATACATACAGCGGCCCACGCCGATCCAAAAACACCTGGTACACACACAGGCTATTCCACCGTAGAACTGCTTAACGATGGCATTCCGAACGATCTCAACATGGTATCAGTGGCCGATCTGAAAAAAGAGTTGGCCGGTAAGCCGCCGATGGCGGTAGGATTTGATATTGATGACACGACCCTGTTTAGCTCACCGGTGTTCTATCGTGGCCAGCAAGAGTTTTCACCCAATGGGTACAGTTATCTAACCAATCAAAAATTCTGGGACAAAGCGAATTGTGGTTGGGATAAATTCAGTATGCCAAAGCACATTGCCCAACAGCTTATCGCTATGCATCAGAAACGTGGCGATGACATTTACTTTATAACAGGGCGAACTGGCTCAAAATGTCATTTCACAACGACATACATCCAGAAAACTTTCCATATTACGCATATGCATGATGTGATTTTTGCTGGCTCAAGCCACGATGTATACACTAAAACACCATACATCAAAAAACACCATATCAAGATTTACTATGGCGATGCGGATGGCGATATCATCTCTGCGCGCAATGCCGGAGCCGAAGGGATTCGTGTGATGCGTGCGGCCAACTCAAGCTACAAACCCGTCCCCAAAAATGGTATTTACGGTGAACGCGTACTAAAAAATTCTCAGTTCTAAAACGAACAAAACACAGACCTGAGCAATGTGAGCAGGTCTGTGTTTGTTAATGTGTTGGTTATCTCTATTGTGCGATGAAAGCGCGAACAGTTATGCATAACCCGCAACAGTAAATGCAACCATGGCAACCAGTAAGAAAATCAGTTTCATTGTTCCTCTCCTCTTGTTACATCAATGTCATTCATGACGCCCGTATTCATCCGTTGAGCGTAATATAGTCAAAGCAATCACCGATTTTCGTGATCATCGAAACATATCTCATGGCAAACGCAACTATCGAACGTTCTATTGATCTAGGCTAAAAAATCTCGCCCTTTTCTTCCCACAAAAACCTTGTCACCGAACAACTTCGTCCTATGGTGTGGCGTCCACTGCGTCATTGCGTTGCCATACGCTTGTGGCTTCAATCTCCATGACAACCCCCTCTAACGCGTTGAATCGCAATATATGAAAATAATTGTTTATTTATCTGTATATTTATTGACCTCAAAAGAACGATGCCATTAGTATTTTGATACTGGATAACAATCATAAAATGGAACTGAATGGGGTATTACATGAAAGCGAGCATCACCGCACACAAAGACTTTACCGTTGCCAACATTGATCCACGCTTATATGGATCGTTTATCGAACATCTTGGTCGTGCGATTTACACGGGGATCTATGAGCCGGACCACCCCAGCGCAGATGAGCAAGGCTTTCGGCAAGATGTCATTGAATTAATCAAGGAAATCGATGTGCCGGTGACGCGATACCCCGGGGGTAATTTCGTCTCGTCATACAATTGGGAAGACGGCATTGGCCCTAAGGAAAATCGCCCAACACGTTTGGATCTTGCATGGCATACCTCTGAAAATAACGCTGTCGGGATTCATGAGTTTGCCAACTGGGCTGAAAAAGTCGGGACCGAAATGATGCTCGCGGTCAACTTGGGCTCTCGTGGTCTAGATGAAGCTCGATCATTTTTAGAGTACGTCAATCACCCCGGTGGATCGTATTGGTCCGATTTACGCAAACACAATGGCCGAGAAGACCCTTGGAACGTGAAGCTATGGTGCCTAGGTAATGAAATGGATGGGCCATGGCAGATTGGTCAGAAAACGGCGGACGAATACGGTCGCCTCGCCTTTGAAACAGCCAAAGCAATGCGTGCCTTTGATAAGAACATCGAACTGGTGGTATGTGGATCATCCAGTCCAATGATGGACAGCTACCCCGACTGGGAAAGCACCGTGCTCGATTATACTTATGACACCGTCGACTACATTTCTCTGCACATGTATTTTGAGAATAACTCTCTGCACATGTATTTTGAGAATAACGATAGCAACGCGACACACTATTTAGCCAAAGCGGAACAACTTGAGCACTACATTGAAACCGTAGCAGCCGTGATCAAAACCACCAAAGCCAAAAAACGCTCCGATCATGATGTTTTTATTTCCTTTGATGAGTGGAATGTCTGGTATCACTCACGAGAGCAAGACAAAGCGATACTCGAAGGCGCCGATGGCTGGCCGCAGGCACCGGCGCTATTAGAAGACATTTACGATTTTGCCGATACGTTACAAGTCGCGTGTATTTTGAATACCTTTATTCGCCACTCTGACGTCGTCAAAATCGGTTGTATGGCGCAGCTTGTCAATGTCATTGCCCCGATCATGACTGTCGAAGGTGGCCCAGCTTGGCGTCAAACGATTTTCTATCCGTATATGTATGCGTCACGCTACGGCCGAGGTACAGCGCTCAACCTCGCAGTCAACTGTGAACGCTACGATACGGATTTTGCAACTCAAGTACCTTATCTCGATGTGTCATGTGTGCAGTCTGATGATGATGGTTCACTGGCTTTCTTTATCGTCAATCGTCATGCCAGCGAAGAGATAGAGTTTGATATTGCGCTGGAAGGCTTTGAACATCATACCGTGATAGAAGATAAAGTGATCAGCGGCTACGACCTCTCGCAAACCAATAGTCCACAGGCAGAAACTGTCATACCTCAAGAGGGGACACGTATTTCCCTTGTTGATCAGCGACTGAATGCCACAATCGAACCATTAAGTTACCGAATGATACGCCTCTCTCTATAACCCTCATCGATACTGGCCTAGCAACTGGGCCAGTATGACTCTTTGTGCACATCCTTCTCCAGCGGTTAGGTTAGGCTATGCTGCGCTTTGTGCCGTACGGTGAATTTATGACATAAATTGGAATGTCAGCGCTACCAAGGAAGTCGGCTCTCGTCCTCTAAATCAATAAAATCACGTGTGCAAAATGCATTGTCTTCTACCAAGTTCACCAGTTTTTGCGCTGAAGCTTCAGGCGATAGACAAGCATCACTCGCGGCCATTTTCGTCAGTAAGCGCCCAGGATGCACACTGACAACCTTTATACGGGATTCTTCGAGTTCGTCCGCCAAACACAAAGTCAGCATATTTTGCGCAGCTTTACTGATCCTGTAGGCATAAGAACATCCTGAGCCTTTCGCGGCTAGCTGGGACTGCATGGTCAAAGAACCACGCCGAGAGCTGATATTAATAATCATGGCGGATTGATTGCGCAGCAGTGCTGCCAAACTGCCTTTTACCGTTGATAGTACTCCGACGCAATTGGTATCAAACGTGCGGCGTAAATCCCCCGTGGTTGTCGATGTTAACGTCGGCGCTTTGGCGCCTACCCCTGCATTATTGATGACAACATCCAACGTCACCGACCGTAACCAATCATTCAACCGAGCTTCATACCCGTCGCTGACAACATCCTCGACCAAAATACATGCATTAGGAAAGCACAACAGCAAAACCTCTCTGGATGCCTCAGAACGAACCACCAAATACAGTGCATATCCAGAGTGGGAAAACGCGTGTGCTAAAGCAAGACCGTAACCACGATTCGCCCCCGTGATTAAAATCCTTTTCATCGGTGAGTCTCCAAATCAATCCAATATGTCAATGTCACTATGACCGCAAAAGGTCATTGTCTTGGCCAGTATTTCTACCAGCTTGATAGCCAATCGCCGATATTTTTTGCACCCAATAATAGGCTAGTCACGATACTATCTAAATTAACGGTTAAATCAGTAACCACCAATTTCGCCTGAAATAACGAGGTTACCGCAAATATAATCGTGAGCCACATAGTAATGCTAGAGCGTTTTCGTTCCGTCGCATCGCGTTGTAGATTTTCCAGTGTCGTCAGCGCATTCCCTCGGATTCTACACTCAGATTCACTAACTAAATCAATATCTTCTGATTCATCTAATGAGTGCATCACCAAGATCGTTGCCTGCTTTATTCTGGGGTACTGAGGATGCAGTATGGCGTACATTCCATAAATTTGATTTAAAATTCTAGAGACATCGATGGTTTGCGTGTGATTGCTTTCAGAGAGATCCACCACCGCTTTCAATACGCGGCTGCGATCAGGTCGGTCATACTTGGTTCTAAGGTGCAAGAATTTTGGCAGTGCAAACTTACACCGCGAATATTTCGACTGTAGCTTGTAGAAGTGGGTCGCCTCATGGATAAGAAAATCAAACGCGGACTGATAAGTATGCGTCACCAAGCCATGATAATGATGAATAGTAAAGTTCATGCTTTTCAGCTTTGTTAAATCTAATCGCCGGCGGCCTTCATGAATTCTCTTTTCTTCATTCCAGACAAGTACTTTTAACTTTTTGCCATTATCCACCACACTTTCAGCGAGATACGTTCCATCATTATCCGTTACGTACACATGGTAGCAATTAACGTGTTGGCCTTCTTCTCCAGAACGAGGCACGGAATCCGGAGCGGGGAGCGCTAATGCCTTTGCCAGTTCATGAATAAAAATCCTATCTAGCACCATGTTTTCTGCTCCCTATGTGTATGGTTTCATTTCTCTATGTCCTTGAAAATACCTTATTTCACTCATACTGCCAATGGATAATAACCAGTATTCCCCCGTCACAAAATCCATAGCAGAGTCTCTGGCAAGGATAACAGTGCTCAGTGTGAGAACATCATCGCGCGTGCTAAATACGTTGATAGAATAACCAATAATCAGAAGCGCATACGTCAGACACGAGGAGGGCAATCCCCTCCTCGCCGATTAAGGCTTAGCTCGATTGACCTTGCATGCTTGCCGATAAAGACTTTGATAGACCCCTTCGATGAAGCCAAGCCAATAGCTTGAGAGCAATTGCACCCACTTCCCATCATTTATGGATTTTTTGCGTCGGTAGCATGCTACGAAGATACGACCGCCCGGTTAAACGACTCATGCCCCACACAGCAAGAATATGAATGCAAACACAGGTGAAGGTGACATTGACGGTAATAACATGCACCGAGTGAAGCCAGTCCATCTCAGAAAAGTGCGGATTTTCCATCAAATAACCGGAAAGGCCCGTTACCAATAACCCACTCCACATACACCAAATCATGATGGCCCCTGCTGGATTATGCCCTTGATGTTCATCTCGCCGCGTCGTGACGACCTCATTAAGATGAGCGACCGCTTTCGAAAACGAAGGTAAAAATTGGCTCAGTCGTGCTGGAGAGCGAGTCACCCCCCCCCACAGCAATCGCACGACCACCAGCCCAACAATGGTGTAGCCAACCCACTGATGAAGCGAACTGCCCGCTTTGGTAACAAAATAATTAATCAAAAACAGTATCGCGACGCTCCAGTGCGTCAACTTTACGATGCGATCCCATTGCGTAGTGTTCGTCATACTCAGCCTCTCAGGTTAGTCTTGATATACATCATTTATCCTTATCCAGCCCATCCTTCTAATACTGGAAAGGTGAGAAATAGTGATGCTCAAGACCAATCTAATGACCTTAACTTAAGATTAACTTAACGACGTTTGTCTCGCATGCGGGAATGAGTACCCACGCCTATCTCATGCGATAACGTTGCGGGGGCTGCTCAGGCAGCACGGTAAGAGAGGTCGTTGCCTGCGTTACCTCACACGGCATGACGATAAGCTTCATCGTCATCATACGAGACAATGACAACAACAAAAAAACAGCGGTCAAGACACAAGAGTGCTTGACCACTGAATAGAGCGATAGATGAGCGAAATGGGGATTCACTCATCTATCATTGCGTACTCACGGCTTAGGAGTACTTACCACCACGCTTCAAACATAGCCCCGACAGTGACTGTGTCTAAACGGCTGGATTGCATATCCCCTGTGGTCGAGTCAAAACCGATATACTCGTTATCTGCACGACCGACAGTGGTGTAAAAACGTAACATTGGACGAGCCCATGTCTGGGATCCGATGGCGATATTCTGTGAAAACGTGACTTTCCAAGACGAGTTTTTCGCGTCGATATGTCGATAGTCGACCACGTTGTAACCCCCTTCAATCCATGTAGAATTCATCGAATCCCAAGCATAAGTGGAACGAAGAATGACGTTATAGTTGGAACGGTCGTTATCGTCTGCCACGTCTAAATATTGATAGGCGGCTAAATATTGTAAGCCAAGTCTTTCAGAAAAATTCACCACCCCGTTATAACTGACCAACCACGCCTCTTCATCTTCTACAAGATCAAAGACACTGTCTTTGGCATTATTAGAGTAGCGGAATAACAACTGCTGTCCGTTCATGTAGAGATCCGCGGCAAGCTGATAAGCCTTGGTGTCATAAAAAGCTTCATCTTCGACCTTTTTGGACGCAAAACCGTAGTTGGCATAAAAAGAGAGGGCGGCCGAATCAAATAAGCTTATTCCATGAAGTTTAGAGGTAATCCCATATCGACCATTGTCGCCAACCATATCTCCCTGAACTTGCGCAATGCCGCCCATATCGAGCTTAACGCCACCTAAGTCCAAGTTATAGAAACCACCACCTTGGCCATCGTGTGTCATCCAAAAATAGTCATTGAGATCAGTTTGTGGTCGTTGATGGAAATCACGCCCTGCCCATACTCGTAACTCGGGCTGTGATGCGATGAAATTCGTTACACTGGCATACGCCTTTTTCAATTTTACTCCACCGGTCTCAGCCCATGATTCGTCAGAATAATGATCAAACATGACAACCACATCCCAGTTCGCTCCTTGCTCATTGGTAAAGGTTCTCGATAGACTGAATTCGCCACCATTATTTTCATTACCAAGGCGTCCAGTTGCATTTCCGTTGAGAGCCCCTGCCGTGGTGACTAATTTTTCATCATCCCCTTGGAATGCACCGCCGTAACGAGCGTACCCCGTAAAATTAAAACCTTCGACGTTCGCAGCCAGTGTCGCGGTGGATATAAATGGTGTGCTCATAGCAATACAAGCAGTAATTAAATTTAACGTTTTCATCTTTCATACCTATTATTGGGAATTAATTATTCCCGAATTCAACTGCGAAGTGCGACACTCTCCAATATCAAGAAGCTAAAGCCATCTCCTCAAATATAATGGCTGCCTGCTTGAAGCCTAAACACTTTCTCGGACGGTAATTTATCCGCGATAAAGCGAACTCTATATCGATGTCCGTCACTGTCGTTAGATCGGTTCCTTTCTTCACATATTGCCTTAAAAGACCGTTCGCATTCTCATTAGCACCACGCTCCCAAGAACTGTACGGATGAGCAAAGTACACATCAGCCTTTAATTCTTTTGCGATGGTTTCATGACCTGCAAACTCTCGCCCGTTATCTGCCGTAATGGTATGGACATGTTTCTTATAGGGCTTCAGTAGCTCTATTGTCGCTTTGGTGACATCATCCGCTGACTTAGATGGCACTTTCTTTACCATGTAAAATCGAGTCTTACGCTCTAAAATAGTCACCATTGCACCTGTACCATGCTTACCTAGCACAGTGTCGATTTCCCAGTCACCAAACCGCTCCTTACTGTCAACGATGCTTGGTCTATCATCAATCGAAACGGCATTTTTTATCGCTGGAGCTTTCTCTTGTTTACCTCGGCGATACCGCTTATGACCTTGTCTCAAGTGACGATATAACTTACCGCCCAAGCGTTTATCTTGAGCAACAAAGCGATAGATCCACTCATGACTGACAGATGCACCAATTTTCGTTAATACATTAGAAATCTGCTCTGGACTCCAATCTGTTTCTAAAAGAAGGCGGATAAAATCGACACGTTCCTTTGGTATTCGGTATTTACGTGCTGTTTTGCGCTTTTTGGTAGACGACATCTGGGCTTCGTTAGGGCAATAATGCTCTCCCTTCCGACCGCGTTTAAGCTCACGGTATACCGTCGAGCGGTGGCACTGAACTGTTTTAGCTATTTCAGGAACCGAAATTCCCCGTTCCAAAAGAGCAGAAATCTGGTATCTTCTGCCTTCGGTCAACTGTTGATAATTCATGGTAGTACTGCTTGTTTCTTTGGCGAGAAGAGCGTACCACTTTCAGCAGTTGGCTTCCTCTTCTACATATTTCCATGAATGTCGCACTTATTATCTGAAATCGGGAGCATTAATGGAGCTCGTTTCTGGAGGTATTGATTTCACCACTTCTTCTCCGGGAGAAGCAAAAAGTATGGTGGATGCAGGAATGGTCAAAAACCTCGCGACCATGGCGAAAACCAACACAGGACTTTATAAAGACATTCCGGTCTTCCAACAAGCCACTCAATATAAATACACTTTTTCCACGTGGAATGCGTTAGTTGCACCAACAGGGATTTCGCCAGACATACAAAATAAACTGATTAAAGCCATGAAAGCAGTATTTGCAGAATGCAAGCTTCAGCAGTTTGCGACCAAGCAAGGCTTTGAGGTATACCCACTGTATGGCGATAAGCTAGCCGCGTTCATGAAAAATGAAGATGAAAAGTACGGAAAATTGATCAATAAGCTCAAAAAATAAAGTGGTGGGTGGAGCACTTAACTCCGCCCCTTCCCCCAATACTATTGTGATGCCTTGTCACATAGATTCATTCTGTGGAACTTGTAGGTACTTTATGCGTTCATTACCCCTTTCCCAATTCCTGATAGCCGTATTTGCCTTATTAACGCTGGTCACAAGCGTCAGTCAATATGGCGGCATCAGTGAATATGGCGCTGGATTTATGCCCACAATACTGAGTGCATTATTACTTGCATTTACAGTGTTGGATGGCGTGATCCATCTTCGCCAACAACCGCAAAAACACACATTCAGTGCCAAGGAGATACAGGCTTTAATATTAGTCATCGTATCGATCGGACTGTTCACCTATCTCATTTCTTATTTGGGCTTTTTAATCTGTGCATCCGTACTGTTATTTGCATTGATGAGCCTACGTAATCCTAAAAAACTCATCATGAATGCCACATTCGCGCTCGTCGCTTCCGGTATCATTTATTACGTCTTTGGTCATCTGCTCATGGTAGCGTTACCAGATGGCATCTGGGTATAGGAGTTTGCAATATGTCAGTATTAGTCGACGCTTTTCAATATATCAACCTTAGTGCCATTCTTGCCGTTATCGCAGCCGGACTGTTTGGATTAGTGGTCGGGTCTATTCCCGGATTGACTGCTACGATGGCCATCGCACTGATGGTTCCATTCACCTTTTTCATGGATCCTATCCCAGCATTAGCCCTGATGATCTCCATCGGCGCATCGTCAATTTATGCTGGTGATATTCCAGGGGCTTTACTTAGAATTCCTGGCACACCAGCCTCAGCCGCTTATGTGGCAGACTCTCACGAATTGGTCAAACAAGGAAAATTGAACCGAGTATTAGGTATCGGGCTGACCAGCTCTGTGATTGGTGGTCTCTTTGGTGCCATTATCTTAATGCTAGCTGCCCCGATGTTGGCAAAATTTGCTTTAAAATTCAGCTCTTATGAATATACGTGGTTATCTTTACTCGGGTTAACTTGTGCGACACTCGTCGTTGGTAATCAGCCGTTAAAGGGCATAGTGACACTGTGTTTTGGTTTACTTCTCTCTTGTGTCGGCTACGACCAAATGACAGGCGTACCAAGATTTACCTTTGGTGAAGTCAGCATGTTACAAGGCATCAGTTTTATTCCTGCCATGATCGGCTTGTTTGCCATTTCCGGAGCCATCGAATATTACGCTGGGAAAATAAACACACACAAGCAAGACGTGATTCCAACCCAGTCTAGCTTCAACCTGTTTAAAGGTGTTCCTCGTACAATGTGGCGCTACAAATTGAACATCTGCCGTAGCAGTATTCTAGGAACCCTAATCGGTGCGCTACCGGGCGCCGGGGCGGATATCGCCGCATGGATATCTTACGCACTCTCTCGCAAATTTTCCAAAACGCCGGAACGCTATGGTAAGGGATCAGAAGAAGCGATTGTCGACGCCTCATCCAGTAACAATGCAAGCTTGGCTGGCAGTTGGATTCCATCTTTGGTCTTCGGTATACCGGGCGATTCCGCGGCCGCCATTATTATCGGTGTGCTCTACATGAAAGATATGAACCCAGGCCCCACGCTATTCTTATTTCAACCCGATAAGCTCTATGCCGTGTTCATTTTGTTCTTTATCGCCAACTTAGCGCTTATTCCATTGGCATTATTAGTGGTTAACTTTATTAAGCGGGTCATCTTTATCGATAAAGCCATTCTTTATCCGATTATTATTATTTTTAGTAGCGTCGGATCGTTTGCTATAAACAACTCACTCTCATCAATTGTTGTGATGTTAGGCATGGGTGTTATGGGCTACCTGTTACAGCGTGCTCAATATCCTATTTCACCGATCATTCTCGGCATGATTTTGGGGCCGATGCTAGAAAAAAACTTACTGTCATCGATGATAAAATCCAATGGCCACCTCCTCCCATTTGTTGAAAGACCTGTGTCTATGGTGCTCGCGGCCTTTTTTGCGTTGGTTGTCGTATTACAGGTTTTATCAATAATTAAATCACTGTCTCCCCAAAAACAATCCCCCTCTTTAAAATGATATTAAGCGCCCTCTTCAGGGCGCTTAATTGTCTGTGTTAACCGTGTGTATTGCTCTACCAATATCCAAGGGCTTTCCACCATAAGCCCCCGACAATTCCCCAAACTGAGAGATTGACCAAACTCATAATAAAGCCCATGACCCACCAGTTTTCCATGGATACGTACCCAGAGCCAAAAATAATCGGCGAGGTTCCTGTCGCATAGTGAGTGAGAGACATCATCAAAGAAGACGCCCCCGCTAGCAATAAACCAAGATACAAAGGCGGCGCGCCGAGTAATAACCCTGCGGAGTAAAAGGCAGCAAACATCGCGGTAATATGTGCGGTAGTACTGGCAAAAAAGTAATGCACATAAAAATACACCACTACGAGAATCAGCGCTGATACCTCCCAACCAAACCCCAATTGAGCAATACTGCCTTGGACCACGTTCGAGAACCAGCCCACAAGCCCCAGTTTATTCAGAAATGTCGCCATCATCACCAATGCTGAAAACCACACAACCGTATCCCAAGCGGATTTTTCTTTAAGCACGTCGTCCCAATTCAACACGCCAGTCACTAAAAGCACGCTCAATCCTAAGAAGGCCACAGCCGTAGTATTTACCACAAAGTCAGGACCCAATAGCATTGCAGGCACGCCGGCCCACAGTATGAGTAACAGCGCAAAGACAAACACCATGACTTTTTCGCCGTATGATAAGGCGCCCATTTCATTAAGCTTATTTTGAGCAAACACAGTGGCATCTGGCGTACTTTTTACTTCAGGTGGGTATATGGCATACACCACCAATGGCACTAACGCTATACACACTAACCCTGGAAGTAGCGCGGCAAGTGCCCAAGTGCCCCAAGTAATACTAATGTCTGCGCCAGTGGCATCGGCGATCAGTTTCACGATTAACGGGTTAGGCGCCGTCGCGGTAATAAACATCGCGGAAGTGATAGGATTAATATGGTAATTCACCAACGCAAGGTAATGACCTATTTTACGCGAGGTGCCTTCCTCTGGAGATGAGCCAAAACTCGTGGCAATAGATTTCATGATTGGGTGCATAATCCCCCCGCCACGAGCCGTATTACTGGGAGTGACCGGAGCAATAATCAATTCAGAAATGGCCAGCGCATAACCCACGCCAATGGATTTTTTACCGAACAAAGAAATAAAATAATAGCCAATGCGATTACCCAAGCCGGTTTTCGCCAAACCGCGCGAGATCATAATCGCAATACCAATTAACCAAATGAGTGAGTTGGAAAAGCCGCTTAACGCATCTTTAATCGCTCCCGATGGAGAGTCATTCGTGACCCCTGTTAAGGCCACTAATGTGATGGCTAATACCGCGATGGCACCGATTGGCATCACCTTGCCGATGATCGCCACAATGGTACCCACAAACAAAGCGAGTAAATGCCACGCATTACTACTCACACCATCCGGAACCGGAATCACAAACCAAATAGCGAGTGTCACGACGACAGCTACGACCCCAGGGAAAACATTGATCCCCCCCACCTTCATAAGCGCTCCTTGTGTGCTTAATATGAATAATATTAATAATTTATAAAAATATAATAACGAAACATGGTCATAATCGGGGTGACTTGAATCAGAGAAATCAGGATCACTGACAACCGAGTTCGCAATAACCAATGACAAAATACGTCAGGCGGGTGTTTATAGATGCATATTAAGTCTAGCGCTACAAGAAAAGCCTAAACCAACTTCATTTAAATAAAGCGGGGGCTTCAACATTGTCTGTGAGAAAATAACAAGAGGGTGTGGCTGATGGATCTGACACTTGAGTTCAAGCCAATCGGTTGATACCACGACGAGGACTCTATGGCTTTCGAATGTTGAGACTGGATGACTTGGTGATTTTAAAATAGAAAGGGCTAGATGGGTGGAAGCCCCAGCCACATCCCGGCACACACGTCGTTCGCTGTGGCTGCTTCCTTCCGGACCTGACCAGATTCACGAATTAGTGTTGCGGGAGGACCAGGGCCTCCATAGATTACTTCAACAATGTTGCGTCGCTGAAGATTGATGAGGATTATCAAGCATTCCCTTAGCTATTGCAACCCCCTACTCTCATTGATTATCACTTTCGTCGGCTAAGCGCTGAGTATTTAAACAAACCGTTGATTTTATCACCGTCAGCGCGGAATGCGTGCGTATCAGCGCATCTTGCGCTGTTGATTCATGAGCTTTAATACCTCATACAAAGCCATATCACGCTCCCGATGTGTGGAGGTGGTAATATCCAACGAGTAAGTGACATTGACGCCACGCTTTAGGTCGATGTACACCAAGCCTTTCATCTTTTCAAATCGAGCACTCACCGATTCATCAGCGCGCCTTCCAACACAAATAAACGAGGTCGAGTTGAGCCGGTACACTTTGCCACGCCATTGCCTTTTCACGTGTTTCGCCAGTTCTTTTAACGCCTTATCACCAATCTCAATGCCATACTTTTGGTTAATCGCTTTCATGTTACCAATATACACCTTCGCAAAGCATAGCCGAGCGGGTACACCATTCTTAAAGCGGTGAAACAAAGAACGACGGCCGTATAAGCCGGTTAAGGTATCGGTCATTGCAGACCAGCGAATGTACAAGAAAAAGGCAATAAGTATGATAATGATAATGCCAGTCATGATCTTGATACGCTGCTGATAGTGATTACGAATCACAAAGATGGAGCGCCAGCCAGGCTGAATATCGTATTGACGCACGATTTCATTAGTATCAATAATATTAAGGGCATCCGAAAATAAATTCGCGAGAACGGCGCCCTTTGGTGTTTTCGGAAAACCAAACGCGATATCATTTTGATAGATACTACCAATCACTTTATCAATAGTGAGTGGCATCATCTTTGGGGTCTGCCCTAACGCATAACTGTAATTAATCTTATTCATTACGATATAATCGACTTCATGACGTAATAATCCGTTGATCATATCCTTCTGTGAATCAAATTCTATCAATGTTTTATTGGGTAATTTTTCATGGAGTAATTCTTGGAAAAAATCATCCTTAATGACCCCAATTCTCTCCGCCACTAATTGAGAAATATCTTGATACGCCCCATCTTTATAGCCAAAGCGTTTAATCATATACGCATGAGGATGGTAGTAACTCTCGCTAAAATACACCGATTTTTTACGTCGTTCCGACACGACAATAGGGCCGATAATATCAATGTTATCGGACATGACATCGCTAAACATGTTGGACCATGTTTCATCTTTATTGCTGATAATTTCGCAAGGTAATAATAATGCGTCGCACACCTTGCTTAGGATATCGGCACTCATCCCTGACACTTGTCCGGTGGAATGATAGATGACATAACGAGGCTGGCTTTCTAGCTTGACCTTCAACTTATGTTGCGGGTTAAAACCACTACTAATGACACGGCGCCGTAAGGCTTGTCGCCGTAACTGAAACTCATAGCGCTTGACCGCATCACGCAATTGACGTTGCATATCATCGGTCAAGGCAAAGGCTTCGATTTTGTTTAGAATCGCTTGGTTGCGCCCTTTACCTGTAATAATAGAGCCGGGAGCAATCAACAATTGGTGGTTTAAAGACGTGGCATGGAGTCCATCATTTAATAGCGGTTTGAGTTTACTGAAGACATCAATCACCGCGTCCACTTTGCCTTGCGCAAGGAGTTGGCGCGCACCCGATATACCTTCATAACTACGAAGCTCAATATTCGGATAATGATGTTTTATTTTATCGATAAATGCCGCATTTTCTGGAACGCCAACCACTTGTATATCTTCAAGGTGAGCCTGACTGTGCGGACTAAATAAATACGTGGGTTCGACATTGATCGGCACAGAAAAATCGAATTGCTTTGCCCGTTCAGCACTATAACCGAGATTCCGCAGCCAATTTAGGAATAAACTGCTTCATACAGTACACCAAGAAGCTTAAGCAGCCGAGTCTGATGCTCTTGAACACCCGTTATGAAGCTTTGGCCGCCAAATTCGAGTGTGTCGATACCTTCGAATTTTAAGAATACCCAACGTGCCGTCGGTTTAGTTGTCGTCTTGTTCTTTACCATGCTAGGAAAGAATTCCTCGGTCTTAGTGAGACTCTCTCGGATTTTGTGCTCTAAGCTCGCGTAAACGAGTAGGCTCAGCGTCATGATCATCAGTAGTGCCTCGATTCGCTGAGGTTTCTTCAGGAAAATTGATGATGTTAAGAACTCAGGGCTTTTCAAAAAGCGAAAGCCGCGCTCGACCTTTTGCTGAGACTTGTAATGTTCAAGCAATGCAGCCATTGTTAGGTCGGTGTTGTCAGTATCGTTGGTGGCGAGAATAAACATACCTACTTTAAGCTTGGCCAGTTTCACCTTTTCTAGATCGGTATAAGGCGTAGCATCTATCAAATAGTGGTATCCCGTTGGCTTTTCATCTTTCTTCGGCCGACCACGACCTGAATAAATTGGCTCTTTAACGATGGTTGATTGCGCGAAGCCAAGCAAATGACACTGGCTGGCGAAGTCGCTCATTGCTTGCTCGGCATCCACTGCGCAAGCAAACTGCTTTTTCTTTAGTTGTCCCAGCGCTTTCAGCTCTTTGGTGATATTTTTGTCTAAGTTCTTATAAAACGTTACCTGTTCTCGCTTGGTTGCTTGTTCACTATGAATCAACAGCCACTTCTGAGATACCGAGCCATAATCAGCGTCAACCCAACAACCCGAGTAGCCATTGCCGATATGGCTCAGCTGCTCGGGCTCAAGGTTCATTAAGGCCTCTTTGGCTGATTTAATGGTCATTGGAACACGCGTAATAAACTTCTGTTGTTGCTCATCCAGTGAACGAATGCTCTCTTCGGTGTACAAAGCGGCATCGGCGATGAAGTAGCGACTGTTTTGAGCTGCCTTCAGGCAATGAATATGCCGTTTAGTGACCTCTGAGAATGCCTTAGCATCGTTGGTGTTGCCACTAAGCGCTTGCATGTAAACAGGCAGGCCAGCTTGGTTTTCGCAAATCAACTCAAGGACCACTTGATTTAGCTCTGGACGGTGGTCTCGGCTGTAGCCTTTTACCAGCTTGATGGCATTAAGATCTTCGTCCTGGGCGTATTCACCATCGACATGGAAGCTAGTGATATCAAGGTGGACAGAGTCTGTTTTAAGTCCTAGCTTATCAACGACATGCTCTGCTATCGCTTGATAAAGTGCGGAGACATCTGCTTCATATAAAGCATCTAACGTGCGTCCGAGTACATCGTCCGTTAAATGGTGAGCTTCAATATCTTTAGCAAGCAACTTGGCAACAGGCTTCGTCTCGAAGAAGTCAGAAAACATATGCAGCGTTCTGCTGTGAAAGCCAAGACCATTGAGAATCATCGCCAAGACCGCATCGCCATGTGAAACGTTGTGATCCGAGTACTTGGGAATGATGCGATCAATAATA
Source organism: Vibrio zhugei (assembly GCF_003716875.1). NCBI lineage: Bacteria > Pseudomonadati > Pseudomonadota > Gammaproteobacteria > Vibrionales > Vibrionaceae > Vibrio > Vibrio zhugei. The sequence goes on along the minus strand of NZ_CP033078.1, from coordinate 1,071,854 downwards.
CCAGGTAAACCGATTTCATGGCAGAAAGCAGCGATCAGCCCTAAGTGATCTAGGCGTTTAATGACAGGTTGAGCAGCAGACATAATAAAGTGACCGTTAAATAACAGTAATAGATCAAAACTGGGGATCGCGGTCAAGAGGTCTGTCGCACTAACATTTGTAAACGATCACTGGATCACATTGTTTTAATTCTGAAATTGGCTGCGGAATGACGGCTATAAGTAATATTGACGGCAAAATCACTTTCGCCTGTTTTTACCGACTGTAGTATCGCTTTATGACTGGGTAACCGATTAAATCGAACATCAAAATGATATTCATGAGCAAAAGCATCAAATAATACTCTTGCGATAAAATCATCTTCTTCTGTTGCAACAGAGTAGGTTTGGGCGTGTACTTGGGATGTAAACAAAAGCACGATCAACCAATCCCAAAGGATTAGTTTATTATACATTGACGTTGTTAAATATATTTATGTTTTTGTGCCGCCCATTGTATCCGAAATTATTACATATTCCTAAATTTTATATCATTTATAGTCGGGTATCACGTTTCGGTCTTACGGATCCCATTGCTGCTCATCTTCATTGCTTCGCAAAATATAGTCGGTCATCCATGCGGTAACCAGTAAGCAGATCCAGACCACAAACACGGCGTTTGGCATTTCCAGATCCGGCGAAAGAACAAAGGCAATAAAACCAACGGAAGGCAACGTCCAGCACAGTAAGGAATGCCAGCAAAATTCCTCTTCATCCATCGCGACGTGCATCGTTTCTAACGATGCCATAATGCCCACAAAGGTAAGCGATAACAACGCGGCATACTCTAGGCCGGATAAATACATTGGAACAACCCATAGCAATGTCCACCAGTGATGATTTTTTTGAGGCTTCCAGCTTTTTGCCGCCCACCACATCAATATCACAGCGATAACTTGGATGAAAGTTAACCAAGGTGTGCCACCGAGCTTACCTGCCGATTGCGTCACCATCACCCCCGCTTCCAGCGCTAATACGATTAAGCCACAACAGGTGATTACCGCTAAATTACTGCGCGAGGAAAAGGCCACCATTAACATGGGAAATAAAATCCAAACACTGATTGAAATATAGGCGGGCTGCTCAGACAATGTCGCACCATAGGCGGCCATTGATAACAGCAGTATCATGCCAGAGGCTCCTCTACGAGGTAGGATCCACAAAGCAGGAATGATCATCGCAATCAGTGGGATCTCTTGCTGACTGAGCCCCATTGTTCTTGCACACACAATGGCTAAAATGATGGTCATTAAAAATTGTAATATCGAAAATATCATGACTAAAATCCTCTCAACCGTTCCGTGGCAATGACATTTAAGGACATGACTCTATGAATAGTATGGATCAGTTTCGGGCACAGATCTTCCTCGTCATCGCAAGAATCCCCCAAAGTAGTATTGCAACTTATGGCGACATCGCCCGTATGGCAGGCTATCCGGGCTACGCTCGCCATGTCGGAACCGCACTAAAAAAATTACCACAAGGGTCTCAATTGCCTTGGCATCGCGTGATAAATAGTCAAGGGCAGATATCGCTTAAAGGCGCTGATTTGGTTCGGCAACGCGAGCAATTACTCGCAGAAGGCATTGAGGTGACAGAAGCGGGTCGCGTCTCTCTGGCGAGATATCGTTGGGACCCTACCCTAAGCGCAGAGTCATACTCGTTCCCAAACAACAGCGATATCATTGACTAACGCACACAGACTGGTCGCTTTGGCTCTTTATCATTCGTTTAAAATCCCTACCTCTTGCGTCTTTGGCGCAATGTGACGTAATGTTGAAGTATTAAAGGTAACAAGGAACCAATATTCATGAGCCAAGCATTGACGGAATTACTCAACTTACTTCAGTTGGAGCCTCAGGACGATGGGCTGTATTTAGGGCATAGCCAAAATTTAGGGCTGCCACAAGTGTATGGTGGGCAAGTAATAGGACAAGCGTTATCCGCCGCGCGCTATACGGTAGAAGCGGATCGTAATGTCCATTCATTCCACAGCTACTTCTTATACCCAGGTGATCCAGAGCAGCCGATCTATTACGATGTTGAAGTTCTCCGAGATGGCCGCAGTTTTAGTACGCGCCGCGTCAAAGCGATGCAAGGCGGTCGTCCCATCTTCTACCTTACGGCGTCTTATCAAGAAGCCGCTGACGGGTTTGAACATCAATGCACCATGCCAGCAATCCCAGGGCCAGACGAGTTTGTCTCAGAACGCCAGATCGCGGCGCAGGTCGCTCACCTACTTCCAGAACCTTTAAAAACGACCTTTTGTGGTGACCGACCGATCGAAGTGCGCCCTGTGAATGTCGTCAATCCACTGCAACCGGAAAAAACGGATCCAATTCAGTATTTATGGATACGCGCCAATGGGGAGCTACCTGACAATCAGTTGCTGCACCAATACTTGTTAGGTTACGCCTCGGATTGGGGATTTTTGGTCACCGCCTTACATCCGCATGGTGTTTCACTGTTAACGCCAAAACTGCAAGTCGCCACCATCGATCACTCGATTTGGTATCACCGTCCCGTGAAAATGGACGAATGGTTACTGTTTGCCATCGAGAGTCCCATCGCGTCAAGTGGGCGTGGCTTGGTACAAGGAAAAATCTATTCGCGAGATGGTCGCTTAGTCGCAACAGCTGTGCAGGAAGGCGTGATTCGTTATAAACAGTAAAAACAGATTGGCGCCTTCCCTCTCTAGGATATGCTTGTGGAAAAGGAAAGCGCCAGCCAATATTCCTTATCGGAGACGAACCCCAACCCACTAAATCAAAGGCAACTTGGTGGTGTACTTCAATGATTCCATCGCAAACGTTGACGTCACATTATTGATGCCCGCCACACGATTGACGAGCTTTTTATAAAACTCATCAAAATGACGCATGTCGCGCGCAACCACTTTCATCATATAGTCGTACTCACCAGCCATACGATAAAACTCCATCACTTCTGGAAACTCTTGCACTGATTGAACAAATTGCTCATACCACTCATGGGAGTGGTCGTTGGTTTGTACCATGACAAAAGCCACAAAAGACAAACCTAATTTATCAGCATCCAATAAGGCAACACGATGCGCGATCACACCTGATTGTTCCAGCTTCTTTAATCGCTTCCAACAGGGTGTGGTAGTCAGGTTAACCATGTCAGCTAAGGTGGTTAATGAAACATTGCTGTCTTCCTGCAGTTTTTCCAGCAAGATTCGGTCGATATGATCTAATTCCATCAGCGTTCTCTATACAGCGATATCCTATGGTGAGAACAACCTTAGCAAATAATGAACAACTTGGTGAGTCTTGTTTTATTTCTATAACGCTGTGTCTTTCCTGACATTATTGAATATTCCCTGACGAACTAACCACTTATTAACACATCTATTACAAGCTGCGTGCAAAAGATAACGATGCGCTGACTCGCATTGTCAGTCCTTGCTCAATAATAACCTCACTCAATAACGAAGTCCGTTTATCTATAAAACAAAGGATGAATATGATGAAAAAGTCCATTATTGCATTAAGTGTCCTCACTGTTGTCTTAGCGGGTTGTGACGGTAACACTGATCAAGCAAAACAAGCCAATAACGATCAGCAGCAAGCAGTAAGCTCAATTCAACAAAATGCAGAACCTGCGGCTAATGGCGACATGTCATCAGACATCAGCGAACCAACCGGTTCTGCTCCATCAGAATCTGCTCCACTACCAAAAAATGGTGATCAATTAGATTGGCAAGGTACATATCAAGGTGCGTTACCCGGTGCCGACGGCAATCAAGTCAACACTGATATCACCCTAAACAAAGATCAGTCATTTGTCATGAAGCAAACTGTTGATGGCAAAGAAGTCACTACGAAAGGTAACTTTACTTGGAATGACGATTCATCGAAATTGAGCCTCGACAGCGGCAAAGGTAAGCCAATGGAATTCGGTATAGAAAAAGGTGCCATTTTCAAATTGGATGCAGTTGGCAACCGCGTACAAGGTGAAATGGCTGACCAGTATGAGTTAGAGAAAAAGTAACTCATTTTCGATAAAGGTTTCTCATAAGTAAGTGTCCACTGCATTATGAGTGATAAAAACGCCGGCAGGAAGCTTAATGCTTGTAAGTTAAGAGGCATTTAACATCTTTTAGAAGGCCTGGTCGCATAGCGACTGGGCCTTCTTTTTACTGCTCTTGGATAGCTTCGTTCTCTCCTTTCTGGCAGCGTAAAACTCTCAGCCATATCTAAGATGTAATTCATCACCTCCGGGACCCTTCCCGGTGCCACTGACGGCAGTTGCTGTAATTGCCCTATTAAGAACAACGAAGCTTGTTTGAACCCTATCTGGTAAGGCATGACCTTGTTTTGATCGTAAGCCATTTGGCACATCAAGAACCTAAGTAAGTTGTAAGCCAGCAGCATGCCCCATAATTCTTGTTCTACTAGCTCAGGCTTTTTACTTCTTAGGGTTAGGGTGTTTTGCAGCATATATTGCTTCATTTCTCGATAACCAAGTTCGATTTCCCACCGATGGCTATATAGCTCGGCTATGTCTTGCCCTGGGTAACGCAAGGGATCTGTCATTGAGGTTAATAACCGAACTTCCTTCCCCTTTATCGTCTTGGTGATTAATCGAGCCTCGAGTGTTTCTGGTGCATCGTGCCACTTCTTCTTCGCTTGTGGGGATAGCGTTAACTCAACCAGCTCTTGACCACGTCCTAATTGGCGAAGTGTCGTGTATTGCGCCCCTTTACGCATGGGAATTAGCCAATGTCTTTCTGTCCCTGTTGTCTGCCAACGGTGTAAAAGCCCTAGCGCATAAAAACCTCTATCGAAGATAGTCAGGCTATTATCTGGTGATTGCTCTATGAGCTCCGTTGTTAGGTCCACTTCACTTGTTGATGTGGAATCGAACGAAGCGCTATTTAGAAGATGACTAGTCAGTTCCATGTGGCAGACCATGCGCACTTGAGGATATTCGGACGAGCACTTTTGATTCCGAGTCCGACTGAATGTCTCACCGTTTTCTTTCGTATCTGGCGTTCGCCAGACGACGCCGTCGACAGCATGAAGCGTGAGTCCATGCCAGTCTGGATGAGGCGTTTTATCATGCCAAACCTTCTGTGTTTGAGTAAAAACGGATTTCATGACATCGGAGCCCAACCGTTGTCTGGCTTGGATGACGGCACTTGGAGCAACAAATGGCTTCTTACCTGGAAGGAGGATATCCAGTTTCGACACAACTTTCTCCATAGACAAGTGACGATATAAAGACATCCCAACGACACTCCATACCATCATCTCCATAGGCAATCTTCGTCTACGAACTGTGGTAATTCCGGTATCTTCTAAACATTGCGAAATGAGTTCAGGGGAAAGTAGGTCAGATAACCCCGAAAGTTGTTCAGCAGAAAATTTGTGTACTTGGTTAAGTGCTTGTCTTAAAAACATAAAAAAATCCGAGTGCATGAATACACTCGGATTTTGACACGTTAGATGGATCCTTCAACCGATCATTTTAGTCTTAACTGATCGGCATTACGGCAGGAAGCTGGCGTTTTTATCGTCTGGACGTTATCAAAAAAAAACACCATGCTCAGCACGGTGTTTTTTTTATTGAGTCAATCAGGCGTTTTGAATACCAACAATCAGCCATGGCGCATCGGACACCGTCAGATCGCGTTCCAAATGCCAGATGTCTTCGATGTTTTCTTCAATCCCCTCAACCGTATCTCGGTAACGGCCAGAGAATTGCAAACTCAACTGAGCGGTCGTCGCATCGTAGTCGCAACGCACAATTTCCGCATCCACATACATCACATCTGTATGTTGCTCTCCGTCCAGCTTCGCCCGCTCTGCTTTCAAATCGTCAAACAGACTTTGCGACACATATTCACGAATTTTATCTAATTGATTGTAGTTCCATGCTCCTTGGATAATTCGATAATGTTCACGAGCCCCGTTAACAAAAGCCGCTTGATCAAAGCCTGGTGGATAATTGTGCGGCACCTCACTTTGTGCACTTGTGCCAAAACCACCAGTGTGTTGAGGTTGTTCAAAGTGGTGCGTATTGTCCGCAGACGAATCGCGGAAATTGCCCTCGTAGGCGTGCCTATGCTGATTCATACTGGCTTGCTTTGCCGCAAGCGACCCTCGCATTAGACGGAAAATCACAAACGCGATGGCGCCCAGGATCAAAATATCCATAAACTGGATACCGTGGAATCCGCCGCCACCGAGGAGCGCCGCAAACAATCCTCCCGCTAATAAGCCTCCTAATAAGCCCCCCATAAGGCCACGACGATTAGAATTAGTATTCGTGGTCCCTTTTTTATTTAAGGTGCTCGTGTTGCTGTTGTATTTATGCGATGGAGCGGTTTTAAAACTCTTACCGAACGACTTGCCGCCACCAAACTTACGAGCATCCGCGTGTGGTACCACCATCACTGAGACCATAAGTAATGCGACAAATGAAAATAGACGCTTCATAGTAATCCTTTGGTTTATCTACCTGCCTAACAATAGCAAGTAAAGTATGACTCTCCGGATAATAGCCGCTTCATTGCCAGAATCAAACCTTTTCACCAGATACATCTGTATCAGGATATTGCAATCAGAGAAGTCAGTTGACGCTATCGCTGTCGGTCATTATGATAATGAACAATGTACATAATTTTTAGAACGCTATGGCAAGAAGAAACGACCACTCGAGAGAAGAATTGGTTCAAATTACGCTTGAGTCTGTGAAAAACTTCCTTGAGGAGCACTCATATCACGAACTCAGCTTACGAAAAATAGCCGGAATGATAGGTTATGTTCCTAGCACATTAGTCAATGTGTTTGGTAACTATAACCTTCTTTTGTTGCACGTGGTCGCCAATACTTTGGATGAACTTGCCGAGCGCGCTCATGAAGCCGTGGATCATTGCGATGATCCGCAAGAAGCGCTGTACTTACTGGCCTACTGCTATCATGATTTTGCACTCGAAAATCCCTATCGCTGGCAATTGATTTTTGAACATAATATGAATGGCGAGACCTTGCCAGAGTGGCAAAAAGAGCGCATCGATAACATGACGGGCATGCTTGAAGCGCTACTGAACGTTCTTGCACCGCAAAGAACGTCAGACGAAGTGCTGCAAGCCAGTCGGGTATTGTGGTCTGGTGTACATGGCATTACCTTACTGAGCGTCGATGATAAGTTTTTTGCTTCCGCCCCGATTGATGGCAAGGAGCTCATTCAGAATTTGCTCTCCCAATATCTGATGAACTGGTAGTCTTATGCCCAGCTCATCGTTACTCGTAAACCGACGTTTTCTTCCTTACTTCATCACTCAGTTTTGCGGCGCCTTCAACGACAATGTGTTTAAGAACGTTCTTTTACTGCTTGTCGCTTTCACCAGCCAAGATATGCTACCGATATCCAGCAATCTATTTATTAATATCGCTGCGGGCTTATTTATTTTGCCCTACTTTCTCTTTTCAGCCTCGGCGGGCATCCTCGCGGATCATTATGAAAAATCGCAATTTATTCGCTGGGTGAAACTCAGTGAAATTCTCATCATGGCATTAGGTGCGGTGGCTTTTATCACGCACAGCTTTGGAACACTGCTCGGCGTGCTATTTTTGATGGGGACCCAGTCGGCATTTTTCGGACCGGTCAAGTATGCATTATTACCTCAACACTTAACCAAACCGGAAATCGTGCCGGGTAATGCTTTAGTCGAAACGGGCACTTTTCTTGCTATTTTCCTTGGCACTATCGGTGCGGGCATGATTGCGCCCTTGCCTTCAGCGGAATGGATAGCGGCAGGCTGCGTCGTGTTCATCGCGCTTTTGGGATATTTATCGAGCCGTTGGATTCCAGACGCTCCAGCGAACCATTCTCACTATGTGTTTCAATGGCAACCGATCACTCACACCAAACAAACGCTGCAAGTGGTCAAACGCGATCCCTTAATAAAACGCACTATCCTCACAATCAGTTGGTTTTGGTTTTTAGGCGCGGCGTATCTTACACAGTTTCCTAATTTTACTCGTCAATACTTACTCGGGAACGAAACCGCGGTGTCGTTTTTACTCGCGTTATTCTCCGTGGGGATTGCCCTTGGCTCGTTAGCGTATGATAAGTTATCCCACCATCGAGTCGAACTCGGTTCGGTGCCGATTTCAGCGGCCTTGATTTCGCTGTGGGGGTATTTATTTGCGACCCAAATTCCGTCACAGTTACCCGTATTATATGAGTTCAGCGATTTTGTCATCTATCGCCCGTTGTGGCCGACCTTTGCCTATCTATTTTTACTGGGCATCAGCGGAGGTCTCTTCATTGTGCCGCTGTACGCGCTGTTACAACAACGTTCACGTGTCAATGAACGCGCACAAGTCATTGCCGCTTTGAATATTTACAACGCACTATTCATGGTCGGGAGCGCGATACTTGGCATTGTGACACTCAGTGTCATCGGATTAAGCATTCCGCAGCTTTTTGCAATATTGGCCATCATCAACGCTCTCATTACCTTGTGGTTATTGTATCAATATCCCGTCCATGTAGTGCGCCTCGCCATATGGCTCCTATGCCGTCTGCTCTATCGCGTACGCACTCACAATGTCGCCAATATTCCTGAAAGCGGCGGGGCCTTAATTGTGTGCAATCACGTCAGCTATATGGATGCTTTACTGTTAAGCGCCGCCTCTCCGCGACTGATTCGCTTTGTCATGGAGGAAGACTATGCCAACTTCCCGATCATTCGGCACTTCCTACGTCGAGCCGGTGTTATCCCTATCAATGCCACGCGTAGTCAATCGATTCGCCAAGCTTTTCAAGCCGTAGAACAGGCATTGGACGAAGGAGAATTGGTGTGTATTTTTCCGGAAGGACGCTTAACCAGTGACGGAGAAATCCATTCTTTCATGCGAGGCACCGACATTATCTTGCAGCGCAGCACCGCACCGGTCATTCCTGTCGCCATCCGTGGGTTATGGGGGACATACTTTAGTCGTCACCTAGGGCGCGCCTGCAAAGGCATTCCTAAACGATGGTGGTCCAAAGTCGACGTGGTAGTCGGTACGCCCATTGCGGCGGGCCAAGCGAACAATACCATACTGCGTGAGCAGGTACGCCAGCTACGCGGTTCCAAACGCTAACCCTATCTCTTTTCACCATTGATCGGCCAAGCTGAGCGCACGCGCTGGGCTTGGCTTTTTCATCCCTATTCACTAAACGAGCCTGTCCCCGCCTCACGACGGAGCACATATGCGTTCAATAAAACTGAACAGGTGTTAAAGACTTTAAGACTTTAAGACTTTCTGATAGAGCAAGTTAGGCTACAATAACGCTCATTCCAACTCACCAGCACCACGAATGATAAACTTATGATGAAAATAAAAAACCTCTTCTTTTGGTTAGGGCTAATTCTATGCGTCACGCCTGCGATCAACTCCCCCATGGCCTTGATTCTCGGTTTTCTCATCACTTCCTTTGGTCTGGTTCCCCAAGGCATTGCCGTCACAAAAATCACTAAAAAGTTATTAGCCTATTCCATTGTTGGCTTAGGGTTTGGCATCCCATTACAACAAGCGCTCTCAGTGACCGCCCATGGTATCGGGTTAGTAATGACAACCATCATTGGGACATTGCTGATCGGAACAGTCATCGCCTCTTGGATTGGCTTAGATAAGAAAACAGGCCACCTGATTGCCTCCGGCACTGCCATTTGTGGAGGCAGTGCCATTGCTGCGGTCGCGCCCGCTATTGACGCAAAAGATGAGCAAATTGGCGTCGCGCTGGGTACGGTGTTCGTTTTAAACTCTGTCGCGCTGTTTCTCTTTCCGATGATTGGCCATGCTTTGCAGTTAGATCAGCAAACCTTTGGGACATGGGCTGCCATTGCGATTCATGACACCTCGTCAGTCGTCGGCGCTGCCTCTGCCTATGGCGCCGACGCATTGAAAACGGCGACCACTCTCAAATTAGCACGAGCGTTATGGATTGTTCCTGTCGCCTTTGTCAGTGCGTGGCTGTTTCGTAGTCACACAAAGAAAGTCACCATTCCTTACTTCATCCTGTTTTATTGCGTTGCTATCGCGATTACCGCGCTATTCCCGCAAGGACACCGCATCTATCACCTTGTATTTATTCTCTCGAAACAAGCCTTGGTTGTCTGTCTTTACCTCATCGGCTGTGGCATTTCCATTCAGCGCTTAAAGCAGTCGGGTCCAAGACCCTTTCTTTTCGGTGTCACTCTATGGATACTGATTTCCTGTACATCGTTAAGTTGGCTACTTACTCATCCGCTGTAGTACGAGTTGGCTCTGATAACGCTAATGCAATACAAGAGAGAAAGGCACTAAGCTGCGCAGCGTAGCATAACCAACCTTGCTCAGTGAGGGCGATGCCAATTTGCATCAGAATTGAGAGGAGTAAGATGAAACGGATCATCGTTCGCCATCCTTATGCGGTTCATCATAATGGCGTTAGTATGAGAAACTCTCGATGAAAGCGGAAATACGCTTTTCATCTATCTCATAACTTTTCTTTTGGTAAGGGGAGTGAGGATGGAAAGTGACACTGCAACAACCAGTCGTGTAACGCTCGTCTTGGCGGTTTAATGCCGCCATTGGCCAAATGACTGGGCATGGCATAATACGCGATAGGCCATTTAAATTTTTCCAATTTATCTTGGCACCAATGGTGCCAATCTATTGTGTCCAACGCCACATTGGCTTGCACAATCGCGACGGGCCTAGCCCCATAAGTAACATCATTGACTGGTACAACAATCGCACTGCGTACCTCATCATGTTGGTTCAGTACCGCTTCGATTTCTTCACAGTGAATATTTTCACCACCCGAGATAAACTGATTATCCGCTCGTCCCAAAATGATCAACTGTCCGCTCTCTTGCCAGAACCCGAGATCCTGGGTATCAAACCATCCATCGTCGTTCAGCAATGAGGTCAATACGCCTTGATGATAGTAACCACTTGCTAAGGTTGCGCCGCGTAGAAAAATACGCTGCCCGCGGACCATCAGCTCTCGATTGGGGAGTACAGCGCCGACTCCGTCCCCTTGCTGCACTCGGCGCGCGGTCACGGTCGATGCCGCTTCTGTCATTCCATATCCCAACCACGTTTCGATGCCTAAAGCAGCCGCGCGTAGCCCAAGCGCTTGCGGTATATGACTCCCCCCAAGCAACACACGAGATAAACATAGTGACTGCTCACTTTCGAGTAACCTTTGTAATTGCAGCGGAACCAAAGAGGCATGCGTTACTCCGGTCATATCTTCCAGTAAATGTCCGGTCCCCACTTTGAGACTGCCCCCCGCGGCCAGCCAGCGGTAGACAATCGACAAACCAGAGACGTGATATAAAGGCAAGCTTAATAACCAGCACTCATCACATGTGAAACGTAACCACTGCAAAAGCCCGGTGGCCGAAGCAAAATGCTGCTGATGGGTATGCGCCACAGCTTTCGGTGTCCCAGTCGATCCGGAGGTAAAAATTAGGCTCGCAAGGGATTGCGCATCATAATGACAAAGATAAGGGGCAGACTTCGCCCGCGGTTGGGGGCCACGAGCATGCAAAGACGTCATCACGATATGATGTATCTGGCGAGGCATCTGTTGACGATCAAGCGAAAACGCCAAATCAGGAGAAAACCAAACAAAGGCCGTACTGTGAGGCGGATACAGTGTCGTGAGTTTACGCGCCAATAGCGCTTCTGGTTGCGGCATGGTCAGCGCACAAGTCGCACCGATCTGATGTGCTGCCAACATCAGCAGCAGCATATCAGGGTGATTTTTGCCGACCATCGTCACTACATCTTGAGCTCTCACACCTTGTTGATAAAGCTGATCACTCACGCTGTCCACCTCATCACACAGTGCTTGCCATGTATATACCGCATTCTCTGTGTATAACGCGACCGCCATTGGCGCAATCGTGCGCCAATGTTGCCACATCGGTATTGTCGGTAATTCGGTTATTGCCTTGCGGTTTGATCCCATATCAATTCCAATTCCTCAAAACCTTTGACCGGTAACGAACAGCCCGGCCATGGTGTTATCAATTGTTCTTGGAACAAGTCAACCGTATCGAGTCCAGGGATCGAGTTAGGGGCGACTAACGTGGCCCATCGTGCTAATTGGGTTAATCCTAAGCTCGATTCAATGCTAGAGCTCACCACAACCTGCATATTCATCGCATTGGCTTGCTCAATCAAACTTTGACAATACGCTAGCGACCCCAGCACCATAGGTTTGATAATAAGTGCACGCCCACCGGTTAAATCCGCGACGCTAAAACCGGGCTGTTGCGCCCCATCTTGCAGGGTTTCATCCCACGCAATGAACACTCCAGAATCCAAAGAAAACGACAAGCTATCGGACGGTTTATGACAAGGCTCTTCAATAAACACAATTCGGTGGCGTAATGATTGCGGCAAATAGCTAATAAACTTATCGGCTTGCTCACGAGTCCAAGCCCGGTTCGCGTCCAATCGTAATTGCAAGTCAGGCATCGATTCTAAAAGCAGAGACACCATCATGCCATCACGAATTGGTTCGTAGCGCCCCACTTTGACTTTGGCGATTTTATCGCCGGGCATATTACTTAAAGCTGGCCACAAATCTTCCGCGTCACCTTTGCATAATGGCGCGGTATTGTAGTTCCCCTCTAAAGGGAGTTGTTGATTCAATTCCATCTCCGCCATGGATAAACCACAAGCGACCGAAGGAAACGCATCTTGATAATGAAACTGTCTAGACTCCAGCCAAGCACTCATCATTTCTTTGGCGAGGGCCCCCGCTTCTTCAACACTTTCGGGACTAAACCCGGGTAAAGGAGCAATTTCCCCATAACCGGTTTTGTCTTGCTCACTGAGCGCGACAACATAGCCGATGCGATGAGTTAATTTATTGTTTCGAAGTACGACACCACTGTCCATAGGCAAAGTGTAGCGGTAGAGTTTTGCGCTGCGCATAACGCGTCTAACCTTTTTAAAAATAGAGTGATACGTAATGATACTGAGCGAGCCAATACCACTACGTATCAATATAGCTTTCCCTAGGCCGCCAGAAAGCTACGCTCTCTGACGACCTAGATGGAGGCTATGGATTACGTGGGAATTTATCGAAGTCTGGATGACGCTTTTCATTGAAAGCGTTACGACCTTCTTGGCCTTCCTCGGTCATGTAGAACAACATTGTAGCATTCCCTGCAAGTTCTTGCAGTCCTGCTTGTCCATCACAGTCTGCGTTTAAGGCCGCTTTTAAGCAACGCAATGCCATAGGACTATGTTGTAACACTTCCCGACACCAGCGAACCGTTTCTTTTTCAATATGTTCGAGCGGCACAACCGTATTGACTAATCCCATATCTAGCGCTTCTTGGGCATCATAGAAACGACATAAAAACCAAATTTCACGCGCTTTCTTTTGTCCGACAATACGCGCCATATAAGATGCGCCCCATCCTCCGTCGAACGACCCCACTTTGGGTCCGGTTTGACCAAATTGCGCGTTCTCCGCAGCGATGGTTAAATCACACATCATATGCAGCACATGACCTCCGCCGACGGCCCAACCAGACACTTGAGCGATCACCGGTTTTGGACACGTCCGAATCTGACGTTGAAAATCCAACACATTCAAATGGTGGGTGCCTTCATCGTCTTGATAACCGCCGTAATCCCCACGGATTTTCTGATCACCACCAGAGCAAAAGGCTTTTTCGCCAATCCCCGTTAAAATGATCACACCAACGCGTTCGTCATAACGTGCATCGGCCAGAGCATGAATCATTTCTTTCACCGTTTTAGGTCGAAATGCATTATGAACTTGTGGACGAGCAATGGTAATTTTTGCAATACCATCGACCGATTTGTGAAAGTGAATATCTTCATAGTCTGCGCTGCAATCACGCCACTCTACTGGTGCATAAAGTGCTTCTTCTGAAATACCGACCGTTTTTGCCATGGAAAACCCCAATTATTATGCTAATCCACCTAACGCTGTGGTGGTTATGAAATGATGAATAAGAGCCGCGAATGTCTGTGGCTGCTCTTTGTGAACATTATGCCCCGCACCGTGAACAACCTGCGTTGGCAGACCATACCCTTGAGCTAGATGCAGGAATTTTTCGTCTTTATCGCCGCAAATGTACAACTTAGGCAGCGACACCCCTTGCAATGCAGAAACCAAATCACACTGAGTTCCAAGTGAGGTCGCCGCGAGCATATGGGCGATCGCCTCTCCCGAGTTATGCGCTCTCGCCTGAATCAACATGTGTCGTTGTTGGGAGGTTAGAGAGCGAAAAACAGGTTGTTGATACCAAGCGTTTAATACACTTTCTATCGGTTCGTACGCAAAGCGTTGTGCCCATTGCCTATCATGCGCTAAGCGTGTCAATCGCTCCGCCTCGCCCGCCAAGCCGGCATTACCGCTTTCCAAGACCAGCCCACGCAAATTAACACTCTTCAGCATGCCACTCGTCGCAGCCACCATGGCCACTCGTGCTCCTAAAGAGTACCCCATCAATATCACGGGCTGCTGCGCCCCCAACTGCTGAATAATGGTATCGACGACCTGTTGGGCACACGCTTGCAGATCCTCACAGCGCTGCGCTTGGCTCCCTCCATGCCCGGGTAAATCCACCAACAGGTGGTCATAGCTTTTTAGCGCATGCACGGTGTCTAACCAATCGTCACCGCTGCCCAATAAGCCATGTAACCAAACCAAAACCGGTTGCTGAGAAGACGGTGCCGTGGAGACTCTCTGGCTATAAAGCATGGACGTGCTCCACCAGCTGCTGAATATGCTGCGCGGCCTCTTGTGGCGGCGTGGACACTTCCACCAGTAAGGTGCCAGTACCGGTTTCCCAGTGCTGTTGAATAACACGTTGGTAGTCATGGAGCGAACTTGGATTGGCATAGCTTAAACCAAATTGCGCCGCCGCGTGGGCGAAGTCGTAGCCGTGGGGCATACGGTATAACGCGTCTCGTTTAGCGGCATCCACGGGAAGCAAATCAAAAATCGCACCGCCATCATTATTGGTCACCACCACTACCATCGGTTGTGTGACCGAGCGCAACAACGCCAGAGAATTCAGATCATGCAACAAGGCGGTATCACCAATCACCACCAGCAATCCATCTTGTAACCCTCGCTGCACGCCCGCTGCAGTCGCAATTAATCCATCAATCCCAGAGGCCCCGCGATTACTATAAACAGGCACATCGGTGAGCGTGCTCAACATATCAATCATCCGGATCATTAAGCTATTCCCCAAAAAGAGCGGGTGTTGCTCAGCGACCTGATTCAACGTGAGGGCAACCGCAACTTCGGATAAGCGATCTTGATTCAAGTGCAAGGTGGCGAACAACGCACACTCATCAGCCAAAGGCCATAACGCCTCTCCCCAGCCTTGGTATAAGGATCTGAGCGGCTCATCAACACTCTCATCAGAGGTTAAATAGGGCGCGGTCCAGACTTGTGGCATCATCATCCAGCGTTGCTGTGGTAAGTGGCTTTGGTTGTGCTGTGCTTCGTCAGGGGTGACCACCTCATAAAGTGCACCACGCACCTGAACTTGCTCGGCAATCCACTGATTCAATCGCTTAGAGACAATACGCCCACCAAACTGCACAATATGCTCACATTGGGAAAGCAGCTCAACCGCATTAGGATTGGTTAACCACAGGTCATAATGCTCCCACGGGCTGGTGATCCCAGACTGCGGGTCACATAAATAAGGCCACCCCATTTTTTCAGCAAAGGCCGCCGCCGATTGTGCTTGGCGCAAAGCCACTGCCCCAATCACCACTAAGCCTTTGGTTTGATGCAAAGGCATCGCAGGCGCATCTAAATGTTGCATGCTCGAGCGCTGAGAATAAGGATGACGAGAAGCCTGCCAAGTGGCGATTGGCGCGCAATAGTCCGCGTACACTGATTCACATTGCGCCGTGTATAGAGGCTCAGGATACGGGCAGTTAATATGCACACTACCGCCATGCTGGCGCTGTTGATGCATGGCTTCATCCACACAACTGAGTAACCACGTTAATGGCGTCTGTGTCGACGGCGAAGGCAAGTTGACACTGTGCGTGACATGCTCAGAAAAAATACCCGGTTGATAAATGGCTTGATTTGCACCGCAACCAACAAGATCCACCGGCCGATCCGATGAAAGCACGATCAATGATTCCCCAGTCAGTTTCGACTCAACAATCGCCGGCAATAAATTGGCTACCGCGGTGCCTGACGTGACAATAATCACGACCGGTTGCTGAGTCGCTTTCGCTAAGCCTAGCGCCATGAACCCTAAGCCGCGTTCATCAAAATGGGTGTGCAAGTGCAACGTCTCATGGGCATCCGCCTCTAGAATCAAAGGGGTCGAGCGTGAGCCCGGCGCGGCGCACACATGCTCCACGCCCCAACGTGTCAACTCCTCTAGCAGCGTTCGACTCCAAATACGGTTCAATAAAGCTTGATCGTGCGTCATACGAGAATGTCCTCTTGCTGCATATCCGTCACTAGACTCTTTAACGTCGCCATTTTTTTGTCCAGCTCTTGCCATTCCATCGCCGCATCAGATCCGGGCACAATGCCGGCTCCGGCAAACAAACGGACTTCCCGCTCTAACACCAATGCACTGCGAATGGCGACACAAAACTCAGCATGCTCTCGGCTGACATACCCCATTGAGCCGGCATACCAACCTCGAACAAAGGGCTCATTATTGAGAATAAATTCGTAAGCGGATTGCCGAGGTAAGCCAGACACTGCAGCCGTCGGTTGCATTGCCGTCAGCAGCTCGGCGCCATCAATCCCCTCTTGCAAAGTGGCGGTGATCCGGCGACGTAAATGTTGCACCTGACGCAGTTTGACTAAACCGACATGCGGCTCGACAGCCAAGTCATCAGACAGCGGATCCAAACGGCTGACAATATCATCCACAACATACTGATTTTCGTTAACGTTTTTCTTATCGTGTAACAGCCATTCCGCGTTTTGTTGGTCTAAGTCGGGGGTCGCTCCGCGCCCAATCGTTCCGGCTAATGCTTCGGTAAAAACCAAGGCTCCTTGTCGCTGATATAAGCGTTCCGGCGTCGAGCCGACAAAGGCGTAATGCGGAGTGAGCGCCAACATAAAATGAAAGCTGTCTTTGTTGTAACGACGACTTTCTTTAAGCAAACGGGCCGCACTGACATGCTCAGAGAGACCAAGACGAGTTTCGCGTGCCAATACCACTTTTTTAAAGCAATGTTGCTCAATGCCATGCAGCACTTGCCCAACTAACTGTGACCATTGTCTCTGATTCGGAGTATGACTCTGCGTCATAATCGACACGTTCTTATGGTTGGCGGGAGAACTGACCGCCACAAATTGCCGCAAGGTGGAGAGCACGGTATCGCGATCATCGTTAATATTGGCCGCGAGATACCAAGCATTCCCACGACGAATCACTTCAATCTGTGGTAAGAAAAAGTATTCAGGCAAGCAATGCGGATTTTTCGAGGTCTTGCCATCGAATGAGCGGCCGCCCCACACACGCTGATTGTCACCGAGTCCTTGATACACCGCCTGCGATTGTACTGACGTAAACGTCGTCAGCGCGCCTAACGCCATCACTTCCTCATCACCACTACGAGGTTGCCAATAAAACTTGGGATACACGGGTTGTGCATCAAGCCAATCAAGTGTGAAGACTGAGTTCGAGGCAGTGAGCGGCAATTCGACACGCACGGCATCGCTTGGAGCGTGATGAATTCGTTCGGTCAACTGAGTTATGGTCTGCTGGAAGTAAGTCAAAGTGACCTCGGCAATACAGGGCTGCGGGAATGGCTTCCACTGTATGGAGAGCCCTAGGTGAAATCAAGCCTGTAGTACGCCTTTCCTGCGTTTCATTGAGGTAGCTCAATTTTGGTGAGAAAACTACCGCCGAGATTCCACAGTGAAGAGCAAGAATTTCCAGTTTTTTATTCTAAATAAATAGCAATTAGTGTACTTTAATAAAGCAAAGCAACTAAATACAGGAACCAAATAATGCAAAATATCGGGATGTCGTCAAAACTCGATAATGTCTGCTATGACATTAGGGGACCAGTGCTCAAACATGCTAAGAGAATGGAAGAAGAAGGGAATAAAATACTGAAACTTAATATCGGTAATCCCGCCCCTTTTGGTTTTGATGCCCCGGATGAAATCCTCGTGGATGTCATTCGTAACCTACCTACATCGCAAGGTTACGCCGATTCGAAAGGGATTTATTCCGCGCGTAAAGCCGTGGTCCAACACTATCAAAAGAAAGGCATTCGCACGCTAGACGTGGAAGATGTCTACATCGGTAACGGCGTTTCAGAGCTGATCGTAATGGCGATGCAGGCGCTATTAAATAACGGCGACGAAATGCTCGTGCCCGCGCCGGATTATCCACTGTGGACGGCCGCCACCTCATTATCGGGCGGAAATGCGGTCCACTATATTTGTGATGAACAAGCCGATTGGCTGCCCGATCTTGATGATATTAAAAAGAAAATTAACAAGAAAACGCGCGGCATTGTGTTGATCAACCCGAATAACCCAACGGGTGCGGTCTATTCACGCGACTTTTTACTCGAAGTCATCGAGTTAGCTCGTCAGCATAACCTGATTATCTTTGCCGATGAAATCTACGACAAAGTCCTCTACGACGGCGCGACCCACACCTCGATTGCCACGCTGACAGAAGATGTCTTAGTAATGACATTTAACGGTTTATCAAAAGCCTATCGCGTTTGCGGCTTCCGTGGCGGTTGGATGTTTTTGACCGGCCCCAAACACCTTGCGCAAGGTTATATTGCCGGGTTGGATATTTTGTCTTCTATGCGCCTGTGTGCCAATGTACCGATGCAGCATGCCATTCAAACCGCACTGGGTGGATACCAGAGTTTGAACGAACTGTTATTGCCTGGTGGCCGTTTACTAGAGCAACGCGATCGCGCTTATGAATTGCTCAACCAAATTCCGGGTGTATCATGCGTGAAACCCAAAGGTGCCATGTATCTGTTCCCGAAATTGGACAAGAAAAAATTCAACTTGAAAGACGATCAGAAACTGGTGCAAGACTTTTTAATCCAAGAAAAAGTGCTACTAGTGCAAGGCACTGGATTCAATTGGCCTGAGCCGGATCATGTGCGCATTGTGACACTTCCCCATGTGGAAACCTTAGAAATCGCACTGGGCCGTTTTGAACGTTTCCTCAGCACGTATCGCCAATAAATCGCTCAAATCCATTAACTTAGGTTGGTGAAAGCGGCTCTCTTTTGTACACTGGTTTTTCTTGACGATAAAAAGGATTACCCCACCATGAAAGAGAGCCATTTTTTTGCTCATCTCGATCGTATGAAACTCATTCAGCGCTGGCCGCTGATGCGTTCCGTATCGAAAGAGAATGTCTCTGAGCACAGCCTGCAAGTGGCTTTTGTTGCACATGCCCTTGCGGTGATTAAGAACAAAAAATTTGGTGGTCAACTCAACCCTGAGCGTATTGCCCTCAAAGCCATGTACCACGACAGCAGTGAAGTACTGACCGGCGATCTGCCAACGCCCATCAAATATTCCAATCCGCATATTGCGAAAGAATATAAAAAAATTGAATCGGCAGCGGAACACCGTTTACTGTCCATGTTGCCTGACGATTTACAAGACGACTTTGCCCCTTTCATTCTCAGCGAGCACGCCGATCCCATCGATGAAGCCATCGTCAAACAAGCCGATTGTCTCTGCGCGTATTTAAAATGCTTAGAAGAGCTCAGCGCCGGTAACCAAGAGTTTGCTCTGGCTAAAAAACGCTTAGAAGTCACACTCGATGAACGTCAGAGTCCAGAAATGAACTATTTTTTACAAACATTTGCGCCCAGTTTTGAACTGAGCTTAGATGAAATCAGCTAAACGTAATCATAGGTTTTATCGGCCACCTTGGAGGTGACATGTCTTTTTTAATCAGTGACCAATGGAATGAACGCAAAGACGATGAGCATAAAATTCGTCGTCATGATCACCGCAGCCCCTTTCAGCGCGACCGTGCGCGCGTGTTGCACTCGGCCGCCTTCCGACGCTTACAATCCAAAACACAAGTCCATGGCAGCAGTACTAATGACTTTCACCGCACTCGCTTAACCCATTCCTTAGAAGTGGCACAAATTGGCACGGGCATCGTGGCACAAATTAAAAACAAGCAACCCGATTTTCGCCCACTGATGCCCTCGGACAGCCTCATTGATTCATTATGCTTAGCTCATGATATTGGTCATCCACCCTATGGTCATGGCGGCGAGATCGCCCTCAACTATATGATGCGTGAACATGGGGGCTTCGAAGGTAACGCGCAAACCTTTCGCATTGTGACCAGTTTAGAGCCGTACACCGAACACCACGGCATGAATTTATCGCGGCGAACCTTACTTGGGTTATTAAAGTACCCAGCGCTATTAAGCCATACTCGAGCGAGCAAACAGCCTGAGCCAGTGTTGCATCAGCGGCAACTCAAAGCGCGCGACTGGCTCCCAGCCAAAGGCATTTATGATTGTGATGTCAGTTTGCTCAATTGGGTACTCGCGCCACTTTCAGAGAACGACCGTACCTTGCTCAATACATTGCGAGAGCCGCACACCAATGCGTATGAGCATCAGAAAACACGCTTTAAATCCTTAGATTGCTCCATCATGGAACTGGCCGATGACATTGCTTATGGCGTACACGATTTGGAAGATGCCATCGTGATGGGGCTGGTCACCCAACACCAATGGGACGCCCATGCTAAACCCGATTTGCAAGCACAACAAGGTTGGTTTGCAGAGCAAATCGAAACGTTGACCGAGATGTTATTTTCCGACAAGCACTATATTCGTAAAGACGCGATTGGTGGCATCGTCAATTCTCTTTTAACCAGCATTCGAGTCGACAAAGTACCCGCTTCTTTTGACAGCGATCTCTTAGCGTATAACGCGTACTTGGAGCCAAATATGGCACACGCGTTGGAAATTTTAAAAGGGTTTGTGAGCAACGATGTCATTCACGTTCCCCAAGTTCAACGTTTTGAATACAAAGGCCAACAAATCATCATGGATTTATTTGAAGCGCTCAGCGCGGATCCAGAACGTTTGCTGCCCGCCGCCACCAGTGAAAAATGGTGCCATGCCGAAGCCTCTCGCGGCGATGGGATGCGCGTACTGTGCGATTACATTGCCGCCATGACCGATGGTTACGCGCAGAAAATTCATCATGAGATGTTTGGTTGATCGTTGGCCGATACGTTTACAGCATGAAGCTTTTATATGGCTTGGTTTTTAAATGTGAGGCTTGCCATACAAATAACTGCATTACTTGTTTTTGTAGATCATTTTTAATATAACCACGATAAACAACGTCAGTTGAGGTTATAAATGAAAGGCGATTATTGTGGGTTAAATGAATTTAAACCCAATCAAAGAACACTAGATGCGATAAATGACATGAATGACATAACTGATATGTCTCGAGTATTGAGAGGTGTTTTATCTGCTGTTCCTGCATTTCAAATTTTTGTCGGTAAAAAGAGCTATTCTTGGTTTTCAACAGCGAGTTCAGCAAAAGATATTTACTCCTATGATTGGGAACAGTTTCACCAAGCAATGAAATCGGTAGATAAAGTGGAGCGTGAACAATTGAATCGTATTGCTACTACTACCGCTATGTATTCAAAAGGCGACGACTATAGATTTTGGAAGTGTGTACAAAATGCATTATAAAAAATTATTTATTATCAGCATTTGCTTAATTAGCGTAAATGTTAGTGCAAATACATGGAAGCAGGAGTTAAAACATCGAGTTCAAACAACACATCAACAGTTTACGAGTGCAATAGAACGATGTGACAACCAGAGGTTATCTTCACCGAAGAAAATACAATCATCATGGTTTGATAAGCTTTCTAAAGAAAAAAAGTTTGCTGCAATTACTTATCTTTCTTTCATGGCTGATGAACACTGTTATGAGAAAGAACTAAATGCTTACAGTGGCGCATTAGTGAATTACGTTTCTGAAACAGGTGATCGAAAGCAGTTAAATACACTCATAAAAACGAGACGTGTTTATCAGCCAACGGGAACAGAGCAGTATTTTAATTCAATTGATATTTCAAAACTAAAATCTATAGCCGAAAAATCAGAGCTTCAAACACCATTTGATTCACTAGCATTAGCCGATCTATATCGTTAAAATTATAAACAAGATGCCCATATTTTTTATCGTTCTATGGGGTTCTTGTTTTTATGATGGACAAAACTCTGATTAAGGCCATTTATCAAGCATTGTCTACATCATTCTCCCAATCTCATCGACATAATATGCTCACTATTTGCCGATTTTTCGCGGATTTTTCAGGTTTTCGCTTCAATAAAAGTCTTTAATCGTCAAGGTCACAATTTTTCGTTGTACGTGAGGAAAAAAAAGATCGATATTCGCCCCGATCATAATCATTTCCCTGTATCAAAACGAATTCAGAGGTAAGCACACTGGCTTAACTCTCGAGGTCGTTTGACATTATTTTGAGGCCAAGTCGTTGAACAATTCCGATGTCATTACCGCATCACCTCGGATCGCTATCCCAGTGATCGCACTCACTTTATTTGCCGTTGCGTCAGGCTATTTGATGAGCCTAATCCCAATGATTCTGCCTGTTTATGGTTTGAATGAACACATCGCCAATTGGTTAGCCAGCGCCTTTTTTATCGGTAATTTTGTTGGAACGTTCTACACACAAAAAAACGTCAAACGCTATGGATATCGTAATGCATTCATCGCGTGCCTCATCACATTAATGGTCACCACACTCGCGTTACCTGTCTTTATCCATGCGTGGACTTGGATGATGCTGCGCTTTGTTGGTGGTATCGCCGTCGCGGGCATTTTTGTGATTGTCGAATCGTGGTTGTTACACGGTAATGAGTCCGGCCGCGCTAAACGGCTTGGTATCTATATGATCGCGCTTTACCTAGGGACCACCGTGGGTCAATTAGGCATCTCTACCATTGGTATTACCGGCTATGCGCCCTTTGTATTCATCGCTATTGTGCTTTCAATGTCAGCCATGACCTTGGTAAAAGCAAAAGGCGAGCAGCCAGACGCAAGTGAAAGCGCCAAAATGTCATTGAAGCAGATGTCACGTCTCAGCCATTCGGCTTTAATCGGTGGCGTGGTGTCTGGATTAACCACGGCGGCAATATACGGCTTAATGCCATTAGAATTAATGAAGCGCGGACTTAACAGCCAAGAAGCTGGGAGTTTAATGGCCGTTGTGATTGTCGGCGCAATGGTTGTGCAAGTCCTCATTCCCAAGCTGACTCAATATTTAGGCCGCAACCTATTAATGGCACTGCTGTGTTTCATCGGATCGGCCGCGGCAGCCATTGTGATGTTGGATGGTGGCGTGGTAACGCTCGCTATATGCTTATTTTTAATCGGTGCCGCCTCCTTTGCCTTATACCCGATTGCGATCAACCATGCCTGCTTGAATTTAAACGCGAGTTACATCGTGTCGGCCACCCAAGCCATGCTATTTTGTTATAGCATCGGTTCTATTATTGGGCCTTTGGCAGCAGATTGGTTTATGCAAAATCATCAAGGGGTGATGGCCTACCTGTTTGTCACGTTACTGGCAACGTGCTTGTACATGCTGGTTGCTAGCGTAAAAACCAAACATCAATGGGTCGCTGGCAAGTAATCACTGACTCATTCAATACACCACGTCACAAGCCGTATGATTTGTATCATGCGGCTTTTTCCTTTTTCAGAGAACCTCGCCCTCGCCAAGTTACACCACACAAACCGCCCTATTCGCTGCACCTAATCTGAATAGCCACGATGCGCCCCAGTGTATGCGGCCACTCAGCTAGGTAGAACACAGTGTTTTTGTGGTTTTTTTGCATCAACGTCCATGATAGGTTTCTGTGGGTCATCGATGGTCAAACACAGAGGAACCAACTCAATGAAAAAGTCAGACAAAAAAATGGACAATGCCTTGCGTTTAGCGTTGACGGAGGTGTGTGAGCAAGCCAAGGAGAATCACACTGGATTTGAGTGGTTAACCCATCAAGTGAATTACGCCGATTTTCCGCGCTCATTAGCCATTATTTGTGTGTTTGATACCCGTCATCATGTAGAACAGGCCGACAAAGCCTCCATCATCACGCAGATCAAACACGCCCTACGACCTTTGAATGTCTCGCTCAATAACGCAGACAAACAGATACGATTTGATTCGGAAGAAAGCTGCGCGTTAGAACATCAAGGACGCTGGAACAAACGCTTATCGTAACCAGCCGTTTGACGGTTTGACCAAAATCTCTACTGCGCTCTCTTCTGAAAGTGATACACTCTTCGCATCAAAACGACCAAGGAACGCTATGTTTATCCATCATGTTAACGGCATTGACTGGCTGGTGATTACCGCCTTTGAAGAGCTCAAACCACTGTTTATCGACGATGCCGGTGCGATCCCCTCTTACTTCTCTAGCACTAGCGAATTGAGCCTGATAGAGCAAGCCAAGCGCGCTTATGGATATTTGCCGACACTCAGCGGCGTCATCACCGATACGGGCACCTTTCAACGCCCAGGCAATGAGGAAGATTTAGAGCCACAGCTTGCCTGCTTAGTCGAGGGGCGTGGCCGAGTGTTTATCTACCACGGCGGCTTTGTGGCGTTTGTCGATGACGAACAAACCTTTATTACCCGCATGGACTAAACAGCGCTCGGTCAGTGGCAAGAATGAGGCAAAACCGTTGTGACACTTTGCCTCTTTAATAAAGCAAATCTGAATAAAAATATTTCAGGGCTGTTGTGTAAATCTCCCCCTAATTAGTTACACCCGTAATTCGAGCTTTCAGCCTGTTCATACCTCATTAAATATTCCCATGGGGTCAGATCATTCAGTGAGCTATAAGGGCGCTCTTCGTTATATTCTCTGATCCAATTGTCCGTTAATTCTCGAACTTTCTTCAGTGTTTTGAAGACGTACATATCGAGAATTTCAGTGCGGTATGTGCGATTAAATCGTTCAATGTACGAGTTCTGAGCCGGTTTTCTTGGTTGGATAAATTCCAACTCAATATCGTATGCTTCTGCCCACATCGCTAATGTCGTGGGGATAAATTCAGGGCCATTATCCATTCGTAGTTTCTCAGGATAGCCTCGCCATGCAATGACCCGTTCAAACACCTATTTATAAAATATGGGTGTCTTTTTTGTTTTAATTTTTTTGTTTTACTAGGACCATAGCGCTTAATCTAGGCGTAAAGACTGTGTGTGGTAGTACCTAAACCCTGAGCAACGTCAGCAACAGAATGGCCGGCAATAGTGACTTGTTTTACGGCTTTAATTTCTGTAGATCATCTTCAGCTAGAAAATCATGCGTTGCCCTGACCGACGCTTCCCAGATTTCTATCAGCTTAAGGTGATCTGCTTTTTCTACGATCTCAATATTCATCACTAAACCCGATTGAAAATTTAACGCTGCAAACAGTGACGCTTTCACCAATGCCACAGCACATTTAAAACATTAAACCACAAATAACCAAGCGTTAAGCGTCCATTGATTTGCTTTGTTAGTTGCCCTCCGCCCACACCAGTGCTAACATTTGTATACACAACAAATTCAGGAGTTACCCATGGACACTAGAATTCAATTTCGTGTTGATGAAGAAACAAAACGTTTAGCCCAACAAATGGCTGAAAGCCAAGGTCGAACGCTTAGTGATGCTTGCCGTGACCTCACCGAACAACTCGCTGAACAACAACGTAAAGCATTATCCCATGATGCTTGGCTAACTGAACAAGTTAATCTCGCATTTGATAAATTTGACTCTGGGCGAGCTGTATTCGTTGACCATGAATCAGCCAAAAATCGTATGGCTTCTCGCAAAGCAAAAATCCGTAACCGGGGTCAATAATGATTTACTGGGAAGAAGAGTCTTTAAACGACCGAGAAAAAATCTTTGAGTTTCTGTACGATTTTAACCCTGATGTAGCTGAAAGAACCGACGACATTATTGAAGCCAAAGTTGAAAACCTAAATGAACAACCGTTAATGGGAGTTCAACGTGATGGCATTCGAGGTCGATTACTCATTATTCCTGAAGTATCAATGATCGTTTCGTATTTTGTCGATGGTTCTAATATTCGAATTATGCGTGTTCTTCATCAAAAGCAAAAATTCCCAATTGAGTAACAGAAGCTGATTAAGCAACTAACGCCCGCATCTTACGAATCCCCTCATAATTTCTATATAAAACAATGAGTAGACGCGCATCGCTCATTCTGATCTAATGAATTTCGCCAAAAACACACTTGATTCAATGAATTTAATAGGGAGCCCTAATGATGTGCGATGTTCATAATACTAATAGTAAAATACTGTAAGCGCACCACAAACCCCACATTCTAATCACGCATTGCCCACTTCCCCTTTAATGAGACAGTGCTGAACTAGAGTTTTCCAGTTTTGCTCGGTAAGCTGCCGGAGGCAGGTTACCCAAACTTTCATGGGTTCGTTCTTCGTTGTAATCCAGTCGCCAGAGCCAAGCCATGTCTCTCACCTGACTGAGATTTTCAAACAAGTAAGCATCCAGAAACTCTCTACGGAATGAACCATTAAAGCGTTCAACAAAGCCATTTTGCTGTGGCTTTCCTGGCTGGATAAATACCAATTCAATATTATTGCTTTCACACCAATCTGTCAGCGTTGCCGAAATGAGCTCCGGGCCATTATCCATACGCAACTGAGTTGGTAAACCACGCTCAGCCTTAAGCTGCTCTAGCACTCGTACCACGCGGCCAGCGGGCAAAGACGTATCAACTTCAATCGCAAGACACTCCCGCGTGGCTTCATCCACCACATTCAGTGTTCTGAACCGTTTGCCGCAATATAAAGTGTCATGCATAAAGTCCAACGCCCATTGATGGTTTGCCTGATCCCGCACTTCTAAGGGCTTTGCTATTCTCTTCGGCCGTACTCGTTTTGTTCTGCGTCTTAGATTTAACCCCATCTGGCAGTAAACGCGATAGACACGTTTATGGTTAAACGTGAAGCCCTTGAAACGTATTCGACCAAAACACTTCCAGAAGCCTGCTCGTGGCGACTTCTCCAACACCGCATTGATCGCATCAATGACAGCAGCATCCATTTTGCGCCAGTCGCGTTCTGGGCGATAAAAGGTCGCTCGGCCAATACCAACAAACGAACAGGCCCTGACGATACTTAGCCCCGCCTCAACCAAGAGGCTGGCACACTCGCGTTTGTCTGCTGTCACCAACCCTTTTTTGCGACAAGCTCCTTAATGGCATTATTTTCCAGACTGACATCCGCAAACATCTTTTTGAGCTTGGCATTTTCTTCTTCAAGCTCTTTCAATCGTTTTACGTCAGACGCTTCCATACCACCGTACTTGGACTTCCAATTGTAAAACGTCGCACTGCTGATACCGTGCTGGCGGCATACTTCCTCAACCTTCATACCAGTGTAAACCTCCCCTAATTAGTTACACTCATAATTAGAGTTTTCAACCCGTTCATATTTCATTAAATATTCCCATGGGGTCAGATCATTCAGTGCACCATGAGGACGCTCTTCGTTGTATTCTCTGATCCAGTCTTCCGTTAATTCTCGAACTTCCGTTAGTGTTTTGAAGACGTACATATCCAGAATTTCAGTGCGGTATGTGCGATTAAATCGTTCAATGTACGAGTTTTGAGTGGGTTTTCCTGGTTGGATAAATTCCAACTGAACATCGTGCTTTTCTGCCCACGTTGCTAATGTTGTGGAGATAAACTCAGGGCCGTTGTCCATTCGTAGTTTCTCAGGGTAGCCTCGCCAAGCAATGACTCGTTCAAGCACTCGAACTACTCGCTGAGTGGGTAAACTCAGATCAACGTCGATGGCCAACGCTTCTCGATTAAAATCATCCACCACATTGAAGGTTCGGAATCGACGTCCACATTGTAAGCTGTCACTCATAAAATCGATTGACCAGCACCGGTTCTCTGACAACGGTACACTCAGTGGCTCTGGGTGACGATTTGGCAGACGCTTTTTCCCTTTACGGCGTTTATTGAGTTTCAACTCGCAGTAAATCCGATAAATCCTCTTATGATTCCATGTCTTACCCCAGCGACGAAGGATCTTGAGTAATAAACCAAAGCCGTATGCTGGATAGCGCTCAACGGCTTGTTGTAATGCACTTATCACTTCTTGGTCATCGCTCGCTTTAGGCTGATATCGATAAACCGAATCACTGATGCCAACTGCGCGACATGCTAGACGCAAACTGACTTTGTGTACCTGGCGTACATAGTCAACCAGTTCACGTCTTATCGCTGGCTTTACAGCTTTTTTTCGATGATATCTTTGAGAATTCGGTGCTCTAAGCTCAGCTCGGCAAACATCGATTTAAGACGACGATTTTCGTCTTCCAGCTCTTTTAACCGTTTAACGTCCGATGCTTCCATACCACCATATTTAGATTTCCAGTTGTAATAAGTGGCATCAGATATTCCGTATTCTCGGCAGACTTCCTTGATAAGGCGACCACCTTCGACTTCTTTCAAAATTTTCACGATCTGTGTTTCGGTATAGCGTGATTTTTTCATAGCGAGTTCTCCCTGATTCATTCAGTGTATGCTGAAGAACTCCAAAATGGTATGCCACTATTTTAGGGGATGATTACACCAGCATCCACTTCCTTTAAAACCCCGATAATCTGAGATTCTGTATAGCGTGATTTTTTCATTGTCGTCTCCTAAATTAATCATTGTAGAAAACTCTAATTAAGTCTGTCTCAGTTTAGGGGAAGTGGACAACTGGGCGAATACTTCGCGATGATAAACGCGGCCATATTGATGTATCACTTACCCCAATTCTGCAAAGGCTCAATATCCCATCCGATAGCTGGCTCATCATTACAAACGAATTTGAGCAGCACACGCATATCGCGGTAGGCAAAGAAGCGAATCTAACCCGCTACTATCAACACTGTGATTACCAACGCCGACCGAAAATCACTCAAACCAAAAAGCTACTGGCTTAATCACTTTACTCATTCCGATAGACTCCAATAATCACTGTATTGGCACGCCCTCTTTATGCTCAAAAGACGAAAGCGTCGAGTTAAAGCGTGAATTCTACTTACAAACTCTATAATAATCGTCAAACCCAACTATCGCATCGTAAAAATGGGAGGATGACAATCAAGGTAATGCTCATTTATAAACTATGGGTGTCTGGTTTACTTTAACTCTAAATGTTGCTGAGATTGAATCGTCACCCCGTTCATTGAAGTGACGTATTGAGAGGGGCTCGTTATTTGCACATTCCAACCAGCGCCTTTCATTCGATTCAAAATGCCCGCCGCTATAAATGAATCCAGTTCATTAAATCCGTCAAAAGTTAGTACAGCAATGTCCATATTTGCTCCTATTTTCCTAATACTGAGTTAATCAGTGCTGTACTTAACCCTCGAAAACTCATTACCTTATACCATAAACACCGGACATAAATGCACGAATTGTCATGCATTACTTCCCTCTGATAGCACAGAAATTCTTTCTAAATCTCGACTCGGAAAATCAGGATCCACATACACGTACATGCGACTTATTAAGTTTCCGCTAAATTCAAATACACTACAAAAACGGCCAATGGACACATTGTTATCCGGCCAAGAAGTACCGTCACTCATGACGCCGCCTTCCTGTCCTTCAACGATTACTTTGTTTCCAGCCGTTGTTATTTGAAAACCGTCTATATCGTGCCAGATACTGCTCAACGAGCTACCAATTCTATTACCAAACTCTACTAAGGCATCCTTTCCTTTCACCTGTCCAAATTTAGGAAAGAAAAAATCAATATCCTCGGAGAATAGGTCTAAATAGCTAGGGTCACCCGCATCTATTTTTTCGAAATACTTAACTGCTAAATCAACTAAATTGTCTTTTTCCATAACTATTCATCAATCCATATTATTTTTATAAATAACACCGCATTAAGGTGTGAGCGACGCTGGGCTATACTTGAACGAAGCGAAAGCGCCAAGCGTTGCGAATCACTCTTAAATACTTTGTTATATTTCTAGTCCTTACACCATACACTTCGCACACCAACACTACAGAAACCAACTGATTTGCAATTCTTGCTGCTGGTACTGTTTGGCATAACATCAGTTAAAAATACCTGTACACCTAAAGACATTGCATCCGAAATTCGAGCCTGCAGTAAAGCCGTTTGACACCCTTTAGAGCGATAGTCTTCTTGTGTATACGCATTGGCTAATATTGCATATTCATTTTCGATAAAGCTCGTTGCCCAAGCACAGGGTTCACCATTTATTTTTGCGACATAACAGCGAAATGTGTCTGTACAATAAAATGAGCGCTTCTTATCTCAGATTTCATCCGAACACTCTAAACCTGACGTTTTGAGTAAGGCTAGAAACGCATCGACATTATCGTGTGTCCATCGTTCAACTGTAATTTCATCAGGAACGTCTTCGAGCGCTACGTAGTTTATCGCCTTTAGTTCGAGAAACTCATGCTCATAAGCTGGGACAAACTCGCGACTTGATAACCATGCCTTCAACTCATTAGTTATTGCCTGTGGCTCGATAGAAATTTCAGGAGAAAAGCCATGTTTATACACACTCAAATAGCTCTCTAAGTCTCCTGTATTACAAGCACCATGGATGATTATCTGGTTGTCATACTTACGTGTTTTGTCGATAAAAACTGAACACCCTTCAAACTCAGATTTAAAAAGTTCACTTTTTAAATCTGTGGAAAGAGTTCGCTCATTATTAAATTGAAAGTAAGAGCTATATGCGTCTTTGACTCTTTTATCTTGCATCGTTCCCTCGATATTGAATGAAATATAACGCTGAGCACAGTTGCAAAAATACATGGCGCTACATTTTGGGAACCAAAATTCGTGACAGGTATTCTTGTCAATTGATACGATTTGTTAGGTTTTTTCACTGTGGCTGATGAAATTATAAAAATATTCATCCTCTGAACTCACTGAATAACCCAACTTATAATACATTGATAATGCGGGTTTATTGTTTTTAAAACAACTCAACGTGACATTTAAGTTATGGTTATTCGCTTCAAATTCTAGAAGGTTAAGTACTTTGAATGCAATCCCTTTTCGTTGAGCTTCGGTGAAAATGATAAGTAAATGAACATGTAGGCTATTATCAGTAAGGTGACTACAAACCAGCCCTACTTTTTCGTTATTACAATATACCCAACGAAACCATTCTGGATGCAGCCGAGATTCAAAACCATTACGTTGAAATTTTTCATCCCAACCCAATGCTACTGTGATTACAGACTGCATATACTTTTTGAACAATGAGAATAAACATCCTGATTCATTGTTTTTTAATTTGTATAACTCGATTTCCATTTTGAACCTAACATTTTATTATGCCTACCTTTTCGCCATTGGGTGCTCTGGATTCAACTGAAGTAAATCCCAAAGATTGCCATATAAATCTTTGAATACAGCTACTGTGCCGTAATCCTGCTCTTTAGGCGAACGCACAAATTCGATACCTATCGACTTCATACGCTCGTAATCGCGCCAGAAATCATCCGTGTTCAAGAAGAGAAACACTCTACCACCTGCTTGATTACCAATGAAATCCAATTGCTCTGATTTCGAAGCTCTTGCGAGCAACAATGTAACCCCATGTGAATTTGGTGGAGCAACCACAACCCAACGCTTATCTTGTTCAGATTGGTAAGTGTCTTCGATAAGCTCAAATTGAAGTTTATTTACGTAAAAATCTATCGCTTCATCGTAGTCTCTTACGACTAACGCAATATGGACAATATTTTGCTTCATATACCTACCTTCTACTGAACTCACTCGGTTGACATACGCCGCGTTAAGGGGCGACAACGCATTCCATCCAACTTAAGCCATTGTGCCGTAAACACATAAACCAAGCTTTGAACCAAAACCGCCGAGCGTTGTGAATCCCTCTTAAATTGCTTGTTATAAGCGTGTTTCGTTTTACCACGTTCTATCTAAATCTTCTGCGTATAAAGAAATAGCTCGCTGATACTCTTTAATTGCATCACTGTTCGTGGTTGATACTAAAAGATCGAGTAATAATGATGTTGCTTCTTTATGGCGTCCCAAGTTGTAAAGGCACATGGCATAGAAAGGCTGAACTTCAATAGAACTAGGATACTCTATTAGAGTTTGCTCAAAATAGCTTAACGCCTCCGAATACATGCCCAGACTTCGATAGGTACTCGCTAGCCCGAACAAAGCATCAAACCTTTCTACCGATGATAAGAGACCTGAAAGAGATGACTGATAATGAGTAATCGCTTCTTGCTCTTTACCTTCATTGTCGTATGACCAAGCAATTTGCAAGTTAGCTTTAGCAGAATAAACTTCATCGTTTAGCAGCGTTTTTAGCAAAGATCTCGACTCTTGATACTTATCCTGTTTCCGCAATTCAATTGCTTGTTTGATGATGCTTTCCATAATTTTCCTCGAAGCTTATAACGCTTTTGTTCAGCGGCGACCTTTTTGCAGCGAAGCGGAGAAAAGGGAGTCCGGTGGAGGGCCTTTCGGCCCGGAACGAACTGGAACTATTTGTTAGGCTTTGATGGCTCTGGAACTGTGTTGTTGCTTTAGGCTAGGAGCGTCCGTCATGAACCATTCGACCATTTCCCAGCGATCCAAAGCACTCGATTCATTGCCCATACTTTTACGGATCTCAAGCAAAAGATCCCCCATTAAAGCGATCCAATCGCATACTTTTTCTTCAATCGGCCTCGGATCTTTTTCAGTGTGATAGAAATACTGCATCAGTTTATTGTAAGCGCGAACTACTGAGTCATTAGCTACCAGAGATAGCTTGAAGCCGACTTCACGATATTCAACAGACAACATTCTTGCCATAGCGAGGTCATTTTTATTCTTATTTTTGAACTTGGGATCTTTTGCAAATGCTTCTTCGCTGGTGAAAAGCAAAAAGAACGGCTCAAGAATGGCGTTGTATGTTTTGATCCGATCTTCACGCAGCTTATCCTCAAGCTCACGAATTCTTGCGTCTCTTGACTCCACTTTCGCTTGTGATACCTGAATCTTACTTTTAATTAGCCATCCAAGTCCGCCTAGGCCAAGCAGCAAGAACGGCGTAATCAGCGTAGCTATTGCGCTGATCGTATCTAGCAGGTCCTTCTCGACAGGTGATGCCATTTTTTCCTCATTTCTCGATCTGCCTAACGCCGCAAGCAGCGGTTTATCCGCTGCCTTGCTTTGTTAGTTGCGG
This sequence comes from Vibrio zhugei, assembly GCF_003716875.1. Lineage (NCBI taxonomy): Bacteria > Pseudomonadati > Pseudomonadota > Gammaproteobacteria > Vibrionales > Vibrionaceae > Vibrio > Vibrio zhugei. The sequence continues at coordinate 1,038,480 of NZ_CP033078.1, read as the reverse complement.
AACGGGTTGGAATATTGGTTAAGGTATTCATTTGTTAGGCAGTCCTTAATATCATTCCATTTTTCACATGTACTTAACCATTGCTTAGCTCGAAAATCCATGCTGTTGGCAGATCTTTGAAATGTTTCTGAATCGTGTTTATCTGCTAGTTCTTGCATCATGGCTTTGCTTTCTTTCCATCCACTTTGGTCATCTCGTTTACTTATGAAATAGAAAGGTATTGCCTCTCTTAGAAGTAACACCATCCCAACTTCAGTAGCCGGATGAGAAAGAGCCTCATCGATTGGGGCAATAAATTTTTCTGGGATTAAATCAGTTTCAGTAGATATACCTAAATCGCCAAAACCAGGGCAAGACATTCCGATTATCGCCCCAATATCTATTCTATGATCAATTGGTAGAGACAAGTACCAATCTTTAATTTTTTGAAGTGGTGATTTCATGTTTTTCCTTGTCAACTAACGCTTTAATAACTGGCGTGTAGGTTGGTGTTATTTTTGCGATTTTTTCTTTTGCAAAAATGATGACAACCGTAATACGTCCAGTTGATTAACTTGTTATACGTTCAACCAGTTAAAATTGAGTAAATGTTTTTTCGCATAGTTTCTGCTTTACAACGTGGTAGCACAATAGATTTTACCAACGAAACTTGTATAAAAGTTAAAACCGTAGCAGATAGGCCCGATTTCAGATAATAAGTGCGACATTCATGGAAATATGTAGAAGAGGAAGCCAACTGCTGAAAGTGGTACGCTCTTCTCGCCAAAGAAACAAGCAGTACTACCATGAATTATCAACAGTTGACCGAAGGCAGAAGATACCAGATTTCTGCTCTTTTGGAACGGGGAATTTCGGTTCCTGAAATAGCTAAAACAGTTCAGTGCCACCGCTCGACGGTATACCGTGAGCTTAAACGCGGTCGGAAGGGAGAGCATTATTGCCCTAACGAAGCCCAGATGTCGTCTACCAAAAAGCGCAAAACAGCACGTAAATACCGAATACCAAAGGAACGTGTCGATTTTATCCGCCTTCTTTTAGAAACAGATTGGAGTCCAGAGCAGATTTCTAATGTATTAACGAAAATTGGTGCATCTGTCAGTCATGAGTGGATCTATCGCTTTGTTGCTCAAGATAAACGCTTGGGCGGTAAGTTATATCGTCACTTGAGACAAGGTCATAAGCGGTATCGCCGAGGTAAACAAGAGAAAGCTCCAGCGATAAAAAATACCGTTTCGATTGATGATAGACCAAGCATCGTTGACAGTAAGGAGCGGTTTGGTGACTGGGAAATCGACACTGTGCTAGGTAAGCATGGTACAGGTGCAATGGTGACTATTTTAGAGCGTAAGACTCGATTTTACGTGGTAAAGAAAGTGCCATCTAAGTCAGCGGATGATGTCACCAAAGCGACAATAGAGCTACTGAAGCCCTATAAGAAACATGTCCATACCATTACGGCAGATAACGGGCGAGAGTTTGCAGGTCATGAAACCATCGCAAAAGAATTAAAGGCTGATGTGTACTTTGCTCATCCGTACAGTTCTTGGGAGCGTGGTGCTAATGAGAATGCGAACGGTCTTTTAAGGCAATATGTGAAGAAAGGAACCGATCTAACGACAGTGACGGACATCGATATAGAGTTCGCTTTATCGCGGATAAATTACCGTCCGAGAAAGTGTTTAGGCTTCAAGCAGGCAGCCATTATATTTGAGGAGATGGCTTTAGCTTCTTGATATTGGAGAGTGTCGCACTTCGCAGTTGAATTCGGGGGTAAACTAAAACGTATTTAATCAAAAAATTATCTACAGAAAGGAACTTAACAAAAGGAATATGCCATAAATATACCCAAATTGAATTTTTAGCAATAAAATAAACTAAGTAATTTAATTTAAAGTGAGTCACTAACGTGTTAATTTTAGATGCTAGCAAACACAATACTGATGCAACAAAAATCGCATATGAAAAATAGTAGTATGAAGGTGGATACTTGTATTGTTGAGTTGGAATTATTTCACCATTAATAACGTAAAGAGCTATTGCTATAAATGTAAATATTGTTAAATTCACTAGAGCTAAGACCTGAAGGTTCTTAGATTGAAGATTAAGCATTCTCAAACCAAGTGCAAATATTAACGAATAAGGAATTATATAATGTGACACTAAAAAAATTAGCTTAAAAACTATTTGATCTGCATAAGGGATAGTAATATAACGAATTATTTCAAATACAATAAAAAGCAAACCAATGTAAGAAAAGTATGCCGCGTCTGACTTAACCTTTTTATGGATTTGGTAAATAAAAGGAGAAACTAGTGCGACCATAACAAAAACTCTAATTATCCAAACATATCCGATACCACTAACCAAACCATAAGACGTCAATAGTTTACTGGCGCTTAAGTCTGGATGACTAGGATTGTATAAAAAAGTAGCAATAAAATATACAGTAAGAAACAACCACACTGGGGCTACAAGCCGTTTGAATCTTTTAATGCAATAGGAAGTGTAACTTTCCCTAATTTTGTAACTAATTCCAAAAGACATTCCTGCAACCAAAACCATTAATGGAACGTCAAAATTTCTTAATTGAAATAGAATTCCTGGTGGATTGACGTGAGCAAAAATGATCATTGACAATCCAATGAATCTTAATGTGTCTATTCGAATATCTCTCATTGTTAATTCCTTTACTTTCGTACGTATAACGTCTAATTCAATGGTGCATAAACACTTTTATTACAACAAATCAGTAACTCCAAGCAAAGGATGCCTGACGTTATATGCATCCATTGCAATTTCTTGTTAAATTACTTTACGGCAACTACCTCTTTTTTTGACTCATTCCATGCTCTCTGAAGTCCATCAAGAGTTGTATTTTCATAATCCAATACAAAGCCATCGCTCTTTTTGGCCTGTTGATGCTGAGCTAAAAGCTTTTCACCCTCCTTTTTGTCTAGAGGAACTGAGGTGCCGGAACTCTCGAAGCGCATATACTTTTCATGTGTTTCACCAAACTGATCAACGTAAGAAACAAACAAATATCTCTGTATTGCACCACCAATACTCTTACTATCCTCGTTATATTCCTGACTAAATTGACTAAGGATAGGATCTAATTTTTTCGTATCACTTATATACTGCTTTGAGAAAATACCCTTGTTTACATCATTAATATATGAGCTTAAAGGGAAATAATTCACAATAGGAACAATAACACTTTGTAAGAACAGTGGCTTTCTACTATTTTCAGCAGTGACAAGCTTCAACTCATTCAACCTTAAGAAAGCAAAAGGATATGAATGAAAATCGTACATGACATCCCCTGAATTACTAATAACTAAGGTTTCACTTCTTTTTCCATTTTCCGCATCATCAAAACTAAATCCTGCAGAAATTTTAGGCAATAATGGTAACCGACTGATATTCAGGGAGCTTTCAGCAATTTGATTAGCTTTTGATGATATATTCAACGCTACAATTGAGACAATTACAGCCATAATAGCAATCGTACTTGATGCGATAGTTTCGAAATAAATCTTGTACTCTGTTAAAAAATCTTTCATGTTACCTCATGTAATCTAACATTTTAATAGTGCGCATGCGCGTTTGCGCTGTACATAAGAGTTCAAAAAATTACCTATAACAGGCTGTTTTAAAAACACTTTTAAGACTTACCCCAAAGCCAATCAAAATACAAATTCGAGCATGCGCGTTATATCATTTTATCCACAGCGCGTTATTCTGGCTGATAAATTGGTTACTGATTGATCTTAATACACTTTTGCTGACACTACTATGACAAAACAAGCAAAAAAACACTTTTCGAGTCATAAAAACAGGCATCCAACTGGCAAACATAAAAATAAACTGTATATTTATACAGTAAAGGAAATGTATCCACAAGGAGCACTCGATGTCTTCCAGTCCATTTATCAATCATCTCAGAAGAGAGTTGCGTGTACGCGGCTACAGCATGAAAACGGAAAAATCCTACTTGTACTGGATCCGTTATTTCATCAGGTTCAATAACCTAAAGCATCCTAATCAGATGGGAGAAAACGAGGTGAGAGCGTTTCTTTCGTTTCTAGCAACCGAACAACATGTAGCGATCAACACTCAGAAATCGGCTCTGAATGCGCTCGCATTTTTGTATAATAAAGTGCTTGAACAGCCACTTGGAGATCTTGGTTTTCAGCATGCTAAGCAAGGTCGGCGTTTACCGTCGGTACTATCTGCTACTGAGGTTAAATCGATTATTGACCAAATTGAGAGCGAGCGAGATAGGCTTATTTTTGCATTGCTTTATGGTAGCGGCCTTAGAATCAGTGAGTGTCTAAGAATTAGAATTCAAGACTTAAACATGGAACAAGGCAGCCTAGTTGTTCGGTGTGGTAAGGGCAATAAAGATCGGACTACTATTCTTAGCCAAAAGCTGGAGGGCCTTATTGCCAAGCAAATTGAGACCGTTAAATTCATTCAACAGCAAGATAATGATAAAGGCTGCGGCCCATCACTCCCTTTCGCTTTAATCAAAAAATACCCCTATGCATTTCGGCAACTGAGTTGGATGTATTTATTTCCTTCAACCAATTTAAGCTTTCACCCTTTAACAGGTGTACTTTGTCGCCATCATCTACATGACTCAGTGCCTCGAAAAATACTCAAAAAAGCAGTTCAATTAGCTAACATCCCAACCAAACGCGTCAATTGCCATACTTTCAGGCATTCGTTTGCAACCCATCTGCTAATGGCAGGCAGAGATATTCGAACCGTCCAAGAACTATTGGGGCACAGTGATGTTTCAACCACACAGATCTACACACACGTGATTGGACAACATTTTGCAGGAACCAATAGTCCTCTTGATGACATTATTTGAATAGGAACACGTGATATTAAGTGGTATCTCATCGATGCCATGGCAAATCATTTAGTATGCGCATTGTCATATCTTTTGCATGGCAGGCAAACGTAATTGCGCCGCTTGTTCTAGTAAATCAAGGACATAATCAATACTAGCAGAGCACCCATCGTATTCGCGTGAGTGCAATAACTGCATTGCCACGCTCTTATTCTGCTTGAACAACGAAACAGCGAGCAAATTGTGTATTCACCGCAACCTTTGATAGATGACGGCGTTGTGTTTACTGGCGATAATTACGTTCAAAGGTGCCCGGCGGCATATGCTGAATTTGCGTATCAATCATATGATCAAACGCGGTGAGTAAGGGGGTGAAATGTTGCTGAGGGCGTAATAGCCGCAAGACATGAAAGCCGGCTTCGACTGTCGATAAAGCGTTATTATCTGGCGCTTTGCGGATGCGGTAATTACCGGATAAATCTTTGGGTAAATGCAGGCTAGCAAGCTCATGCAATTGCGTATTCACCTGCCACATTTTGAACGCTTTTTTCCACGTACCATCTAATAAAATAATGCGTAGTGTTTGTGTGGTGGGCGGCTCAATCTGTGTAACTTCTATCGAGGCGTCGCTAGGGTATAAAACATAATGGCTGACGTTAGGCTCAGCCAATAACGTATTCAACTCAGGGTGGTCGCGAAAATCTTCGCCCACAAAGCACCGCGTTGTCTCTGGCATGCATAAAGAGAGAATACGCGCGGTGCCCATCGGACGAGAGGCTTCAGTCGGATGTTGAAGAATGATAAGCTCGATGTCCGTATGAAGCGGCTCTATCGCGTCACAAATACAGACTTTGCGCGCTTTACCACATTGAGAACAATAACGGGACATAACGTGAACCTTTATCTAACAGTATTGATTATTACAGGCGTATGTCTCGGGCTGCAATTTGAACCCGCCGCCTCTTGGGCTGCCTGGGATAACACCGCGATTATGCACGGTGAATGGTGGCGCATAGTAACAGGAAACTTTACCCACACCAACTTTTATCACTTGGGGATGAATATCGCCGCACTTTGGCTCATTATTTGGATATTTAAACCGACATCACGACAGTTCGTTGGATTATTAGCACTCAATAGCGTGGTCATCGGCGCTGCGCTTTTCACTTCATCGTTGACTCACTACGTGGGGCTTTCTGGCGTGTTACATGGATTGTTTGCCTTCTGGGCGTTGCAAGAGGCCTTAAATGGCCGCCGCACCAGTTGGATACTGTGTGGCGCTGTCGTGGCCAAAATTGTCTGGGAGCAAACCGTCGGCCCTGCTCATGAAACTCAAGTGCTCATTGGGGCACGCGTTGCCACGCAAGCCCATCTCACCGGCATGTTGACAGGCTTTATTGCCGCCGGCTGGCAACATTGGCGCTCTCTTCTCGCGAAAAAGCACACGACGCACAACTCATTGCTGTAGTCTTGGGGAAGGTTGCTCTTTATTTTGACGGCAGTGGACTGCCAGAAGTGCCGCCTTGCAAAGCCTTCATGAGCGGCAATAAGCTTCCATTAAAGACTTGCGTTGCCTGATCTTGCATGTGCTGCACATTGAGTTCTTCCCCTTGCAGCAAGCGATCACGTAGGCCCGAGGCTTGCTCAGCACATAACTGACTGACGGTGGCATCACTACTCGGTGAGCAAAGCGAGTTCAGTTGGTTCGCGGGTAACTGCTCAAGTAGCTGAGAAATGGCGGCGCCATCCAAATCGGCGGCATGCACGCTTGCACCGCTGAGCAGCACAACGCACGAAAGCATCAATTTCATGATCGAAAGTCCTTACGATAAATGTGACATGATATTTTTGATCCCATCAGGCAACCTATTCATTGCCCGATGGTCACAGAACCAAGCACAATACATGCCACACTCTCGATCTTGACTCATTGCGCCTCAGATAAGGAAGCGACTCCGGCCACTTCCATCACACTCACCGCCTGTGTACGTTCTAAAATTTTCACAATCACCGTTTGAATCGTCTCATCATTGCGTACATCGGTAGAAGACGACAATTTTTGCTCTTGAGGTTCGCCCCCTTCTTCTGCAATGAACTGAACCCTCACTTGCGTCGCAAAATCTGGTTTGAGGCCAAAATACGCAATCGACACCATGGGGTATCCTTTGAACCCTTTTGCGACTTGCTTGGCAATACGTTTTTTCGCTTTATCAATATTCATTCATTGTCCTTGTGAACGGGCGAGAGGCCGACCTCAACGCGATGATGCTCTAAGTTTAGAGACTGTCTCTTTGCGCGTGTACGGCTAATAAGAAATCACGCAATACCTCATCTGGACACGCGCGATAATGCTTATTACTCGGTTTACGGAAAAACGCGCCTAATTCGTGCTTATTAAACTCAACCCCAACGAACTCAAACGTATTTAGCATGTCTTCTGCTTTCAAGTTCAAAGCAATCCGCAGTTTCTGTAAAATCATATTAGTATTTAATTGAGTCTCAGGCTTGGGTTGCTCGCCATCACGTTTGCCGCGTTGGGTGTTAATCAGACCGTTCAAAAAGCGGGCTAGCTGCTCATCGGTGAGTTGATTCGCGGCGCTGTCCGTCTCTTCATTTAACCAAGTTGCTATTTCAACCGTGGTCACGTTCATCTCAGCAGAGGCAAAGGCTTTCGCAATTCCCGTGTCTTTCAAATTCAAAGCCGACGTGATAAGACGAAAAATCTCATTATTATTCAAGGTGAATCCTAATCTTAGTAATTCCAGCTCAATCCACACGATTACTGGAGCGCCGTTATGGTAACAAACTTATGGCTTTCTACCTAAGACTGTCGCTCAGAGCGCGCTCTTGGCAATGACCTTGCCTAAGAGCGTAAACCGATAGTTGGCTCGCAATAAAAAAGCCGCCCAAAAAAGGCGGCTATCACTCTGTAACATCAACGCGCTGGTGACGTTAATGGCACTTCAGGATCTGGCTCGTGAGTTATACGATTACGTAAGTCACGGCGAATAATTTCAATCGACCAAAACCAAATTAAATGACCGACAATTTCAGAGACATGTTCATACCAAGGTAAATCCCATAGTGGTGGGGTTAAGCCCATGAGCGGGAAACTGATCATATGAACAAATAATTGGGCTAAAGCCCCAGCTAATAAACCTTGCCATAATTTAATTTTCGGAAATTGTTCCGCAACCACACAATAACCAACGGCAAAGACAATTGAAAACGTAATATGTGTAACACCCACCCAATTAAATACATGGCCAGCAAAATGATAGACCGCCGCATTAGGATCAACCACACCTAACCAATCACGTAAAAATACATAAGGAGGGTTCAAAAAATTGCGTGAACAATCGATGTGTTCCGCCGCACGAATTAACGATTCGGGGGCACATGCTCCAGTAAAAATATCGGTTGGACTGCGTGGCGGCAGAGGATGTTCACCGCCCCACTTTACGAATGCGGAGACAATACCGGCAATGATACCGATGAAAGCCGCTAGCCCATAACGACGGCGAGACGGGTCAGAGTGCTCAAAAATGTTCATATATTCACCATTAATACTTGTATCAATCAACTGGCGACAAAATACCAAGTTGAAGCACGTCAAATACTAATCCAGATCAATAAAGCAGTAACTCTTAAAAATAAAACGTCGTACCCTATAATATAAGCATTCTTACACGATAAGAACGCCATAAAAATAAAAACGGCCTTATAACAATAAGGCCGAATAATAAACAATCAAAAGATGGCGATTAATTAAACGATAGGGCGTTGTCCACGATTCATTAATTTCATAAATACGTTATCTGCCGCTTCACCCGCCATGCCAGATACTTTTTCCGTCAACTTTTTCTTTTGTACGTAGCGAATATTCAGCACGGTTTTCTCTTTACAAGCATCAATCACTAAATCATCGGATGTTTTAATCGCATCGACCAAACCAAGCTTATGCGCTTGTGTTCCAAACCAGTGCTCGCCAGTGGCGACAGTATCGAGATCCAAACTTGGTCGATGATCACGAATAAAGTCTTTAAATAAGCCGTGCGTTTCTTCTAACTCTTGCTTGAACTTTTCGCGCGCTTTATCGGTGTTTTCACCAAACATCGTGATGGTCCGTTTGTACTCACCGGCCGTCATTTGTTCATAATCGATATCGTGCTTTTTCAATAACTTATTGAAGTTAGGGATTTGTGCAACCACACCAATCGAGCCAACAATCGCAAACGGTGCAGAGACAATTTTATCGCCAATACACGCCATCATGTAGCCACCGCTTGCCGCCACTTTATCAATGGCGATCGTTAAGCCCAGTCCCGCATGTTTCAAGCGATCAAGCTGCGAAGAGGCTAACCCATAACCATGCACCATTCCACCGCCAGACTCGAGGCGAAGAATCACTTCGTCCCCATCTTGAGCGACAGCCAGAACCGCGGTGACTTCTTCTCGTAATGCCGCGACTTCTTTAGCATCAATACTGCCATTAAAATCTAAGACAAACACATGTGGGTCACGTTCCGCCTTGACTTCGCCTGCTTTCGCGGACTTTTTCACGGCTTTCGCTTGCGCTTTATCTTTTTGTTTTTGACTTTTCTTCTCAGATTTATCCCGCGCCTTAAGCACGGATTCATCCAATAAGTGATGTTCCATTTTTTCAATGGTTTCTTTATGCTTTTCAGTCAAGTTAGTCACTTCTAACTCACCTTTAGCACTCGATTGTTTACCGTTACCCGATTTAATCAATGCTAAAAGCACAACAACCGCGACAACGAATGTCACTATCTTGGCTAAAAACAAGCCGTATTCCATCAAAAATTCCAATGGTCATATCCTCTATAATGCGAAGTAGTGTATTGTAACCATGTTGTTACCCAGACTGAAACCCTCATTCTTTAGAAGGAGCCTATTATGGACTATTCTGTCTCTCCAGATACCTTGAAAAACAAAGTCATTCTCGTGACTGGTGCAGGATCAGGCATCGGTGAGCAAGCCGCTAGCAGCTACGCCCAGCATGGTGCGACTGTTATTTTACTGGGCAGAACTGAAAGTAAACTCAAATCCACGTTTACTGACATTGAATCCGCTGGCTATCCAAGACCTGTTATCATGCCAATGGATCTGAAAAATGCAACAGAACACGATTATAAGGCCATGGCCGACACCATTCGTAAGCAATTTGGCCGTTTAGATGGTGTACTACACAATGCGGGTCTACTCGGAGCGCTCTCCCCACTCGAAGACATTGATTTAGCAACGTTTGATGATGTTATGCAAGTCAATGTACGCGCACAATTTATGCTCACTCAAGCGCTATTACCGCTCCTGAAAGCGTCAACAGATGCTCGCGTTGTCTTCACAAGCTCGACGGTTGGCCATATTGGACGCGCGCTATGGGGAACCTATTCCATTTCTAAGTTTGCCACTGAAGGGATGATGCAAGTTTTAGCGGACGAGCTAAAAGACACGCCTATCCGCGTGAATGCGATTAACCCCGGCGGTACTCGTACCGATATGCGTGCGTCAGCGTTCCCAGAAGAAGATCCTGACACACTCAAAACGCCACTCGATATCATGCCTTTGTATCTGTATCTCATGGCCCCAGAAAGCCATGATGTACACGGCCAATGTATAGACGCGCAGCCAAAACGCTAGTACAAAAAACCAACAGGCAAGGACTTGTTTATCGATTCATTAGGCGTAGACTGAAATCACACATTGAGAGCATTCTCTAACGTTAATAGCGAAAGGAAATCCGTGATTATGAAATTATATTTTACTCCAGGGGCCTGTTCTGTTTCGCCACACATTGTTTTAGAAGAACTCGGTTTCGCTCACCAATTAGAGCAAGTCGATCTGAAAACAAAACGCACGGTCAGTGGTGACGACTATTTGGCTGTCACACAAAAAGGGTATGTGCCGGCTTTAGAGCTCGATAACGGCCATATTCTGACGGAAGGTCTTGTCATTGCGCAATTCCTGGCCGATTTAAAACCAGAAGCGAATCTGATTCCAGCCTCTGGCGAAGAGCGTTATCAACTGCAAAGCTTAATGGTGTACATTTCAACAGAATTACACAAAGGTCTGGGGGCGCTATTTAACCCTAATATCACCCCTCAGCAGCGTGAGAACGTGCTTTCTGGTCTTGCCAAGCGTTTTCAATGGATCGAAGCGCAAATTGGCGACAATGGCTTTGTCTTTGGGGAGCACTTCACCATCGCTGACGCGTATTTATTTACCGTGCTTAACTGGACTCGCTTCCTCGAAGTGGATATGAGCGATTATCCTGGTTTGCAAGCGTATCTACAGCGCCATGATGAGCGCCCGTCGGTACAAGCGGCCTTAAAAGCGGAAGGTCTCATTTAACACTTATCCGTTCATCTTATCGAGAAAACCGAGCCGCGCTCGGTTTTTTTCGTTCTGTATGTCTCACAACTAACCTCATCTATCTACTGATCTTTTTCTCTGCTTCACGACGCGAGCAACGTGACAACACCGCTTCGCCCCTGAGTTTTCTCTTGATTGTTGCTTAACGCGCAATATACTGTATATATATACAGGTGGTGAGCGATGAATGAATTAATAACGGAACTCAAAAATAAACACTGGTTATGGCAAGGCACTCTAGCCTCTTGTCATGGCGTCTCTGAGACGACAAAACACACAACCGGATACCCTGTACTCGATCAGAAACTGATGGGCGGGTTTCCACACAGCGGGGTTGTCGAGCTTCAAAGTCCAGTCGGCATTGGTGAGTTGCGCCTTTTGTTGCCGTATTTGGCTCAAAAGCAGCAACGGTTAACCGTATTCATCAATCCGCCGAGTCCTATCCATAGCGAAGCTCTGATATACGCTGGTTTAACCTTGGATAAAGTGCGGGTCCTTACCCCAAAAACACCAAAAGACGCGTTATGGGCGGCTGAGCAGTGCCTCAAAAGCGGGGCCTGTGAACAAGTATTGTTGTGGCAAAACAACTTGGAAGTCCATCACGCTCGCCGTTTACAAGTGGCCAGTACCACGGGTCAATGCGTGCAATTTTTATTACGCCGTCCGCAGCAGCAAATCTTTTCTTTGCCCGTCACATTGAGCCTGCAATTGCAGCCAGCCGCTCATGGCATCACGGTCACCATCAAAAAGTATAAGGGGGCGTGGCCGAGTGAGCCGTTTACGGTTCCCTATCAAGAGCATTGGCCTGATCTTATTCAGCCTGACACAGACTCCGTGGTTGTGCCTTTTCAGCGCCAAAAACAAGGGTAAGCAGATGAAACATTGGCTATATTTGCACTTTCCTCAGTTGCAATTAGACACCTTATTCGCCGAATCAGCCCAACCGACCGCCTTGGTGCACGGCCACCAGCATAAAATCGTACAACTCAACGCGCTGGCGCGCGCTCAAGGCATTCAAGAAGGAATGGGACTCGCCAGCGCCGCAACGCTGTGCCATGAGCTCAATGTGGTCGCTTATGACCCCAAGATGGAAATCAAAGCATTAGAAGGCATTGCCCAGTGGTTGTATCTTGTCACTTCCGACATTGTTCTCTTTCCTCCACAAGGATTACTGCTGTCTATCACGCCGATGCTGACGCTGTATTCTGGGCTTGAGAATTATTGGCAAGCCATTAGTCAGCACCTTCAAAAACACGCGGTGCATTATCACTACTCAACGGGCTTTTCCCCTTTGTGTGCTCAGTTATTGGCTCATCAACATCAGCAACACTGTCTCACGCTGGATAATGCTCAATTGAAGCGCGCTCTTCTGCCCATTGATTTAACGATGACGGACTTACCCGCTCAACACATCGAATCATTACGTCGTGTAGGAACACAGACCATTGAAGCATTGATAGCCATTCCCTTGGCCGACCTTGCTCGGCGGTTTGACATTGATGTGGTCAATTATGTCGGACGTTTACTGGGTCAATTTCATCATCCATTATCCGAGTATCGCCCCTCCGAGCAATTTGCCGCGCACCTGCCATTACTGTATGAGTTAAGCCATACCCAATGGTTGGAAACGCCGTTACAACGCTTACTGATCCAATTAGAAGCGTTCTTACGCTTACGCAATCAAGTGGCGTATGAGTTAACCCTAACGCTGGTGCAACGTGATCGTCAGACCGCTCAAGTGACCTTTACCGCCGCTCAAGGTGAATACCGCCATGAGGCATGGATCATATTATGCCGCTTACACTTAGAATCCATAACGCTTGAGCACCCCGTGATCGAAATGACCCTCTCGGTTGCTCGCAGCGGCGAGATGGATTCTCAATCTGATGACTTATTTCAAGGACGAACGGGCCAACAATCCGAGTCAGAGTTACTCAGTCTATTGCAAGCGAAACTCGGTCATGAGCACGTGCATCAGCCTTACTTCACAGATGACCCTAGACCAGAGTCAGCCACTCACTATGGCCGGCCACACACCTCGGTCAAGCAGGCGGAACGTCGTGCCCAATTGCGCCCAACCTTATTGTATACGCCACCCCGCGCCTTAACCGATAAGGTCACGATCGTGCAGGGGCCAGAGCGCATCGCGACGGGATGGTGGGACAACAACATCTTGATCAGAGATTACTTCATTGCTCGCAGTCGCGAAGGCCGCTGGTTGTGGATCTACCGAACGCCAGAGAAAAAGTGGTGGGTACATGGTGTTTTTAGTTAGGGGGATGAATGGCTTACGCTGAATTATTTTGTCAAAGCAATTACTCGTTTTTAACGGGGGCTTCTCATCCTGAAGAACTGGTGATTCAAGCGGATTTTTTACGCTACCAAGCCTTAGCGATTACCGATGAATGCTCTGTTGCGGGCGTCGTTCGTGCTCACACAGCGGTTCGTGAGCACCAGTTAGCGCTTCGTTTCATTGTTGGCAGCGTGTTTACTTTGTCCAAGACGTGTCGCTTTGTATTACTGTGTCCCAATCGTGCCGCTTATGCTGAGTTATGCCGGGTTATCTCTAATGCTCGGCGGCGCAGCGAAAAAGGCCATTACCAATTATCTGAGTGGGATATTTTATCACTCAAAGAGTGTTTTATTCTCTGGCTGCCCCAGCACACGGAGCATGATGAAACTTGGGCAACATGGCTAAGCCACACACATCGCGCGCGTTTATGGATCGGCATACAACGCCACCTGACTGCAAATGAATCCTGTTATGTAAGTCATTGCCAATCACTCGCGGCACGTCATCAGCTACCGATTACGGCTTGTGGCGGCGTACTCATGCACAACGCCACTCGCTTACCGCTGCATCATGTATTAACCGCCATCAAGCTCGGCCAACCCGTTACCGACATACAGGCGCATTTACTCACCAACACAGAGCGTGCCCTGCGCAGCCAAAGTAAACTTGCCACGCTTTTTGACCCCGAATGGTGTGAGGAAAGTGTGCGTATTGCCAAGCGCTGTCAATTTCAGCTCGACAGCTTACGCTACGAATACCCCAGTGAACTCGTCCCCAAAGGCCTAACCGCCATGACCCATTTGCGCGCGCTGGTCGAGCAAGGTCAGCAATGGCGCTTTCCCGATGGCGTGCCACCGGACATTGCCCATACTATTGACAAAGAACTGAGCTTAATCGAGGAAATGGACTATGCCTTTTATTTTTTAACCATTCACGACATGGTGCAATTTGCCAAGCAGCGCGGCATTTTATATCAAGGCAGAGGCTCTGCAGCAAACTCGGTGGTGTGCTATTGCCTTGCCATCACCTCAGTGGATCCTCGCCAGATTTCGGTTTTATTTGAACGTTTCATTAGTAAAGAGCGCAATGAGCCACCGGATATCGATGTCGATTTTGAACATGAGCGACGCGAAGAAGTCATTCAATACCTCTATAAAAAATACGGTCGCCAACGCGCAGCCCTTGCGGCGACGGTGATCAGTTATCGCTTTAAAAGTGCGGTCCGTGATGTCGGTAAAGCGCTGGGTATTGACCGTGCACAATTGGATTTTTTTATTCAAAACGTCAATCGCCGTGATCGAGAGAAAGACTGGCAAGCACAGATTCTGGAATTAGGATTGGCGCCCAACTCCGCTCAAGGGCAACAGTTTATTCAACTGATACAGGAAGTCTTAGGATTTCCTCGGCACTTATCTCAGCACGTTGGGGGCTTTGTTATCTCTGCTGGCCCTTTGTATGAACTGGTGCCTATAGAAAATGCCGCAATGGCAGATCGCACGATTATTCAATGGGATAAAAATGATATAGAAAGCTTAGGGCTGCTGAAAGTCGATGTATTGGCCTTAGGCATGCTTACCGCCATTCGCAAATGTTTTGATATTATTCAACACCAGACTGGCGCAAGATTAACCCTTGCTGACATCACCGCTCGGCAAGACGACCCCAATGTCTACGCGATGATTCAGCGCGCCGATACCATCGGGGTTTTTCAAATCGAATCACGCGCCCAAATGAGTATGCTGCCGCGCTTAAAACCACGCTGCTATTATGACTTGGTGGTACAAATCGCCATTGTCAGACCCGGCCCGATTCAAGGCGACATGGTACATCCTTACCTCAAACGCCGTGACGGCATTGAAGCCATTAGCTACCCCTCAGAGGAAGTCCGTACCGTATTAGAGCGCACCATGGGCGTCCCTATTTTTCAAGAACAGGTAATTAAACTCGCCATGGTTGCGGCGGGGTTTAGCGGCGGTGAAGCCGATCAATTACGCCGGGCGATGGCGTCTTGGAAAAAAACCGGACAATTAGCCCAATTTAAACACAAGCTCATTCAAGGCATGCAATCGCGTGGTTACCGTACTGAGTTTGCCGAAACTCTCTTTCAACAAATTTGTGGTTTTGGCGAGTACGGTTTCCCAGAAAGTCATTCGGCTTCTTTTGCAGTACTCGCCTATTGCTCTGCATGGCTCAAATACTACTACCCTGAAGCTTTCTACACCGCCCTCTTAAACAGTCTACCCATGGGGTTTTATAGCGCCTCACAGCTGATTCAAGATGCACAGCGTCATCATATCCATATAGATCCGGTCTGCATCAATCATTCGCACTACGACCATACGGTGGTTGCCTACCGCACCACCTCAACCACGTGCTATTCCATTCGCTTAGGCTTACGACAAGTTAAAGGGTTGAGCCAGCAAGGAGCCAAACAATTAGTTGCCAGCCGTCCCACCAACGGTTATCACACCATGAGCGAACTCAAACGCATATCACTTTCCCGCAAAGATATGGAAGCCTTGGCGTCCGCCAATGCCATGTCGATGCTGGCCGAGCATCGCTATGCCACTCGTTGGACAATGATGGACACCCTCAGTGATTTACCATTATTTCAACACGTCATCGAGGAGAGTGCGCCATTACAGCGAGCCCCTAGCGCGGCAGAGGATCTCATTGAAGATTATGCCGCGACGGGGCTTTCGCTTTCGCATCATCCCATTACTCTATTAGAGCAATCGGGGATGTTACCACGCTTTGTACGCCATCAAGATTTACGCCACCAGCCGAATGGGGGCATGGTGACAGTGGTTGGCGTAGTGACAGGCAGACAAGCCCCTGGCACAGCGACCAGCATTACGTTTGTGACGTTAGAAGATGACACGGGCAACACCAATGTCGTGGTCTGGCAAGCGACAGCACGCGCGCAAAAGCAAACTTTTCTCAATGCTAAGCTTATGCTAGTGAAAGGGATTTTAGAAAAAGAAGGCGATGTCACTCATGTCATCGCAGGTAAGCTGATTGATTTAACCGAGCATTTAGCCACATTAACGGCTCCCTCACGAGATTTTCATTAATAGGATAAATCGATAACTGTCATACAAGGTAGTTCCCTTGCAACTGAACCCCCTCACTCAAGGCTAAAAATGGGTGTGCTCGACCAGATAATCGATTAAGGCTCGGCAATGGCGTCGAACACGGTGATCACCGGTAAACACGACGTTGATGTCTTGCTTGGGTAAACGCCAATCTTGGAATACCTCAACAAACTCTCCGCTTTGTAACTGCTCTTTGATAAGCCACTCAGGCAGAATGGCCATTCCTAACCCCGCTTGAACCATGGAGCGGATGGCCGTGGAGGAGTTAGCACGAAACTTAGGCGAAAACTTGAATGGAAAGGTCTGCCCATCACTATGATGTAACGTCCAGTGGTTGGCGTTTTTAAGGTTACTGTTCGCAATCCAAGGCGCGGTTTGTATCTCCTCTAATGAGGATAACGGGTTTTGTGCTAACCACTTGGCAGAGCACACCAGCATAATAGAGAAGCAGCCAAGCTTACGGCTTTTTAGCGTAGAGTCTTCCAGCGTGCCTAACCTTACAGCCAGATCAATGTTCTCATTCACCAATTTATTGAGCGATGAGTCCGCATGAAAGCTGATATTGAGCTCCGGATGAATATGGCAAAACTCCCCAATCAGTGGAATCAGGCAGGCTTCGCCAAACTCGACGGTGGATGACACTCTTAAATGGCCGCTTAAAGAGTGATGTTTGGCAAACACATTACCTAAGGAAGCGTGAATATCAGAAAAGATGCTTTGAAAATCATTATAAAGTAGCTCTCCTGCCTCGGTCATAATAAATCCGCGTGAGTTACGAATCAGCAATGGCACATTGAGTGAGTCTTCTAACGATTTGATATGAATACTGACCATGGCTTTACTCATAAATAACTGGTCCGCAGCTTTAGTAAAGGAGCCACTATTCACTACCGTGATAAACGTATGAATACGTTTAATGTTATTAAACATTATTGTTAACCCTAATTGAACTCAGCGTTTACTTTAAACAGCTCACAGCAGTGAGTCAAATCGGATAAAATCCTGCGTCATTCGACTTTAAACTAGATTTCCTATGGCTTACCGTTATCGTATCGCGCTGATTTTCTTACTCGGCTTTTTCATTGATTGCATTAATATCTTTATGTCGGCCATTGCTCTTCCCGATATCGCGCAAGAGTTGTCCATGTCAGAATCAAGCGTGGCTTGGGTGGCCAATAGTTACATTCTGGGCTTAACGCTGATTATTCCGATCAGTCAATGGTTAGCGAGTAAGTTTGGCGCAAGGCATACCATGACCGCCTCCATGCTTATTTTTTCACTCGGCGCACTGTGTTCTGGTCTGGCCCATGACTTTTACTCGCTCGTCTTGTTTCGCTTCCTTCAAGGCGTCGGTGGCGGGTTACTGATCCCTGTAGGCCAAGCGCTAACGTTTAATTTATTTAAAAACAAAGAAAGAACCCACATATCCACCTTCATCATGAGTGTGGCCTTAATTGCGCCGACGCTTTCACCGAGCATCGGTGGCATTATTGTTGATCATGCCTCGTGGCGCTGGGTCTTTCTCAGTAATATTCCTTTTAGCTTGCTAACCGCAGTACTCGCGGCCTGTTGGATCCACTCCGAAACCAAAAAAGCGATGACACCGGATATCAGAGGGCTTCTTTATATCAGTGCTTCCCTCGCAGCGCTGCTCATTGGTCTTTCTATTTATGCGAATGCCAGTTCAAAACTCCTCCCCCTACTGTTTGTGATTACTGGCTTAGGATTTACCGCTATTTATTTACGTCATTATCGTAAAACGGCGCATGCCATTGTGGATTTGAGCGTACTGAAAAATACCCATATGCGCTTTTCTGTCTTGGTCTATTTAGCGGTGCCGGGCGTGTTCACAGGGGTAAATTTGCTCAATATCTTCTTCTTGCAAGAGGTGTTGGGTTGGTCTGCCCAAAAAACCGGAATGTTGATGGTACTGTATGGCGCCGGCTCTTTTGTTGCGATTATCGTCGGTGGGCGGCTCTATAATCGCATTGGCGCTCGAACCCTATTTTTATTTGGTGTGTTGGTGCATTCGGCTGGTATTGCCGTGTTATTTTGTGTGGGTCAAGGTTCCAATATACCGCTGCTTATTATGGCGTATATCTTGATGGGCCTCGGCGGCGGTGTCAGTGCAAATACGGCACAAACCACCGCAATGATGGACTTTGACGACGCCACCTTAACGAAGGCCAGCGCGGTTTGGAACCTCAACCGTCAGATGTCATTTAGCCTTGGCGCGGCTTTTTTCACGCTTTTGTTCAACGTATTGCAACACTACACCAATGACATGTCGGCATATCAACTGACATTCCTACTTGCGGCCTTTATTGGTCTCACGCCTTTATTGGTCTCACGCCTTTATTGGTCATCAAACAACTTAACCGAATTAACCGAAAATAAAACAAGGATTTATCATCATGTTACCCGAGAAAGAATTAATCGCCATTGCCAAGCAAAGTGTGCTCGATCTGCATGTGTGGATTCAAGACGTCTTTACCGGCAGCGACGCGCAAGATGCCTCGCTAGAGACACTGATTAATAGCTTTTGCCCCTCTTTTACCATGATAACGACCACGGGAAGCATCGTCGGTCAATCTCAAGTAGAAGCCTTGTTTCGCCAAAACACAGGGACACGCCCATCACTTTCTATCATTATTGAACAGTGTGAGCCATTACTCGTGAATGCAGACAGCGTGGTTCTGCGCTATCGTGAAATTCACCAAGAAGCTCAGGCACACTCGTCGCGCTATTCCGTGGTGATCATTGATATCAAAGATGGCAAGCCACTATGGCGCTACCTGCAGGAAACCGCCAGCGCACAGGCATGATTCACCTGTCAGGAGGCTTTCATAGTAGCGGTTCTATCAACCCTGAACTTTGACCATCGGTCAGCTTGCGTGGAATACGAAGCTGACCTTGTTGTCATAGAGAACCAATGCCAAGCAAATTAATCGGTTAGGCAAATCTACTACGGAACATAAAATACACCGCTCCTACAAGGCAGAGTCCGGCCCAAAGATAATCGAGCTTCAGCGGCTCTTTTAAGTACATCACTGAAAACGGAACGAACACAGTCAGCGTAATGACTTCTTGTATGATCTTGAGCTGACCAACCGACAGCACACTGTAACCGATCCGGTTTGCAGGGACTTGAAAGAGATATTCAAGTAACGCAATCCCCCAACTGATCAAAGCAGCGATAACCCAAGGTTTATTCCCGAGTTCTTTAAGATGCGCATACCAAGCAAATGTCATGAAAATATTACTGCAGAGCAGCAATGAGATTGATACGATGATTGGATTCATAAGGGTTATCTTCTTACATAATAGTGAGTAAACAGCAGCGCTCTGCCGTATAACATCTTTTCTTAGTGCTTTATCAGTTACTGAAAGCCCTAAAAGATATATCACATACCTGTATGAGGATAAAAGTGAAAATTAATCCATGACGATGCGTACACTGGCCGGCTACGTTCGATGTAATACACCGACCAAGAGCAACATTCGCGTGACGCTGTCGGGAGCGCCTCACTCGGAAGCCCTCCCTTTAGCCGCTCAACAATATAAGCTTATTGGTTACTCTGTTCCACCGCCCTTTTCTGGTCTGAAAGCAGAGTCTCAGCTAAAGTCAGCGCCTCATCTTTGCTTGCGACCATCAGCATCGGATAGCCCCAAAATTTTTCATAAACCAACGCGAAGGCTTTCGTCGCGACCCGTTTGGCGAGATTCGGTTCGATATAGATAGCCGCTTTAACAAAGGCGGTTAATTCGCTTTTGTGCTGTTTCATCCAACGCGATGTTTGCTTCATATCTTCTGACGAATGTTCGTGATCGCCTTTATCCAACCCCTCATCATTCAGTAACACGAAGACGGTCTTACGGGCTAACAATGCCTCAAAGTCAGCAAATGGCGATGCATTAGCGTCGGCACTCGGTGTATTAAAGCACATCCAGACAAGGGGAAACTGCGACGTATCAATCTGCATAGCAAAACTCCTTCAAAACATCTCAAAACATACAACAAGACCGCAGCGAATAGACGAGGCTCTCTCTAAGACAACCTCTTTTCTCAATCCAGTCACGCTGGCCGACTGCGTTTCTATTAAGATACTGACAGAGTTGCTGGACGTCATTGCATGATTTAGCCATACTATTTTTCAATTCGGCCATTTTTATCGTGCATCATCTTCGCTTTGAGGTTCAAAACTGACTATGTCTCGCATTGCCATCACCGATCTGATCACCACCCAAGATGTGGATAATGTCCCTCGCCCGACGGTGGCGCTGAGTGCGACCTCAGTCACTCAGGACTGGGAACATGCCCAACACCAGCATAATAAGGCACAACTGCTTTACTCGGTTCGCGGCATCCTCAACTGCGAAGTCGAAGACGGAGTCTGGATTGTCCCACCGCAGTGCGCGGTATGGATACCTGGAAACTTACCGCATTCGGCACGGGGATCTGGCGAAACCGAGTGTTACTGCCTATTCGTCGATGCCGATGCTGCCCCAGATCTTCCTAAGACCTGCTGTACCCTTTCCGTATCACCGCTCATGCGTGAGTTACTGGTTAAAGTGGTCAGTTTTCCTGCGTTGTATGAACTAGGCAGTCGAGAAGAACGCCTGATCGCCACTTTATTGGATGAGTTGGCCGTGGCTCCCGTTGAAAACTTGCACCTGCCCATGCCAAGGGATCCAAGATTGCGCCAACTGGCTGAAATGCTATTGGCGGATCCGACAGACAAAGCATTGAAAAAGGAGTGGGCGGCTCGTATTGGCATGAGTGAACGCAATATGAGTCGGCTTCTGCTACACGAAATCGGTATGAACTTTGGACGTTGGCGCCGGCAACTGCATGTGATCCTGGCACTCCAGCGCCTGACCAAAGGTGAAAGCGTGCAGACCGTAGCGTTAGGATTGGGCTACGAAAATGCCAGCGGCTTCGTCACCATGTTCCGCAAGGCCGTCGGCCAGCCCCCCGCTCAATATCTCTCCGATCGTATGGCAGATAACGCGCCGGCCTCGCCACGCGGCATTATTCTCCCCGAGCATATTTAACACCGATTAAAATAGCGGGGCATCGCTGAGCTCGCCTCTTCCCATCCGACTCTCGCCTTCCATGCTTGAGGCACGTGTATTTGGCCGTATTGCATAATAATATGGCCAATTATCGCAATGACTCCTGCCTGTATTCATTGTTAAATAGGGTGTATAAATATAAATGAGTATTATTTATGCCTAAAGCCACCACAAATGAACCACCTCGTTGGTCAGTCAACAAAGGCACGCAACCCACTACTTGCAGCGTCACAAGAGAAATGACGATGGCATTGCACTCTCATCCACGTTACGTCTCGACCCTTTCCCAACAGGATAGAATCGCTCTGTTCTGGCTCACCACTGGGATCGCCGCCGTGATGTTTGTTACGTTCCAGTTGTTCTTCTACATTAACGACTTCGTCAGAGCGCAGGAAGCGACTCCCGTGCTAATGTTTAAACCGAGTGTCCTGTGGGTGTTTCCGGTATTCTATGGCGGCTGGATCGTCACAGTTCTGCTCGCACTGATCGGAACCCGCAGCACTCAGTGGGGGGCGCTGCTGCTCGGTAGCCTGATGGTCGTGATCAATACCGCCGGGGGGATCTCCGACGGATTACGTGATGGCTGGTCCGTGGCTGTTTGCGCCATTTTCTTCATCACTTTACCGGGGGGATTGACCATCATCGCGACTTGGCGCTACCTCAAAGGTCAAGGCGTACAACAAGCCGAGGAAGACCGTGCGCGATGAGGCTGAACGCTTTTCTTCATGCTCATATAAGCTCGCAACGACGTGAGCTTATAGAGAATATAACAGCGCGTTAGCTCTTTTTCTTTTGGCGAGCCTCGAATGCCGCCAGTTGTTCTGGCGTGGCTTGAGGCTGGTGGTTGGCCTTCCACTCTTCATACGTCATACCATAAACGCGTTCGCGTGCATCGTCCAAATCAAGATCGACGCCCAATTGCTCCGCTTCTGCCGCATACCATTTACTAAAACAGTTCCTGCAAAAGCCAGCCAAGGCCATCAAATCGATATTTTGCACGTCTTTATTGTCATCTAAATGTGCCAATAAGCGGCGAAATGCGGCAGCATCAAGCTTATCTTGTTGCTCTTGGGTCAGTTGCTTGTATTTAAATTGTGCCACAATGTGTTCCTTATCCAATTCACAGTTATCTTATAATCGCAAGTCTACACATCGATAGCGCCGAAGCAAGAGGTCGATGCATGGGGTCACCTCCGTTGTACGTGATAGTGCTGCCAGCTTCTTGCCACCACCACAAGAGTATGGGGGCGAAATCGATCTAAGTCTGGAAAAAGTGATGGCGTTCTCTAGTTACTGCCCCCTATTTGGGGTGGGGTGAATAACTCATGCCATATTTATCAATAAGCCTATGGTACACTAGCTTTTTTTGGTTTTGCTGTGTTTATTTAGGGATAATTTATATGCAATCCGTATTACATTTTTGCCTCGCTATTGTGGTGATTTTTGCCCTAGCTCTCTTGGTCAGTTACGACCGTAAACAGATTAAAATTCGTTATATCATTCAGTTAATCGTTATCGAGATACTGCTAGCTTGGTTCTTATTGAATTCAAAGGCGGGCATTGTCGCGGTATCTTCTTTTGCAGGCTTATTCGATGAGTTGATGAAGTTTGCAGGACAAGGCACTGATTTCGTGTTTGGTAACATGAGTAAGCAAGGTCTGGCTTATGTGTTCTTAAACGTCTTATGTCCTATCATTTTTGTTTCCGCTTTGATTGGTATTTTGCAACATTTCCGCATCCTACCTTGGATCATTCGTATTGTTGGTACCGTGCTTTCAAAAGTCAATGGAATGGGAAAACTCGAATCGTTTAACGCGGTCAGTTCCTTGATGCTGGGGCAATCGGAAAACTTCATCGCCTATAAGGGGATTTTGGGTCAGCAATCCCCTCGCCGCATGTACACCATGGCCGCCACCGCGATGTCAACAGTATCCATGTCCATCGTCGGTGCTTACATGTCAATGATTGAAGCGCGTTATGTGGTGGTTGCGCTTATTTTGAATATGTTCAGCACATTCATTTTGTTGTTGATCATCAACCCATACGATGCCAGCGAAGAGCCGGAGCCCGAGCTCCATGAGCTACACGAAAAACAAAGTTTCTTCGAAATGCTGGGGGATTATATTCTGGCCGGTTTCCGTGTCGCGATGATCGTTGCCGCCATGTTAATTGGGTTTATCGCCTTAATTGCTGCCCTCAACGCCCTATTCTCTGCGGTTCTTGGCATCAGTTTCCAAGACTTGATGGGCTATGTCTTCTATCCATTGGCTTGGGTCATCGGCATTGCTAACCAAGATGCCTTGCACGCTGGCAGTATAATGGCGACCAAACTCGTCTCCAACGAATTTGTCGCTATGTTGCAACTGAAAGATATTGCCGATCAATTCACTCCACGCAGTTTGGGGATTTTATCGGTATTTTTGGTCTCATTTGCTAACTTTGCTTCCATTGGCATCGTCGCGGGTGCGATTAAAGGCGTGAATGAAAAACAAGGCAATATCGTGTCTCGTTTTGGTTTCCGCCTTGTCTATGGCTCGACATTAGTCAGCTTACTTTCTGCCGCGGTTGCAGGCCTAGTTCTCTAATAGACAAATACTCTAATAGAACAGTGCTCTAACGGCTCAGCCTCATGCCCAGCAAAAAGCCAACACTCTCGTGTTGGCTTTTTTATTTGGCATATCGCTAAGTATCACCTAACGACACGAGTGCATAGTATGGCCCGTTAGAATGAAACACATTTTATCGCATCAACCCGCATCACAGATTCTTGATCAAACGTCTTTTTATAAAGTGTGCGCAACGTTTCAATGTTCTTCTCACTTTCCGCGGCCTTAATTGGATGAATCAACATCAAGGCATGGCTTCCCTCTTTGGCCACACGGCCATCAGCTCCCAACCACTGACCTTGACCTGTGAACACGGTTAATCCATCACGAAAACGCGGTGTCACTTGTTGATCAATGAAGGCTTGCCACTCTTGGTTCGTAATATCAGGACCCTGTGGACGGCTCATACCAAAATACAGCGTTGTTTCTGCCATTAAGTCCCCCACAGCACATGTCGACGATAAGGTTTCTGCTGGGTTTTGGGTCGATGGGTTACTGCATCCAAAAAGCAGTACACTCGCAGCGAGTACGCTCAGTTTCATCCATTTAGAACGTACAAAATTAGGTGGGGTCATGTATAACTCCATTTATTAGTAGTGAAATGTGTAAAGTCTATCAAAGGCCAATGGTTCGCCGTCTAGCCAAATTCACTATACGACCGCCATCAAAGGCGACTAAGAGTAGCATAATCCTGTATGCGTGGCACCACGAACACCGCTCACTCAAGCGCGGCTATTGATGGCAGGTGATGGCTGCCCCATCATCAAAATGAATGCGCATTCGCATTTATGATGAGCCCTTGCTCGGCACCTTACTGGGTACGATTAAGACTGATGGCCGGTTTTTTGTGCAAGCTTTTGCATCGCCTCAGCAAAAGTGGTGGTTCCCCCCTTAGCTTGAACTTGTACAACCTTATGACCCATCTTTTCTAACTCTCGGCGCTCAACTAACACCGCCTTATCGTTCGGCTCACTGCCGGGTACGGGCTGATGAATATAACATCCCTCAAGCTGACCATCTTCGACGAGCTGGTGGTGTTTTAGTGCGTTAATATCAAAATTCATCGTTCGCCTTTTCGTTTTTTCACTGGGCTAGCCATCGTATGAGCCACAGAGTTCATGATCTTATGCTTTGCACCATAAAACATTTCAAGCCTAAAAAGCTAGTGTTAACCGCCGGATTTATAGGGACACATCTTGACTACTTTGCCTCATCTCAATATTGATGCTTGAGGATTTTTACATTGTTTTGTCGCAGTTAGAGTGGCTTTTGTCGCTTTGCGAATACTTCGTTATAGAAAAGCACATACAGTAAAAACTCCTCTCGACTTCAAGGATGAAGCTACTATGAAACGATATGGACTTTTTGCCCTTTCCGCCATGCTTTGCCATTCTCCAGCCGTCTCTGCTACGACTAAACTGGATTTTTCTAATGAATACAACGCATCCTCTATTCATGCTCAAGGGGATCAGTACTTTATTGATCAAGTTTCTAAGCTCAGTAACGGTGATGTGGATATCACCTTACACACTGGGGGGTCGCTCGGGTTTAAATCGGCCGATAACTTTTATGCGGTCGCGGATGATGCCGTACAAATTGCGGATACATTAGCCGGAAGTATGTCAGGCATTGATCCGCTCTTTCTGGTTTCTTCGTTGCCTTTTTTGGTAGAAAACGACGAGCAGGCGAAGCGTCTTTACGATATCGCCAAACCCTACTATCAAAAAGTCTTTGCCGACAATAATCAGATCTTGTTGTACGCCTCGCCTTGGCCGGCAAGTGGTATTTGGTCCAAACAACCAGTAACAAATCAACAAGAATTAGCGAACTTAAAAATCCGCACCTATGACAAAAATGGCACCCTAACCTTACGCGAAGCAGGAGCAGAACCGGTCAAACTCTCTTGGGCCGATGTAGTGCCACAACTGTCTACCGGTGGTATTAAAGCGGTGTTAACCTCAGCAGATGCAGGAGCAAGTGGTAAGTTTTGGGAGCACCTTCATCACTACAGCGCCATCCAATATGCGATTCCTCTCAATATGGTTCACATGAACAAAGACGAATTTGATGACTTATCCAAAGCCAATCAAAAAGCGATTTTACAAGCCGCCGTCTTGACCGATAAACACAACTGGGAAACCGTTAAAAAGCGTGTCACGCAGAACTACCAAGCGCTGGCCGAACACAACATCACCATTCACAAAGACCTACCTAAACCCTTTATTCACTGGCTACAAACCTCAGCCAAACCCTCGCTCAAAGAGTGGCTGAGCGATACCGGGAAAACTGGGCAAGAGATCATGAACCAATTCGAGAACAGCCAATGATGCTCATTCGATTGATCACCGGCCTTTCCAGACAACTGAATAGGTTGTCTGGCGCACTCGCAATGCTATTAATTGTCTATGTGCTGTGCCATATTTTGCTGGAGATCGGGCTACGTTTGTTTGGCGAATCCACCTATGTATTAGATGAATTCGTCGGTTATACGGTCGCGACACTCACCTTTTTAGGGCTCGGTTACAGCTTGGAGCGTAACAGCCTCATTAAGGTCAATATTCTCAGTGACCAACTGCCTGAACGTTACCACTGGCTACTGGATCTAATCGCCTCTGCCCTATCTTTTGCGGTTTTTACTTGGATAACCTACTACTGGTACATCAATACACTAAGAAGCTTAAAACGTGGTACCACCAGCTCATCGATTGCTGAAACCCCGCTCTGGATACCTGAAACCATGGTGCTCATTGGCCTTGGTTTACTGTGTTTGACGCTGTTTGTACGGATGCTACAGCTACTCTCCACCCGACAAGTCCCACATGTCGAGCCGACTTAATCGCACAAATAGGAATCAATATGGACATTGTATTCACCGCGGCCGCCGTTATTGCACTTATTTTTCTAGTCCTCGGCATGGGAGTTTGGGTCTTTTCTGGGCTAGCTATGGTCGCTCTGCTCTCTTTGGTGATGATTGGTGATGTCAGTTTTCATCGCGCGGGCGCCATTCTCAGCCGGATTGTTTTTCGAGCAGGTAATTCATGGGAGCTATCCGCAATTCCCTTATTCATTTTAATGGGAGAACTCATTTTTCGCTCCGATATTTCAGATCGACTCTTTAAAGGGCTAGAGCCGTGGACGAAAAAACTGCCCGGCGGGATACTGCATACCAACGTATTTGGCTGCGCTCTGTTTGCCGCCGTGAGTGGCTCGAGCGCGGCCACAACCGCAACAGTCGGCAAAATCACCACCACCGAGCTCAAAAAGCGCGGTTACGATCGCCGTTTATCGATTGGCTCATTAGCAGGCGCTGGTAGTTTAGGTCTACTCATTCCCCCTTCCTTGGTAATGATTGTGTATGGCATTCAGTCTGAAGTGTCGATCAGCAAACTCTTCATGGCTGGCATCTTACCGGGGATATTAATTGCGGCGCTGTATTCTGGTTATCTGATTGCACGAGCGTTAATGAACCCATCATTGTGTCCTCCGGAACGTGCTCAGTCGTTCGGCAAGCTCAAAAGTATTGCGCTGCTATTACCGGTGATTTCCTTGATTGTCATTGTAATGGGCGCCATCTACACAGGTATTGCGACCCCATCAGAAGCCGCAGCCGTGGGTGTTTTCGCGACGTTGCTGATCTTATTAAAAGAGCGCCAGCTGACTTTTTTAATGATCAAAGACGCCCTTAGCGCGACATTATTAAGCTCAACCATGGTGTGTAGTATATTGGTGTCAGCGGCATTACTCTCGACCGCAATGGGCTTTTTACATCTGCCATCCGACCTCGCCCAATATATTGCGAGCTTAAACTTATCCCCCGCTTGGCTACTGTTCGCCCTTGCCATTTTCTACGTCATATTAGGCCTCTTTCTGGATGGCATTTCGATTACCGTGATGAGTTTGCCGATTACCCTCCCCATCGTAGTACAAGCGGGCTTTGATCCGATCTGGTTTGGTGTATTCCTCGTCATCTTGATTGAACTCGGACAAATCACCCCACCGGTTGGCTTTAACCTTTTTGTACTGCAAGGGCTCACCGGAGAGAAAATTGGCCAAGTCGCCAAGGCAGCATTTCCGTTCTTTGTCCTGATGTGTACAGCCGCGTTTATTTTATGCCTAATCCCTGATATTGCTTTGTGGTTACCAAGGGTTTTGTCGCCACCAAACTAGCAAGCCCTGAATTATCATTAACAGCGAGTGCACCAGTAATAACATTCATTAGCCGGTTAAGTCCTACCGGTAACGGTCAATAACACTTTACCATTTTGCGATCACGCGTATACTCCCTGCTCCTTTTCGCTGTGCTCCATCACTCAAGAGTCCCTGAATGTCGAAACTATTTTTCAAAGGCCGTATTGAAACCAGAAAGAATCACGTGAAATCTGGTTATAACGTCAACCGTTATATCAAAGCGGGGAGTGCCGACGCCCCGATCACCGTCACCGTGGCTTGTGAAGCACGTAAAACTGAGATCGAGGCCATCACACAAGAACAGGCAATCATCGCCAATATTGTGGTTGATGCCACTCGAGAAGAGAATACCGTAGAACTCGACACGTTATTAAACAGACCGACCACCGCCACGGCTGAAAAGACGCCAAGCCGAAACGAGCCCTGTCTGTGTGGTAGCGGTCAAAAATACAAGAAATGCTGTGCATAAACACCACTGATGCCGCCCTGACCCGGCGGCATACATCACCATCGACACAAACCGTCATCACAACGGTTCTGACAGTGCTAGATTAAAAAGTGACGCTCCTAGAGCGTTTCCAGATGCTTTAAGCACCATTCAGCTCTTTGTAAAATGGCCTGCTTTTGTGTTTCGTCTTGCTTATCCCAACTCCCATAAATCATGCCGATACGATGATTTTTTGCTAGGTACTCTCGATGCTTAACCATAAAGCGCCAGTATAAGCTATTCAAAGGACAGGCTACTTCGCTGGTTTTCTCTTTTACCTTGTAATGGCAATCACCGCAGTAGTCGCTCATCTTCTGTATATAATTTCCACTCGCCGCGTAAGGTTTAGAGGCTATCCAGCCGCCATCTGCGAATTGGCTCATACCACGGGTATTCGGCAGTTCTACCCACTCCAAAGCGTCGATATAAATCCCTAAATACCATTTATCGACTTGCTGCGGCTCAATTTCAGTCAACATACAGAAGTTGCCTGTCACCATTAAGCGTTGAATATGGTGCGCATACGCATAATCGAGCGATTGTCCTATCGCGCTGGCAAGACATTGCATTTTCGTTTGCCCATTCCAGAAGTAGTTCGGCAAATCTCGTTGGGCGTTTAAGGCATTTTGCTGCCCATAATCGGGCATGTTAATCCAGTACATACCACGTACATACTCACGCCAGCCGAGGATTTGCCGTACAAACCCTTCGACTTGGGCAATATCGATATGCTCGCTTTGGCGATAAGCCGAAACCGCAGCGTTGATAACCTGCATTGGACTCATAAATTTCGCATTCAGTGCAAAAGACAAACGCGAATGATACAAACTCCAACGATGAGGCGTTTTGTGCGTCATTGCGTCTTGAAAACGACCAAAGTTTGGCAATAAATGCTGGCAGAAAAAAGTCAATAAATGGCGCGCATCTTGCCGGGTTACTGGCCACAATAAGCTCGATTGGTTTTTCCCAAGAGAGGCAATCCCATGACGCTGAATTCGCTCAAGTATGTGGGTAACATCATGCGCAAAACACAGTGGCTCTGGGATTTCACTTAAATCTTTTGCTTTGAGTTTATTGCGATTCGCGGTGTCGTAGTTCCACTGCCCACCTTCGGGCTGCTTGTCATTCTCCATTAAAATGTGAAAACGCTGACGCATTTTTCGATAGAAGGTTTCCATACGAACCGGCCGTTTGGCTTGAAAAAGATCGGGAATTTCCTCGAAAGGCAGCAAAAAATGTTCGCTATCCACCATAGTAAAACTCGGTGATGAGTGGTTATCCATTAACTGATGATAGTGCTGTAATACTCGATATTCATCGGGCCGCTGTAGTTCGACATGTTCTACACCGTATTGATTGGCGACGCTTAAGATCACCTCTTGTAAACTTTGTTGCTCAGTCTCATCTAGTGTGAGATAACACACATCACGGCCATTGTCTTTTAAGGTATCGGCAAAGCGTTCCATCGCCAGAAAAAACGCGCAGAGCTTTTGAATATGATGTTTGACATAGGTCGCCTCTGGATGGAGCTCCGCAATTAAATACAGCACACCTTGATCTTGCTGTTTAAACCATGAGTGCGCGGCATTAAGCTGATCGCCAAGAATGACACGAAGTGTGTGATAGTGTGGTTGATGATTGCTCATAGTTGATGATTTGATGCTCGTTCAGTGGGTGGCTTTTTAATAGTAAAACATGGCTTGTGGTTCGCAAACAAATCTGGTGCCTTGCCTTTATCGTCTGAGCTGCCACGCATGACAATATCTTGGTGACACGGCATAGGATGACTCTCAATGCACCTTCAAGGCCGCGTCGAATTGCTAAATAAATTGTGCACAATCTAATTGCTTGCAATTTATTTAGCAGCCTGCTAGTTTAATAGTCAGCAGGTGACGAAAAGCACCTTGAGAGATATTCGCATCTTGATCTTGTGTCGCAATACATCATGTTTAGCACATAAGATCGTAAGTTGTCGGTACGAATCGTCAAATTTTTGAAAACAAAGGAGTATTACGATGTCTTTAGATAAAGTTCTCTATACAGCTCAAGCAAAAGTTAACGGTGGTCGTGATGGCCGCGCTACAGCAGATGACGAAGCCATTGATCTTAAACTCACCACTCCGAAAGGACTGGGAGGTCCTGGTGGTGATGGTACTAACCCAGAACAGCTCTTCGCCGCAGGTTATGCAGCATGCTTTACTGGCGCACTGAAATTGGTCGCATCAAAACAAAAAGTGACCATCCCTGAAGCATCAACCATTGAAGGGCTTGTTGGTATCGGTCCTGTTGGACAAGGATTTGGTATTCAAGTGGAGCTGCGCATTGATGTGCCTGAACTTGACAAAGAGCTAGTACAAAAATTGGTTGATCAAGCACATGAAGTTTGCCCATATTCGAATGCAACTCGTGGCAACATCGACGTGACACTAACTGTATTATAATTTGCACAGTGAGGGGCTTTTTGCGCCCCTCTTACTGTCTTGCCAGTCAAGCCGCTTGGTTAATCCACGCGGCTTTTTTAACGCTGCACGAAACCGTCATCCTCGGATTGTCTCCCTTATTAATGACAAAAAAAAGCTAAAGCTGCAGGTATCACAGCTTTAGCTTGCTTTATCGCCTCATCGTTAAACGATGGTCAGGCTTACCACGTCACACAAATCTTACCGAAATGCTGACCGGATTTTTGATAAGAAAATGCCTCACTCAATTGCTCAAACGGCATCGTTTTATCAATCACAGGGCGAATGTTATTGGCTTCAAGCGCCGCCACAAATTCTTGCTGATCACGACGGCTTGCCACAATCAACCCTTGTAAGCGCGCTTGTTTTGCCATCAGCATCGCGGTAGGTACATCACCTTGAACACCAGTCAGCACACCAATCAACGCAATATGCCCGCCAACTTTAATCGATTGAATCGACTGAGCGAGAGTGCCGGGTCCCCCTACTTCAACAACGTGGTCAACCCCCTCACCTTGGGTGAGCGATAACACTTCTTGAGCCCATTCCGGATGGGTTTTGTAGTTAATCACCTCATCGGCACCGAGCGCTTTAAGCTTTTCAAGCTTCTCATCAGACGAAGACGTCGAAATCACACGCGCGCCCATCGCTTTCGCCAATTGCACCGCTGCAATTGATACACCACCAGTTCCCAAGGTTAATACGGTGTCTCCCGCTTTTAACGAGCCATCCACCACCAACGCGCGCCATGCAGTGAGTGCCGCTGTCGTGATGGTCGCGCTTTCTTCATGGCTCCAACCATTCGGCGCTTTAGTAAAGGCCGAAACAGGTCTCACAACGACTTGCGCCGCCATACCTTGTGCGCCATCCCCTGGGGTTTCTTCAAAATGCCCCACACCGGCAAATGGCTGACCCGCAGGCCAGTTTGGGAAAAACGTCGAAACAACAGAATCCCCGACTGCAAATTCGTGGACACCGTCACCCACGGCTTCAACGACACCAGCGCCATCCGACATTAAAATGCGATCAGCTTCTGTCGGCGCATCACCTTGTGCCACGAGGAGATCATGGAAGTTTAGTGAGCTTGCTTTGATAGCAACACGAATTTCACCGGGACCAGGCTGACCGGGATCGGGTAATTCCGTTTGAGTAATTTGGTCAAGACCGCCCGGCTGCTTTAAGATCATGGCTTTCATATAAGCTTCCTCTGTTGATTGAATGTACTCGATGATGTCATATTGAGAAAAACAAAATGCGCAGTTGCGAACATTTAACCTAAAACGATGACACCTTCGCAGCAAATAATGTCTCTCAGCAACAACCACGTTATTGACTGAGTTAATAGTAGATATTGGGCTGATATTCGCAAACACAAGGGCCAGCACCGATTAAAAACGCCGCAAGTTCTACCCAGAGTGAAGCCCCCTGTCTCGGAGACTAAGCGTCACACGCTTTGAGCATTATGACAAATTATCACTAGCAGAATCATACTCAGAGCGTTATGCTAACCGACTGATAAATTGACAATTATCGACAGTAAATACAGATTTCAGAGCCACCTCTGTGTCAAGGTATTCAAACATCGCACCGCTCATACTCAACGCTCCTTATTCTGGTGCTGTGAGTTTTGCTGTTACACACGGTGGCTCGCACTTGGCCGAGCACCGCAAACTTTTTATGGAAGACATAATGGACTATAAACAACGTCTCCTTGCAGGAGCATTCTCGATCGTCGCGCTGGCGACATCCGTGTTATCTCACGTCAGTGTGGCCGCCACACTTCCCGCGGTAGAAGCGAAAAATGGCATGGTGGTATCATCACAGCGTTTTGCTTCACAAGCTGGCGTCGATATTTTAAAAATGGGCGGCAATGCGGTGGACGCAGCCGTTGCCGTCGGCTATGCCCAAGCCGTCGTTAACCCTTGCTGTGGGAACATTGGTGGGGGCGGCTTCATGACCCTACATCTCGCGGATGGGTCTGACCATTTTATTGATTTCCGAGAAATGGCGCCTGCGGCTGCCAGTGCCAAAATGTACCAAGATGACGATGGGAATCTGATTCCGCATGCGAGTTTACTAGGTTGGGGAGCAGTGGGTGTTCCAGGAACTGTACGTGGCATGGAAAAAGCGCTACAACAGTATGGTTCAGGCAAACTCACTCGCGCTCAAATCATGGCTCCAGCGATCAAACTGGCGCGCGATGGATTTATCCTGACACGTGGCGATACGGATGTTATCGACACCAGCTTAAAAAAAATACGCAGCGACAAGCAAGCCGCAAAAATTTTCCTAAGACCTGATGGCAGTCCTCTACAACCGGGTGATCGTTTGGTACAAACCGCGCTAGCCAATACGCTAGAACGTATTGCCAAACAAGGTCCTGATGCCTTTTATAAAGGCGATATTCCTAAAGCCATTGAAAAAGCCTCAAAAGCCAATGGCGGTTATCTGACCGCACAAGACTTTGCAAACTATCAAGCGAAAAATCGCACACCCGTGACCTGTTCTTATCGTGGCTATGAATTTATTTCTGCGCCACCACCCAGTTCCGGTGGCACAACCATGTGTGAGATTCTAAATATCTTAGAAGGCTACGACCTTTCTTCGATGGGCTATGGCTCAGCAGACGCCATTCACTACACCGTAGAAGCGATGCGTCACGCCTATGTTGACCGCAACAGCCTCTTAGGTGACCCCGACTTCGTGGATATCCCGATGAAAAAACTGCTCAGCAAAGACTATGCAGCGCAGATTCGTCAGACTATTGATCCGGTCAAGGCCACCCCATCAAAAGAACTCGCGGCAGGCATCCCACCCCATGAGAAACCACAAACCACTCATTATTCTGTGATCGATAAAGCTGGCAATGCGGTATCAACCACTTACACCATTAATGGCCGCTTTGGCGCTGGTGTCATGGCGCCTGGCTACGGTTTTTGGATGAATGATGAGATGGATGACTTTACATCGAAAGTCGGCGCCACCAACATGTTTGGCTTAG
Organism: Vibrio zhugei; assembly: GCF_003716875.1. Lineage (NCBI taxonomy): Bacteria > Pseudomonadati > Pseudomonadota > Gammaproteobacteria > Vibrionales > Vibrionaceae > Vibrio > Vibrio zhugei. Next base: position 1,004,021 of record NZ_CP033078.1, on the reverse strand, counting down.
TGCAAGGTAAGGCCAATGCCATTGCACCAGGCAAGCGACCATTGTCGTCTATGTCACCGACGATCGTAACCAAAAATGGCAAAACGTTTATGGTGGTTGGCTCTCCCGGCGGCTCGCTGATTATCACCATTACACTCAATACTGTGATGAACGTGATTGATTACGGTATGACATTGCAAGAAGCGGTGAATGCTCCACGTATCCACCAGCAATGGCTACCTGACGTGGTGCTGTATGAAACGCGAGGTATTTCACCAGACACGCTAAAAATCCTGAAAGATCGCGGTTATAAAATGGTTGAGAAAAAACCTTGGGGAGCAGCAGAAGCCATTATGGTTGGCTTACCAAGCGTGATCAAAGACGAAAAAGCCTCCAATGTCAGTGACTCTGCCGTTTCAGGTAAAGTCCGTGAAGGCTTCCTTTATGGCGCGAATGACGCTCGCCGCCCGCAAGGCGCAGCTGGCGGTTATTAATGTTTGTCATGAGAGACACATCAACAAAAAGCCCAGCTTGCGCTGGGCTTTTTTTCGGCTATCAGAGTGAGAAACGGTTAGCTCACCAACGTTTATCGTCGAGCAATAACCCAAACCGCGTGAATGATCCCAGGGATATACCCTAATAGCGTAAGTAATATATTGAGCCAGAAAGCGCCCCCAATACCAACTTGTAGAAAAACACCTAATGGTGGCAATAGCACAGAACATAAAATTCGAATTAAATCCATATCCTCGCTCCTTATTTATTTTTTTGGTAGCGCCTTGTTTAGACTCTCTAATCTAAACCCTCTTACCGATATTAATAACAGCAATTAAAATGAATATCGCTTAATTTTCATGACTCATTGTATTAATGAATGTTTACTTTGTCTTGTAATAAAACGATTCATGTCTAAAAGTTGACATGTTTGACAAGGAAGTAACATCACCAAGCGCTACGCTAAACAATATGATACACCACACCATCCAATGGAATGCCACATTGGGTATCAAGAGGCTTGCGCATAATAATTTGGCCACCTAATGCTTCTGGAATTTTTCGGCTAGCAATATTGGCACGATCTACTGGATAAATGAGAAATTGATAACACAAGTTTGCTCTTGCCCATTCCACTAATGTGCTGATATTTTCTAATCCGAGTTTTTTTCCATGGGCGGATTTCTTTATCCAAATACCCAATTCTGGCGTATCAGGATTCCCCTTGGCAGAGCAGGTACAAATACCGAGAAACTCTTCACTAAAAGCATCGACGATAACGGATACAAATTCGTTTCCCGCTTGCATTTCTTCAATGGATTGGTCAATAAATGAAGTGACCTCAGATCCCGAATTCAACTGCGAAGTGCGACACTCTCCAATATCAAGAAGCTAAAGCCATCTCCTCAAATATAATGGCTGCCTGCTTGAAGCCTAAACACTTTCTCGGACGGTAATTTATCCGCGATAAAGCGAACTCTATATCGATGTCCGTCACTGTCGTTAGATCGGTTCCTTTCTTCACATATTGCCTTAAAAGACCGTTCGCATTCTCATTAGCACCACGCTCCCAAGAACTGTACGGATGAGCAAAGTACACATCAGCCTTTAATTCTTTTGCGATGGTTTCATGACCTGCAAACTCTCGCCCGTTATCTGCCGTAATGGTATGGACATGTTTCTTATAGGGCTTCAGTAGCTCTATTGTCGCTTTGGTGACATCATCCGCTGACTTAGATGGCACTTTCTTTACCACGTAAAATCGAGTCTTACGCTCTAAAATAGTCACCATTGCACCTGTACCATGCTTACCTAGCACAGTGTCGATTTCCCAGTCACCAAACCGCTCCTTACTGTCAACGATGCTTGGTCTATCATCAATCGAAACGGTATTTTTTATCGCTGGAGCTTTCTCTTGTTTACCTCGGCGATACCGCTTATGACCTTGTCTCAAGTGACGATATAACTTACCGCCCAAGCGTTTATCTTGAGCAACAAAGCGATAGATCCACTCATGACTGACAGATGCACCAATTTTCGTTAATACATTAGAAATCTGCTCTGGACTCCAATCTGTTTCTAAAAGAAGGCGGATAAAATCGACACGTTCCTTTGGTATTCGGTATTTACGTGCTGTTTTGCGCTTTTTGGTAGACGACATCTGGGCTTCGTTAGGGCAATAATGCTCTCCCTTCCGACCGCGTTTAAGCTCACGGTATACCGTCGAGCGGTGGCACTGAACTGTTTTAGCTATTTCAGGAACCGAAATTCCCCGTTCCAAAAGAGCAGAAATCTGGTATCTTCTGCCTTCGGTCAACTGTTGATAATTCATGGTAGTACTGCTTGTTTCTTTGGCGAGAAGAGCGTACCACTTTCAGCAGTTGGCTTCCTCTTCTACATATTTCCATGAATGTCGCACTTATTATCTGAAATCGGGGATAAAGCCTGAGGCGCATTCGGCGTCATATAACGAGTAATATCTGGGTTTAGCTCTCGTAAAATATCATCAGCAAAACGATACGATATTGGAATTAAACGAATGCGCTCCGAATGAATGTCCAAATCCATAAAATGAGGTGTTTCATTGCTCTGTAATTGCAATTGAGTCATGCCATTGTCCTTAATATCTGCGCCCAACAATAGAGCTAACTATTGTTATTTATTATTTAAGTATCATAGGACATCCCATAATACCAGTTCAGCTGTCGATTAAGAGCATGAAGTTGCCAAAAGAATTCAGTCAGGAATAAACCGAGGGGGGGTTAACACATAAAAAAAGCGCGATAATCGCGCTTTTCATGTCTTCAATATTATAACACTTCTCGTAAACGCTCTTGAGCGACTTCCACTAATAAATCAGGCTGGAATTTAGAAATGAAGCGATTACATCCGACTTTTTGAACCATCGCTTCATTGAAGCTGCCGCTCAAAGACGTATTCAGCGTAATATGCAAATCTTTCATACGCTTGTCTTGACGAATTTCACGAGTCAGACGATAACCATCCATTTCCGGCATTTCCGCATCGGTAATCAACATTAACAATTCATCATCGATATTCTTACCCGCATCACACCATGATTGTAACAAGGTTAACGCTTCTAACCCATCTCGACACTCGATAATTTCCAGGCCAAGCTGAGACAGGGTTCCTTTTACTTGATTACGCGCCGTAGAGGAGTCATCAACAATTAAAACCCGACGACCGCTCATGTAATCGAGCAACTCTCGGTCTAATACATCTTCTGAAATGGAGACGTCGTAATCGATGATCTCAGCTAACACTTTTTCGACGTCGATAATCTCAACGATATGGGAGCGATCTTTTTCTTTAAGATGAGTAATAGCGGTTAAATATGTTGAACGCCCCGTCGTTTTTGGCGGTGGTTGGATGTCACTCCACGTCGTATTAATAATATGACGAACTTGCCCCACCAAGAAACCTTGCACAGAACGATTATACTCAGTAATGATCAGATTTTGCTCAACATTCTCTTGTCGACAGGGGGGAAATCCAATCGCACTTCGCAGATCAATAACAGGGACTGATTCTCCTCGCAGAGAAGCAACGCCTGTAATGTGCATATGCGAGCCTGGTAACTTAGTTAACACCGGTACTTTGATCACTTCTTTTACTTTAAAAACGTTAATCGCAAAGTATTGGCTACTGTGTAAACTAAACAACAAGAGCTCTAAGCGGTTTTCACCAACTAAATTGGTGCGCGCATCGACCGTGTTTAAAACGCCTGACATAGGGATTCCTAACTATGGATGACCATCAATAACATTATAGCCAGATATGTAAAATGTAAAACTGACTCATCATTAATTTCATTATAATGACGAATCAACCTTCCACAACTTTCATTAATAAAACGCCATCATAAAGCGCTTGTTTAATCAAAGCGGCGCCTGGCATAGTGGCTTGTCTATAGAAACGGGACTCGGCAAGCTCTAAACCGTCTTGGTATCGAGGATAGGTTTGTTGCTCTATGCATTGCATTAATACAGGATAGAGGACATCTTTTGCCTGATTGATCACACCACCAATCAAAATCCGTTCAGGATTAAAAATATTAATAATGATGGAAAGAGCGGCGCCAAGATAGCGGCCTAAGTGTTCAATGGCATCAACCGCTACGTCATCACCTTGTGCAGCGGCATGGCAGACAGCTTCTATCGTGAGTTCATCTTGTTCGGAAAGAATCGACGTATCGCCTTGATGTAAACGCTTTTCTACATAACTTTGAATGGCTTGAGACGTTGCTACCGTTTCTAAGCAGCCGATATTACCACACTCACAACGTTTTCCATATGGGTCTATCTGAATATGACTCAAATCACCAATATGCCCCTTGCGTCCTTGTACAATGTGTCCATCGACAATGATGCCCGCTTCCACCCCATGATGGATCGACACCAACACCGAGTTATCAACATCTTGAGCGTGACCGAATAAACGCTCCGCTAGCGCCCAAGCCCGTGTATCATTGGCAACAAAAACGGGCAATCCAGTGGCATTATGAATCGCTTCGCCGATTGGCAAATCACAAATATCCGTATGCGGAATTCTGAGGATGATGCCCTCAGCAGAATTGACCAATCCTGGTACGGTAACCGCTACACTGGTCACCCGGCCAAGCAGTCCAGCATACGTATCAAAAAAATACTTAATTTCATACAGCAGGCGAGCCAGTAGATCCTCGTTATCGGTTTCATGAATATCGATTTTATTATCGACTAATACGTCGCCACCGAGCTCATGCAAGGCCAAAACCAGATAATCTTTACCAAGGCGAACCGATAAAAACTGCCATCCTTCATTCAGGGTTTGCAAGCCAATTGCCGGTCGACCTCGAGAAATGGCTTCTTGAACCGTTGTTTCATGGACTAAATGGGCATCAATGAGTTCACGGGTAATTTTAGTGATACTCGCGGGTGCGAGAGCGCTCTCTTTCGATAAGTCGATACGAGAGATGGGACCGTTTTGATCGATCAACTTATACACACGGCCAGCATTCACCTGCTTGATATGGTCAATGTGTCCGGGTTGGGCCATGTACATTATTTACTCCAAGAACGAAAAACTGTGTAATTTTTTTACTTTGCGAAGTAATTGTGAAGTCACTTGATGACTAGCCGTGACTCGTATCACGCAACAATATGGAAGTTTGCGCGCTATGTCATAGTGTAAGTACATCATCATACCCAGTTTTTTCGCCTAATCTTTAGATTCAACCAGCAAATTCTGTAAATGCCACTGGTAAATTCCCGATTCACTTCCAAACTTAAATGGCATTACTTCTCTATTCTTTTGACAACCCGCATCGTCATCCATCATCAGGAGCAGGTTATGACAACGGCACAAAGAAGAACAAAAATTGTGACAACATTAGGCCCATCCACTGACAAAGAGGACATATTAGAAGCCATTATTAACGCTGGAGCCAATGTTGTACGCATGAACTTTTCCCACGGCAGTGCAGATGATCATAAACGCCGTGCAGAGCAAGTACGACGTATTGCGAAAAAGCTCGGCCGAACCGTCGCCATATTAGGTGATCTGCAAGGCCCGAAAATTCGTGTATCGACTTTTGAACACAATCGAATAGAACTGAATGAAGGCGACCACTTTATTCTTGATGCCGATATGGCGCCTGGGCAAGGTAATCAGTCGGCGGTAGGCATCGACTACAAACGCTTACCACAAGATGTACAGCGTGATGATTTATTGATGTTGGATGATGGCCGAGTGCAACTCAAAGTGCTCAAGGTGGAAGGACCTAAAATCTATACAGAAGTCATCATTGGCGGGATACTCTCCAACAATAAAGGCATCAACAAGAAAGGGGGCGGCCTGTCTGCCGATGCACTGACCGAGAAAGATAAACGGGATATCGTGCTAGCCGCTGAAATCGATGTCGATTACCTCGCAATTTCCTTCCCTCGTAATGGTGAAGACATGAAATATGCGCGCCGTTTAGCCAAAGAAGCGGGACTCAACACGCGTATGGTCGCGAAAGTCGAACGTGCAGAGACGGTGTCTAGTGATGAGAATATCGATGACATTGTGATGGAATCGGATGTCATCATGGTGGCTCGTGGGGATTTGGGGGTGGAAATTGGCGATCCTGAGTTGATCGGCGTACAAAAAAAATTAATTACACGTGCGAAGAATTTAAATCGTGTCGTCATCACGGCCACACAAATGATGGAATCAATGATCGCCAACCCAATGCCTACTCGAGCCGAGGTGATGGACGTTGCCAACGCCGTATTAGATGGTACCGATGCAGTCATGCTTTCCGGTGAAACGGCGGCTGGCCTTTACCCTGTTGAGACGGTGGAAGCGATGGCGGCTGTCTGTATTGGCGCTGAAAAAATGATTGAGTCTAACAATCAGAGTTATCGTATATCCGGTTCATTCGCCACCGAACAAGAAGCCATTGCCATGTCGACCATTTACGCCGCCAATCATTTGGATGGCGTTCAAGCGATGGTCACGTTCACAGAATCCGGTCGCACCGCGTTAATGACCTCTCGTCTCAATACGACGTTTCCTATCTTTGCACTCTCACGCAATCACGCCGCGCTCAATCGCTGTGCGTTGTATCGTGGTGTCACACCTTTTCATTTTGACGGGGCAGAACAAGTGGGCCATGAACTGGCACAAAATGCGCTAGAGGCGTTAAAAGAGGCAGGATTACTGGAGTTTGGTGATTTGGTGATCATCACCCAAGGGGACATTACCAATGTCGAAGGCACCACGAACTGCATGCGTATATTACCCGTGTTGTAATAGACACAGCCTTGTTCACGCGTTTACGCGACAATGTCAAAGAGCCTCCATCTCGGCAGGCTCTTTATGTGCTGGACTGTGACTGCCCTGTCACACAATTACAGATTCATCGGATCGACATCGTTGATGTCGAGATGATCCAATATGGTACGAGCTGACCACTTAGATACGGCTGTTTGATATTGAGCGATAAAACGCTTTCCTGCTTCCATCCCCAACTCATAGTCATTAATTAAATCTTCACGGCGACTCAGCAAAGAGCTCGACTTAAGTGGCTCGCTGGGCGCGATTTGAATAATAAACGTATCGTCTGGAGGCGACGTTAAAAATTCTTGCGTTAACCCATACGTTTGATAGTGCACCATCAACATATCTGCTAACCCCGAATCAAACTTGTCTCCTAACAAATAACTCAGACGATAGATATCATCCGCACCAAACATCCAACGTCCACCATTCATCACATTCAGGCCTTGCGCTCTCGCTTTGCCTTTATGTTGCTGCACAAACGACTGCCAGTCTCGCTTCCATTCTTGCAACTTGGTTTGCCACTGGAGTTGAATGCTATTGAGTGAATCTTTAAACCAAGCCACTTTGCGACTTTCTATGTCATTTTCTAACTGTGTTTGCAACGTGTCTTCAACACACTCGGTGCGTACCACCGTAATAAAACGTGCATCACGTCGCCACGCTTCTTGAACGGGAATTGCCGCCGACACCCCACCATCAACGTAATCGTATCCTTTAATGGGTACCACGCCTTGATAAAGTCTGGGGATAGCACACGTTGCTGCCAGCACCGCACGCCAGTCTTCTCCCATCATCGGTAAATAATGATCTTCTAGGTCTGAAGTATTCGTAGCCGCAGCAAACGCCCGTCGATTCTTACTGCGTAACATCTCGCGCCCAGTCGAAATATCCAACCGATAAGGGTCGATTTGAATTTGGTCAAACGCCCAATCCAAATTCATATACTGTTTGCGTCGGATATAACTGAAGAGGTGAAAAAACTCGGGATTGGTCGTCAGTTCTGTAATAAAGGATTTACCTAACCCTTCTTGACGACAAATAAATGGACATAAATTCAATGCACCCGCTGACGTACCAAAATACTCATCAAAGGGATCAAACTTAGCCTGTAAAAATGCATCAAATACGCCGGCGGTAAAGATGCCACGTTGGCCCCCGCCTTGAGCAACCAACGCACTTTTTCCACTGATAAATCTGGATAACTGATCGTTATCAATACTTTCACTAGCGGGACAAATGGTTCCACTATTACGCCCCATCTGCGCACTCCTGATATTGGCTTACATAATCGCTATTAAACCAGCTCCTATGAAGACAATAAAGGAAATGGCGGTAATAACGAGAGACATTTTTAGATTAAAGTTCATTGTACACTCCTATTGATACATTCAAACGATAAAATTGACGCAGTTATCGCTCAATAATAGCGGATACTATGCAACGAAAAGCTTAATCATAGTCACAGTTATAACAGTGCTCATAAACAGATTCCACTCCGTTTGATCTACATCAAAAAATAAACTGTTGTAAAAATCGTCACAAAAGCCGCTTGTCACACCAGAGTTTTACATCACCAATCACTACTATTTAAGTGATGTTCACCAGAATTATCAATTAATGTCCCATTTATTGCTAATAAACACACAAAAGAACGAGATAAAACACCAAAATTAGACTAAGAATGGACGCTATCATTTAGTTGCCAGCCTAAAAATAAAATTGTAGGCTTAGTGGTAATGCACAGCTGAATATTTCAGATTTTGCAAACACACATCATTAATATTGAAATAATATTCTGATTTATCGATTAGCTAAAAACAAATAACTAATAATTTGTAAAATCATAGATGATTTGTATTCGTTACATCAAACCTACCGAATAAATGTCGTCCATGACTTCACATAAAACCATAAAGCAATTGAATGACTCAGAGTAGGAAGGAGTACATTATGAAGCGAGAACAATGGGGCTCACGCACTGGATTTATTCTAGCTGCAGTTGGGTCTGCCGTCGGATTAGGGAATATCTGGCGCTTCCCCTATATGGCGTATGAAAACGGCGGTGGTGCGTTTTTTATTCCTTACCTATTTGCCATGCTAACCGCAGGCATTCCATTTATGATCCTTGAATTTAGTATGGGTCAACGCCATCGTGGCAGCGCTCCGAAGACACTATCCATTATTCATAAAAAATTTGAGTGGCTCGGTTGGTTCCAAGTAGGCGTCGCCGCTGTTATTGCGATCTATTACGTTGCTGTTATTGGCTGGGCCATCTCCTACTTCGGATTATCTTTTACGCAAGGTTGGGGAGCCGATACCAATACGTACTTTTTCTCGGATTATCTCAAGTTAGGAGATAACTCACCAACGAATCTAGGCAGTATTCAGTGGGGTATTGCCCTTGCGATGACCATTGCTTGGGGCATCACTTACGCAGCCGTTGCCGGAGGGGTTAAATCGGGAATTGAGCGTGCATCCAAGATCATGATGCCAATTCTCTTTTTGATGGTCATTGGCTTGATTGCTCGTATGATTACGTTACCTGGCGCTCTAGAAGGTGTGACTTACCTGTTCAAACCTGACTTCAGCAAGATCTGGGATTTACAAGTATGGGCGGCCGCTTATGGTCAGATTTTCTTCACACTGAGTATTGGCTTTGCCATCATGCTGGCTTATTCAAGTTACTTACCAGAGAAATCCGATATCAGTAACAATGCCTTTATTACGGTATTACTGAACTGTGGCTTCTCAATTCTAGCGGGTATCATGATCTTCTCTGTATTGGGCTACATGGCGAGCGCACAGGGCAAAGGCATCACAGATGTGGTCAGCTCGGGTGTCGGTTTGGCCTTTGTCACTATCCCTGAGGCAATCAATTTATTACCTATTCCCTATATCTTGGGTCCATTGTTCTTCTTCGCGTTAGTCATTGCTGGTCTAAGCTCTCACATTTCCTTGGTGGAAGCGGTAACGTCTTCGATCATCGATAAACTGGGTTGTAGTCGTCGTAAAGCGGCCAACTGTGTCGTCGGTATCGGTTTTGTTATCTCAATGGCCTATGCAACAAACGGTGGCTTACTACTGCTCGACTTAGTCGATCACTTTGCCAACAATATCGGTATTCTTGCGAGCTGTTTAGTAGAGCTTGTGCTGATGGCATGGTTAATGAAAATCTCTCATTCTCGTGATTACGCGAATAAACAATCGGATTTCCATATTGCGGTCTGGTTTGATATCTGTCTTAAATTTATCTCTCCAGCAATGCTTATTATCATCTTAACGGACAAAGTCGACACTCTCGTGACTGATGGATACGGTGGCTACAATCTCACATTAGGTTGGGTAATGATCGGCCTACTGCTTGTCGCCGGTATTATCATTAACCTCAACAGCAAGCAATCTGCACAAGGAGTAAACGCATGACAACAGGTGCCATTATCATGATGATCATCGGGCTTGGTATTACTTGGGGTGGTGCAGGATTCTGTATCCGCCAAGCAATGAAAAACTAAGACCGTCGGTCAGTGTTCAATAAAAAAACGCCAGAGCTTACTCTGGCGTTTTTTATGATGGAAGATCCCATGACCAATTAAAAGTGGTATTTCACTCCTAAGGCTCCACCGAGCTGTAAATCAGCATCGTCGTGTAAGTCGAGTTCGGGATGGACTTGTGCGTACATTTCTAAACGCTTTGTCACTGGGTAGCTAACGCCAACGGGTAAACGAGCACCAAATTCATCATGATCCCATTGCGACCATGCACCGGCACCTACGTACCAGCTCAACGGCGCACGTAAGTTTTCAAATTGGCCACGTTTGAAAATGTAATCGACGGCGCCCCCTTGGTTACCAATCGTAAAACGATACGTATTGTCCACGCTCAGCACCGCACTTAATTGCTGATCAATGGCAATACCAGCGGAAAGACTGTGTGGATTATCCTTTACCGATTGACTCTCTTGATAAGCGGGGGCCGCGAAAGCTTGAGTCGCAAAACACATTACCCCTACAAAACAAATCCCTAGTGTTTTTTTCATGTCGTTGACCTATAAATCATAACGGTAAATGCATAATGTACTGAGTCAACCTGACTCGGGTGTCATTAGTGTGTAATAGCTATGTCAATCAGTTTGCCTTCCTCCACACCGCGATTGTGCCTATATCACAAACAAAAAAAACCAACGCATTGCGTTGGTTTTCCGTTAATTCTCTTAACTGTGGGTCACTAAGCGACCTCAACTCGTGCAGAGCAACGATTATCGTGGTAAGGCGCATGGCCTGCCGAATAATATTGCGCGCCACTGTACAGAGCATAAAGTCCGACAGTGCCGATGCACAAACTGATTTTATAAAACTCACGCTCAAAATACGTGCGTTTATCTAAGGGTTTACCATCCACTCTTGATACCACTGTGACATGCATAAAGAAGCGAGCCAACGAGTTACCAAGAAAACGATAACACACCCAATGATAGCCAAGATAAATACCAATAAAGAGGATTAATATAAGCACACTTAAGGCCAATAGTATTGGCAATGCTGCATCGCTGTTTAATGAAATCAATCCCGTTGTCGGATGTCTTAAACTGATTCCCATGATGGCGTAGTACACGCCACCGATGAGAACTTGAGCAAACATTTTAGCAATTGAAAAATCAATCACGAATGCTCCAGTGCGCTTAAATTTTTCCTTAACGCTCATTAGCGACCTAATTTAGCGTTAATTTGCGCTTTATACGTCGCCGCTTGAGCACCGTAAATCGCTTGGATACCGGTATCACCCACTTTGACTAACCCACGAGCACCAAGCTGAGTGGTCCAGTAATCGTTTTCTTTAACTAGGTTTGCATCTTTCACTGTGATACGTAGACGAGTAATACACGCGTCGACATCAACAATGTTGTCTTGACCACCTAGTGCTTCGATCATTTGATCCGCTTTGCCGTCTCCGCCATTCGCGCCACTTGCTTTCGCGTCACGGTATTCTTGTTTAGAAACCACCGCTACTGCGCTGCCTTTACGACCTGGTGTTTTCACATCAAACTTCACAATGTACCAACGGAACAAGAAGAAGTAGATGAATGCGTAAGCCACACCCACGATTGGGATGTAGTACCAGTGGTTATCAACACCAGTTAGACCTGGAAGCACACCGAAGAGTGAGAAGTCAATGAAGCCACCAGAGAATGTCATACCGACTTTAACACCGAGAACGTCCATCAGTAGGAAAGAAATACCTGCCAATGGCACGTGGATGAAGTAGTAAAGTGCTGGAGATAGGAACAAGAACGTAAATTCAATCGGTTCTGTAATACCTGTCAAGAACGCAGTTAGAGCAACAGAGAATAGCAAACCACCTGCCGCTTTACGATTTTCTGGGTCAACCAATGTGTACATAGCGTACGCGGCGGCTGGCAGACCAAACATCATGAATGGGAATTTACCTGTCATGAAGTTAGTTGATGAGAATTGCGAGAAGTCACCACTTGCTAGAGAAGCAAAGAAGATGTTCTGTGTACCCTTCACCACTTCACCTGCGATATTAGCTGTACCGCCGATTTCAGTTTGCCATAGTGGCAAATAGAATACATGGTGAAGACCAACAGGAATCAATGAACGTTCAACGATACCGAAGATAAACGATGCGATGTAACCCATACCAGACGCGCGAAGTTCACCCAGCGCCATACCGATTGCACCAAAGGCAGCACCAAAAAATGGCCAAATAAACGTAAGAACGATGCCGTAGAACAAAGCTGCAAAAGCACTGATAATAGGAACGTAACGTGCGCCACCAAAGAAGCCCAGGTAATCTGGAAGTTTGGCGTCGTGGTAACGGTTATGCAAAACAACCGTAATGGCACCAGAAATCAGACCGCCGAATACCCCCATGCTCAGAGTATTGTTAATACCTAAAATATTAGCAAGGATACCTGAGTAGTGATCGCCCATTAACACAACCGTATTGGTGCTAGCATCTAACATGCCGCCCACGATCAATGTTTTGGCAATCGCAACGTTCATAACCAAGTAAGAAATCAGCGCGGCTAATGCTGCAGCCCCTTTTTCTGTCTTGGCAAAACCAATCGCGATAGCCAGTGCAAACATGACAGGCAAGTTCGCGAATACGATATCACCCGCGGCTGTCATAACTTGTAGGAAGCTATTCAGAACCGTTCCCGGTTGTAGAATTTCGATGTTGTAGGCGTCTACCATTTGTGCGTTGGTAAAACTACCACCAATCCCTAGCATGATACCGGCAGCTGGAAGCAAAGCTATCGGTAGCATAATAGATTGAGAAAGTTTGCTAAAGAAACCTTTCATGTGTAAATGCTCCTGAGTGAGTTATTAGAATATATTGAGTACTAGCGGCACACCCCCGCAGCCTTAAGATGCTAGTCTCAAAGGAAATGTAGCATGTATGTGCATTATATTTTCCGGCTCTAAATATATCTTGATGAGCCTCAAAGTTTCTAGTAACGAATTAAATTAAGTTCCAAAGTAATAAACAGATCACACTAAGAACCGAACAAAAATCACACAAATCATTGCTAACTGTTTATTTTATCAAGCATTTAATTCGCTAAACAAAATAAACATAAAACGTGTACAAATAGTATACATTTCTCGAATTCACCATCTTCCTAGGAAGAAATACTGAAAAACCACCCTATTTCAGGTGGTTTACTTCGAGCGATGGCAGCAAACCGCAGCTTATACTCGCATAGCTCTTCCTTAGCGAAGGAAGAGATCTCTAAAGTTTTGCGTCGTTTGTTGTGCGACTTGCGCGACCGTCACGCCTTTTAACTGAGCAATATAAGCAGCCACTTCGATAACATACGCTGGCTGATTTTCTTTGCCTCGATAAGGCACTGGCGCTAAATATGGCGAATCGGTTTCAATCAATAACCGTTCTAGAGGCAATACTTTGACCACCTCTTGCAGATCTTTCGCACCTTTGAATGTCACGATTCCAGAGATAGAAATATAGAATCCCAATTCCATGGCCGCTTGAGCAAAGGCCAAATCTTCGGTAAAACAATGAATCACACCACCACAACGTTCAGCGCCACCTTCACGTAAAATGTCGAGTGTATCCTGTCGGGCATTACGAGTGTGAATGATTAATGGCTTGTTAAGCTCAACGGCTAATGCCACTTGCTGTTTGAAGCGCTGTTTTTGTAATTCAGCCGTTTCGGGCTGGTAATGATAATCCAACCCCGTTTCACCAATCGCAACGACTTTTTCATGAGCCGCATACTCACGAAACGTCTCCATGACGAAATCGCTGGTCACATCCAAAGGATGCACACCGCAAGAAGCATGGACATTGTCATGATCGTTGATCATTGCCAACATGCTAGGAAACGAGTCCATGGTGCAGTTAACGGAAAGAAACTCTGTTACATTAACCTGCTGCGCATTAGCCAACACTTCCTCTAACCCGCTATGCAGATCATCATAATTCAATCTGTCTAAATGACAGTGGGAATCTACAAACATGTATCCTCATTAATATTCATTAACCAATCCATGATAAGAAGCTCTGAGTTTAATCCAGTAAACTCGCGCAGTTGCTCATTCAGTTTGATGATGTCTTGCCCACAACGATACAACCGCTCGTATGACAAAACCTCGGCAAGCTGAGTCGCGCCTGGTACGCATTCCCGTTGCTTGATACCAAAATGGACTTTCTGAGCATCGCTGATTAAAAACCACAACCACTGTAACCGTTCGCGGGGCGAAGCCGTTAACAAGCGTGTGCACTCCGTCGCCGCAGAGATATCTCCGTTTGCAGCACGTAAAAATGCCGCTTCAATATTAGCGTACTCTTCTATACCTTTAGACTCAATAAACGATTGTGTCTGTAGTGGCGAATTTCCGTTCAAATGAGCGGCATAATCAGGAATGGGCTGCTGTATTTGCTGCTCAAGCCACTGACTAATCACCTGTGCTGTGGGCTCGGCGATCGCAAGCACCTGACAACGACTGATGATGGTCGGTAATAAATGATTGATATGTTGAGTCAATAACACAAAAACACAATGCGATGATGGTTCCTCTAGCGTTTTTAGTAATGCGTTCGCCGCAGATTCATTCATCGCATCCGCAGGTTCAATAATGATGAGGCGATAGCCAGACATCTGAGATGACGCTTGTGCCCAACGATTACAGGCACGAATCTGCTCAACCGTGATCGACTTCCCTTCTTTTTCCGGCCTAACAACGTGGTAATCAGGATGATTCCCCGACTGCATTAAGCTACAACCATGACAAAACCCACAAGGCTCGCTATCCGAAGTGGTACACATCAACGCTTGCCCAAACTGCTCGGCCAGAGAATAAATGCCAAGATCTTGTTGGCTATGAACCAATGTTGCATGTGAAAATGTGTTGTTTTTTAAACGTGTTTGCCAATCGTGCCAAGCGGCATCTAACCACGGAGCGTGCATTGCCATACCTCTCACCTTTTACTGCTTTGATAACCAAGTATTCAAGGCCACTTTAATATCGTGAGCGACCGCTGCGATATCTTGATCAGCATTGATGGTGACGATTGACGAGTCTTGCTGCGCCAATTCTTGATACCGCTGACGAGTACGTTCGAAAAAACTGATATCCATTTTTTCAATACGGTCCAACTCTCCACGGCCACGAGCGCGCTCAAGCCCAACTCGCGGGTCAATATCTAAATACAAGGTCAAGTCGGGTTTAAAATCGCCCAGTGTTGTGTGCTTCAGATTCATTAAGGTTTCAGCCGCAATTTGTCGACCTCCGCCTTGATATGCCTGAGAAGAGAGATCATGGCGATCACCGACCACCCATAAGCCGGCTGCTAGCGCTGGCTTAATCACCGTTTCTACCAATTGCACACGAGCGGCGTACATCAGTAGTAACTCGGTCATGTCTTGCAATTTTTCGCCAGCGTGCTCCTCTTTAACAAGCGCGCGCATTTTTTCTGCTAATACCGTGCCACCGGGCTCACGAGTTCGTGTAATATCATCGATATGATGCGCTCTCAAGGCTTCCACCACCGCATTCATAGCCGTGCTTTTACCCGCACCTTCTAGCCCCTCGATAACGATAAATTTACCATTCATTTTCTATTTCTCAATTGTCTTAAATATGCACGCACAGCGCGGTTATGCTCGGTTAAGGTTTTCGAGAAGACATGTCCTCCATCACCACTTGCGACAAAGTACAAATATTGGCTCTTCTCTGGATGTAGGGCTGCTTCAATGGCATTTTTTCCTACCATGGCGATCGGAGTTGGCGGCAACCCGCGGATCACATAGGTGTTATACGGTGTAGCCTGATGCAAATCACGCTTGCGAATATTGCCATGATAGTTGTCCCCCATCCCATAAATCACCGTAGGATCGGTCTGTAAACGCATGTGTTTATTTAGGCGATTAACAAAAACTGATGCCACGCGGTGACGTTCACTATCCAGTGCGGTTTCTTTCTCAATAATCGAAGCAAGTGTTAATGCCTGATAGGGAGAGTCGATCGGGAGAGGTTGGTCACGCTCAGGCCACTGCGCATTCAAATACGCCATCAACTTGTCATGGGCACGACGTAAAATATCGAGATCACTCTGACCGGCGGTGAAATGGTAGGTCTCGGCTAAAAACAATCCTTCCAGTTTCTTATGCTCAATACCTAATTGCTTGGCTATCGCCTCTTCACTTTCCCCGTCGATGGTGTGCTCTAAATACTCGGTGTTCTCGAGGATGGCTCGCCAATCACTGAAACGGCTGCCTTCGACAAAGGTAACAGCAAATTGATGCTCTTTACCTGAGATAAAGCGCTCAAGGGCGGCACGTAGTGTCATTGATGGCGTTACTTGGTAGGTACCCGCTTTGATTGACACGAGTTCTGGGTGCAAGCGACGAACAAACCGCTCAACCACACTTTTCTCGATCCACTGGTTTTTCTCTAAAATATCCATCGAACGATTAATATTAGCGCCAAATGGTATGGTCACGAGTTGGTTTTCTGTCACTTGTAGAGGCTGAGCTAAATAGCGATCGACCTGATAACTCACATAGCCAAATCCGGCTCCCACAACCACGACCAGTATCGCCAGAACGACAATCAGTTTTTTTAACACAAATGGAACCTCTTTTGAAAACGGCGAGTATACTTGCCAATTGAATAGCAATGCTGCTGAATTTGACGCACGGGTGCAACACCTAATATTGCATTCGTAATGAAAACTTCGTCGGCATCCCACAGCTCCGCTAAAGAATACTGCCCGACCGCAAGCGTCATCCCACTCTCTTGAGCCGCATCCATCACACACCGCCGCGCAACACCGGCCACACCAGCAAGAGAGAGATCCGGCGTACAAAGTATATCGTCTTTAACCCAGAAAATATTGGCCATTGTGGTTTCAATAATGTGATCATTGAGATCGCAGCACAAACCATCTTGCCAACCAGCTCTATCCATCTCGGCTTTCATCAAGATTTGCTCCAACCGATTGGTATGCTTATGTCCGGCTAATAACGGATTTAAACCTAAGCGTTGTTGGCAAAGACCCAACTCAATACCGTCTGTTTGCCATTTGGCATAATGCGCGGGGAAAGTAAACGACTGAATAGTGACGGTGGGATCGGATACTTTGGCAGGACTATACCCCCTGCCTCCCTGGCCCCGACTGATGTGCAGCTTTAATCCAGCTTGCTCATCAGGCAATGCGGCATTGGCCAACCAAACCAGTATATCGGGCCAGTTTGACAATGGGATCCCCAATGCGTCTAAACAGGCTTGCACTCGTTCTTGATGAAAGGGCCACTGCTGAATATGACCGCCGCACGTTAACATGGTGGTAAAACAACCATCACCATATTGAAATGCCCGATCGCTCACGGATATCTGTTCGGCAAGGACGCCATTAACCAAAATCATCGTCTCTCCCTATAAACACAAACGGCTCAATGCAAAGCATCAAGCCGTTAGAACTCAAATCACGTAGCAAATAACGTGTTAGATGCGTTTGAAGATCAGTGAGCCGTTCGTACCACCGAATCCAAATGAGTTACACATCGCGTACTCCATTCCTTCGACTTTACGCGCCTTGTTCGGCACGAGATCGATATCCAAATCGTCTTCTGGATCATCGAGGTTAATCGTTGGAGGCACAATTTGATCAACCAGTGAAAGCACTGTCACAATCGCTTCTACAGAACCAGCGGCACCAAGAAGGTGGCCAGTCATCGATTTAGTTGAAGAAACGAGCACTTGTTTAGAGCCTTCTTCGCCTAAAGCAAGTTTGATACCGCGAATTTCTGCGACATCACCTGCGGGCGTTGAGGTACCGTGTGCATTGACATAACCGATTTGTGTACCATCGATATTGGCATCACGCATGGCAGCCGACATCGCTAATGCACCGCCGGAACCGTCTTCGGTCGGTTTGGTCATGTGATACGCATCACCTGACATACCAAAACCGACAATTTCAGCGTAAATCTTCGCACCACGTGCTTTTGCATGTTCGTACTCTTCAAGTACCATCATGCCAGCACCGTCACCAAGAACAAAACCATCACGGCCTTTATCCCATGGACGAGACGCTTTCTGAGGATCGTCATTACGTGTAGACAGCGCTTTTGCTGCACCGAAACCAGCCATACCTAGCTCTGTTGATGCTTTTTCCGCACCACCAGCAACCATAGCATCGACATCGCCATAAGCGATCATACGAGCCGCGTGGCCAATGTTATGCAAACCCGTCGTACATGCGGTTGAAATCGCAATATTAGGACCACGTAAACCGCGCATGATAGAGAGGTTACCCGCAACCATATTGACAATAGTTGAAGGAACAAAGAAGGGACTGACTTTACGAGGGCCTTTTTCAATAAGAGCATCATGGCCTTTTTCGATAAGTTCTAATCCGCCAATCCCTGAACCGATAGCGACACCCACACGAGCAGCATTATCGTCAGTAATTTCTAGATTAGAATCATCCAATGCCTGGATACCAGCAGCGATACCGTATTGGATAAATAAATCCATTTTACGTGCATCTTTTTTGGACATGTACTCTTCGCAATTGAAGTCTTTAACGAGACCCGCGAATTGAGTAGAAAAATTAGTAGTATCAAAGTGTTCGATATTAACAATACCACTTTGACCAGCTAGCAGGGCTTTCCAAGATGATTCTACAGTGTTGCCAACAGGTGACAACATACCCATGCCAGTGACAACGACACGACGCTTGGACACGATCATATTCTCCGGAATCAAGAAATTCTATGAGAGGTAATAGATGAGTTATAAAAAACTCAGGCGGCCAGAGGGCCGCCTGGGGAGAGAAATTACTGAGCGTTGCTGGTCACGTAGTCGATTGCAGCTTGAACAGTAGTGATTTTCTCTGCTTCTTCATCAGGAATCTCAGTGTCGAATTCTTCTTCAAGAGCCATTACTAGCTCTACAGTGTCTAGAGAATCAGCACCTAGATCTTCAACGAAAGAAGCTTCGTTTTTCACTTCTGCTTCGTCTACACCTAGCTGTTCAACAATGATTTTCTTTACGCGTTCTTCGAAGTTGCTCATTTTTTCTTTTCCTTTACAGATTTCGCCTAATGCGATGTTCCCGTAGTGTATTAGAACTAGGGAAAGTTGCAAGGGGGACCTTGCTGGTCAAACCACAATTTTGACGATTTTAACCGAAATTCATACCAATATTGATATAAGTCATGCATAAATAATATACAAACTTATTTCAACGCTAAATTGAATCCGAAGTCTATCATATATTTTCTCCGAACTCAGTATAGAAATGGTCTTAAACCATATACATGCCGCCATTAACGTGCAATGTTTCGCCAGTCATGTATCCTGCTTCCTCAGAGGCTAAAAATACCACTGCTGAAGCAATCTCACGAGGGTCGCCTAAACGACCAGCAGGAACTTGTGCCAGTGTTGCGGCGCGCTGGTCATCATTGAGTGCTTTAGTCATATCTGTTTCGATAAAACCAGGAGCAACCGTATTCACAGTTACGCCACGAGAAGCCACTTCACGCGCCATTGATTTAGTAAAACCAATCACACCCGCCTTCGCTGCTGCATAGTTTGCTTGGCCAGCGTTACCCATAGTACCAACAACGGAACCGATGTTAATAATACGACCATGGCGCTTTTTCATCATGCCACGTAGTACCGCTTTTGACATACGGAAGATAGACGTTAGATTTGTGTCCAAAATATCTGTCCACTCATCATCTTTCATCCGCATCAACAGATTATCACGAGTGATGCCAGCATTGTTAACTAAAATGTCCACGCTACCAAATTCATCACCAATATTTTTTAATACCGCTTCAATAGATGCTGGATCAGTCACATTTAGTGCTAACCCTTTACCCTTGTCACCAAGATAAGCATCAATCGATTGGGCACCATTTTCACTGGTTGCCGTACCGATCACGGTTGCACCGCGTTCAACCAATAACTCAGCAATCGCTTTACCAATACCACGACTTGCGCCTGTCACCAAGGCTACTTTGCCTTCGAGGCTCATGAAAGTACTCATGTTTCGCTTCCTATTCTTTACTTAACCGCATCGAGTGTTGCCACATTATTTACTGCGGCTGCATCAAGCGCTTTAACAATACGTTTGGTTAATCCAGTTAACACCTTACCAGGTCCCATCTCGATCAACTTTTCGACGCCTTGCTCATGCATGGCTTGTACGCCTTCAGTCCAACGAACTGGACTGTAGAGTTGACGGACTAATGCGTCTTTAATTTTTTCCGGTGATGTTTCTGCTGCAACATCCACGTTATTAATTACAGGTAACGTCGGTTCATGAAACTCAATCGCATTCAACGCTTCAGCCAATTTATCCGCTGCAGGCTTCATCAACGCACAGTGAGAAGGTACCGAGACAGGTAAAGGCAACGCACGCTTAGCGCCCGCTTCTTTACATAACGCGCCCGCACGCTCAACGGCTTCTTTTTCACCAGCAATCACAACTTGACCTGGTGAGTTAAAGTTCACCGGAGAAACCACCGCACCTTGTGCTGCGTCTTCACAGGCTTTTGCAACGGCATCATCGGCTAAACCAATAATGGCATACATTGCGCCGACGCCTGCAGGAACTGCTTGTTGCATCAATTGACCGCGCAACTGAACTAAACGAATCGCTTCTTTGAAATCGATCACGCCAGCACACACTAACGCTGAATATTCCCCTAGACTATGTCCAGCAAGAAGTTCAGGTTGCTCAAGCCCCTGCTCTTGCCATACACGCCAGATAGCAACAGACGATGCTAATAAAGCAGGCTGTGTACGGAAGGTTTCATTGAGATCTTCTGCAGGGCCATTTTGAACCAATGACCATAAATCATAGCCCAAGGCATCAGACGCTTCAGCGAAGGTCTGTTTTACCACCTCATATTGGTCACCCAGTTCTGCCAGCATACCGACGGCTTGTGAACCTTGACCGGGAAAGACGATAGCAAATTTGCTCATTCTATATTTCCTTTCGCAAAATAAAAGCATAAGCAGTGAATCAGACACGGCTTATGCTATCGAATAGAGTACTTAAAATTTCACTAGGGCTGAGCCCCAAGTAAATCCACCACCAAACGCTTCAAGTAACAAAGTTTGGCCGCGTTTAATACGGTTATCACGTACCGCTTCATCCAGTGCCGTCGGCACCGTCGCAGCTGACGTGTTACCATGGCGGTCAAGTGTCACGACGACTTGATCCATCGGTAGGGATAATTTTTTCGCAGTGGCAGAAATAATACGCAAGTTCGCTTGGTGTGGCACCAGCCAATCCAATTCGCTTTTATCCATATTATTCGCTGCTAGCGTTGTTTTAACCAGTTTAGACAACTGATTAACCGCCACTTTAAAGACTTCATTCCCAACCATGTGTAACCATTTGTCTGAATCTCCCCCATTTTCTGGGTTTTCAAGACTCAGTAGTTCACCGAACTGGCCATCAGCATAGATATGTGTCGACAAAATGCCGGGTTCTTCGCTAGCCCCGAGCACAACAGCACCGGCAGCGTCACCAAACAAAATGATGGTAGAACGATCCGTTGGATCACACGTTTTAGACAGCGCATCCGCACCAATCACTAAAACCTTCTTACACATACCCGATTTTATATGTTGATCCGCGATCGATAGCCCATAAACAAACCCAGAACATGCGGCCGCTATATCAAATGCGGGACAGCCTTTAATACCAAGGTTGCCTTGCACCTGACACGCAGACGATGGAAAAGCATGACTGCCACTCGTCGTGGCGACAATGATCATATCAATGTCGTTCTTATCGATGCCAGCCATATCAATGGCGTTTTTAGCTGCAATCGTTGCCATATCAGCAACAGACTCGTTCTGCTGGGCAATGCGTCGCTCGCGAATACCAGTGCGAGTCACAATCCACTCATCACTTGTGTCTACCATTTTCTCTAAGTCCGCGTTTGAGCGAATCTGAGATGGCAGGTAGCTGCCTGTACCTAAAATTTTGCTATACATGAAGACTAATGATGCCTCTCGAGTAAAATCGCTTCCAAACGATCGCTTATCCGGCTGGGTACTTGTCGTTTGATTTCGTGTACCGCTTCAGAAATTGCATTTACAACAGCGTGTACGTCAGCGCTTCCGTGACTTTTTATGACAATGCCGCGCAATCCTAGCAAACTTGCACCGTTATACTGGTCGGGGTTCAGTGTTTTTAGCTCAATAAATAAATCTGCAAACAATTTCCGAGCCACCCAACCCTTTATGGATGAAACTGAAAATTTCGCTTTCAGCTTATCAATAAAAAGTTGTGCCGTCCCTTCACACGCTTTTAAACAAATATTACCAACAAATCCATCACTGACAATAACATCAGCTTTATCTAAAAGTATCTGATTACTCTCAATATAGCCAACATAGTTTATCGATTGTGTCTGACTTAACATTTCAGAACAACGTTTGACCAAATCATTGCCTTTAATTTCTTCGGCACCAATATTCAATATCGCCACACGCGCAGGACGTCCTAAATGTTCTTCGGCTAAAGCGGCTCCCATAACAGCATACTGAAATAAAGAGTCGGCGTCGCTGGAGACATTCGCACCCAGATCTAACATCCAGGTTTTATTGCCTGTTGCCGTTGGCAGTGCTGAGACTAAGGCAGGCCTATCAACCCCAGGTAATACTTTAAGACGAAATCGTGACAATGCCATCAGTGCACCGGTATTACCACCACTGACACAGGCATCCACTTCACCATTTGCTACACAATCTATGGCCATATTCATTGAAGTATTGGCACTATGGCGTAACGCAAATGAGGGTTTGATAGAATCAGAAATGACGTGATCGCTATGCATAATACTCAAACGAGTACTCGGCTGGCAATCGAGCAGGGACAGTTGATGGGCGATTTGTGCTTGATCGCCTATTAGAAACACTTTTAGCTCTGGGAAAAGCGACAGTGCCTGCACGGCGGCAGGCACTGTTACACGGGGACCGAAGTCACCGCCCATTGCATCAAGTGCAACGGTTAAATTACGCAAAGGTCAACCTTACTTGTTGATAACCTTTTTGCCACGGTAGTAACCGTCAGCAGTCACGTTGTGACGTAGGTGAGTTTCACCTGATGTCGCATCTACAGATAGGGCAGCTGTAGTAAGCGCATCGTGTGAACGACGCATGCCACGTTTAGAACGTGTTTTACGGTTTTTTTGTACGGCCATTGACCCTACTCCTATGTTAAGTAATGTTTGAAATTATTTCTTCAAACTTTTTAAAACATCGAATGGATTCGGTTTGTCTTCGGCAACATCTGTTGGAAGCTCACCAAATACCAAATTGTTTGAATCAACGCTACATTCAGACTCATCGTGCATGGCAATATGAGGCAAACCGAGGATGAGTTCATCTTCGATTAACTGGATAAGGTCTACTTCACCGTATTCGTTTAGATCTACCAAATCATACTCTTCCGGTGCGTCTTCTTCGCTTTTCGCACTAAAATAAGGCGTATAAGTGAATTCGACATCGCATTCGTATGCGAAAACCTGATTACAGCGTTGACATTCTAAGTCTACATCGATGTTAGCTTTACCAGAGATAACAACGAGTCGCTGCTCATCCAACCCAAATGACAATGTAACTTGAGCATCGCGTTTAACGCTGGCGACTGATTCTGCGAGGCGCTTTAAAAGACTGACTTGGATGATGCCATCGTAGTCTAGACGTTTCTGAGCGGCTTTGCCGGGATCAACCGTCCGCGGTATTTTTACCTTTTGCATAGGGCGAGAATATTATCTTCCAAAACATATTTAGTCAAAGAAAAAGGCAAAAAACTTCGTTTTTTTTCCCTTTTCGCGTCAGTAGTTATTCGAGCTCGAATCCATTAAGATATCCGTCTCGTCACTTTTCATCATTGTAAATTAAAATGCCAAATTACCAACTCGTTTTATCGTCCACATCCCCATTCCGCCAAGAGTTACTCAAAAAATTGGGATTACCGTTTATTACAGCAAGTCCTGAGTGTGATGAAAGCCCACTCGACCATGAGCAAGCGGCCGATCTCGTTCAACGGTTAGCGCAAAACAAAGCGCAATCTTGTCAACTCAGCGAGCCCAGCCTCATCATTGGCAGCGATCAAGTTTGTGTGGTCAATAATACCATTATAGGCAAACCCCATACTGCAGAAAAAGCCATCGAGCAATTGATGAACCAAAGTGGCCAGTGCATCACTTTTTACACGGGCTTAGCCGTTTACAACAATCACACCCATGAGTGTGATGTGGTGTTAGATACCTTCAATGTTCACTTTCGTCAGCTCACCCGAGATATGGCTGAGAACTACGTCCGTAAAGAGCAACCGTTATATTGCGCTGGAAGCTTCAAATGCGAAGGTCTTGGTATCACGTTATTTGAACGCTTAGAAGGTGATGACCCTAACAGTTTGATCGGCTTACCACTGATTCAGCTGACGAAACTGTTAGAAAAACACGGTATACGAGCGATATAAGCGTATAAAAAAATCTAAAAAACCATAATAAGTCAGGTTTTAGTGGTCATTTCTCAAACGAGCGAGCGCTTTTTCTAAGCGCTCTTCTAATGGCGCACTGATGTCCATTTTTTCATTCGACCCTGGATGAACAAATTGAATATTCGCCGCATGTAAAAAGAGCCGTTGAATACCAAATTGCGCGGTGTACGCATCAAAACGAGGATCACCATAGCGGTCGTCCCAAGCGATCGGATGGCCTGTATATTGAGTATGTACCCGAATCTGATGCGTACGACCGGTAACCGGGCTCGCTTGTATCAGTGTCGCATCTTTAAATTTCTCGAGTATTTTAAACCGTGTTTCAGACGCTTTACCGTTTGGATTGACGCGAACAATACTGTTAACATCATTTTTCAGCAACGGGGCTTTTACGACTTTACAGCTGTTTTTCCATTGCCCCATCACCAGTGCGAAATAGTATTTA
The DNA here is from genome assembly GCF_003716875.1 of Vibrio zhugei. Taxonomy (NCBI): domain Bacteria; kingdom Pseudomonadati; phylum Pseudomonadota; class Gammaproteobacteria; order Vibrionales; family Vibrionaceae; genus Vibrio; species Vibrio zhugei. Next base: position 978,749 of record NZ_CP033078.1, on the reverse strand, counting down.
CGCACGGTTTTTTCGCGAAATTGAGCTTGTAAATGACGCAGTGCTGAGCGCTTCTTTGCGACCAACAAAATGCCCGAAGTATCTCGGTCAATACGATGCACTAATTCTAAAAATCGCGCTTGAGGGCGTAAAGCGCGTAACGCTTCAATCGCACCAAACTTCAGACCGCTGCCACAATGAACGGCCGTACCCGATGGCTTATTCAAAATCAGCATATGCTCATCTTCGAAAATGATGCGCTGCTCGAGCTCTGCCACTTTATTGAGCTTGGTGCTGACTGGTGCATCCTGCTTAGACTCATCCGTTTGAATGGTCACCGGCGGGACACGTACCGTGTCTCCAGCCATCAATTTGTATTCGGCTTTGACACGCTTTTTATTTACGCGCACCTCTCCCTTACGCACGATCCGATAAATCATACTCTTAGGAACAGTTTTTAATTGGTTACGCAAAAAATTATCGATGCGTTGACCAGCCATATCGTCGTCAATATCGACAAGTTGGACTTGGGTTCTTATCTCACTCATGTCGCGTATTCTAACTGCAAACCGTGTAAATGCATATTTCGGATTTAGATAAATTTCACTTTTTCACTAAAATCACGTCGAACACCTAGAAAATGAGAAATTAAGTTTCCAAATTCAGCAAAAAATCAGTAAAACTAACGAACGGACTGAGTCGGTTTCTACCGTGATTTTTATTGCTGAAAGAGGAAGTTGTCAATTTTTGCGCAATGAAACAAAATTTTTCTCGCTTTCTTATAAAGCAGATTGCTGAGTTACGCAGTCACTGCTATAGTTCACACCTGTCTATGAGGATTGTTCGGTTCTATTTTTTCCGTGCCTCTCTCATACACAATGAAATGAGTAACAGGCCGAAAACTAATGTGCAGCAAGTGGCGTAAGACACGGTTAGTTAACGCCCTCTTGCTGCTCTACTCATCGCTTTTTCATGCTGAGTATCTACCGCATAAATCCGCGGATCACAGGCGTTTTATTTGTCTGTGGTAACTGAAGTGCCCACGAGCATCCCTCCAGCCGGGAGGCTGTACCGATAAGCCATGGGATCAGGCACCTTGAAAACGGCTCAAAGCAGCAAGAACAAAAATCAAAACAAAAGATAAAGATAATGAGATTTTTTCAATGAAAAGAATGCTAATTAACGCAACTCAGAAAGAAGAGATGCGTGTCGCGTTGGTTGATGGCCAACGTTTGTTCGACTTGGACATCGAAAGTCCAGGACATGAATCTAAGAAATCAAACATATACAAAGGACGTATTACCCGCATTGAACCAAGCTTGGAAGCAGCGTTCGTCGACTATGGCGCAGAACGACACGGTTTCCTTCCTCTTAAAGAAATAGCACGCGAATACTTTCCCTCTGGATACACTTTTAAAGGCCGACCAAGCATCAAAGAAGTGCTTAAAGAAGGCCAAGAAGTTATTGTTCAAGTAGAGAAAGAAGAACGTGGTAGTAAAGGCGCGGCCCTAACAACGATGATTTCGTTAGCGGGAAGCTACTTGGTTCTTATGCCAAATAACCCGAAAGCGGGCGGCATTTCACGTCGTATCGAAGGTGAAGAGCGCACAGCATTGAAAGCGGCCATCGACACTTTGCCTAAAGATAAAGGCATTATTGTACGTACGGCTGGCGTGGGCAAAAGTGCGGAAGATCTCGCCAGTGACTTTGGTTATCTCACCAACCTTTGGGAACGTATTCAAGTTGCGGCTAAATCTCAACCAGCACCGTTTCTGATCCATCAGGAAAGTAACGTGGTTGTACGTGCGATTCGTGATTATTTACGTCGTGATATCGGCGAAATCATGATCGATAGCCAAACCATTTACGACCGTGTCATGGAGCACATCAACGATGTTCGTCCTGACTTTGTCAGTCGCGTGAAGAAATACGACGGCGATGTTCCTCTGTTTAGTCACTTCCAAATCGAAAGCCAGATCGAATCGGCGTTCCAACGAGAAGTCCGTTTGCCGTCAGGTGGTTCGATTGTTATCGATCCGACAGAAGCCCTCACCTCGATCGATATTAACTCCTCTCGTTCAACGAAAGGCGGTGATATTGAAGAAACGGCCCTCAATACCAACTTAGAAGCGGCCGATGAAATCGCCCGTCAATTGCGATTGCGTGATTTAGGCGGTTTGGTCGTGATCGACTTTATCGATATGACGCCCGTTCGCCATCAACGCGAAGTCGAAAGTCGTATCCGTGAAGCGGTTCATATGGACCGAGCGCGCGTACAAATCGGCCGTATTTCCCGTTTTGGTTTATTGGAAATGTCTCGCCAGCGCTTAAGCCCTTCTCTGGCTGAAGCCAGTCACCATATTTGTCCACGTTGTTCGGGGACAGGTGTGGTTCGTGATAACGAATCTTTAGCGCTATCGGTATTACGTTTGGTGGAAGAAGAAGCCTTAAAAGACAACACAGCACAAGTATTGGCTGTCGTTCCTGTCTCCATTGCGTCTTACCTACTCAATGAGAAGCGTCGTTCTGTCAACCACATTGAACGTAACCAAGAAGTCAAAATCACCATCATCCCTAACTCGGATATGGAAACGCCGCATTTCGAAGTACTGCGTATTCGTGAAGGTGAAGAGCACGACTTACTTTCTTATCTAGTGCCGAAAAAACTCGAGCAAATGAAAGAAGCGGAAAGTAAAGAGAATGGCGAAGCCGCTCTGAAACCAAAACGCATTGAAGAGCCTGTGTTGAAAAGCTTCACTTCGCACTCGGCCAACACTGCTGCGAAACAAGCGAAGCCAGAGACTGCGAAAGCGGACACTGCGCAACACGCATCGCAACCCGGTCTGTTCTCGCGCATTGTCACAGGGCTTAAAAAACTGTTAAACCCAGAGCCTCAAACCGCAACACCTGCGAAAGAGACCAGCGTTGAAACCGCTCAAGCGCAAACTGACACCAAACAAGACACTCAAAACGACAAGAGCAAATCGCACCAGTCGCGTCGTGACAATAATAATGATCGCCGTCGTCCACAGCGCGACCGTAATCAAAATCGTCGCAACGGTAATAAGTCAGCCAACGCAAATAGCCAAGGCAATAACACTGAAACGACTGCGCAAGATAAATCGGCGAACGACAACAAGGATAACGGCAATCAAAACCGTAAACCTAAGCAAGAGCGTAAGCCACGTCAAGATCGTAAGCCTAAGCAAGATCGTCGTAATAACAACGATAATGACGAGGCGAAGCCAACGAAAGTCCAAGAGCAGGGCCGTCAAATTGCTGAAGAAGCACACACGCCTCAGCAAGATAACAAGCCACAGCAAAAGGACAATCAAGCAGACGCTAAAAATGTCAAAGTGAAAGAGCGTCGTCAGCGTCGTAAACTCACTAAGCAGGTTCGTGTCAACTCGAAAGTGACCGAAAAAATCACCGACGAAGCGGACGTGTCTGCACAAGCGCCAGTACAAGCGACACTTGATGAGCAAACCGCTGCTCCAATCGCACCACAAGCCGAGGCCTCAGTCACCACCGATGAGACCACCGCTGATAAGCCGAAAGAACAGAAGCAACGTCGTAATCGCCGTTCTCCTCGTCATCTTCGAGCCAGTGGCCAACGTCGTCGTCGCGGTCGTGATCGTCGCCCTAACCCATTCCGCCTACGTAAAGGTGGAGTTGCCTCTCCAGAGATGGCCATGGGTAAAGTGATGCCAAGTTACGGCATAACCAAACAAACGCCGAAGGCAGAAAAGCCAGCTCAAGAACAGAAGAGCGAGCAAAATGTCACACCAATAGGCGGGTTTGCATTCCCTGAGATGGCAATGGGTAAAGTGATTATTCGTCGCGAAGAGAGCCAAACCACAGAACCATTAGTCAAATCGCAACCAGCCCAAGAAGTGACGGTGGAAACAACCGTAGCCAGTCATGTTGAAGAGCACACCATTGAATCTAGTGTTGCTCAACAGCAGGTTGCAGAAAGCACGGTTGAGACAACCGATAACGTTGCAAAATCAGTCACAGAAACACCGGCTGAGTCAACAGAGCAAGGGGTTGTCGATACAGCCGTAGATGACAGTGCGACGCCAGTGGCACCCGTATCTGCTGACGCTACGCCAGATGCACAACCTGCAACGCCAGAAGTTAAAGTGACGGACAACAAAGCGAGCGATATGAAACACTATAAATTGCATGCTTCATCCGAGATGACCAAAGCACCGGGTACTCATGAGATGGCAGAGATAACGATCAATGCAGCACCATTCCGCACGGAACGTTATCAGTCAAAAGGCGCAGGTAGCCAAGCTGCTCGCAGCCAGGCTAGTGCCGAGATGGCGAACACGGCGAAATAACCGCCATTAGAGAGAATAAAAAGGCTGCTATTAGGCATAATGCCGATCAGTTAAGACTAAAATGATCGGTTGAAGGATCCATCTAACGTGTCAAAATCCGAGTGTATTCATGCACTCGGATTTTTTTATGTTTTTAAGACAAGCACTTAACCAAGTACACAAATTTTCTGCTGAACAACTTTCGGGGTTATCTGACCTACTTTCCCCTGAACTCATTTCGCAATGTTTAGAAGATACCGGAATTACCACAGTTCGTAGACGAAGATTGCCTATGGAGATGATGGTATGGAGTGTCGTTGGGATGTCTTTATATCGTCACTTGTCTATGGAGAAAGTTGTGTCGAAACTGGATATCCTCCTTCCAGGTAAGAAGCCATTTGTTGCTCCAAGTGCCGTCATCCAAGCCAGACAACGGTTGGGCTCCGATGTCATGAAATCCGTTTTTACTCAAACACAGAAGATTTGGCATGATAAAACGCCTCATCCAGACTGGCATGGACTCACGCTTCATGCTGTCGACGGCGTCGTCTGGCGAACGCCAGATACGAAAGAAAACGGTGAGACATTCAGTCGGACTCGGAATCAAAAGTGCTCGTCCGAATATCCTCAAGTGCGCATGGTCTGCCACATGGAGCTGACTAGTCATCTTCTAAATAGCGCTTCGTTCGATTCCACATCAACAAGTGAAGTGGACCTAACAACGGAGCTCATAGAGCAATCACCAGATAATAGCCTGACTATCTTCGATAGAGGTTTTTATGCGCTAGGGCTTTTACACCGTTGGCAGACAACAGGGACAGAAAGACATTGGCTAATTCCCATGCGTAAAGGGGCGCAATACACGACACTTCGCCAATTAGGACGTGGTCAAGAGCTGGTTGAGTTAACGCTATCCCCACAAGCGAAGAAGAAGTGGCACGATGCACCAGAAACACTCGAGGCTCGATTAATCACCAAGACGATAAAGGGGAAGGAAGTTCGGTTATTAACCTCAATGACAGATCCCTTGCGTTACCCAGGGCAAGACATAGCCGAGCTATATAGCCATCGGTGGGAAATCGAACTTGGTTATCGAGAAATGAAGCAATATATGCTGCAAAACACCCTAACCCTAAGAAGTAAAAAGCCTGAGCTAGTAGAACAAGAATTATGGGGCATGCTGCTGGCTTACAACTTACTTAGGTTCTTGATGTGCCAAATGGCTTACGATCAAAACAAGGTCATGCCTTACCAGATAGGGTTCAAACAAGCTTCGTTGTTCTTAATAGGGCAATTACAGCAACTGCCGTCAGTGGCACCGGGAAGGGTCCCGGAGGTGATGAATTACATCTTAGATATGGCTGAGAGTTTTACGCTGCCAGAAAGGAGAGAACGAAGCTATCCAAGAGCAGTAAAAAGAAGGCCCAGTCGCTATGCGACCAGGCCTTCTAAAAGATGTTAAATGCCTCTTAACTTACAAGCATTATGCTATTAGGCAGCCTTTTTTTATGAACTCTTTGTATACAATATCTCAATAATTGAACTGCACGCGACATTTCTGTAGCATGCGCCCTCTATTGCAAGTTGTTATCTTGTTACTGACATGTGTACTTCACAGTTATCCACTACACTGTAACGGTATATAGCCAGCTAGCAAAATCCCCTTTTACTATATGAGAAACAATCAACATGTTTGAATTTCCGCAGTTTACTAAGCACTCGGTGAAAAACGATGTGCTGTCTGGTTTAACGGTCGCACTTGCACTGGTGCCTGAAGCGGTCGCGTTTGCTTTCGTGGCGGGCGTAGAACCTATGGTCGGCTTATATGCCGCTTTTCTTGTCGGTTTGATGACGTCGATTTTTGGCGGTCGTCCAGGAATGATTTCTGGCGCAACCGGCTCAATGGCGGTCGTGATGGTGAGCTTAGTCGCGGTTCACGGTGTCCAATATCTGTTTGCCGCCGTGCTCCTTGCCGGTATCCTACAAATTCTAGCCGGGGTCTTTAAGCTCGGTAAATTTATCCGTATTGTCCCGACTCCGGTGATGATTGGCTTCGTCAACGGCCTGGCTATCGTGATCTTTCTCGCTCAATTGGGACAATTTAAAGTCCCAGGCGCTGACGGCGCAATGCATTGGCTTGGCCAAGAGAAATTGCTTATCATGCTGGGCTTAGTCTTATTGACCATGGCCATTATTCACTTTTTGCCTAAACTGACCTCTGCAGTGCCAGCCTCTTTAGCGGCGATTGTTGTGATTACTCTGATCGTACATTTCTTCCATTTGGATACGCGCACCGTTGTCGATTTCCTACGATCAATGACTGGCAACGACAATGCCACGATGGCTGGTAATTTGCCGTCTTTCTCGATTCCCGATGTCCCTCTTACTTGGGAAACGTTACAAATTATCGCACCTTACTCAGTGATCCTTGCTGGCGTTGGTTTGATTGAATCCTTACTGACCCTTACCGTCATTGATGAAATGACTAACACTCGCGGAAAATCAAATCGCGAATGTATCGGACAAGGCATTGCAAACGTCAGTTGTTCATTCTTTGGTGCTATGGGTGGCTGTGCCATGATTGGCCAGTCAATGATCAACATTAATTCTGGCGGTCGTGGTCGTTTATCGGGTATTACCGCTGCCATTGCTCTATTAATGTTCATTCTATTCACCTCGTCACTGATCGAGATGATTCCTTTAGCCGCCTTGGTCGGTGTGATGTTCATGGTGGTGATTGGAACATTTGAATGGGCGACTTTCTCACTCGCACGCCGTGTGCCTAAGCAAGACTTTTTCTTGATTGTACTCGTTACTGTCATCACGGTGTTTACCGACCTTGCCATGGCGGTGGGTATTGGCGTCATCGCTTCAGCGTTAATGTTTGCATGGCAACACGCCAAGCATATCTACGCCAAACAAGAAACGGATGAAGCTGGCGTGAAAACCTACAAAATTGACGGACCAATCTTCTTCAGTTCAGCGGCGAATTTCACCGAAATTTTTGATGCTGATAACGACCCGAAAGAAGTGGTCATCGATTTTGCGCGCTCTCGTGTGGTGGACCATTCCGCCATTGAAGCGATTGAGACCGTGGCAGAACGCTACTCTTCACAATGGAAAGTCATTCATTTACGTCACCTAAGTAAAGATTGCCGTGCCCTATTGAAAAAAGCGGGCAGCTTAGTCGAAGTCAACAATGAAGAAGACCCTATCTATAAAGTGGTGACCAACTCGTTAGCTGGTTAACCTAGCGGCACCTTCTGTGGGGTTGATGGGTAGGAGCAGCGCAAGCGCATTCCTCTTATCAATCGTCGCTATCGTAGAATGGGTAGATCAACGCCTTGTTGAACTACCCATTGCAAACATACTTTCACAACGGTGGCAAAGACGACGTCAACACCATCCAATAAAAAAGCCCCGCTGCTCGGCAGCGGGGCTTTTTGCATCATAAACCTAAGTGCGCTTAGGCTTCGCTTTTATTTTTCTTAGCAGCAGGTTGTTGTTTCTCTGCTTTCTGCGCTTTCGCTTCTTCATGAGCGCGTTTTACCGCGGCAACTTGGTCGGCTTTTTTCTTAATAACCGTTGTGCCTTCAAAGGTTTCGCCTTCGACATAAGCATTACCGTAGTAAGACGCAATCAAGACCTCTTTCAACTCACTAATTAATGGGTAACGTGGGTTCGCACCGGTACATTGGTCATCAAACGCTTCCACCGCTAACTCATCAAGTTTGGCAAAGAAGTCGGCTTCATTCACGCCAACCGCTTGAATTGACATTGGAATGTCTAATGCAGCTTTCAATTCATGCAACCAAGATAGTAGAGCTTGAATTTTCTCAGCAGTATGTGCGCCTTCTTTTACAAGGCCAAGATGCTCAGCGACTTCGGCATAACGACGACGCGCTTGTGGGCGGTCATATTGAGAGAACGCTGCTTGTTTTGTTGGGTTATCGTTCGCGTTGTAACGTACGACGTTTTCCATCAATAGCGCGTTCGCTAAACCATGCGGAATGTGGAACTCAGCACCCAGTTTATGGGCCATTGAGTGACAGACACCTAAGAACGCGTTGGCAAAGGCAATACCGGCGATCGTCGCGGCATTGTGTACACGTTCACGAGCAATAGGGTCATTCGCGCCATTGGCATAGCTTGATGGCAGATACTCTTTTAACAGTTTCAAAGCTTGTAATGCTTGACCATCAGAGTATTCACTCGACATCACAGAAACGTACGCTTCTAATGAGTGAACCACTGCATCATAACCACCAAACGCTGTTAACGATTTTGGCATGTTCATGACTAAGTTCGCATCCACAATAGCCATGTTTGGCGTGATTTCGTAATCAGCTAGCGGGTATTTCGCGCCAGTTTCATCATCGGTTACCACAGCAAATGGGGTCACTTCTGAACCTGTGCCTGACGTCGTAGTAATACACACCAGTTCCGCTTTTTTACCCATTTTAGGGAATTTGTAAATACGTTTACGGATATCCATAAAGCGCATTGCCAATTCTTCAAACTCGGTTTCTGGGTGTTCGTACATTACCCACATAATTTTCGCAGCATCCATCGGTGACCCACCGCCCAGCGCTAGAATCACGTCAGGCTTGAAGCTGTTCATTTGCTCCGCACCTTTACGTACGATGGATAAGGTTGGATCCGCTTCGACTTCGTAGAAGGTTTGCACTTCCATGCCTTGTGCTTTCAATAAAGCAACAATTTCATCAGCATAGCCATTGTTGAACAAGTAACGGTCGGTCACTAAGAACGCACGTTTTTTGTCTTCTAAATCAGACAAAGCTACAGGCAGTGCACCGCGGCGAAAGTAGATAGATTTTGGAAGTTTGTGCCACAACATATTTTCTGCTCGTTTTGCAACAATCTTTTTGTTGATGAGGTGTTTAGGACCCACGTTTTCAGAAATAGAGTTCCCACCCCAAGAGCCACAACCGAGCGTCAGTGATGGTGCAATATTGAAGTTATATAAATCACCAATACCGCCATGAGTCGTTGGGATATTGATCAAAATACGAGCGGTTTTTAATTTGTCACCAAAATACAAAATACGGTCTTGGTTTCTGTCTTGGTTGGTGTAGAGACCCGATGTATGACCGATGCCACCAATCTCAACCATGTGCACCGCTTGAGCTACCGCATCTTCAAAATCAACCGCACGGAACATACCCAATGTTGGCGACAGTTTTTCATGCGCAAAAGCATCTTCCGTTGTCACTTTACCGTGTAAACCTTCACCAATCAGGACTTTGGTATCAGAAGGTACGGTAATGTTTGCCATTTCAGCAATTTTCGTAGCTGGCTGACCAACAATCTTCGCGTTAAGAGCGCCATCGATAAGCAGTACATCACGTACTTTCGCTGCTTCATCTTTGCTAAGCACATAGCCTTTATGAGAAGCAAAACGCTCTTTCACTTGCTCGTAAACTTCATCAACAACAATGACTGCTTGCTCAGAGGCACACACGACACCGTTATCAAATGTTTTAGACATCAATACAGAGGCAACCGCACGTTTGATATCCGCCGTTTCATCAATCACGACAGGCACATTACCAGCACCCACACCAATGGCAGGTTTACCTGAAGAGTAAGCCGCTTTCACCATACCTGGGCCACCAGTGGCGAGAATCAATGCGAGGTCTTCATGACGCATCAATGCATTAGACAGCTCAACCGAAGGTTCATCAATCCAACCGATGATGTCTTTGGGTGCCCCTGCGGCAACCGCAGCATCTAGCACAAGTTTCGCTGCATCATTGGTGGAGTGTTTCGCTCGTGGGTGTGGAGAAAAGATAATACCGTTACGAGTTTTCAAAGAAATGAGTGACTTAAAAATCGCAGTTGAGGTTGGGTTAGTGGTTGGAACAATACCGCAAATAATGCCAACAGGCTCAGCGATGGTCATGGTGCCCATGCTGTCGTCTTCTTCTAACACACCACAGGTTTGTTCATCTTTGTATTTGTTGTAAATATATTCTGAGGCGAAGTGGTTTTTAATCACTTTGTCTTCCACAATCCCCATGCCAGACTCAGCAACAGCTTGCTGAGCGAGCGGGATACGCGCTTGGTTTGCCGCAAGTGAAGCCGCACGGAATATTTTATCGACTTGTTCTTGCGAATAAGTGGCGAATTCTGCTTGAGCTTTTTTCACACGTGCCACAAGAGCATCGAGTTCAGCTAAGTTAGTTACAGCCATATTAGATCTCCTAAATCAAAAATAGTTAAAAACTTTTTAGTAAGTCTTTTACGTTCACATCCCGATTTCTGGATGTTTTACGCCTTCGAACACTTAATAAACGGCTTTCATGTGGTGAGTATAGACGTGAATACACGCAATAAAATTGATTTGGATCAGTTTGACTGATTAAAAAGTGACATTATTTTCACCCTGCAAAAAAACCCACTAACCACATGTTTTTTAAGGTTATTTATCTCTATGAAATTCATTAATTTTTGTTAAAAATCCTCAATTAAGTTAGAGAATTACGAGCAGTTGTAAAAAAATTTCAAACTCTCGCTTCTCTCCATTCGCACTACATTGTGTATGTGCCACTGGATGATTATAACAACACTGATCGCGGCTTTTGGTCAAAAAAAATTCTCGTTTATCCTGCCTTACGCACAAAATGACAATTGTCTCTCTCTTTCAAATCTCGCATTACTTTTTTTAATGCTTTATTGATAATTTACTACAATTTTTTTCATTCGTTATCATGCGCTATTTCGCTTACATTACCCGCACATTTTCGTGTTTACTTCCTTCATTAGAGTAGGATCATGGCATATAACGACTTCTCCATCTTTTTACATTTTTTTCTGGGCTTGTTGGCGACCGTCAATCCCATTGGAATCATGCCTATTTTTGTGTCTTTAACCAGCCACATGGAACACGATGAGCGGAGCAAAACTGCACGCACAGCCAACCTCTCTGTTGCCATTATTCTTATCTGTTCGCTATTAGGCGGGCAATTTTTATTAGATATGTTCAGTATCTCTCTCGATGCCTTTCGTGTCGCCGGTGGCCTGCTGTTAATCAGTATCGCGTTTTCTATGATGAGTGGGAAATTGGGAGAAGATAAACAAAATAAACAAGAAAAAAATGAGTCCATCAGTCGTGAGCAGGTGGGTGTGGTACCCCTCGCGATGCCACTCATGGCCGGACCTGGTGCCATTAGCTCTACGATTGTGTACGGATCGCGCTATCCTACAACCTTAGATTTGTTCGGGATCGTCATAACAATCAGTGTGTTTTGTTTTGGGTGTTGGGCGTTATTTCGTTCTGCGCCATTTATTGTCCGCTTTCTCGGCCAAACAGGCATCAACGTCATCACTCGGATCATGGGGTTAATCCTCGCCGCACTCGGGGTTGAATTTATTACCAATGGATTAAATAATTTGTTGCCCGGCCTGTCTGGATAATCCCTTACTATGATCCACCATCCTAAGAAAAAAGCGCCGACCAAGGTCGACGCTTTTGCTATCAAAACGGCATTATTACATTACGACTTCTCTGCCAAGATAATACGCAATGTCCGGCGTAATGGCTCCGCAGCGCCCCATAATAATTGGTCGCCAACGGTGAAGGCATTCAAAAAGTCATCCCCCATTTTCATTTTGCGCAGGCGCCCAACAGGAACTGACAAAGTCCCGGTTACTTTTGCAGGCGATAGATGCTGCTCTGTGATACTGCGCTCATTTGGCACCACCGTCGCCCACTCATTATGAGATGCGATAATATCTTCGATCTCATCCATAGGGACATTTTGCTTAAGCTTAATCGTCAATGCTTGCGAATGACAGCGCATCGCTCCCACACGGACACAAGTTCCATCGATTGGCACTGGTGAGTCTTGCAATCCAAGGATCTTATTGGCTTCGACGCCGCCTTTCCATTCTTCTTTGCTTTGACCATCATCACGCTTGACATCGATCCAAGGGATTAGCGAGCCTGCAAGTGGTACGCCAAACTCTTGGGTTGGAAAAGAAGAGGAGCGCATGGTTTCCGCGACTTTGCGATCAATGGTGAGAATGGAACTGGCTGGGTTGGCGAGCTCAGAGCTGACAGAATCCGCAATCACCCCCATTTGAGTGATCAATTCACGCATATTCTTGGCACCCGATCCCGATGCTGCCTGATACGTCATCGCACTGGTCCACTCCACCAGCCCTTTATCAAACAAGCCACCTAACCCCATTAGCATTAGGCTGACGGTGCAGTTACCGCCGACAAATGTTTTCTTGCCATGATGAATGCCTTGTTGAATTTGCGTTAAGTTTACCGGATCCAACGTGATAATCGACTCATCCACCATACGCAATGTCGATGCGGCATCAATCCAATAGCCTTTCCAGCCCGCCTGACGAAGTTGCGGATACACTTTTTCAGTATAGCTGCCGCCTTGGCAAGTAATGATAGCATCAAGATGTTTTAAGCTATCAATATCAAACGCGTCTTGCAGCGTTCCGGCTTCTTTGCCGTAATTCGGTGCCACTCCCCCCACTTGTGAGGTACTAAAGAAAGTCGGTTCAATATGTTGGAAATCCCCTTCTTCTACCATACGCTGCATTAATACCGACCCGACCATGCCGCGCCAACCTACAAGACCTACTTTCATTCTCGACTTCTCCATGTTCTTTGTTATTGGTTTACCCATCTATAAGGGATTCTCAACAAAATCTCAACCACGAATATCTCATGACCAAACAGAAGATGAAAGGAAACACGCCATACAATGCAGCGATTTTTCCCAGTCAAGAGCACAGTTACCAATGAATGAGATTGACATAAACCCCTTATAAATTTAGATAATTATGCCATTTAGTGCAAAACAATCGGAATAGTAACTTCTATTATAGATACAAGAATTTTTAATATTTAACGCTATAAAAACCGGTTTAATGTCGATTTTTACGCAAAGAATTACTTTCCAAACTCGATAAATCACTATGTTTAAGGTAGAGTGCTTACCATATTTTTCTATCCTTACACCAATTCATTAGCATAACCATTCGAAAGAGTTTTTTTATGGTATCTGCGGGCAAGCGCTTACCAAGCATGCTACAAGTTATTGTGTCACTCGGATTATTTCTACTGATCGCATTTTCTTTTACAGCAAAACTCGACTTACCCATTCAACTCGCGTTGTATATTGGCTGGTTCATTATTATTGGCTTGGGATTACGCTTGGGCCACAAATATCATGATTTAGAAAAAGCCGCCCTAAGTGGGATATCGAATGGGCTTGGAGCGGTGCTTATCTTACTCGCGGTCGGCGCACTGGTCGGCACATGGATTGCTGGCGGCATCGTCCCAACCATCATCTATTACGGCCTCAAAGCGATTCACCCTTCCATATTTTTACTCGCAACCATGATCATTTGTTCTCTTACCGCTCTCGCGACAGGAACCTCATGGGGCGCGGCTGGTACCGCAGGCATTGCTATGATGGGCATTGGACAAGGACTTGGTGTTCCGGCCCCTGTCACCGCTGGCGCGGTGCTCTCAGGGTGCTATTTCGGCGATAAAATGTCCCCCCTGTCAGATTCTGTTATTTTAGCCTCAAGTATGTCGAACGTTGAAGTAGTAGAACACATTAAAGGTATGTTGCCGATTGCCGCGATCAGCTATGTCATCACCGCAATTATGTTTACCGCATTTGGCATTCATTATTCGGGACAAGTCGACATGTCAAAAGTGCAATCGGTCATGCTGTCCATGCAAAATCAATTTGATATTACGCCTTATTCCTTTGTTCCAGTCATTATTGTATTGGGATTATTGGCATTACGTTTACCTTCTTTCCCGGTGATCAGCTTTGGCTCATTACTTGGCGTGGTTTGGGCTGTGATGGTGCAAAATATGGATCCGCTCATTGCGTTCAAAACAGCGTGGGCACCTTACTCGATTGATTCCGGAGTCGAGTTTATTGACTCCATCCTTAACCGGGGTGGCATGTCCTCGATGCTCGGCTCGGTCGCGGTGATTATCTTCGGGTTGGGTTTCGGCGGCTTATTAGATAAAGTCGGTGTGTTAGAAACCATTGCAAAACTCTTTACTCATCGCATCACGAATGCGGGCTCTTTAGCGACGAGCACGATTGGAACGGCGTTTCTTGGTAATGTATTTGGCTCCGCCATGTATGTATCATTAATTCTGACGCCCAAAATTTGCGCGAAAAACTATGATCGTCTCGGTTATCAACGTAAAAACCTATCACGTAATGCGGAATTTGGGGGCACGCTGACCTCAGGCATGGTGCCATGGAGTGATAACGGTATTTATATGGCAGGTATTTTAGGAGTCGCAACGCTCTCTTACGCCCCCTTCATGTGGTTAAGTTTCGTGTGTATCATCATTACCATTGCGTGTTCATACATGGGCTGGTTCATTGACCCATGCGAACCTGTCGATGAAAGTATGGCGCCATCACAACCCCCTCAGCCTAGCGCTACCGTGACGGACAATGCTTAGTGAAAAAAGCCCAAGTCACAATGAGTGACTTGGGCTTTAATAGAAAGAATCCGAGAAATGCGTTTAATGTTTATTGCGGGTCAGCTGGTCTTTGAGATTAGGTGGCGTTCCCTTAATGGTCAACGTGTCGGTCTCTGGATCATAAAACACACGCTCTCCCATCAGTAGGCTATCAAAACTGATATTTAGACCGCCCCCCGCACCGACATACTTAGTCAGCTTACGCACCGCGGTGCGGTCACCGGGAAAGCTTTCTTCAAGTTCATAACCATGTTGCTGGGTGTACTCTAAGAAGCTCGTACCGTCACTGCTCGGTGATAATTCACCAGACAATTCTTGCACTTCGATTTCATCACCGGATTTAATCTGTTCATTACAATACTCAGCGACTTGTTTTTTGTAACTGATGGCTTCTTCTTTTTCGAGCTTAGCGTCAGAACAAAAATCTTGCACCGCCTGCATTAATACTTGGTTTTGCTGCTTGGTATCCAGTCCCACGTTTGCCTGAAGAAAGTCTAAAAAGAAATCGGCGACTTTGCGCCCTACTCGCCCTTTGATATATGTCAGGTAGCGATTAGACGCGTTATCGGTTTCATAACTGGAAATATCAATGCGCGCAGCAATATCCATTTTATTCAGGTCCAGATAGTCAGTCGCACTAATGTCTAGTCCTTCTGTCACTTTCAAACTCTGATTCGTTGGCAGTAAACCAATAAATAAGTAATCGGTCGCCAGCGACTGATATTCAGCAAATACCAAAATCCCCGCTTCCGCGAAAGGGTACTTTGCTAATTCGTCGCACAAACGTTGCCCACTTACTTGAGAAAAATCGTAAAAATCACGCTTTCCTTGACGTAATTCCTGCAGCCAAGTTTGAAATTGACTATCTTCTTGAAAGGAACCAAAACCTTTACTGGCTTTTGCATTGAATACACGATGCAATTCGGCCACAAGATTTTCTGTGGAGGTATCATTATCGAGCGCTTGTGCTCTAAAGTTTACGACAAGCTCGTCGCTATCATTTTTACGCAATTGGTGCAAAATAACGTTAGAAAGGTGCAGACTCATAGTGAAATTATCATCGTTGGGTTTCAGTTGTAGGGTATAGTAGGTTATCATAAGCCGCTTTTACTATCATCTATAGAGTCCTTATGCCAATTACATCAAAATATAGTGACGAACAAGTTGAAACAATTCTGACGGAAATTGCTGCTGTTCTTGATAAACATCAATCATCATCTGAGTTAACATTGATGATTGCAGGGAATATTGCCACGAATGTCATCAACACCAATGTGGCCGCGAAACAACGCAAATCGATTGCGGAGAAATTCTCACAAGCGTTAATCTCGTCAATCGAAGACTGAGTTCATCATCAACGGATAAATAACAGAACATCACATGGTAGATAGCGGAAATACATACGGCGAACGCGTATCGCGCTTAGTCGGTTGGGGGCATTGGTTTGCCTTCTTTAATATCATTGCTGCAATGTTGATCGGTACGCGGTACATCGCTCAATCACCATGGCCAGAAACCTTCCTAGGACAACTGTATCTGTCTGTTTCTTGGGTGGGGCATTTTGGCTTTTTGGTTTTCGCGCTTTATCTCCTCATTCTGTTCCCACTGACCTTTGTGATTCCATCGAGGTCAGTGTTTCGATTCTTTGCGGTGTGTTTTTCCACCACCGGGCTCACCGTACTACTGATTGATACCCAAGCCTATCAAATCATAAATTTACATTTAACGCCTGTGGTTTGGGAATTATTATTTAGCGATAAAACCAACCGTCTGAGTACCGACCTCCAACATCTGTTTGTGGTTCTCCCCTTGATTTTCTTGCTGGAGTTGGGCCTGTCTGAATGGGTGTGGCGTAAGCAACGTAAACTGTCACATAAGCGCATTGGTCGCCCCATGGCGGCGGTCTTTTTTGT
Organism: Vibrio zhugei; assembly: GCF_003716875.1. NCBI lineage: Bacteria > Pseudomonadati > Pseudomonadota > Gammaproteobacteria > Vibrionales > Vibrionaceae > Vibrio > Vibrio zhugei. Next base: position 962,022 of record NZ_CP033078.1, on the reverse strand, counting down.
GTGCTTTATTACCAGTCATTTGATCTACGTATGGTCTGATGCGTATTTCTATGCACCAGTCACCAGTCAAAAGTCGAATTTCCCACTGTCGTACCCAATGACCGCGAAATCCTTTATGGAAAAACATGGCTTGCTGGATCGCGAGGAATACCGTAAGCGGTTAAAAGAAAACCAGAAACATAATGTGGATCTTGTCGATTATCCACGAGAAAAGATTCAATTTGGCCGCCGAGCAAACCAACTCAATGTGTTGCTGGTCAGCGTCAATAATTTGCGTGCAGATGCCTTAAACACAAAACTGATGCCGAATACCGCGGCCTACGCCCAACAAAATCTGCAGTTCCTGAACCATTACAGTTCAAGTAACGATATGTACGGTATTTTTGGTTTGTTCTATGGGCTGCCGAGCAGTTATGCCAGCAGTATCATTGCCCAAGGTGTCGCGCCTGTGATGTTAGATGTGTTTAAATCCCATCAATATCAGTTCGGACTGTTTAGTGGTGATAACTTTGCCGATGACTTGTACCACGAAACCATGTTCCGCAAAGTGGCGATGCAAAAGCAAACGTTCATTAAAATGTTGCCCCACGACGTACAAACCATCGATCATTGGGCGCAATGGGTACAACAACACCAAAACACACACTGGTTTAGCTATCTTGAGCTAACGTCAGTGTCTGATTTCGATAATTTCCATAATTCGAGCTCAAAAGGGTCACCAGCGAAACGTCTGATGAGTGACTACCACTACTCAGTTCGTCAGGCCGATCATGAGCTCGCGACTTTATTCGCTAAAATCGATGAATTGAAATTAAATAATAATACTGTGGTGATTATTACGTCTAACCACGGCATGGAATTCAACGAAACGAAAACCAACAGCTGGGGTTCAAACAGTAATTACAGTCAATACCAGATTAAAGTACCCATGGTGATTCACTGGCCTGGTAAGCTACCAGCACAATTTGTTCACCCATCGAGCCATCTCGATCTTTCCGTGACCTTGATGCAAGATTTAATGGGTGTCTCTTCGAATCCGAGTGATTTCAGTAGTGGTCGGAACCTGTTCGATGAAACCAAGCGTAAGTGGATTCTCGCTGGTGATCAAAAAGAATTAGCGCTAGTCACTGGCGATAAAACCACCGTGATTGATAAGTTTGGTAACTTTAAGCTCTACGATAAAAATTATCATCGTATTAAACATCAAAGCCCAACGTTGCCTGTATTATTGCAAGGGTTAACCGAGCTGCAAAGATTTTACTCAAAAGATAATTAAATCAAGCACCTCAATAAAAATTAACGGTGTTTTTCATCTTGACGAGGCCAAGAAAACTGGTATGCTTTGTTGCATCGGACTGTAGCGCAGCTTGGTAGCGCACCGTCATGGGGTGTCGGGGGTCGGAGGTTCAAATCCTCTCAGTCCGACCATACACCTAAAAAAGAGAGAGCTTAGGCTCTCTCTTTTTTTATCTCCAATATACAGTGCTTGGACACAACAAGGCTACGCTCCCTGTCAGTAATTGCTAACCACCGATTCTCTATTGCTTATCCAATATCGTTCGATAAGCACTCGCGTTGAAACGCAGACTCACCTATCATTGACGCTCGACTGTTACTTATTTATTGCGCTTAAAGAGGTTTTTATGGAAGCCGTCAAACGTCCCGTCAATAAGCATCCTGCCTATCATGCTCATGTGTATTTTGATGAAGTGACGCTCGCATTTGCCCGTCAATTATGTCACCAGGCTGGTGACACATTTCCTGTAAGCATTGGCCGAATACATGAAAAGCGGGTTGGCCCACATACGATGTGGAGCTGTCAAATTGCATTTTCTAGTGAGGTGTTTGATGCCATTATTCCATGGTTAGAGGTGCACCGTGCAGGCCTGACTGTCTTTGTGCACGGATTGACTGGCAATGCTCTCGCCGATCATACGATACATGCATACTGGTTAGGCGATCCCGTTGCCCTAGATCTCTCCAAATTGGCGTAAGGCTCCGACCGTAAAGCATAAAAACTTAAAGCGCGTTCGACAGGATAAAAAAACGCCCCAAACTCAGTTTGAGGCGTTTGACAATTTTCCCACGATAAGACGCTATCGTAGGACTATCGAACCATTAGGCGTTAAGCTTTTTAATCAAAGCTGTCGCCGTTTCAGCAGAGGATTGAGGGTTTTGTCCTGTAATTAACAAACCATCAGTCAACACATACGATGTCCAGTCATCAGACTTCGAATACTCACCACCATTTTCTTGCAGCATATCTTCCACAAGGAAAGGCACAACATCCGTCAATTGTACCGCAGCTTCTTCAGAGTTGGAGAAACCAGTGACCTTTTTACCTTTGACCAATGGCTCGCCTTGCGCATTTTTCACATGGCGAAGTGCGCCAGGTGCGTGACATACCAAGGCGACAGGTTTGTGTGCCTTGATGGTGTCTTCAATAATCGCAATAGAGGTTTTGTCTTCCGCAAGATCCCACAATGGACCGTGGCCACCCGGATAGAAAACCCCATCGTATTCATTGATGTCGACTTCAGAAAGCGTCATCGTATTGGCTAGACGCTCTTGTGCGATAGGATCTTTTTCAAAACGACGAGTGTCCTCTGTTTGAAATTCTTCTCCCGCACTACCCGGATCAAGTGGTGGTTGACCACCCGCTGGAGATGCAAGTGTCATTTCAACGCCGGCATCTTGCATTGCATAATAAGGCGCCGCTAGCTCTTCTAGCCAGAAACCGGTTTTATGGCCCGTATCACCTAACTGGTCATGCGAGGTAAGAACAACAAGTACTTTCATGTCATCTCCTTAAAGATTGATTGGCTCTCGCCCTGTACGTTTCAGCGAATTTGTCGATATCACGATATCAAACTCATTAACCAACACCTTCTAAAAACATAGGTAGAACGATGTCTATATACAATGATTGGGGGGAGGATGATAAATATCAACCCCTCGTCATTCACATTATTGAGCGATTGATGAATAACCTTAACGTGATGATTGGTACTTAACCTCAAAATACGTCATCATAACGACTGATTTTGAATCACTTTTTTCATTTGGGGGAATCATGAACCTGCTCTACTTATTGCTCGCTTTCGTCAGTGGTATGGGGTTATCCATTCAGGCCGCGGTGAACAGTCGGCTCAGCTCTGGAGTCAATGACCAGCCGCTCATGGCCGCCTTCATTTCCTTTACTGTGGGAGCCATTTGTCTGGGCATATTGGCGCTAGTCCAAGTACAGTGGTCGGGAATGAGTCAACAGCTCGCAGCTCAACCTTGGTGGCGCTGGGTTGGTGGAGCGATTGGCGCCATGGTGGTATTTACTAGTATCTTTTTGGCCCCTCGTATTGGAATTACTAACACGATGTTTTTATTCATTATAGGTCAGTTAATCACGGGGATGCTGATTGATAGTTTTGGATGGATACAAATGCCAATACGACCGATTTTTTGGTGGAAGTATGCTGGATTAGCTCTCATGCTAATTGGACTGTCGTTATTTATGTTTGGTGAGCGTTTATTCGGGTCCTCTTAGTCAGACCAAAACAACGCTATAGCCCCATAAAGTGCGTATTTCGGTGATTGCGATCGCTTGTTTCGGTTTATTCCGATCACCTGATCCTGTCATTTTTCTCTCTTCCTATTTTTACTCTAAGTGATCGGATTGCGCCAGTTTTCTCATTGATTCACCTCCCAGTTCTATTCGATGACTATTGTGTACCAGCCGATCCATGAGAGCATCTGCGACGGTGGCGTTGCCGATCATGTTGTACCACTCTTTTACAGGTAATTGGCTGATGACGATTGTGCTGCTGTTTTGGTAACGATCTTCAAGCACTTCTAATAAGTGGCCCGCGTGTTCCTGAGTCAGTTTTTCCATCCCCCAGTCGTCGAGGATCAGTAAGCCTTTCTTAGCCAACGATTGAAGTTGTTTTTGATAGCTGCCATCCAGACGTCCTGCGGTCAGGTCATCAAGCAAGCGAGTTAATCGGTAGTATCTGACCGTTTGTTGTTGGTCGCAGGCACTGGTTGCCAGTGCACAACCAAGATACGTTTTACCTGCTCCTGTTGGGCCTGTGATCAAGATGTTTTGGTGCTTGTGTAGATAACTGCCCGTTAGTAGTTCGCTCATTTGTTTACGGTTGAGGTTTCGTCCCTCCTTGTAGACGAGTTGGCTCGGCTGTGCATCCACTCTTAATTTGGCTTGTCGTTTTAAGCGTTGGATTTTGGTCTGATTGCGATTCAAGATTTCGCTTTCCAGAAGCAGGCTTAGTCTCTCCTCGAAGTCCAGCTCTGCGTAGGTCGTCAGTTGCTCTTGTTGCTGCTCTAACGCTTTCGCCGCATGGCTCAACCGCAGGGTTTTTAGTTGGTTATTGAGTGTGTTCATATCCTTTCTCCTAGTGATAACAGTTCGGGCCACGGACATTGCTATGAACAAGGTTCGGCGTGCTCGTGTTGTCTTTGCTCAGTTGTCCTTCTCGATTGTTTTTCAGTAGATTGTTTATGAAGGTGTAGTTCGGTTTTGTCAGCATCAGCGCATCTTTACAGGCTTGCTCTAAGCGTGATTCACCATGCGCTTTACTCAGATTGAGCAGCCCAAGGCAGGAGCGATACGACTGCTCTGGATGAGGTTTGGAGTTGAGCATCTTATTGATGACTTCTCGTGTAGCCGGGCCGATATTGGCTCCCCAGTTGAGCAAGCGTCCAGGGGACCACTTTTGATGTTGATGGTTACTTGGCATATGCTCTGCGTTGGTGCTATTTCCTCGCTCTCGTTGGCTGCGTGGATGTTGAGCGACCAAGTTACCTTGGTGGTAGATCTGCACCAGACGATTGGTGGCTTCTAGCTCAACATAGTGGCCAACAAGTTGATGGGGAACCGAGTAGTAATGACGGTGATATTCAATGTGATAATCAGGCCCAACTTTGGCTCGCTTGGTTTCGGTATACAGATAACGCTGTTTGGGGAGAGGCTTTAACGCTGGCTTGTCGAGTTTATCGAACAATGATTGACGACTCGCGCCATACTGTTTCATCTCACGTTGGTTTAACTCATTCATGAGTTCTCGGATAGCGAGATTCAGCGCCTTGAAGGTATAGAAGGTTTGGTGTCGCAGCCGCATCATGATCCAGCGTTCCACTAGAAGCACGGCATTCTCTGCTTTGGCTTTGTCTTTTGGTTTGTAGGGACGAGCTGGCATTACGGCGGTTTGATAGTGATTAGCTAGTTTTTGATAGCTGTCGTTAAGTCTCGGCTCATAACGATTGGCTTTGGTGACCGCGCTACGTAGATTATCGGGAACCAAGAGCTGTGGTACACCACCGAAGTGTTCGAACGCATTAGCATGCGCCTCTAACCAGTAGGACTTACCTTGGCTCGGGAAGGCTTCAACATAGGTGTAATTGGATGCGCCTAAGGTCGCGACGAACACTTCCGCTTCACGCACTTCTCCTGTGTCAGGGTTGACCACCTGAAGCCTTGGCCCACAGTAATCGATAAACAGTTTATCACCCGCGACATGAAGCTGGCGCATGCTGCGCTTTTGCGTTTTGAACCAGCGCGTGAAGTGCTCACAGAACTGGGTGTAAGCGTAAGCTTGTTCTTGATATTGCTCATGATATTCCTGCCAGAGCAACATTTTCGTCATACCTTTACGTCTGAGTTCAACAGCGTATTGAGTGAAGTCTGGCATGACTTTATCGCGACTGGTTTTCTTATCGTGATACAGCGCTTGCGTGAGATCAGCATCACTGCAACTTTCGGGTAGAGGCCAGCCAAGCTGGCTTTGTTTAAAGCGAGTAAGGAGTTCTGATATGGTGGACGGGCCGAGTTTAAGGCAAGAAGCGATGCTGCGATTTGAGAGACCGCAGTCGTACTTAAGGCGTAATACCTCTTTGATTTTGTTCATTGGAGTTCTCTTTTTGGCCATTGTCGCTTCCTTACGTTCTTGATTAAGAAGTAAAGAATAACGAGCTATTGATTTAAAAGAGAAAAAATAAGGATTTCGGGCATTCCGATCGCGGTTTTCGCTATTCCGATCACCGATTTCGGAGTTAGGCTAAAAGTGATCGGATAATCGCGGAATCAGTGATCGGTTTAAACCGAAATGGGTGATCGGATAATCCCGAAATGACTGATCGGAATGCTCCGAAATATGCACATAAAGCAACCTGTGCGCCAACTTCCAGCGTTGAGGAGAACATCGCCGGGTTGTTATGCGGTGCGGTCTTTAGTGTGATGAATGGACTCATAGCACGCGATTATCGCATCCGACTAAGCCATGCTACTGCTATTGACCTACCAAGCTTATTAATGTGTCAGACGATTGACTGATAGTATGAGATTCGTGATTCAAAAAGTGGGAGAGAGATGAAAATGGGTATCGAGGAGAAAAGATAAAGAAGCAAAGATCATGTTGGGAGCATGGCTTTGTCACTGGATTTTTCACTGAGCTGTTGTGAATTCCTCAGGCTGAAAAATAAAATGTTTCTTTATCTCTTTTTTCTTATGTCTTTGCACGCATGCATCAAGACATTCACTTGGCAGCAAACACTGCATCTAGCACATCATTGGATTGCAACCTATCCAATGGTTAATCTGTTAATTAATTTTCGTTAGTCGATGAATTTTCAGTAATTTTTTGTGTTTCTTTTTTGATTTTTTGCTCTTGAGAGTGTTGAAACCAAATACGCTTACGTCCAGTTGAACGGCTCATAATATTTCCTTACAGGTACGATGATTTATTCCCACAATAACAGAGCAATATGACAAACATATGTCGCTGTTACTATAGTTATTCGACGCTAATAAAAAGGAGAAGAATACGGGATATAAAACAGAGGTGTTAATGAGAAATGACACGCTTAATACGTGTATTGATATGCAGACAGTTGTGGTGAAAGATTAACGCAGATAACCGACGTTATCTGCGTTATTCAAAATCTTATAGCGCTACAACGTTAGCAGCTTGAAGACCTTTTTGACCTTGTTCTACGTCAAATTCTACTTTTTGACCGTCAGTCAAAGTTTTGAAGCCTTCAGAAGCGATAGCACGGAAGTGAACGAATACGTCAGCACCGCCATTGCTTTGAGTAATAAAGCCAAAGCCTTTCTCTTCGTTGAACCATTTAACTAGACCTGTTGATTTTGCGTTAGACATTTTGTGTCCCTTATATATAAAAATTAAAAGTAATTGCCGCAAAAAATTTTGCGATACACTGTAGGCATGAATTATTTAATGGTTAGATGAAGCTAAGGAAACACTAAGAACGACAACAGTTACGATGGGCTACTGAGAATTTAACTTTGACTCGATTTTACATTTAATAACTCTGAACTCCAGAGCAAGGCTAGTATCTGCTTATTCCTATGCTTTGTAAAGCGCTAATTTCCGTTAATTGAAATTAATTTTTGCAAAGCAGCTGATTGGCAGTAACCAACCTACCGCTGGCATTCTAAAGATGTCGGCGGTGCTGTCAACCATACAAGAGAGAGATAGCTCAAAGGCTATCCAACTCTCTGCGCATCTACAAGGAGCGCGCCTCGACGCAAGGCGCATTAGTCTTGCCATACTCGCTTCGCGATCGCTTGTACTAGCTCGATTTTAGCCCATTGCTGTGCTTCGGTGAGTTCATTCCCTTCTTCCGTAGACGCAAAACCACATTGTGTACTGAGGTACAAATTCTTCAACGGCACATACTCACTCGCTTCTTGAATACGGGCAATGACCACCTCGGCCGATTCAAGCTCAGGTACTTTCGATGAAATTAAACCCAACACCACTTTTTTATCTGCGGCTAAATGGCGCAAAGGCGTAAAATCCCCTGCACGCTCGGTATCAAACTCTAAATAAAAAGCATCAACATTCAATTGACCCAACAAGACTTCAGCAACGGATTCGTACCCCCCACTTGCCGCCCACGTCGAGCGAAAGTTCCCACGACACACATGTGTCGTCAGCACTAAATCATCTGGCGCGCCCGCTAATGCCGCATTATTAATGCGTAGGTGCGTATTCAAAATCTCGTTAAGAGCGGTGGGCGTATCGAAGTGGTGATCATCACCGCATCCACAAGCCTCCACTAATTGACCTGCCGTTTGCTGGAATTTAGGGTCGGTCAGCATTCCCCAAGTACAATCATCCAACTGCAGATTTCGACAGCCAGCAGCGTACACATCTTGGATGATGGTTTGATATGCCTTCACGATATCTGCAAAGAGTTCTTCCTTATTAGGATACACTGCTCGCGTCTGAGCGCGATTAGGCTCTCGCTCCAATTCTTTGAGAAATTGAGCCGGAGCGGGAATGGTTAACCGAGGGACCACACCTTCTTCAGAAAACTGTTTCAGATAATTAAAATGGTCAATAAAAGGATGGTTCTCACCCGTAATCTTTCCGGTCAGAGCCGCACTTTCCGCCCGCGATTTTACAGTCGCAAACGTATAGCCCTCACCAATGCGCACTTTTTCAACCCCACCCAGCCCCCACATAAAATCGAGATGCCACCAGCTGCGTCGAAACTCTCCATCAGTAATCACTGATAAACCTAATGCTTTTTGCTGAGCCACTAATTCTTTAATCGCTTTATTTTCAACGTCCGTCAGCTCGGCTTGAATCAGTTTTCCTTCAGCAAATTCTTGGCGCGCTTGGTGAAGGTACTTAGGACGTAAAAAGCTACCAACAACGTCGGCGCGAAATGGCGCTTGACCAGACATACAGAAATCCTCATAAACACAGTAATTGATATCAATACGTTACTGTTGATACGCGAGAAAAACGAGTGATGGTTCTGCATACTGATTATGAGCGCTTTTCATGATGTGGCAGGGCACGGTTGAATAAAGCAGGTCTTCCCTGCTCTATCCACGCATAGCATGACGAGATTCAGCGATGTACATTTAATCTGGCTGAAAACGCTCGATGGAAAATAGCGACAGATCAAAATCAGGAGATTTATCGAGCACCATGTCCGTTAATACTTCACCGATGACACTCGCAAATTTAAAACCATGACCTGAAAAGCCAGAGGCAATCATGACATGCGAATACTTGGGGTGATGATCAATAATAAAATGTTCATCGGGAGTTCGTGTGTACATACACGTTTTACCGACATGGAACGGCCCAACTTGCGGCATATATCGACTCAACAACTGATTGAGATCGGAAGTATCTTGCGCTTGAGAAAACGGCACGAGCGGAGTGTTGGGTTCATGGGGTTCCCCTTGATCGTGACGCCCTATTTTCAATCCAGCACCATCAATACTTGGAAAGCCATAATACATACCCTCAGGAATGTCCCAAGAGAATGCAGGAAAATGCCCCTCTCCGTAGAGCTCATCAGGCGCATCATACCAAGCAAATGTTTTCCGTACAGGAGAAAGAGGAAGATCAAGGTCTAGCATCTTCAATAAATCGTTAGACCATGCTCCAACTGAGACCACCAATTTTTTTGCGCTAAATTCTTTCCCTTTGGCTGTCACGATGACCGAATTTTGTAAGACGTTAATATCGCTAACCCGAGAATAAGTGTTTAGCTCTGCGCCTTGCTCCTGAGCTAACTGACGATACGCTTCAATGGCCTTTTCACACCGTAAGACCCCTGACGTCGATTCTAGAACGGCGACAAACTCTGACGGAAGCGCTAAACCTGGATATCGCGCATTCGCTTGTTCGGCACTCAATACTTCAATAGGTAATTGATACTCTTCGGCGCTGGCAATGAGCGTTGAAATGAACGGCCGTGTTCGCTCACCGATGTTAAGCACACCGGTTTTCAAAAAAATTGACTGCTGAGACTGGTGTTCTAACTCTTCCCATAATGTTTGTGCTCGCAACGCTAACGGCACATAATCCTTTCCCTCTCCGTAAGCATGACGAATGATGCGGGTTTCTCCATGGTGGCTAGCATGAGAATGAGGGGGATCAAAGGCATCCAATAACAACACACGCTGACCGTGTTTCGCTAAGAAATAGCCGGCGGCCATTCCCATCGACCCTGCTCCAACTACAATCACATCGTATTGCATGATGACTCCTTGTTCGTAGTTCCTGTTGCTTCGAGACTATCACTCCCCTTACAGTTTGCAACCCAACCACAGTTTTAAATACTTGCACAACAACGAAGTTGACCAGATAAGCGTGATGACAGACATAAAGGGAGGAAGAACGCTGACAGAAAAGAGAGCAAGGAAATACACACGCGCAACTTTCATCGTAAAGCGGCGCGCATGAAAATAACAAAAGATGCCATGCTTACTTAGATGCGGCACCTTCGGTGGTGATGCGAATCTCTACGTCATCACTGACATTCGGTACGTATTTATCAATGCCGAACTTCGAGCGTTGAATCGTCGTTGTGGCATCAAAGCCAATCGCGGGCACTTTCGCCATTGGGTGCTCGCCTTGACCATTCATGGTGACTTTCAATGTCACAGGCTCGGTATGCCCTTTCATCGTCAGTTTGCCATGCACATCGTAGGTTTTATCTCCCGTTGCTACTACCTTATCGCTAACAAATGTCGCGTCAGGATAATGGCCAACATCAAAATACGTTTTGTTTTGAAATTCTTTATTAAGCGCTGGGACTCCACTATCGATCGTTTTTATCGGGATCGAGACCTTTACTGAAGCCTCTTCAGGTTCGTCCTTATCAAACACCAAGGTACCAGTGACACCATCAAAAGTCGCGACCGGATGAGAGTAACCAAAGTGACTCCAAGATGCGACAACACTCGTATGCCCAGGATCCAGTTGATACGTCTCTGCACTAGCGACACCGCTCATACTCGCTAACCCAAACAGAGCCGCCCCACATGTGAATGTCTTTAACGAATTTATCATTGCCTTATTATCCTTTCTTGGCTGTATTGATTGCTCTCACTCTATCGCTACCATTAAGAGTTTGTACAAGAGCAATGAGCTATGTGAAAAACTAGCTTAGTTTTCCTTACGAAGACTTTCGTTAAGGATTCTTGATTTGGTTGTTCTAATTTTTCGAAGGCATTCATAACGTAGAAACTATGTGAAGAGAGGACAATGGTGCCTTTAAAATGCTTAACGCACTAGTTCCTAATATTAATCTATCGACAATGAGGGGAATGAGGTGAGTGATCGTTGTTTTTTATTCGTACAGCGCCAATCACCTGCTATATAACACACGAAAAAGTCACTCAATCATATGAGTGACTTTGATTATAATTCAGTCGTTTGATGGCTATCGATATACCGCTAACCGATTATCCTATTCCTGCCATTATGGACTCATGACTAAGTTTGGTAGCCAAGTGACTAATTGGGGGAAACACATCACAATCATTAAGACCAACACTTGAATGGAAATAAATGGCAGTACGGCTTTATATAAATCCATCATGGTCACACCTTTAGGTGCAATACCTTTAAGATAAAAAAGAGCGAACCCATACGGCGGAGTTTGTACCGCAATGACAATATTTAATATCATGAGCACGCCAAACCATATCGGATCATAGCCTAAGGATACGGCTACTGGTGTAAAAATAGGCGCGCACATCAGCACAATAATGTACTCATCGATAATGAACCCAAGCAATATCATGATCACTTGAAACATCATAATAATCACAATGGGAGGCATGTCTAAGCCCGCAGCAAATTGCGACACCATGCCTTGTACGCCCATCAGTAAATGGAAATTGCTGAATACAGAAGCGCCAACCATAATCCACATCGCGACACTGACTAACACAGCCGTTTGTTTACTGGCTCGAGCAACCATCTCCGGTTTAAAGCGTTTAAATAAAATGGCTAAGAGAAGTGCCCCCATGACGCCAAGCGCTCCGGACTCTGTTGGGGTGGCGACTCCCATGATGATACTGCCAAGCACTACGACGATTAGTGCCAACGATGAGGCCCCATCGCGGATGGTGCGCATCACCTCGACTCCTTTTGGCATCTCGAAATCATTATCTTGATCTAAGGGCGCGCGCTCCGGACGCAAACGGCAGGAAATGATCACATAACTGATCAGAAGAACAATGGTTATCAGCGCTGGAACCATCGCCCCTAAGAACATTTTTCCGACAGAACTTTGCGTAGCAGAGGCAAACATAATCATAGGAATGCTTGGCGGGATCAAAATCCCCAACGATCCCCCCGCCATGATCACACCTAAGGCCAGTTTTTTATCGTAGCCACGATCCATCATCGGTTTGAGTGCAATACTGCTTGAGGTCATGATCCCTGCCCCAATGATCCCCACCATAGCGCCAATCATTGAACAGACGCCAATAACGCTGATCGCCAGTGAGCCACGCAGTTTACCTATTGCTAATTGACTGGCATTAAACATGGCATCACCAATACCAGAACGCGTTAACAGTTGTCCCATGTAGATATACAGGGGAATCGCCAATAGTGTGAAATTGAAAAACGTGCTTTCTACCGTCGAAGGCACAATATTAAATACGGCATCGCCCCAAGAAAGATAACCCACGCCCATCGCAATGCCGCCCAATGCCATACCAACCTGAGCGCCTAAAATAAAGGCGACCATGATACAAGCCAGTAATACTAAAGTGAGTGTCTCAATGCCCATGGGCGCTCTCCTTATCCTTCAGGGGTTGCATTACCGCACTTTCAACGGCAATCTGCTCTGGTCGTTCATCATCCCATGACGTTGCCAGTAATTCTTTACCGCACACTAATGCGTAGAGATGCCCGATTAACTCAGTAGAATATTGAGCAAGAAAAAGGCCAGCGGATACGGTTACCATGAGCCAAAAATGATGCATGGGTGGCGCCCATTCACTTTGAGTTCGATAGTTTAAGTTCACCGCTTCGATAAATTTATCCAAGCACGTACTCATCATGATCCACAAAAAACCCATCGCCAGAATAACGTTTACTAAATCGAAGACATGACGTCCTCGGCGAGACAGTTTTCCATACACGATATCAACATTGATATGCCCCCCTAACCGTTGGGCATTCGCGCCTCCTAAAGCGCCAATATATCCAAATAAGAAAAGTGAGGTATCATAGCCCCAAATGGTCGGCTGATTGAGAATATAGCGAGCAAAAACACCATAAGCGACAATCGCGGCCAATAGTGGCAGTAAATACGCAACGGATCGTCCAACCAACCCAACGACATATCGAACACAGCGGCAGTATGTTCTTAAAATACATTCCATAGTGAACACTCCCGAACATGGAAAAACAGGCGCAGAGGCCTGATTAACGCTTCCCTGTTACTGTTGTTTTTGTAAAATAGTGATCAGCTCTTTTGAGTAAGGGTTCTCTTTCGCGTACTCTTTAGCGAGCGACGAACCAGCGGCTTTCCATGCTTTTTTATCCGCATCAGAAGGTTCTGGACTCCATTTAAGCCCCTGTGCTTCCATTTCTTGCAGCGCTTGCGATTCCCATAATGTCGATTTGGTGATTTGTTCAATCGCATGCTCAGCCGTTGCCCCTTTGACAATCGCTTTTAAATCATCGGGTAATTTATTCCAAGCTTTGGTATTGACGAGAATAGGAAGAACTTGTGCGCCAGCCACAGGCAATCGATACATATATTTAGCTACTTCGACGTGATTGCCATCACGATGGTCAATCATATTGGACCCGATAGAGCCATCAATCACGCCCGTCGCCAAAGAGGTGTAAATTTCACTCCATGATAAAGACACCGGTGAGGCGCCAAGATTGCGCAAGAATTTACCATACGCCCCAGGCGCACGAATCTTCATCCCCTTGAAGTCTTTAATGGATTTAATCGGCTTTTTAGTAATGACATAAACCGCGGGTTGGATGTAGGGTTCTAGCCAAGTAATACCTTGCTCACCATAGGCTTTTTTAAGAATCTGCCCCCATCCACGTTCATGAAATAACGTCATTAATTTTGCGGTATTTTGAGTGCCACCAGGAAGACCGATTTCAACCACACCCGCAGGGAACTCTCCCGCATTCATCGATTGGAAAGGCGCTCCCATCGTGATCAAACCGCTCTTTAACGCGCCAAATATGCCAGAAGTTCCAATGCCTTCACCTGAATACAGTACTTGAACATGAATACGACCATTTGACATGGTTTCAATATTTTTCGCTAAATCTTCATAGACCTCGCCAAACGCAGTGCCCCGTCCATATAAGTTCGCAAAACGCCAATTATATTCTGCAGAAAACACCGAGAACGATGCCGATAATGCACTCACACTCAGTGAGGCGGTTAACAATACTTTAGCCAGTTTCTTTCCTTTTAAACCGAACATAAAAATACCCCTATTTAAGATTGTCATTCATATATCCATCCGTCATCAATATGAAGAATCACTCAAAAATACGATAGAACCAGATCCATTATTCATATGGTACCAGTTTGCCCCTTTCTTGCTGGTACCATGTAAATCAGTATCTGGTACTTATTTATCGACCTCGTTTGCCCTTAACATTTCTGGCATTGGAAAAATAATGAGTAATCAAGATGAATAACATTAAGAACACCTCACTCTTAAGGGCAACTTGTTCTGCAAACGATGATGCCATTGCGATATTGAATCCGGCAAATGGTGATGTCTTAACACATATCCCCTTAATCTCAGTGAGTGACATTCATAAATACATTGAACGCTCCGTCCTTGCTCAAAAGCAATGGCAGTCGACGACCGCGGCAGAGCGAAGCGTTATTTTGCAACGTTGGTATGAATTAATGCTCGAGAATAGTGACGACTTAGCGCGTATCATGACGCTCGAGCAAGGAAAGCCGCTCGCGGAAGCGAAAGGGGAAGTGATGTATGGTGCCTCTTTTGTACAATGGTTTGCAGAAGAAGGTAAACGTACCTACGGTGATACCATTCCAAGCCCCTCCTCCAGCAAACGACTTGCGACGATTAAACAACCTGTCGGGGTTGCCGCAGCGATTACCCCTTGGAACTTTCCTATCGCAATGATCACACGTAAAGCGGCTCCAGCGCTGGCAGCAGGATGCAGCTTTATTGTCAAACCGGCCAATCAAACCCCGCTGTCTGCCTATGCAACCGCAGAGTTAGCCTATCAAGCAGGATTACCTCGAGACCTGCTTATCGTGATCAACCATCATTCTTCAGTCGTTATCGGCGATGTCCTGTGTGAACATCCTGATATCAAAAAATTATCGTTCACAGGCTCAACCGGTGTGGGTAGCCAGCTTCTTAAACAATGTGCTTCTACGCTCAAACGCACCTCGATGGAATTAGGGGGGAACGCCCCATTCATCGTATTTGATGATGCCAATATCGACGACGCAGTCAAAGGCGCCATTGCTTCAAAGTTTCGCAATGCTGGTCAAACTTGCGTCTGTGCTAACCGTTTTTATATCCATGACGCTATTTATGACACCTTTGTCGAAAAATTCACCCAAGCCGTTTCTGAATTACGTATCGGCAACGGGCTAGAGCCTGGGGTGAGTATCGGCCCATTAATCGATGAACGCGCCAAACACGATGTCCTGAGTTATATCGATAACGCCGTCTCACAAGGGGCGACCATTCATTATGGCGGCGACTCGCTAGATGGGCTTTTCGTGACACCAACGGTCCTCACTCAGGTCAGTCAAGAGATGGATATTGTACAAACAGAACTCTTTGGGCCGATTGCTCCTCTGATCCGGTTTTATGACGATGAAGAACTGCTCACCCATGCCAATGACACGATTTATGGGCTCGCTAGCTATTTTTATACTCAATCGATTCACCGAGCTTTGCAGATAGCCGAGAAACTTGAGTTCGGTATGGTCGGGATTAATGAGGGGCTGATTTCGAATGAAGTCGCGCCATTTGGTGGCGTCAAACATTCAGGGTTTGGTCGTGAAGGCGCGAAGCAAGGCATTGATGAATATATGAACATCAAATACCTCTGCTTCGGTGGTTACTAAACAAGGAGGATACCGCTATGCACTCAATCAATAAGGAACTCATCATGACAAATGCACAATGGCAATCGCGCAAAGACAAAGTCATCGCAAAAGGGATGGCCAACCTCGCACCGATCTACGCAGCCAAAGCAGACAATGCCACCATTACTGATATCGAAGGGAATGACTACATTGACTTTGCGGCAGGCATCGCGGTAGTCAATACGGGACATTCTCACCCTCAGATCGTCGCCGCCGTTCAGAAGCAATTAGAAAATTTTAGCCATACATGCTCAACAGTGACGCCCTACACTAGCTTTGTAGAATTGGCAGAAAAAGTCGTCGAGATTACCCCATGGCAATATGATAAAAAAGTCGCCTTTTTATCCACAGGCTCTGAAGCCGTGGAAAATGCCGTAAAAATAGCTCGAGCTTATACGGGCCGCTCAGGGACTATTGCCTTCAAAGGGGGCTTTCACGGTCGCACCAATTTATGTATGGGACTGACTGGCAAAATGAAACCTTACAAAGTCGGTTTTGGTCCGTTTCCCAATGAAATCTATCATCTTCCCTACCCGAATGCTTACCACGGTGTGAGCGAAGCGGACAGCTTAGCCGCATTAGACGATTTGTTTAAATACGACATTGAACCCACACGCGTAGCGGCTCTGATATTCGAACCCATACAAGGCGAAGGTGGCTTTTATCAAGCCCCCGCATCATGGGCGCAAAAAATTCGTCAGCTCTGTGATAAACATGGGATTGTTTTAATCTGTGACGAAATTCAAAGTGGTTTTGCCCGTACAGGGAAAATGTTCGCGACGGAACATATCGGGATTGAGCCGGATTTAATGACCATCGCTAAAGGTCTTGGTGGTGGGTTTCCAATTTCAGGAGTCGTAGGCAAAGCAGAGATCATGGACTCGGCTCATCCTGGCGGAATCGGTGGTACTTACGCTGGCTCCGCTTTGGGTTGTACCGCGGCACTTGAGGTCATTGATATCATTCACAAAGAAAAGCTGTGCGAGAAAGCACAACACGTCGGTCTATTATTCAGAGAACAATTGGTCGCCATGCAGAATAGTCTCCCTCACATTGGCGATATTCGCCAAGTCGGAGCCATGATTGCTATCGAACTGAATGATCCTCAAACCGGGGAGGCGTTACCCGAGCTCACTCAAGCTTTGGTGAAAAACTGTCATGCTGCCGGAGTCATTTTGTTGTCCTGTGGCATAAAAGGCAATGTCATTCGCTTCCTGCCCCCTCTGACTATCGACTCAGAGCTTGTTGTGAAAGGCTTGAGTATCATCCACAAACAATTGCAGATTCTACTCAAATAACACCGGTTTTGTGGGATTGGCACACTACGTAATAGTAGACATCTCCTGTGGTGTGCCAGCATTATTTCCATATGATTTTCTCACTCATTACAGCAACAGGGAATGTATGCTAAACCGATATATACACCTTGACCCGTCTCATTCCACGACGCTACAAGATCAGATAAAAAGTGGTATCACTCAAGCCATTTTTGAAGGATTTGTTTCCAAAAATACACCGCTCAGTTCTTCCCGTCGCTTAGCGCAACAATTGAATGTGTCACGTAATACGATTTTGCGCGTTTACGAACAGTTAAATGAAGAAAATATTTTAATTTCCGTTGAGCGCAAAGGGTATTTCGTCAATCCTAATTTAGAAATCTCGCCCTCAACAACGCACTCAATACCACCATCACCAACGTCCATCGTTTGGTCCGATTTTTTCAATACCGAGACGACCCTCAGCCTACCAGCCACCAAAAACTTGAAGCACTACCGCTATAAATTTATTAGCGGTATGGTCAATACTGAATTGTTTCCTGTCGCAGAATGGCGCAAATGCAGTTTGCAATCGCTCAATCGCATCAACCATCAATTATGGACCTCCAAACCCAATGATAACTCCGAACTGATAGAACAAATTCGAACGCGGGTACTCACACGCCGAGGAATATTTGTCGATGCCTCCCATATTGCGGTAACACTAGGCTGTCAAAATAGTCTCTATTATTTATCCAAGCTATTGATCTCAAAAAACACAACGGTCGCAATAGAAAATCCAGGCTACCCAGAAGCCTGCCATCAATTCCAAGCCCAGCAAGCCAAACTATTACCTATTGATGTCGACGAGCATGGTTTGCAAGTGGATGAGCGACTCAATCAATGTCATATTGTCTACACGACACCGAGTAACCAAATGCCGACAACCGTGCGCCTCGCACCAGAGCGACGTCAGCGTCTGATACAACAAGCGGAACACTCAAATTTTTTAATCATCGAAGATGATTTTGAGCACGATATCAGTTTCTTAGAACACTCGAGCCCAGCATTAAAAAGTGACTACCCCAGTGATCGCATCATTTATATTTCGAGTTTTACGTCGACCATCGCTCCGGGGTTACGCATTGGTTATATTGTCGCAGCGCCGCCGCTAATCGCACAAATAAGAGCATTACAACTACGTACGCACAGTTGCCCGCCCAAAAATAATTGTCAGACTCTGGCGTTATTCATTAGCTTTGGATATTACGATGCACTATTACAAAAAGTGAGAAAACACTATCGAGAAAAATTATTAACCATAGAAAAAGCGATGAATTACTACTTTCCTCAATCAGGCGTGACGCCCTCTCTTGCAGGAACGGCTTTCTGGGTCAATTACAAAGCTGAATTCAATGCCAAACAATTGGAAAAACTGGCAGAGCAACAAGGTATCTTGATGGAGAATGGCAGTCGCTATTTCTTTCATAACACAAAGAACAACTGCTTTAGGCTCAGTTTTCAATCGATTGAAACTCAACATATTCGAGAAGGAATTCGTCAGCTATCGGCATTAGCCAAGCAGGTAATGCCTATTGCGCGTCTTGAAGAGTGCCACGCACCACGTTTAACAGGGTCACAAATTAAAGCCCTGTTATTAAATCGCACTCTACTCAGTAAAGATTGTTTTAACATTCCCTACCGAATTTCCTTTTTAGGCGGCAGTAAAATGACGGGCGTCTCGGAACGGCCCAACGATATCGACGAAGGATATTGGTGGGTAGAACACGATAAGTTCGTCTATCAGTGGCGTAATTGGCAGTTTTCAGATATCCGCTACATTACCATTGTCGTCGAACAGGGCGAAATTAAGCGATTTGATGAAGATGGATATTTCATTGGTGAAGCGAAGTTTGTCGAAGATGCAAACAGTGCGTAGTCCATCGTAAGGACTCACCATAAGGTCCGGTCTCTGGTCATGGCTTCGACTTGTCGGTCAACATTGAAACGGTCTAATACCTTAAACGCAATGAAAAAAACCGCTCACAACGTGAGCGGCTTTTTGACTGGAAGACTGTCAACACGATCGATTATTGCAGATTGTTGGCCAATTGCTCGTTCGATGGCGTTCCCCAGTTCAATACTAACTCATTCGTCCCGTAGTAGTTAGACACCGTTTGGTTCAACCAACCACGGACTTGATTTAAAGAGACAAACAAACTTAATCGATCGTAAGGCAGTTTCTCACCATTCGCTAACCGCGTGTTACTGCTCGCCATGGCGGAAATGATACCGACCAATTCTCCACGACTATTAAAAGCACCACCGCCACTCATCCCTTCACGAATAGGAGCATCAGTGACACTGGCTTGGCAATGTTTGAAATAACTATGATTCGCAAAGTTCAAATCTAAGCGATATTTTCCTTCGCCTTTAAGTAAATTTCCTGTGCCATCTTTACCATAAGTGGTGATGTTTTCATTCGTGTACACCAATCCTAAATCTGGCAACAAAGCGCCGCTGTTATTGCTTTTCACGATCGCAATATCACATTGAGGGTGATACGCGATAACGTTATCCCAGTTGAGTTTCGCCACATGAGCAGCCGTTAAGCTCAAATCACGAGTCAACGGAACACTGGACCCGAAGCCTTGATAAAGTAATGGGATACCGACCATCTCATAATCAATGGCGGGAGTGGCTTCGTGACTCTCAACTTTCGTTAAAGGGCCATTGCTGCTCGCACATCCAACCGTAAGTAAAACGAGAAGGCTCAATACAGTAGAGCGATAAATTTTAGATGCAGAAACCCGAGAGCAAAACATAGACACCTCATGTACTCAAAATAATGGCGAACCTAATAAATTTGGGAGATGCGCATCTCGGAGAGGTCAAGAAGTAAAACCAGTGATGTTCTCGACTTGATTGAATTGTATAGGCGGGAAGCGAGATTACAATCGGCTAGCCAACGAACAGCCATAAAGGAGTAGTCCGCAAAAAATGGCACTTTCTCAATTCTGAGACACCAATAATAAACGGTTTCCATTTAACTCTTTGATTACATTTATGCAAACTCCGGTAGAGCTCGTGTTCATCATGATAAAGAGGTATAGGTACTCCATAAGAGTAAAAGAATAAAATTATCAATTAGAGGTAACCATAAATCAGACATTCCTTCCTCTAGTTAACCATTTCTCGTGATGAACACAATCGTAAAATCATGTCACAGATAGCAGTGAGTCTCGGGTAGGCCATCAAACAACCCAGTATGCATTTTTCTATACCCAATAAAAAATCCCCTCGAAGAATACTCCGAGGGGATCAAAGGATTGTTGCTTATTACTCGCTGCTGAAAAGCAGAACAACTAACGTAACAATTATCGGCCTAAATAGTTCATGAGCCATTGCATCGCTGGACGTGGTGATCCATTTTCATAAATCAAACCACTACCATCAACCCAAGTCCGCCCGACAACATATCCCCAAATCGTAATGCCAGCTACCGCATCAGAATTGTAGAACAATGGGAACTGCTGTCTCATCACGTTCAACTGTTCTTGATCATTGGACTTGGCCACATCATATTCAGAAATATAAATCGGCCCGAATTCAACTGCGAAGTGCGACACTCTCCAATATCAAGAAGCTAAAGCCATCTCCTCAAATATAATGGCTGCCTGCTTGAAGCCTAAACACTTTCTCGGACGGTAATTTATCCGCGATAAAGCGAACTCTATATCGATGTCCGTCACTGTCGTTAGATCGGTTCCTTTCTTCACATATTGCCTTAAAAGACCGTTCGCATTCTCATTAGCACCACGCTCCCAAGAACTGTACGGATGAGCAAAGTACACATCAGCCTTTAATTCTTTTGCGATGGTTTCATGACCTGCAAACTCTCGCCCGTTATCTGCCGTAATGGTATGGACATGTTTCTTATAGGGCTTCAGTAGCTCTATTGTCGCTTTGGTGACATCATCCGCTGACTTAGATGGCACTTTCTTTACCACGTAAAATCGAGTCTTACGCTCTAAAATAGTCACCATTGCACCTGTACCATGCTTACCTAGCACAGTGTCGATTTCCCAGTCACCAAACCGCTCCTTACTGTCAACGATGCTTGGTCTATCATCAATCGAAACGGCATTTTTTATCGCTGGAGCTTTCTCTTGTTTACCTCGGCGATACCGCTTATGACCTTGTCTCAAGTGACGATATAACTTACCGCCCAAGCGTTTATCTTGAGCAACAAAGCGATAGATCCACTCATGACTGACAGATGCACCAATTTTCGTTAATACATTAGAAATCTGCTCTGGACTCCAATCTGTTTCTAAAAGAAGGCGGATAAAATCGACACGTTCCTTTGGTATTCGGTATTTACGTGCTGTTTTGCGCTTTTTGGTAGACGACATCTGGGCTTCGTTAGGGCAATAATGCTCTCCCTTCCGACCGCGTTTAAGCTCACGGTATACCGTCGAGCGGTGGCACTGAACTGTTTTAGCTATTTCAGGAACCGAAATTCCCCGTTCCAAAAGAGCAGAAATCTGGTATCTTCTGCCTTCGGTCAACTGTTGATAATTCATGGTAGTACTGCTTGTTTCTTTGGCGAGAAGAGCGTACCACTTTCAGCAGTTGGCTTCCTCTTCTACATATTTCCATGAATGTCGCACTTATTATCTGAAATCGGGCCCATTTAATCCGTTTTCAACGCCACCATTATTTGCCATGCCTGCATAAGCTGCAGAAGCATAGTACGCCTCAAATCCTGAGTGTTCTGTCTCGGTGTCTGCAGCCATCGTCATAAATGGCATTGTCATTGCCGCTAAAGCAGTCAGAATGGGCGCCGAGCGGAAATGAGGTTTTCCAAAACCCAACCATTGCCGCTGTTTTATTTCCTTCATTTTTTCTCTCCTACGCGTTAAACGCTTATGTCGCAATTTACCATTGACCGGCCAACATCTCCGTATAAGAAGAACACCGTGATAAATTACTCCGTTATTGACTTAAATATATAAATCAAGTCGCATATAAGATAGCACCGAATAAAAAAACCCTGATATGGATTTTATTTTTTTGTTAGTTCGGTTCATATTTTTTAAAAATGAAAGATGAGTTTGTGATCTTATCTCTGAACTGGGCGTTTAAATTAATGCACTCTAAATATCATGTACTAAAATTGCTCGATTTATTTCATTTTTATTTAATAAAAATGAACCACTCACTATTATTTTTGTAATTTTTAAATATTTAATTGAAGAAAACAGAACAGTGAAAACCCTAAAAATAAAAACCAAGCAACTGATTATTAAGGTAAAATTATATTTTAGATTGATTTTTTAAAACTGTAAGATTATTACTTTTTTTGATTGATTAGTTACAAGATTAGCGTACGCCTTATCTTATTTTAAATAAAAACAAGATTCATACTGATAAAGCAGATAAGGAGCACTGGGTTGATCTCTATTTATAAAAAATGTTCTCTTCGTAAAGGAAAATATTCCGCTCATCATACGGTAAAAAGCTAACTACGATGAATTTTTCTTAAACAAAGTCTCCTCAAAAGTTATGCGGCTTTCTTCTGACAAGCCCCACTTTTAAGACAACCACAATTGTTAAAATATGGATGAGTTTATAAGTCCTAACCGTGAACAATGTCCACTCAGAAAATCAGGCGCTACCTCTTGGGTCAACACACTATCATTGACCGAAGTGTTAACGCCCACCAGCTTATTCGGTTACTGATTCACAGCAGACGATTGTTTCTCGACTAAAGGCTCCACACTGTCCGCCGGTGCCGATATCTGCTCCTGATGCTTAGGTTGGTCATCAGCCGAAGAAAAAAGGTAAGTCAGAAAACCAACACTCACCATATAAAGACTCGCGATTATAATGGTCGTAATCAGTAGGATTTTTTTTAACCACTGCATGATTGTTCTCGTAAAAGTAAATCGATGGCAAACCATATCAAACTGAAGAAAAATTGAAAGTATTTCGTTACCAGAAAATCCATATAAGTTAAGTCTTAGTATTATTTCCTGACGGTTATATATCCTTCTCTTAACTAGATGACGGAAAAGGAAACCAATCCCCCTTAATCTCTAACATAGATTGCAATAATGTCTTTTAAGTAGTGGGTCAAAGTAGAGATATCACCTCCAGTACCTGCCAATGTGCCAAAACATGGTGCCATTAACGTTCAATTATTCTTTCCATCTAAAACCCAAAAAACCGAAAATACACACCCAATGCAACATTAAAAATAACCCATGTGAAAGGGGATTCGTTTACTTACGTTCAATGCGATAGAACAGGAATATATATTTTTCCTTGAATAACGGTGACAGCACAGACAATGAGCGTGATCCGTCATTGGCTCATCGCTTTGTGGTTATATAGCTCCCTCCAAGTCGATAATTGAAAACCGTTTCACTGCAACTTATCCAATTTCTCGAACCACTAAACCACAATGTGTAGATCCATCGTCAGCACTTAAATCCAAGTCTTGTCGCTTCACTGTCAAAGCTGGGTGGTCTTTAATCACCTTCTGACGATCCCACTGAGTACTGGTCTTTAAGTCGTATTGGTCATAGATCAGTTCAGTCCCTCCGTATCCTCACTGTTGTGTACCCTCTATACGCATTTAGTTTGTTTAATTCAAAGCAGCACCAAAGTTCAGACGTCTTGCAAGAAGGCAAGCAAATGCTTCAAGTTCCAACTGAAGCCTAGTCATTATTATTTTCTCTATGTAATCAATAACTCTTAATCAAACCAAATAAAAAAACACACTTTGTGCATCTTTTTGCTACATATATGCAACCTTTTGCTATAGTTGTTCTAGCTATTGTACATTTTTTAACCACATGTATTTTCATGCCTGTATCAATAGCGTGGAGAACGACCTTTTAAAAAGTCGTCCACAGAAACATTCGCAAACGACAGCAAATTTTTATCGCCTTTGCATAACATTTTGTATGGTTTGAGCATTCGAAACGAAGCTGTGAACCAGACAGATACGATAGAAAACAGCGTGTTAGCTAATGAACTGTTTGTAGTACGTGGAAGAGCGGCCGGTTAAAAAGTCAAAATCCAAACGTCAGTTGGTTTACCAAAAAATTGTTTAATTGGAATACAAAACAATAAGGAGACACCACCATGAAAGACAATCATAAAATCAAAGTCACCTCAATCATGTATATGATAGTACTGATGCTGATGGCAGCCGGAATCAAAGGAGCCTTTGCTGAAAATGCGATTATCAATGGCACGTATTCTTTGATCGTTACCCAAAGTGGCAAAGCGCTAGACACCTCTCAGTGGGGCACTATAGACGGTACCGACATTACTCTGAATGACTATTAGGGCGGTGAATCCCAGAAATTCATCATTACTCCCGTCGACGGAATCTGGCACCGGATTACACCAGTTATCGCACCAGACCAAGCGTTCGACGTATCCAAATGTAGCCCGAGTGTCGGTGCCAATATCCAGACATGGAGCTATGAGGGTGGCGCCTGCCAACAGTTCCGATTTGCTGAAACCGGAAACGGCAATTATCAGATTATTACCCGCGGTACAGACATGAGCCTGAGGGTGAATAATTTATCCGAGGAAAACGATACCAACGTCATGCAGTCGACCACCACTGGCAAGGAAGATCAGATATTTACACTGCGCCGTCACGCCGAGAACCACATTAGTGGTAATTGCCCAGATGGCGCGATCTGTCGTGATGAAGAAGCCCCCGGCTTATACGACGGAAAAGGCCCCTATACTGTCAGATCATACGAGCTTCCCGGTTCCTATGTCACCTTACCGGCCACCGCCAAGGTATATTATCCCGCCGATGCAGAACCCCCCTATTCAGGCATCGTATTCTGCCCACCGTTTATGACCAAACAGACCGCTTTTGCGGCTTGGGGCCCTTGGTTTGCCTCTCACGGTATGGTTCTTGTCACCATGGATACCACCACCATTTTTGACCAAGTCACGGCTCGTGACAATCAGCAATGGCGAGTCGTTAAGGCCCTGAGAAAAGAAAACACCCGTTTGGGCAGCCCTCTTAGAGGTAAGCTGGATACAGACAAAATCGGAATCATGGGATGGTCCATGGGTGGAGGAGCCTCTTGGATTAATGCGGGTAAACACAGAGACGAACTCGCAACAGTGATAAGCCTTGCTGGCCACAACATGACCGCCTGGTATAACACTGATATCTATTCTTTTTATTCGGCAGAAGAGCTTCTTGATGCCGCTTATGCCAGTGGCCGATTGATTAAAATCCCAGCCTTGTTACTTAATGGTGCCCTAGATACCAGTATTCTCGGCGGTCTGGGTCAATCAGATGGTGTATACCGATCAATTTCTTCAAACACCCCCAAAATTCTAGGCGTATTAGGTCTTCGTGGCCATTTTGCCTGGGGTTATCCTACTCAGGCAGGTCGAGGTGTCGCTGCGCTCGTGCTCGCGTTTGAAAAAACCTTTTTGGACGGCGATACACGGTGGGCTCCTTATATACAAAAACCCTCAGCCCTCATGACAAAATGGAGAACATCGGATCTGCCATAATATATACGGTAAAACCCAAGCATAACAATCAAGGCTATCGGCCCATCATGCCGGCAGCCTTTTTTGTTGGCCCCCTATCTAGGACACACGCCCAACCGAAAGCGAAAGCCTATAGAAAAATCAAACCAACCCTCGTCACATTCCTCTACACACCATTAAAATAACACGTACGAATGGGGACTCGCTTAATGACGTTCACTGCGATAGAACAGGAATATGCATTGTTCCTTGAATAACAGTGACAGCAGAACCAATGAGTGTGATCCGTCCATTTGATGACCGCTTTGTGGTTATATGGCCACCCCGACTGGATGCTTGAAAACCGTTTAATTGCAGTTTCCCCAACTTCTCCGACCAATAAACCGCTAAAGCACAATGTGCAGAACCGGTGACTGGGTCTTCATTGACACCAACCCAAGGCGCAAAATATCTCGATATAAAGTCGACGCCCTCATGGTTTGAACGGGCCGTCACCAATACACCGCGTCCTTTTATTTGCTTCAAGGCAGCGAAATTTGGCTGTAGATTCTGGACGGTTTCTTCGCTCGTCACCTCAATAAATGTTTTCGAGTCAAATTCACCAAAGGAACGGACATTCTCTTGTATTAAACCTAAACAGTTTAGTAAGTGATCTGACTCAATAACGTCAAAATTCAGTATCGGTTCTGGAAAATCGAGTTCAATCGTCGCTTCATCAATCCGTGCTGTTAAGGTTCCAGATGCGGTATTGAAGTCGACATGCTCTCCAATTTTTAGTTGGCCTCTTTGTTTAAGTACATGCGCGACCGCAAGCGTACCATGCCCGCACAATGTCACTTCTGATATCGGCGTAAACCATCTCAAACTCATATCTGACAGCACTAAAAACGCCGTTTCAGACACAGCCATCTCCTCCGCTATTGACATCATCGTGCGCTCACTCAGCGCATGGGTAGTGATACACACACCTGCGGGGTTCCCTTTAAAAACGTCATTGGTAAACGCGTCGACCTGATAGATGTCTACATTCATTTGAGCTTCTCATTTGTTGATTTGTGAACAAGCGTACCGTTTATATGCTTGATGATGATGGTAGCGAGTATTTCCAACGCCTCGATTCTTTCTGGAAGTAATTCAAAAGAAGCATTGAGACGGATGCAATGTCGATACTGCTCAGTTAAATCGAACATTTTCCCAGGAGCAATACTGACATTCTTTTGCAACATCTCTCGATATATCAACATGGCATCGCTACCTTGAGGTAATTCTAACCACAGAAAATAGCCGCCTTTCTGATTAACAACGTTGACATTATCAGGTAACAGAGAACCGAGAAAACTCGCCATCTTATTTTTACGTTCATGCAGTTTTTTACGCAACTGCTTGAGGTGAGATTCATAATTACGATGGGTTAAATATTGCACCAAGGCCATCTGCACTGGGGCACTGGTCGCTAAGGTACTCATTAGTTGGAGTTTCTGAATATCAAATGATCGCTTACCTGCCACCACCCAACCAATACGCAAACCAGCAACCAGCGATTTTGAAAAAGACGAGCACAGCATGACACTCCCTGTTTGATCGTACATTTTCATCGAACTAACGGGTTCCTCGCCCTCATAGAGTTCGCTATATACATCGTCTTCAATTAACGATACTTCGTAGCGCTGCAACAGTTCGACAATCTGTTTTTTCTTTTCATCCGATAATGTAAAACCCAAAGGATTTTGATGATTGGACATCAACCAACACGCTTTTACATCATGAGTCTGCAAAGCACGTTCCAACGAGTCCAAATCAATGCCTGAAATGGGGTCAGTGCGCACAGACAGAGCTTTCAATCCGAGTCTCTGTAAGGATTGTAATGCCCCGTAAAAGGTGGGCGATTCAACGACAACACAATCACCAGGCTGCGTGCATGCTTGTAGACTGAGGTTTAATGCTTCCAACGCTCCTGCCGTAATCACAATTTCATCTAGGGATATCTCAATGCCTCTTGCCGCATAACGTTTAGCTATGATTGAACGTAACTGTTCATTCCCCGGCGGGAGGTTATTAAATGCATTGGAAGTCTGCATATTGAGGGCGGCCGTCGATAAAGCTCGATTAATATGATAACGCGGATACAAATCGGGACAAGGATAGGCAAAGCCAAAGTTGACTAATGAATTGTTCGTCCCAGCCTGAAGCACATCAAAGATAAATTCATTAATATCGACACTTTCAGTGCGAGCAACCGCAACCTGAGTCTGCTCTTGCTTTTTCAAGCCAGGAGCAACTTTGTAGCCAGAACGTGCCTGAGAAATAATCCAACCTTGTGACTCTAACAATTGGTATGCATGTAGCACCGTCATCAAACTCATGCCAGAGTGCTTCGCTTGCTTTCTCAGTGAAGGCAACTTATCACCCGAGTTCCAAATGCCCGACTGGATCTGTCGTTTCAATTGATCTACTAAATTCTGATACTTAGCCATATTTACCCTCGAATAACACCACCACTCCGACCAAACAATAACACTTTATATATTCATCTGTTATACAATAGTCGTCCTTTTTTGTATCTACTTTCCTATTGATTAGAGCTTTATTATGGCGCCAATCACTATTTTAAAGCTCAAAGGAAGTTTATGTTCGGTCTCGATGCCTATATGCTGGCGAGGATACAGTTTGCTTTTACTGTATCTTTTCACATTATTTTTCCTGCAATCACCATTGGTTTAGCAACCTACCTAGCCGTATTGGAAGGGTTATGGCTCAAAACACGCAACTCCGATTACAAGGTGCTGTACCATTTCTGGTCTAAGATTTTTGCCGTGAATTTTGGTATGGGCGTGGTGTCTGGTTTAGTCATGGCTTACCAATTTGGCACCAACTGGAGTGGCTTCTCTGATTTCGCGGGAAGTATCACCGGTCCACTGCTGACGTATGAAGTGTTGACCGCATTTTTCCTTGAAGCCGGGTTTCTTGGCGTCATGCTTTTTGGCTGGAATCGTGTGGGGGAAAAATTGCATTTCTTTGCCACCTCCATGGTTGCCCTAGGCACCATTATTTCCACTTTTTGGATCCTCGCGTCAAACAGTTGGATGCAAACCCCACAAGGCTATGACATCGTCGATGGGCGCGTCGTCCCTGTTGATTGGTTCGCGATTGTCTTTAACCCTTCTTTTCCTTATCGCCTTGCGCATATGGGAGTGGCTGCCTTTTTGAGTACCGCCCTTTTTGTCGGCGCATCCGCCGCGTGGCATCTGCTTAAGGGCAATCGTAGCTCATCGGTCAAAAAAATGTTTTCCATGTCACTCTGGATGTTACTCATCGTGGCTCCCATTCAAGCCCTTGTGGGGGATATGCACGGCTTAAATACCTTAGAATATCAACCAGCTAAAATTGCTGCCATCGAAGGTCACTGGTCGAATAAGAATGGTGAACCGACACCGCTCATTCTGTTCGGTATGCCAAATATGGAGACAGAAACCACCGACTATGCTGTCGAAATCCCCGTATTAGGAAGTCTCATTCTGCGCCATAGCTTGACCGAGCCAATCCCGGCACTAAAAGATTTTCCCAAAGATGAACGCCCCAACTCTTCTATCATTTTTTGGTCGTTCCGAGTCATGGTCGGTCTTGGGTTGCTGATGATTTTCCAAGGTGTATACAGCGTATGGTTACGCCGTCAACACGCACTTTATAGCCAACGTTGGTATCTGAGGTTTTCACTTCTCATGGGGCCTGCGGGACTTATTGCCATTCTCGCCGGATGGTTTACAACTGAAATTGGTCGCCAACCATGGGTGGTCTATGGATTAAAACGGACTCGTGATGCCGTCTCCGCACATGGTGATCTGCAAATGAGTATCAGCTTAATTGGCTTCTTTGTGGTGTATAGCATGGTCTTTGGTTTTGGCTACTACTACATGATCAGAAAAATTAAACAAGGCCCGCAAACAATTGATCATGAAGAGCACGACATGAATACGATTTCTGGTCGTATCTAACATCCCGCTATGACACAACGAAGGTAAAAGATATGAGTTTTGACTTATCCGTAATATGGTTCTCAATCATCGTCTTCGCCACACTCATGTATATCGTGATGGATGGCTTTGATCTGGGAATTGGTATACTGATGCCATTTACAAAAAACGACAAACATCGAGATGTCATGGTGAATACCGTGGCACCGGTATGGGATGGTAATGAAACCTGGCTGGTACTTGGCGGAGCGGCGCTTTTTGGGGCTTTTCCCCTTGCCTACTCGGTGATTATCGAAGCATTAACGATCCCTTTATCATTGATGTTGATTGCCTTGATTTTCCGTGGTGTGGCCTTTGAGTTCCGTTTTAAATCTGTCGACCATCACCTCAAATTTTGGAACCGGTCTTTTATGATAGGCTCTATCTGTGCCACGTTTTTCCAAGGCGTGGTGGTTGGCTCTGTCATTCAAGGGTTTGAAGTAAACCATCGAATATTTGTTGGTGGACAATTGGATTGGATCGCCCCTTTTCCACTGTTTTGTGGACTCGCATTGATCGCGACCTATGCGCTACTAGGCAGCACTTGGTTAGTGATGAAAACCGAGGGACACCTGCAAAAAAGTATGTTTCTTGCGTCCAAAAAAACGTTACTGATCATGCTCTCTGCAATGGCTATCATCAGTATCTGGACTCCTCTGACGTTCCAATCGATCGCTGACCGGTGGTTCTCACTGCCTAATTTGTATTATCTCTTGCCAATCCCTGTGATTACCGGGCTCGTCTGTTTCAACCTCATGCATTCTTTGAAGAAGCAGAGAGAACACAGCCCATTCATCATGGCATTAGTCATTGTTATACTCGGGTTTATCGGCCTTGGTATCAGTATTTGGCCTAACATTATTCCTCCTAATATTTCCATCTGGGAAGCCGCGGCCCCCGCAAGCAGTCAACAATTTATGTTATTCGGTGCCGTGCTGATTATCCCGTTAATACTGGCCTATACCTTCTGGAGCTACTACGTATTTTCAGGAAAGGTCAAAGAAGACGAAGCCTATCACTAAACCCGTATTTAGGAGCTATAGATGAAAGTAAAACGCACTATGAAACAATGGGTCTGGCTGGTGGGGATCTGGGCGGCGAGTGTTCTTGCCCTTGGTATTGTCTCGATGGGATTTCGCTTGCTCATGACAATGGCAGGATTTAAATCCTAGGGCGATGATAAGATTCCGTGAGCGGATGTCTCGTGATACTGAGGTTCACGCCACCACTTATCCGCCAAACAGCCATCAAAAAGGCGGCCTCTCGGTCGCCTTTATCATTTCGCCCATTCGCACGGGTTAAACGGTATTTTATGCATTTGACACGAAAAAGCCCGCTGATAAATCAGCGGGCTTTTCAAATATGGCGGAGAGATAGGGATTTGAACCCTAGAACCGCTATTAACGGTTGCCGGTTTTCAAGACCGGTGCTTTCGACCACTCAGCCATCTCTCCTTTGTTGAGGAGAATAATAGCCAGACTCGATTCGCCTGTAAACCCCTTTCATGTCTGTTTGCGGGTTTTATAATCATTTCTTGTCTTTTTGTATAAAAACAAGACGATAAAAGGTTTTTATCCCCCTTCCCTTACTGAAAAACCAAGGAGAGCAGATATATAAAACTCACCACTTCAAAAGAAATAGTGCGAAATGACTACGTCATTCTCATTATTTGTGTCTATACTTTGTTTATCCAGCCGCCTAAGGCTTTTTACAGCAGACCGTGTGTTCTATTTACTCATGACAAGGAGTCTCGGGTTATAACAACACACTTTATTCTACAAACCAAATACCACGCTCTATTTACCCTATGTACAACTCGGCGTCTATTCTATCACCATCAAAAAGATGGTTATCCAACAGCGGCGTGACAAATCAAATGAACTGCAAGTAATGACAGATTATATTCCCAAAACGACCACAATTAGCCAATCAGAGCTGATCCTTTCATTAACCACGGCATTAGATATGACGGAAGGCCAACCGGTCGAGCATTGTATGCGTTGTTGTTGGGTGGGTATGCATATTGGTCAAGCGTTGCAACTTAACGATCAGCAGTTATATGATTTGTTTTTTACGATTCTATTAAAAGATACGGGATGCAGCAGCAATGCCGCGCGTATTTGCCAGCTGTATGGTAGCGATGAAAGGCAATTAAAACATCGATTTAAAACGCTCGACCCCAGTTTTTCTGGTGCCTTGCATTTTATTCTGAAAAACGCAGGGAACAATCAAAACTGGCATCAACGATTGCGCACCACCTTAGATATTCTCAAAAATGGCTCCCAATATACCAACGAAGTCATTCATACACGATGTACTCGCGGAGCCGATATCGCTCGTCAGTTAGAATTTAACGAAGATGTCGCCATGAGTATTTATAATCTCGATGAGCACTGGGATGGCGGCGGCAATCCACACGGCACAGCTGGCGCGGAGATCCCTCTTTATGCGCGTATTGCATTGATCTCACAAATTATTGATGTATTCCACCACTCACAAGGTAGGAACGCGACGCTTAAGGAACTGCGTAAGCGTTCAGGAACTTGGCTCGATCCCGAGTTAGTAACGATTGCAATAACGCTATTAAAACAAGAAAGCGTGTACCAGCCGCTACTCGCAGACAGTATTAATCAAGAGGTGTTAGCCATAGCACCAGTACAAGCGGCTTACCCCATCAGTGATGATTATTTTGACCGCATTGTCGCGGCATTTGGTTCGATTATCGATGCGAAAAGCCCTTTTACGGCAGGACACAGTGAACGAGTGTCCATGGTCAGTGATATGATTGCACAAGAACTGAATCTCTCAGAGAGCGATCGCGTATGGATTCGTCGTGCGGCTCGCCTACATGATTTAGGAAAATTAGGCGTCAGTAATACGATTTTGGATAAACCGGGTAAACTCACGGCAGACGAGTGGCAACAAATGAAGGAACACGCTCGTTACACCTATGACATTCTTAAATTGATCACGCCTCTAGAGCGCTTTGCTTATGTGGCTGCCGCGCATCACGAAAAACTGGATGGCACTGGCTATCCAAACGGGGTCAAAGCGGATGAAATTTCCCTGATCACCAAGATCATTACAACCGCAGATATTTTTGATGCGATAACAGCGGAGCGACCTTATCGCCCTGCCGTTCCGGTCGCCAAAACATTAGAAAGGTTCAGCGATAGACAAACAATGCTTTGAGGCATTAAAGCGCACTATTGCCAGCCTCGCAGACGATGATGAGCTGTTTGCCATCTCATCCATTACCTCCTCGCCTCTGCTCTAATTGGAATGCGCCAATAAGAATAAGAGCGGCCTATGGTCAATGATCACGCTAGATAGACAGCATACGAAACCACAACTCAGTAAACACCGCGTTGATTTAAAACAAGGATATTGGTCGAGGAATTCGATGGTGATAGTACAAAAGCGCCCCTTATCTCACGATACGGCTTACTTTACTGTAAGTATCAGTAGAGCATAACGCTTGTCCCAATTGCGGATATCGAGAGGAGTCCCACCATGTTTGCATCAATACAAAAAGTAAATCAATGGCTACATCATCCAGATATAGCTAAGCTCATTTTACGAGTCGGATTCGGCGTCCTTTTTCTTTTGCACGGCATTCATAAAGTCGAAGACGGTACCGCGTTCATTCAAGGCTTGTTTGTCGATTTAGGTTTACCCGCCTGGTTTGCCTATGCCGTATACTTAGGCGAAGTGGTCGCACCAATCATGCTCATTGTTGGGGTATTCTCGCGTTTTGCTGGATTGATCATTTTTGGTACTGGTATTGTGGTAATGGGCCTGATGCACCGCGACAACTTTTTCGCCCTCACTGACGTGGGCAGTTGGATTGCAGAAGACATTGCCGTCTATATGATTGCCGCGCTCACCGTGACCTTCTTAGGCTCTGGTAAATATGCGCTCATGCGCGATTAACCAGAGATGCTCCGCAAGCACACCTGACATTAAACCTCGTTTCAAGCCATTGTGCCTTGAGACGAGGTCTTTATTTACCCGGCGACTGACGCCCTCGAGTTGGGCTACGCTTCGCCGTGGTGGCTGATTTGCTACCGCTTGATTTGCCTGAGCGACGCCGTTTAAATGCGGGGCGTTCAACTTTGGGCAGTGACCGCAGCGAGTCGGGAACAGGACTGGTTTTTACCTGTTGCATCAGTTGGCAAATACGCTGTTGCAGCGTATGCATAAACGGCTGATAAGCCTGCTCTCGTTCCACCATCGCCTGAAGCTGATGCTCCCAGTGTGCGGTCATATCGGGATACGTGGATTCACTGGGCAACGCATGCACCAACCCCCGCCCTGCTGGCGTACTCGCAATGACTTTCCCCTGCCGAGATAATAATTGACGTTTGAACAACGTATCTAAGATTCCCGCGCGCGTCGCCTCGGTACCAAGACCATCGGTATCTTTGAGTATTTTCTTTAAATTCTTATCCTCAACAAAACGCGCAATGCCTGTCATGGCTTGTAAGAGTGTGGCTTCGGTGAATGGGCGTGGCGGCTCGGTTTTACGGGCTGCGAGCTCTCCTTCTCGGCAGGTTAATATCGTCCCTTTATCGAGCGCTGGCACCGTATCAATATCACCACTGTCTTCCTCTTGCTTCCCCATCAAGGCTTTCCAGCCTGCACTGACCAGTTGTCTTCCTTTAGCAATAAACACACCACCAGCAATATCAAAAACAAGTTTGGACTCTGCGTACGTCGCAGCGGGATAAAATTGCAGTAAATATTGGCGGGCAATCAGTTGGTACACTTTCATCTCATCCCCCGATAAACCGTTGCCCGTTGTTTGTTTCGGCGTCGGAAT
Organism: Vibrio zhugei; assembly: GCF_003716875.1. Classification (NCBI taxonomy): domain Bacteria; kingdom Pseudomonadati; phylum Pseudomonadota; class Gammaproteobacteria; order Vibrionales; family Vibrionaceae; genus Vibrio; species Vibrio zhugei. The sequence continues at coordinate 927,466 of NZ_CP033078.1, read as the reverse complement.
TATGGCATGGTGCGCATCCACTTTTTTGTCATTCCATGCTTTAGATTGCAGCGTTAAATCCGCGTCATTCACGGCAGATTGCAATTCACTTGCATTGTTCGCAATGGCTTGCGTCACCTTAGAAACATCGCTTAAGTGCCCTTTAGGTAAGTAGCGGCTATCTGAGCGCGGATAAGTGATCATTTTGTGTTTTTCATACAAACTCTGACACACATCGAGAACTTGCTGGGCACTCAAATGGTAGCGCTTCGCAGCATCAATCTGTAATGAAGAGAGAGAGTAAGGCAAAGGCGGGGCTTGACGAGTTTGCTTTTGCTCCGATTCCGTCACCGTGGCCGGCTGACCTTGGATACGCTTGACCACATTGTCTGCTAACTGACGATTCAATACTCGCCCATCGTCATCTTGCCATGGTCGGCAGGCTTCACTCGGTTTCCAGCGAGCACGGATATCAAAAACCTCTTGCTGCCCTTGGTAAGGGATCAGCGCATCAACCGTAAAGTAGTCTTTAGGAACAAAGTGTTCGATTTCTTCATCGCGACGTACGACAAGCCCTAATACTGGCGTTTGTACTCGTCCAACAGAGAGCACCCCTTGATAGCCAGCTTTTTGCCCAAGTAAGGTATAAGCTCGCGACATATTCATGCCATATAACCAATCAGCACGTGAACGAGCAAGAGCCGAAACAGACAACGGAATAAACTCTCGATTAGAGCGCAATTGACCTAATGCTTTTTTCACCGCGGGTAAATTTAAATCATTGATGAGTAATCGTTCAACGGCCGCTTTCTTGCCCTTTGGTAGCTTGCAATAATCAATCACCTCATCAACGAGCAGCTGCCCTTCACGATCGGGATCGCCTGCATGCACAATTTCATCGGCTTGCTTAACCAGTTTTTTGATCACGGTGAGTTGTTTGCTGGCGGCTTTTCGTGGCCGTAACTGCCACTTTTCAGGAATGATCGGCAAATCATCTAAGTGCCATTTTTTGTAACGTTCGTCATAGCCATCCGGTTCGATTTGCTCTAACAAATGTCCGATACACCACGTCACAATGTCACCGTTTGCACAGGTAATCCAACCTTGGTTCTTTTTCTGCGGTTTCGGTAAGGCATCGGCAATTGCCCGCCCTAAGCTTGGTTTCTCAGCAATAAACAAACGCGACATGTGACTTGGCACTCTTCATAAAAAACTAAGGCCACATTATCGAATGTGGCCTTATAAAATCAAGAAAAACTGTTTTTTTGTACAGTATTAGTCTTCATTTTCGCTTGCGTTACGGGCTGCGGCTTCTTCGATCAAGGTTTTTAGTTCACCTTTCTGGAACATTTCCAAAATGATGTCACAACCACCAATCAACTCACCTTCAACCCACAGCTGTGGAAAGGTTGGCCACTGTGCATAAACTGGTAACTCAGCACGGATGTCCGGATTTTGCAGGATGTCTACGTAAGCAAATTTCTCACCACACGCCATCAGAGCTTGGCTAGCTTGCGATGAAAAACCACAGCTTGGTAGTTTTGGTGAGCCTTTCATATACAAAAGGATGGCATTCTCAGAGATCTGCTGTTTAATTTTGTCGATGGTTTCCATTGCTTCCTCGATAGATAGGTTTTGTTTATCGCTATATTCTAAATCATTACCACAGAATAAAAAGCCCTCTTTACGTAAGGGCTTTACTTGAACAGGCGGGGTGAGCCCCATGTTGACAATATTTCTGCCAACTTTTCATCAAAGTGACACAATAAGCGCGAATGCTAACATAGTGTGATTTCACAGATTTTATACAGATCAGGCTTTTAATAAAGTAAAAAGTTGCTAAAATGATCTCAGTCAGTCGAAAGACGATTAACCCTAAAGTATGAGCTATACTGTTCGTGCCTAAGGGTAAAACAATAATACTGGAAGCAATCATTGAAAGAGTTCGCTCTTTCCAACATAACTAAATGGAGAAATGAGCAATGGCATTTGAACTACCTGCACTTCCTTTCGCTAAAGATGCGCTAGAACCACATATCTCAAAAGAAACACTTGAGTACCACTACGATAAGCACCACAACACATACGTTGTGAAACTTAACGGTCTAATTCCTGGTACTGAATTTGAAGATAAATCTCTAGAAGAGATCATCAAAACTTCTACTGGTGGCGTATTCAACAATGCAGCTCAAGTATGGAACCACACGTTCTACTGGAACTGTCTTGCACCACAAGCGGGTGGCGAACCAACGGGCGATGTTGCTGACGCTATTAACGCAGCATTCGGTTCTTTCGAAGAATTCAAAACTCAATTTACAAACAATGCAGTAGCGAACTTCGGTTCTGGCTGGACTTGGCTTGTGAAAAAAGCTGACGGTTCTGTTGAAATTGTTAACACATCAAACGCGGCGACCCCTCTCACTGACGACGGTGTTACCCCGCTACTGACTGTTGATGTTTGGGAACACGCTTACTACATCGATTACCGTAATGCACGTCCTAACTACATGGAAGCATTCTGGAACCTAGTTAACTGGGACTTTGTTGCTAAAAACCTAGCAAAATAAGTTTGTTACGTTAACGTCTCGATGATAAAAGCCTGCGTATGCAGGCTTTTTTATGTTCAGCTCCATCCCCTCACTCCCTCTTTTGTGATTAATTAAGGCTTCTCCACTAAAGTTTCTGATAATCAAGCCGTTACTATCGGTAAGCAACGGAGAACCTCATGCAAGTACACACTATAGACAAAGCGGCTTTAATCAACGAGTTGACCGTCGGTAATGGGATAAACCATGCTGTACATCAACGGCGTCGTGCCGATTTTGCGTTGATGCTTGCGATGTTTTCCGGTGATGTCCGAGACAATACCCCGGTCGAAAAAGTTGACGATATCGTGACCACGGACGACTTACTCCGTCAACGTTTTCAATTGCAACCACCACAAGCATTGCGCAATGATCAAAGCTCTTATGCCATTGCGGAAGCGCAAGCGACTCTCTTTCACGGCAGTGGATTAGCCAGTGCCAAGCTGAGCCATTATTTGCGACCCGATGCACTCACCTATTTACCGGAAGACACCCACAATCTTCCTGAAGAGGTGTATCATAATTTATCCGGTCATGATCGGCGCCACCTCGCTGAACGCGAACCCACTAAAAGCCTTCCTGCCGATTTATATCAACAGTTGAATACTGCGATGCGCTGTGACCAACTGCGCGCTCAAGTGTAAGACCCTAATTTCATTAATGTTATAAATAGCTGTGCCACCCCTCACTTTGACACCTTAAAATATGAACGAATGAATTTATTTGACCAATTTCACACCGCTGAAGTCGGTAATTGCGCATGCTACATCTATCAACAAACGCAGGTATGCGTTCAAGTGACTGACAAGGATGCCATTTATGAAAATACAAGGGGCTGTGGTACTGATAACCTCAGCAGGTTCGGCGATGGGACGAATGTTAAGTCAGCATTACGCGGAGCTAGGAGCAAAGTTGGTGCTTTGTGATCACCAACCTCATTTACTTGAAGAGACGCATACCCTATGCAATGCTCTCAAAGCATCGACAATCTCATATACGCTTTCGACCACCCCAACCGATGATGTCGATGCCTTATTAGAATATATCGAGCAGACCTATCAACAAGCTCCGGATATCCTAATCAATCACTGGCCCAACAGCGCGCCGCCTTCTCTGCTGCTCGCTTCAGAGCACATTAATGCCTGCTTGACCCAGTGGGGGCGAATGACAAACAACTTTTTTGTTTTTGGACAGCGCTGTGCGCAGCGAATGCGCCAATCCAGTCACCCAGGCGTGATTATTAATACGGTATCATTTAATCGAGTGAATGATGAGCATGCCATGGAAAGTACCAATGCCATGTTGATGGGCTTTACTCAAAGCTGGGCAAAAGAGTTACTGCCCTATCAAATTCGGGTTGGCGGGGTAATTCCGCACAGTCAAAGCAAACACGGTCAACACCATGACTATGCAGAACTCACTCGCCACACCGAATACATTGTGGCGAATGATTATTTTAGCGGGCGAGTCGTGACGACTTAAACCACTACGCGCTTAGTATCGTTCAAGATAATCGTCCATTTTGGCTTCTTCAGCCGCATTGTAGTCATCCTTGGTCACTTGCGCTTTGAAATCCAAGTGCTGCATATAAGCATCACGAGTAAATAAGTAAGGATCAGGTGAGTCTTCCAGCATAGGCTCTTGCGAAATCAATGACGCGCGACTTTCCAGCCCTTGAAAGACAAACTTCCCTAATGAGGTCCAGATGTTGATGTAGGACAGCGGAAAATAAGAGGAATCGACGACATCGGTAGAATCTCTTAACGCATAAGGCCCTGCCCCTGGCAGCATCACATAAGGGCCTTTACCCACACCGTAATGACCAATCGCGTCGCCAAATTGGCGGTCACTTTCTTTTTCAATCCCCGCAGCAGACGCCACATCAAATAAGCCTAACACACCAAAAGTCGTATTGATCCAAAAACGGTTAAAGTGATTGAGTGCCTGCTTACCATTTCCCATGATGATGTTATTGATCATACTCGATGGTTCATCGAGGTTACCAAAGAAATTCGAAATATTACTGCGAATAGGCTTAGGCACATAATCAACATAGGCAACCGACGTTGGGCGCAAAACGTAGGGATCCAAATAGTTGTAATTAAAATCCCACATCGTTCGGTTAAAGCCTTCCAAAGGATCACTGATGTTACTGTGAGAATCGGCGCTCTCATTATTCGGTGTCGAACTGCATCCGGCTAACGCCAATAACACGCCGAAGAAAGCGATATGAATGAAGCGATTAATCATAATTTTTCCGTTTTTATAGGCTTATTTTGCCTATTAAGTTAAGACAACTGACGATGACTATTATTTCTGTTTTGTTAACGCAATATCGACGGCATCTCCCATTGATAATGGCTGGCTTTGTCCAATCCAGTTCCCCGAATTGGTTGACACATCCCCATCCAAATCAATGCGCACTTTAACAATGACATGTTTCTGCTGAGATAAACGACGTTGCGGTACCAAATTATTATTATCCGTTAAGACCACATGGTGTGGGAACGGTTGTTTCGTATATTTTGCAGCCGCAACAGGCATTGGATTTCCATCATCAGACAGCACCGAAACAATCAGCGCTGCGCCTTCAGGAAAAGACAAGGACGAAGGAAAATCAATGTTAACAGGAACACTGACCGATAAGTCGTTATCCATGCGGACAGTCGCATTGTCGATATTCTGTGCAATACTAGCATAACGAGGATCATCTGAGGCAAGAGATTGTTGCATCTGCTTCCAGTACTTAATGGCCGTCGTATAATGCTGGTGTTGATAGGCATCGTACGCTAATAAAGAATACATCCTTAGATCACCTTTATCTTGCTCAATGCTCTGCTGTAACAAGAGACGACCTTTAGCTTGTGCAGCCTTATCGGAGCTTAAAATTAATACTTGAGCGTAATCAAGCTCATAGCGGATATTATCGGGCTGTAATTGATACGCTTTTTCTAACGCCCCTAGCGCGGTACGACTATCTTGACCGGAAACCGCCACATGCCCGAGTAAATTCCATCCCTGAGCTTGCTCGGGGTGATGGTAAAGCTTGGTACGTAACCCTAAAATCAAATCTTGCATCTTTTCTTGACTAACCTGACCTTGCGCGGCTCTCAGTTGTGCAGGGATTTGTTCTATATTGGCGTTTATTGACTGCCAATGGGCGAGTTGGGGGTAACTCCCTACATACGCATAAATACTATAACTAGCGCCAACCATTACGATAAGCACAGCGAACAATAGGCGCTTAACTGGCCAAGAACGGGCTGTGCCGTCTCGGTGTGTGGCATCAAGCGGCGTCACATCATGGGCCAAGCTGCTTTTTAATTCTTCTACCAACACATCACGGTCATCAATGACGCCTTCGTCTTCTTCGGCTGCGATTTCATGTAAGCGATGGTGATAAAATTCCGCATTTAATTTAGCGCGCTGCTCAGGATCATCGTTGCGTGTTTTTCGAAAAAATGGGTAAGCGACGCAAGCAAATGCTATCGCGATCATCAATATACTAAAGAGCCAAAAGCCAATCATTTATTAAGCTCCTTGTCATTTTCTGCATTACGGATCAATGTATCCACGTAGGCTTGATGAGCCTCATCATTGAACTCCGGTGAATCTGCTTGCGGACTACGACGAGCCCGCACCACTAAAAATATCACGCCACAAAACACGACGAGAATCGGCCCACCCCACAACATGATCGTGCCTGTTGTCACTGGCGGATTATAGGTAATAAACTCACCATAACGTGCGACCATGTAATTGACGATCTCTTGCTTCGATTTGCCCGCTTTCGTCATTGCATAAACTTTATACCGCAAGTCCTTGGCAAGTGCTGCATTGGAATCGGCAATGGAGTTATTTTGGCATTTAGGACAACGTAAGGTATGACTCAATTCTTGAAATTGTTTTTCATGGGCTGGAGAGTCAAATTGATACACATCGATCGCAGCACTCGCTGATAAACTGAACAAAGTCAGTAGCCATGCTAAGAGAAAATACGCTTTCATTGCTCCTCCTGCATTGCGACTAACTTATCATAGACAGGTTTCAATTCCGCTTGCCAGTTCTGCGCATTCACTTCCCCAACATGACGATGACGAATGACACCATGGCGGTCAAGAATAAAGGTTTCTGGGGCGCCATAAACGCCTAAATCCAACCCCAAAGACCCATGCTTATCCAAGATAGACAACAGATAAGGGTCACCGTGTTCCCCAAGCCAAGTAACAGCGGTTTGGCGATCGTCCTTATAATTTAATCCAATGATGGTCACACCTTGGTTGGCAAGCGTATTCAAAAATTGATGCTCGGCTTTACACGTTGGACACCAAGTCGCCCATACATTGAGTAATACGGGAGCGTGCTGTTGTGTAAACAAACGCTGGTCATAGTGTTTTTGCGGATCAAACAGATCGGGCAATGTAAACTCAGGCACCGATTTCCCCACTAATACAGACTCCAATTTGGTCGGTTCATCACCATTAGCGTTATCAAAAAGCTGACCGGCGAAAATACCCACTAGCACCAAGAAAATGATTAACGGTAAGAAAATAATCGCTTTTTTCATGATGTCACTCCTTGACGCTGAAAACGATAACGGCGGTCTGTCACAACAAGCAATCCTCCCAACGCCATCAGCAGTCCACCACTCCATATCCAACGAATAAATGGTTTGTAGTAAATTCGTACCGCCCAGGCTTGGGTATTCTCAATGGGTTCCCCTAAAGCGATATATAAATCACGGGTAAACCCTGTATCCAGCGCCGCCTCAGTCATCATAGAGTTGGAGACGGTATAGCGACGTTTCTGAGCAAAAAGTGTATTGATGACTTTGCCCTCATGACTGATGCTAAATTGCCCTTCGTAACCCTCATAATTTGGCCCTCGTAACCCTTTTAGACCATCAAAACGGAACTGATACCCCAGTAATTGGAAGGTTTGTCCGGGCTCTAAACGTACGTCTTTTTCAACGCTGTAATTCTGCGCCATGGCAATACCAATAATTGAGACAGCCAAACCAAAGTGCGCGATCAACATCGACCAATGACTGCGTTGCACTTTGCTAAGCCCGGTCCAAAAACGGTGACGATGAGTCGCTCTTAAGAAAACTTCGTAACCGTGCAAGACAATAATCCACACCGCCAGTAACCAACCAATGTAGGCCATCGTGCTGAAATGTTGGCCAAGCATCGCTACCGCGCCATACGCCCCAATCACCGCAATCACCGCACTGATAAGGACCGGCTTTATCAATGCTTGCCAACGCCCACGCTTCCAACGCAGTAATGGGCTGACACCAAGCAATAGAGCAAAAGGAATGGCCAGCCATGCAAACATTGAGTTAAAGAAAGGCGCACCAATGGAGACCGAGCCTAATCCAAGTTGTTTATGAACTAGGGGCAAGAGCGTGCCCAGTAGTACGGTACTTAACCCCGCCATCAACAAGATATTATTGGTTAACAACGCACTTTCACGTGAAATCAGATTAAACTGCCCAGCAGAACGAATCTTATGCCCTTTGAACGCAAACAACGTCAACGAGCCACCAATGGCAATCACTAATAAGCTTAAAATGAAGGTACCGCGACTCGGATCCGAGGCAAAAGAATGCACGGACACTAAAATACCCGATCGCACAAGAAAGGTACCCAAAAGGCTAAGTGAGAAAGCAATGATGGCTAACAACACCGTCCAAGCTTTAAACGTGCCACGCTTTTCGCTCACGGCCAATGAATGCAAGAGTGCGGTACCGGCTATCCACGGCATCAGTGATGCATTTTCAACGGGATCCCAAAACCACCAGCCTCCCCAGCCGAGTTCGTAATAGGCCCACCAGGATCCGAGAACAATACCGACCGTAAGAAACATCCATGCTGCGGTCGTCCAAGGACGAGACCAACGAGCCCACACGGTATCGAGTTTGCCTGTCATCAATGCGGCAATGGCGAATGCAAAGGCCACAGAGAATCCCACATAACCGGTATAAAGCATTGGTGGATGAATAATCAGTCCGGGATCTTGCAATAACGGATTGAGATCATGTCCATCCACGGGGAAATACGGCAAAGTCCGCGTAAACGGATCTGAGGTAAAAATAATGAAGGCGAGAAATCCGCTGCAGATCATCCCCATGACCGATAGCACACGTGCTACCGCGTCTTGCGGCAACGCTCGGCTGCCCATGGCAACGGCAATCGTCCATAGGCTTTGAATCCATATCCACAACAATAGTGACCCTTCGTGTGCGCCCCACACCGCAGTGAGACGATAGTACCAAGGTAGCTGGCTATTGGAGTTTTGCGCCACATACGCAAGCGTAAAATCATTCACGTAAAATGCCCATGCTAAGGCAAAAAACGAAAAGGAAATCAACGCGGCCATGCCTAAGGCTAATGGACGAGCGGTATTAATGAGTGCCGCCGATTGGTTTTTAGTCCCCACTAGAGGTAAGACACTCAATAGCACAGCCATGACGGCGGCTAAGATTAATGCAAAATGGCCTAACTCTGAGATCATGGTTGAGATTCCTTACGCTTCTCGGCTTGTGCTTTATTAAAAGCGTCATTCCCTTTCATGGCATCTTCTACGTCAGGGGGCATGTATTTTTCATCATGCTTAGCAAGCACTTCCGCCGCTTTGACTGTATGCGCGTCAACAAGAACACCTTGAGCCACTATGCCCTGCCCTTCACGAAATAAATCCGGCAAGATACCGCGATACTCAACCGTGATATCTGGGCCAATGTCTTTGAGTTTAAAGCGAACGTACAAATTATCAGCATTGCGTTTCACACTACCAGCGACAACAACTCCGCCGACACGTAAACGATCCCCCACTTTGGGAATATGACCATCTCGACCATAAATGATTTGGCTGGGCGTATAAAATAGATTCATATTTTGATTCAGCGCGTAAATCATCAAACTAATGGCAAGCGCAACTGCCACCACAATAACACTGACCACCGCTAAGCGCTTTTTTCGACGAGGGGTCACAATGTATTCTCCATCGCTTTGGCACGTTCAATGCGAGCTTCACGAGCTTGCTGTTGACGCACATCATTTAAGATACGAGTGTGACGAGTCACACTAAGTAGGATTAATATGGCTAAACTCACGAAAGTAATGCCAAACGCACTCCAGACATAGGCGGCGTATCCCCCCATCATGAAAAAATCATGCAAAGAATTAAAAAACACACTTATGCTCCTTTTGATGAGGCGATGGATTTCACCCATTTCCGGTGTCGCTCAATAAACAGCAACTCATTACGAAAACGTATCAACGCTAACGCAGAAAACAATAATGCAAAGGCCAATATATTGATCAGCAGAGGCCAGAGCATATCGGGGGCAATAGAAGGCTTACCGAATTTACTGATCGTTTGTCCCTGATGCAGGGTATTCCACCAGTTAACCGAATAATGAATGATTGGGATATTCACCACGCCGACTAGGGCTAATATGCCTGCGGCATCAACCCCCGACTTATGATCATCAAAAGATTGATATAAGGCAATCACACCAAGATAGAGAAACAACAAAATAAGCTCAGACGTTAAGCGGGCATCCCAAACCCACCACGTGCCCCACATGGGTTTCCCCCAAATAGAGCCTGTAACCAAGGCAATAAAAGTATATACCGCACCAATTGGAGCCATCGCGCGCATCATCACGCTGGCGAGACGTTGCTGCCATACAATACTCACTAATGCACATACCGCCATCGCGACATAAATGCCCATCGACCAAATCGCTGCGGGAACGTGGATATAGATGATCCGAAAACTGTTGCCTTGCTGATAATCCGCTGGTGCGAACGCCAGCCCCCACACAATACCGACCACGAGACTCAGCATCGCTGCTAACATCATCCAAGGAATGAATTTACCAGACAGTTCGTAGGCCCGCTCTGGTTTGGCATACGGATGAAGCCATTTCCACATTGCTGTTCTCCCTGCTCCAAAATTTAACAATTATTATTATTGATGCGATGTGATTGGTGAAACAATCAACGCACACTGACTCGTAACGCGGCACTGATCGCCAGTGGCGCAAACACCATGGTTAAGATGGCCATTGCCGCTAAGATGGCCAATTGCCCCGAATATTGACCGCCCATGGCGGCCACGTCCATTGCCGAGGTGGCGAAAATTAAAACAGGGATATACAAAGGCAAAACTAACAAGCTCAATAGTACTCCCCCTTTGTTAAGCCCAACGGTCAATGCGACCCCGATGGCGCCAATAAAACTCAGAACAGGAGTTCCCAGACACAACGTTGCAGCCATCGCCAACCAAGTATTAAAATCCAACGACAATAAAATCGCCAATACAGGGCTTATCACCAATAAAGGCACCCCCGTCAGTAACCAATGCGCAACAATCTTAGCAAATACACTCACGGGCAATGGTAATGGCATGAGCATCAGTTGTTCTAAAGCGCCATCTTGTAAGTCATCTTTATACATCCGCTCTAAAGACAACAATGCTGACAACAATGCCGCTACCCAAATGATGCCGGGGGCGATTCGGGACAGTAAATGATGATCTGGCCCAACACTTAATGGAAATAACGTGATGACCAAGATAAAAAACCACAGTGGATTAAAAATGTCCGTTTTGCGACGAAAAGCCACCATCAATTCGCGGCGAATCACCGCGATGCACATCGCCATCATGATACGTCACCTAAACGAATGTGCTTGAGCTGGGTATGAGCCAATAATGCATCTTGATGACTGGTTAATACGATCATGCCACCTTGCTTAGCATGATGTTCAAATAATGCTTCAAGCACACGAATGCCTTGTTTATCAATAGAAGTAAAGGGTTCATCAAGAACCCACAGCGTTTGTTGACTCAGCCAGAGACGAGCCAGCGCCACTCGGCGCTGCTGCCCCGCAGATAACTGTCCAATCGGTAAATCTTCGCGTCCAGCTAAACCGACTTTCGCCAGCGCTGCAAAAACCGCCTCGATATCCGTGCCCATGTTTTGCATCGTCTGATAAAACGTCAAGTTCTCAATCGCACTCAACTCACGCTTTAGCCCTATCACATGGCCTAAAAATATCATATCTCGATAATAGCTATCACGGCAGTGATTTAACGACTGACCTTGCCAAGACACATAACCACTGTCGGCCGGATTTAATCCAGCAATCGTTCTGAGTAACGTGGTTTTCCCTGCGCCATTACGGCCAGAGATTTGTACAATGTCACCGGGACGCAACTCGAAGGTAAGCTGATTGAATAATTGTTTATCAGAACGATAAACCGTAAGGTCTTGGACAGTTAGCATGGTCATATTTAAAGGGAATTTTCTACATACTAACATAAACAGTGGATGTCTATATAGCTTTGAAGGGAGCGACATGTCCTTAATAACTTAACGTATCAGCAGGCTGAATACATTATTATGACGGTATTGCCTTAACTTTTATGTCAGACAAAAAACCATGCCAAAAACAAGGCATTAGCATGGTTTTAACGATATTTGCGAGAAGGGCGACGCGACGCAGTACGACTGCCTAAATCTTCGTCAGGATCGCTGGTTAGCGGTGGAATCGTCTCTTTACCCGCTAACTTGTTTTGTAACGACATCATCAATTCCGCTTCTGCTTTGGGTAATTCACACTCGGATATTAACTCGTCCAAATCAGCGCCCAGCTTAACCATTTTACTGGCACGGCTATACAAACGACCATCTGTATCTTCATGTTCTAATTCAGTAAGCCGTTCATTTAAGTGCGCAATAATGTCTTTTTGTTCAGACACTCGCTGACCAAGTCCAACGACCACAGAACGAACCTCAAGCAACTGTTTATTGGCTTTATTGAGTTCCTTATCCAGTGCGCGTATTTGCTGACGAGCACTGTCTTGACTACGATACAAAGCTCGTCGCAACTGCACCAAACCAGCCACCAATAAAAGCGTCAATACGACAAAACCTCCTGCAATAACAGGAGGTGTAAACCAAGCCCAAGTCATCATTATAGGTGATTCATCTCATCCCATTCTTCGTCGGTCAGTAACTTATTCAAATCGACAAGAATCAACAGCTTACCGTCACGGTTGCTCACACCTTGAATGAATTTAGCACTTTCATCTGTACCCACACTTGGCGTGGTATCGATCTCAGAAGAGCGTAAGTAAACCACTTCAGCGACACTATCCACCAAAATGCCGATCACTTGCTGCTCAGACTCGATAACGATAATACGGGTATTATCCGTCACTTCGCCGGTCATTAATCCAAAACGTGCACGTGTATCGATGACCGTCACAACGTTACCGCGTAGGTTAATAATACCAATAACGTAATCAGGCGCACCGGGAACTGGAGCGATTTCTGTGTAACGTAGCACCTCGCGAACTTGCATTACGTTAATGCCGTAAGTCTCTTCTTCGAGCTGAAACGTTACCCACTGAAGTATTTCATCATTTGATTTTTCTTTTTTTACTTCTATCACTTGGTTTTGAGACATACCTTTTTCCTCTCTATGCCGTCTCCGACAAAAACTACTTATTTATCGAGCGCTTTAACATCAAGGCCAGCATTGAGCATAGCGATTAATGCATCAACATGGATCAACGCACACATTTTATCTTTAACCATACCCGCGAGCCAAGGACGCTTTCCAACTTGTTCTCGCCAGCGTATTCTTTCCGAATCAAGCCATTCTGTACCCATTAGTTTAGTACATGCTAGGCCCCACATACTTTCACCAAGCATAACAATATACTGATAGGCCTTTTGATGACTGTCATCTTTTAACTTTTCAGACATCACCCATTTTGCCGTATCAACAACATCAAGTTGTTGATCACGCTGGGTCTGTAAACCTAAATACCAACGTGGCCGGCCAATTAAATGACTCGGTTCACCTAACTTATTGATGCCACCGAGCTGATCGAGAGGAACCGCAAACGTTACGTCATTCACATCAAAATATAAAACCTGAAAGGCTTCTTGTCTTATTGGGTTTGTCCAAGAACGACTGTCTAACCCCTGTTTTGATGCAGTGTCTAACTCTGTTTCATTCTCAGTATTACTATCAACAATAGCAGTATTTTTCTCGCTTTCAACAGTGCTTGTCGCGGGCTCATCTGAAGCTGTTAGCGAACTCTCATCTTCAATCGCCACGGTATCGACCCGCTCAGTGTTCAGGGCAGCCTCACTTACAGGCTCTGTTACAGATTCAAGCTTCTCGTGGTGATGCGGCTCACCTTCTTGATCTTCAGTGAGCATTGCCGTATCCCACTCTTGAATCTCATCCTCAACAGAGGGCTCCTTAAACGTCTCAGTGATGGCTTCTTTTGCACTGGGCTCGACGGTCTCTTGAGCTATATTGATCGTATTTTGTTCGAGCACCTCATCGAGGTCTAATTCTTCAACCGGGTTAGAACCTTCAAGCTGACTGAGAAGGCGCTGTACTTCTTCCAGATTGGCACCAGGAAGTTCTTCAATATCATCATCTAAAAAAGGAGAATACGCCGGTTCTAAAGCGGGCATTCTTTGTAGTAAGGGTTGTGGTTCCTCCCCAACCGCCAAGTCTTCAAGACCCTCTTCATCGGCTTCATCCATGCTACTTTCTTCCGCAAGTAGCGAAGAAAAATACTCATCCAGAGCTTGCTCGCTTGATAATGCAGACTGATTACTCATCGATCGCCAGCCTCTCTAAGTGAACAAGTAACTGCTTGTAAGCAAACACGCCACGACTGCTCTCTGCAAAATGAGAGGCCGGTAAACGCTTTAAACTGGCATCACGAAACTTGGTATCAATCGGAACGGCTGAAGTCCACACTTTATCCGGATAATCTCGTTTTAATTGCGTGAGCGTTTGCAACGATGCTTTGGTACGTTTGTCATACATGGTGGGTACAATGGTCACTTTAAACTCACGCGTCCGAGACTTTTGCATGATTGCCAGTGTACGAATCATACGCTCCAAGCCTTTCATCGCTAAAAATTCCGTTTGTACTGGAATTAAGATACGATCACTGGCCGCAAGCGCATTGACCATCATGACCCCAAGAATGGGAGGACAATCAATAAGTACATGATCGTATTGATCACGTAAAGTTGCCAGAGCACGTTTTAGAATCAACCCCATGCCACTGCGGTTACCCATAACACGATCTAATGTTGCCAATGACATATGCGCAGGAATGATATCTATTCCTTCAACATCCGTTTCAAGAATCAGCGGATTGATCGCTTGAGCAGAAATTTCTCTCAACTGGAAAAGGTCGAACAAACTCGATGCAATACCATCAGCGTCATACCCTAAATACGTCGTTAAAGACGCATGCGGATCCGTATCAACAAGCAATACTCGTTTGCCTTGCTTACTGAGTAATCCAGCTAAGGTAATTGTTGTCGTTGTTTTACCAACGCCACCTTTTTGGTTTGCAACACTCCAAACAATCATTCCATCACCCTATGCAAGACCGACTTCGATTAAGATTCGTTCAGCAATTCGGTCCAACGGTAAGTCTTCAGAAGAAATGCCCGCTTTAGCGACCGCTTGTGGCATGCCATAAACGACGCAGCTCTCTTCATCTTGGGCCCAAATTGTTGATCCGGCTTCTTTTAACATACGGGCGCCATCACGGCCATCAGCCCCCATACCCGTCAAAATCATCGACAACACTTTATTACCATAAATCTTGGCAGCAGAACCGAAAGTCACATCCACACAAGGCTTGTAGTTCATGCGTTCGCCACCGTCAATAATTCGTAATCGAGCCGCTCCCGCACGCCCATCCAGCATCATTTGTTTACCACCAGGCGCTAAGTACGCCACTCCAGGACGCAAAACATCCCCATCCGCGGCTTCCTTCACTTCAATTTGACACAACGAGTTTAAACGGCTGGCAAATGCCGAGGTAAACGTTGCTGGCATATGCTGTACGAGCACTATCGGGTGCGGATAATTCCTTGGTAGATTCACTAAGATTTTCTGTAAAGCTACCGGCCCCCCTGTTGAGGTGCCAATCGCCGTCAACTGATAGCGCTTACCCGATGCCTTAAATCGCGCAGGTGCCGACGTCGAATGTCGAGACGCTGCACTTGGTGTGTCAGACCGTGCGGGCGCCCGAGGACGCTCGCTTGGACGAGCTGTGATGCTGCTTAACGTTGACGTACGCGGCGTCATCGTATTACGACGAATCATCCCTCGCTTAGAGGCGATAGACAGTACCCGCTGCTGCAATAACATGACCGCATCATCACGATTACGGGCGATATCTTCAAATTTCTTCGGTAAGAAATCTAACGCGCCAGCATCTAATGCGTCTAATGTCGCTTTCGCGCCATCATGAGTCAGCGATGAAAACATCAAAATAGGTATAGGATTTTTCGCCATAATTTCACGAACAGCGGTGATCCCATCCATGACGGGCATCTCGATATCCATTGTTATGACATCCGGCTTCAAACTTTGCGCTTTCTCCACCGCTTCTTTGCCATTTACGGCTACATCAATTACTTCTAAGCGTGGTTCGGAATTGATAATTTCACTAACACGACGTCTAAAGAAGCTAGAATCATCAACTACGAGTACTCGAATCGCCATAGTTTTCCTTATATCTCAATGGTCACTTAAATTCGAGATGCAGATGCATAACGTTTAAGTAGATCTGGCACATCCAGAATTAATGCTATATGACCATCACTAGTAATGGTTGCTCCAGCCATACCCGGTGTCCCTTGCAGTAATGCATCCAAAGGCTTGATCACAACTTCTTCTTGACCAATCAGAGTATCCACCACAAAGCCAACTCGCTGACTACCGAGTTGTACAATCACCACATGACCATGGCCTTTACGTGCGTCCACTTTGCCAGACTGAGGCGATAACCAATTTTGTAGATAGAACAAAGGAATCGATTTATCACGAACAATAATGGTTAACTGCCCATCAACAACATTGGTGCGACTCAAATCTAAGTGGAAAATCTCACTCACACTGGCCAAAGGCAAGGCGAAGGGATGATTAGCGACACCGACCATTAACGTTGGCAAAATCGCTAATGTTAGCGGCACCTTGATAATAATCTTAGTTCCTTTCCCCATTTCTGAGTCAATATCAATAGAACCATTCAACGTGTTAATGGCCGTTTTTACGACGTCCATTCCGACACCACGGCCTGAAATATCAGAAATCTGCTCTTTACTTGAGAAGCCCGGCATAAAGATAAGATTAAAACACTCTTTATTGGTGAGGCGCTCTGCCGCATCTTCGTCCATCAAGCCTCGTTTTACGGCGATACTACGAAGTTTATCCGGATCCATACCCGCGCCATCATCGATGATCGCTAATTGGATGTGGTCACCTTCTTGAGAGGCAGATAATAACACTTTACCTTGTCGAGGCTTACCGCTCTTCTCACGGACATCCGGCATTTCCACACCATGGTCAACAGAGTTTCTCACCAAGTGAATCAAAGGATCGGCTAACGCTTCCACGAGATTCTTATCCAGATCGGTATCTTCCCCTTTCATCTCCAAAGTAATATCTTTTTGTAGACTACGGGCCAAGTCACGAACCACGCGAGGGAAACGACCAAACACTTTTTTGATTGGCTGCATCCGAGTTTTCATTACCGCGCTTTGTAAGTCAGCCGTGACAACATCAAGATTCGACACCGCTTTCGTGATTTGCTCATCACTGCTGTTCATACCCAAGCTCAGTAAACGGTTACGCACTAAGACAAGTTCACCCACCATGTTCATGATGGTATCAAGTGTCGATGTATCGACACGAACACTGGCTTCAGCCTGAGGTTTTTTCGCGATAGGTTGCGCCGCTTCTTCTGCTCGTTTGGCAGGCGCTGCCGCAGGTTTCTCTGCTGGCTTAGCCGCGGGTTTAGGTGTCGGTTTGGCTGCAGCGGGCTTAGGAGCGGGTTCTGCTGGCTTAACCGCAGCGGCAAGTTCCTCTTCAGAAGGTCCTTTGCCAGAACCATGCAGTTCATCCAACAGCTTCTCAAATTCGTCATCCGTCATCAAATCATCGCCGCTGAACGACGATTGCGATGCGGCTTTCGGGGCCTCATCTTTTTTGGTGTCTTTTACATCAGACTGTGCCGGACCTTTGCCTGAGCCATGCAGCTCATCCAATAACTTCTCGAATTCATCATCGGTAATGTCATCATCGCTTGAGGCAAAACTATTGGTCGCAGGTTTGTCTGCCGCCGCCGTTTGCGCTGGCTCAGATTTACCCGGTGCTGCGCCCTTGCCATGCAAGTTATCGAGTAGCTTTTCAAATTCATCATCGGTGATTTCATCAATCGATGCCGCATCTACCGCGGTGACTTCTGGAGCGACAACGTCAGGTTCGTCTGCCACTTCCTCACTCACTGCCTCATCGTCCAGCACTTCATCAACGGGTTGTTCAGCTTCTGGATCTGGCTGTTCGTCTTCGGATTCAGGTTTGCAAAGTTGATGCAATTCTTCAAGTAAAGCGGGATCGGCGGCCTCTAAAGGCTCACGATTCTGAACCGCACTAAACTGCTCATTGACAGTATCCAGCGCGCGCAGCATCGTATCCATTAAACTTGAGGTGACGGTCCGCTGCCCATTACGCAAGATATCGAAGACATTCTCTGCGCCATGACAGGTTTCCACTAGTTCAGTTAATGTCAAAAATCCGGCGCCACCTTTCACGGTATGGAAACCGCGGAAGATCGCGTTAAGAAGATCTTTATCTTTAGGATTATTTTCAAGTTCGACCAACTGCTCAGAAAGCAACTCTAGGATCTCACCAGCTTCCACCAGAAAGTCTTGAAGAATATCTTCGTCTAAATCGTAGCTCATACTTTACCCCTAAAAACCAAGACTCGACAATAAGTCGTCGACTTCATCTTGAGATGACACAGCATCTTCACGTTCATGAGGGTTCATAATGGGTCCCTCAGGCGACGTGGCTGAATTATCTTTGTTATGCGTATCTGATTGCTGTTCTTGCTCGGCTGCCTGCACTTGGTTTAGACCAAAGACCGTCAAAATTTCCACCAAGCGATTCTCTACTTCACCGACCAACTTAATCACGCGACTAATAATCTGCCCAGTCAGATCTTGGAAATCTTGGGCCATCAAAATCTCAGTGAGATGCCCGCGTAGTTCGCTGCTATCGCCCTCAACTAACGACAGTAAATCATCAATGCCATGACATAAGACTTTAAATTCTGTTATTTCTATTTTGCCATTCATTAACTGATTCCACTGAGGGCGTACCTTGAGCAAGCTCTCGTGCATGCGGTCGGCAATAGGCATACAGAAATCAACAGCATCCATCGTTTTGTTTGCCGCCACTTCCGTTTTTTCGATGACATAATTGAGGCGGTCACGGGCGTCAGGAATTTCATCTTGAGCGATTTCAGTCATACGCTCATCAATATGAAAATTTTTCAAAGAGTCATGCAACTCACGCGTTAAGGTGCCGATTTCCTGTAACATAGGATTATCTTCAACCGCTTGTTTTAAATCCGCATCACCTTTCGCGTTATCGTTTTGGGGCTGCATTTGTGCAACGAGAGCACTGGCTTCATCCTGCAACCCGTTTTCGACCAGTTTGACGAGCTCTTGGGCTTGTTCTAGTGAAATCATAATGAATCGCCTTTACGAGTAATTGAATAGATTACCTTTTGTCCTAACTCTAATTGCTATGTCTAGGAATTAAAGACGCTCGAAGATTTTGTCGAGTTTTTCTTTTAGTGTTGCAGCGGTGAACGGCTTAACAATATATCCGTTAACGCCAGCTTGAGCCGCTTCAATAATTTGCTCGCGCTTCGCTTCTGCAGTGATCATCAATACAGGAAGATGTTTCAATTGATCATCAGAACGAATATTTTTTAATAAATCGATGCCTTGCATACCCGGCATGTTCCAGTCAGTTACGACAAAGTCAAACTCACCCTTCTTAAGCATCGGCAAAGCCGTTAGTCCATCGTCAGCTTCTTGGGTATTATTAAAACCCAAGTCACGAAGAAGGTTCTTCACAATACGTCGCATTGTTGAGAAATCATCAACAATAAGGATCTTCATGTTTTTATTCAAAATAGCCTCCACTGAGTTACAATCAGTGATAGTTAGTCGTTTTCAGTCCAAGAACTCAATTTGGTTCGTAGACGCTGCATTGATTGGCTGAGTATCTGGCTAACGCGAGATTCACTGACACCGATGACTTCACCAATTTCTTTCAAATTTAGTTCCTCATCATAATAGAGCGAAAGTACCAAAGCTTCACGCTCTGGAAGCGATTTAATTGATTCAACCAGCGCTTTTCTAAATGATTCATCCGCTACTCCTTTAAATGGTGTATCGTCATGTTCGTCATTCACCGGTGAAATCGCATCATCCGACACACCAAGATCTTCCATCCCCACAATCCGTGAGCAGTTAATATCTTTGAGTGCGGTATGATATTGATCAAGCGATATTCCCAAATACTTCGCCACCTCGATATCGGAAGGGTCACGTCTAAGCTCTCCTTCTAGTATAGAGATAGCCTGGCTAATTTCTCGGTTTATCTTATGAACCGAGCGCGGCACCCAGTCACCACGTCGAATATCGTCGAGCATCGCCCCACGAATTCGAATTCCTGCGTAAGTCTCAAAGCTGGCGCCTTTACTTCCGTCATAATTTTTTTGAGCTTCAAGTAAACCTAACATGCCTGCTTGAATTAAATCTTCAACCAGAACACTGGGGGGCAAGCGCCCCATCAAATGATGAGCAATACGCTTAACCAAAACGGCGTACTTCTCTAAGAATAGCTGTTGGCTATTCAGATTGCCGTATTGATCATAAGTTAGCGCTTTATTCACCGAAAGATTCCCCTGCTATTTCTTTGCGATTAAGTAGTCGTTCGACAAAAAATTCTAGATGACCGCTTGGCGAACGTGGTATTGGCCAAGTCAGTGCTTTATTTGCCAATGAGCTAATTGCCAATGATGCCGCTGAACGCGGGTAAGCATCAACCACAATCTTTTGTTTTTTCACAGCTAGACGTACATTATCGTCCAAAGGAATGCATGCGACGAGTTCCAAGCTTACATTTAAGAACCGCTCTGTGACCAAGGTCAACTTTGCGAACAATTCTCTGCCTTCACGATAGCTTCTAACCATGTTTGCCACGACTTTAAATCTCTGAACTTGATGTTCACGACTCAGCAGCTTAATCAATGCGTACGCATCAGTGATCGATGTAGGCTCATCACAAACAACAATTACGACATCCTGAGCGGCACGCGAAAAGCTAACAACCATGTCAGAAATCCCCGCAGCCGTATCAACAAGCAGCACATCCATTTCATCTTCCAATGAACCAAATGCGCGAATCAAGCCGATATGTTGGGCATGGGATAGCTCTGTCATCGATTGCGTACCAGAGGTCGCCGGAATAATTTTAATACCAAAAGGCCCTTCAACGATGGCGTCTTTCAGCTCACACTCACCAGCCAATACGTGACCTAAGTTACGCTTTGGACGAATGCCGAGCATCACGTCAATATTCGCAAGGCCTAAATCGGCATCGAGAACCATCACCTTTTTGCCTTGGCGAGCCATGCAAATAGCCATTCCGAGCGTCACATTGGTTTTACCCACACCACCTTTCCCGCCAGTCACCGCAATGACCTTAGTTAAAGAAGGTTGTGTTAAGCGGCGTAAACCGCTTGCTTGGTCATATATCATTTTATTTGTCATCTTCATCGCCGCCTAGAATTTATCCACATCACTCGCCCAGTAATGAGGCTCGTTCTCTGTCGACTTTTCAAGTAACTCGTTAGCTTTAGATATCATATACTTAGGTTGGGCTATTACAATATCTTCGGGCACTCGTTGTCCATTCGCGATATACGCTACTGGTAACGCATTTTGTACCACTACACTGACAAACTCACCGAGACTCAAACACTCATCAAGCTTGGTCATAATGCAACCCGATAAAGGGATGCGTCTAAAGTGATCAATGGTTTCTTGCAATACTTTACGTTGTGCTGTCGCGGGCAGTACCAAGTAGCTATGTATCACTTCCCCACTTTCTTGCATTAAGGTGTCCAACTGCTCTGTAAGCCGAACATCACGTTGCCCCATGCCTGCGGTATCAACCAAAACCAGGCGACGATTCCGTAGCTGATATATTACATCGGCTAACTCTTTGGAATCTTTAGCAACTTTTACAGGACATCCCATAATACGTCCATAAATCGACAATTGCTCATGTGCCCCGATACGATATGTATCCGTGGTCACCAACGCGACATTGTCAGACCCATATTCCATCGCAGCACGGGCTGCTAATTTTGCCACGGACGTGGTTTTACCCACACCTGTAGGACCTAACAGCGCGACGACGCCGCCCCGTTTCAAAATATCTTGTTTACAGACTGGGATTTGATCGGCCACCAATCGCAACAGTGCTTTCCACGCTTTCGGAGGCTGAGTATCTTCAGGAATGTAACAGGCCAATTGATCAGCAAGGTCCAATGACAAGCCCATACGCTCTAAGCGACGGATGAGCATAGCTCGTAATGGTTCGCGTCGTTCCACCTCTTGCCACATCAAACCGGATACTTGATGCTCAAGCAGCCGACGAATAGAAATCATTTCTTCGCGCATGTTTTCCAGTTCTTCACTGGTTGGGGCAATGTCTTCTTGGCGCTGACGCTCATACCGACTGGGATCCAAGCGTGAGCGAGATTGCTTGGCTGGCGATTGCGTGGCGTGATCATCTTCTAATGCTCTTGCTAATGAAGGCACCCCTTTGTCCCGCGACTCACCACCTCTCTGACGTTGTAATAACGCCGTCAATGAATCTGCTTCTTCTGATCGTTCCGTTTCATCACCCACTTGAGTGTTGCTGTATTGTTGCAACATATTCGCAAAACGCTGGGTGACCGAGCGACTTGGTGACGCGCTGTTCTTTAAGCTCACGCGATCATCTTGCACTTCACGTCGGTAAGCCGATTGGGATGGTTCTGGCTGACGCGACGCTGGTGCCTTGTAGGCAGACGCCGAATAGGATGACTGCGCAGCCTGAGCACGTTTAGGACTTTTGGTAGGAGAAGAGTTATCACCATCGACAGCGGCGACAATCTCAACACCTCCCGCTACCTTTTTATTCGACATGATCACAGCATCTACCCCAAGTTCTTCTTTTACTTGGAGTAATGCGGTTTTCATATCTCTGGCAAAAAATCGTTTTATCTTCACAGCAATAACCCATATTTAATATGAGGCGAATTAATTACCCACTGCCTGCACGATGCGAATTTGCTTCTCATCCGGTATTTCCTGATAAGAAAGGACACGTAAGTTAGGAATGGTATTTTTCACAAACTTCGCTAACGTTGATCTTAGTACGCCCGATGTCAATAATACGGCGGGTTCGCCTTTTAATTCTTGTTCTTGCGTTGCTTGGCTTAAAGACTCTTGCAAACGCTCGGCCAATCCTGGTTCAATACCTGCCGATTCTCCGCCGGAGGCCTGCATGGTCTGATGCAATATTTGTTCCAGCTCAGGAACTAAGGTGATAACCGGTAGCTCAAGCTCTATGCCATTGATTTCTTGGACAATTAAACGTCTCAAGGAAATTCGTACCGCTGCAGTCAATATGTCAGGTTCTTGACTCTTACTCGAATATTCGGCCAATGTCTGTACGATGGTACGAATATCTCGGATCGGGATGGCTTCATTTAAAAGATTCTGTAGCACTTTCACCACCACACCGAGAGGCAATGCATCGGGCACGAATCCTTCGACCAGTTTCGGAGTATTGCGGCCAAGCATCTCTAATAAGTTTTGTACTTCCTCGTGACCAATCAATTGCGATGCATTATTGGTCAATAACTGGCTTAAATGTGTCGCCAACACTGTGGCCGAATCCACAACGGTATACCCCAAAGCCTGTGCATGCTCGCGTTGCTCACCTCGAATCCACACAGCTTCTAATCCAAAGGCAGGGTCAAACGTCGGTTCGCCATCCATCATGCCATACACTTGACCTGGATTAATGGCCAACTCTTGGTCTGGGTGAATACTCGCTTCACCGACCGCCACGCCCATCAAGGTGATGCGGTAACTATTCGGCGCCAATTCTAAGTTATCGCGAATATGAACGGGAGGAATTAAAAAACCAAAATCTTGCGAGAGTTTCTTACGCACACCTTTCACACGCTCTAAAAGCTCGCCACCTTGATCTTTATCGACTAAGGGGATAAGACGATAGCCAACTTCAAGCCCAATCATGTCGACCGGTTGCACGTCATCCCATGACAACTCTTTTGGCCCACCACTTCCATCCTCTAAAGGCGCCGGAGGGTTGGCATTGATGTCATTGGCTTTCGCTTGCTTACGTTGGATTAAATATGCAGAACCGCCCGCTATCGCCGCAAGTAATAAGAAGGCAAAATGAGGCATACCTGGTACGATGCCCATCGTGCCAAGAATCGCCGCGGTGATCATTAGTGCTTTCGGGTTATCAAACAGTTGGAAAACTAACTGTTGTCCCATGTCTTCATCGGTATTTTGACGCGTGACCATAATCGCCGCGCCAATGGATAACAGCAAAGAAGGAATCTGTGCGACCAAACCATCACCAATGGTGAGTAAGGTATAGATTTGTATGGCTTCACCGAAGCTTAAGTCATACTGGACCATCCCGATGGTCAAACCCCCGAGAATGTTGATAAAGAGAATCAAGATCCCCGCAATGGCATCGCCCTTTACAAATTTAGACGCACCATCCATCGAGCCATAGAAATCCGCTTCTTTGGTCACTTCACTACGACGCACACGCGCCTGCTCTTGATCAATCAGGCCAGCGTTCAAATCGGCGTCAATCGCCATTTGTTTACCAGGCAAGGCATCAAGCGTAAAACGGGCACTCACCTCGGAAATACGCCCGGCACCTTTGGTCACCACAACAAAGTTAATGATCATCAAGATACAGAACACCACCAAACCGACGGCATAGTTACCGCCAATCACAACGTTACCAAAGGCTTCAATGACGTTACCGGCAGCGCCTCCCCCTTCGTGCCCTTTAAGTAGCACGACACGGGTTGATGCGACGTTTAACGCTAAACGTAAGAGAGTGGCAATCAGCAATACGGTCGGAAAGGCCGCGAAATCTAAGGGGCGCCGAGTGTAAACGGTCACCAATAGGACCACCAAGGACAACGCGATATTGAAAGTAAAAAATAAATCCAATAAAAACGCCGGCATTGGCAACACAATCATACCCAGTGTTGCCAAAACCATGATCGGCGCACCGATCGCAGGCATGGCGCGTTTCGGTATCGGTGGTAATTTGTCCGCAAAGGGCAAAGTAAACTTCATAGGCTAATCAAGCATCAAAGAAAAAACGAATGGGCGCTAGACGCGCAATCTTGGAGTGGATGCAAAAATTAGTCCATCTTTAAAGTCAATTTTTCGACACTTCATCAGTTCCGCCTTCAAAGGCTTGTCTCTAAAGGCAGAGAACGCCGTAATTATGACATTAATGCGAAAAATCTTAGTTTTTCAATGGATTGCTATGGTCTTACTGACCATAATACCTCTCCACGACGTGCGACAACATCGTACTCAATACAGTAGAGTGTAGACGGCGTGAACATCGGTGCAGGAATATCGACGACAAATTCAGCGACTAAATACCCCACGAGCGGTAAGTGTGAGACCAACATAACCGATTCAAGGGATTCATGCTCGGCGAGAGCCAAAACATACTCCACCACATCCTCTGCTTGGCCATAAGGCGTAATATCATCACAACTTTGCACATCATGCGCTGAGCAGTAATTTTCTATTTCTTGCCACGTTTGCTGCGCTCGTAAGTAAGGACTCACTAATACTTTATCAATGGTCAAGGCACCATATTGCGCCTGACACGTTTTCGCAACCGCCACACTGTCACTTTGACCTCGCGCGGTGAGCGGGCGCTCAGCATCACTGGCTGCGCAGACATCGGCTTCACCATGACGCATAATAAATATTTTCATTATCTCTACCTACTTTCCGGTCTGACATCGTTGAGATACAGAGAGTCGTACTCTCGAATTCGATAAAAAGCGCCGCATAGTACCTGCTTTACAGCCTGATTAGCAAACTTCCCGGACAAGATTGACCCAGAAGCGAGGCCACCATCAACTATTGAAGGCGATTTATCTTGATTGACTCGTTGATAAGCGACGACATAGCCTGATGTGTGATGTGAATAGGTTCTACGTCATCAATAAGGCGAGAGTATAGCAAGCTCGTCGCTAAAGTATTCGACACCGTTAACACTCTATCAAATACGCCGTTAACCCGCTAAAATGAATGCCCAGTCCGCAAAATGATGTTTCTCTCTTTGCGCGCCATGATTTCAACGCCATACTTAATCTCAAACCCATACCTCGGAGAGTTCGCGTGCACCTAAGCCCAAATGATAATAATCTCTATCAACACCTCACTCTCTCAAATGGATTGAGAGTACTCTTGATTCAGAGTGAACAGACGCAAAAGTCCGCGGCCTCTCTTGCGGTCAATGTCGGTCATTTTGATGATCCTGCTGAACGCGAGGGCTTAGCACATTATCTCGAGCATATGTTGTTTTTAGGGACAGAAAAATATCCTCAATCTGGTGAATTCCAACGCTACATTAGCCAGCATGGTGGGAGTAATAATGCCTGGACGGGAACGGAGCACACCTGCTTTTTCTTTGATGTTTATCCCAACGCGTTTGAAAGTGCCTTGAGTCGATTCAGTCAATTTTTCATAGCCCCACTGTTTAATGCCGATTCACTGGAAAAAGAACGCCAAGCGGTCGATTCCGAATATAAAATGAAGCTCAATGATGATGCGCGGCGTTTGTATCAAGTCCAAAAAGAAACCATTAATCCGCAACATCCGTTTGCCAAATTTTCCGTTGGAAATCATGAAACCTTGGCGGATCGAGAAAACGCCAATATTCGTGATGAAATCATCTCATTTCATCACACACACTATTCAGCAGATTTGATGACACTGACATTAATCAGTCCCGATCCTATAGACACACTCGCACAATGGGCGGAAACCTATTTTGCTGACATAGCAAACCAACATCTCGCGCCTAAAACCATTACGTCTCCATTCGTGACACCAGAACACACCGCGCAGATGATTTACGTCGAACCTATTAAAGACATTCGTAAGTTAATCTTGAGCTTTCCAATCCTCGGAGAGGATGCGCATTATCAAAGTAAACCCCTCTCTTATTTTGCCCACTTGCTGGGTTATGAGGGGCAAGGCAGCCTCATGCAATGCCTGCGCGATAAAAACTGGATCACCTCGCTGTCCGCAGGTGGAGGCAACAGTGGCAGTAACTATCGCGAGTTTTCGGTCAGTTGCTTATTAACCGAGACAGGGATTTTGCACACCGATGAAATCATAGAAATGGTTTTTTATGCCATTCAAACCATTGCTAAGTATGGGTTAAATCATTGGCGATATGCGGAAAAACAAGCAGTATTAGAAGCGGCATTTCGCTTTCAAGAAATGGCTCGTCCTATCGATATGGCCAGCCACCTGAGTATGAATCTACAGCGTTATCATACAGAAGACACCATATATGGGGATTATATGATGCGTGAGTATGATGAAGCTTTGCTACAAGAGCAGTTGGCACATTTCATCCCCGCTAACCTCAGGGCCACAATCGTCGCCAAACATCTCGACTATACCCAAGAGGCTAAGTGGTACTTTACGCCATACTCAATGACTCCGTTCAGTAACGAGCAACTGGAGCGCTGGACAACACCCCGTGAGTTCTCCGATTTTGCATTGCCAACCAAAAACCCTTTCATTTGTTATGATTTACAAGCCAAGCCGCTATTAAGTCATCAAAAAGAACCTCAAATCATCGAGGAATCACCGGGATTTCGTTTATGGCATATGCAAGATCAAACCTTCCCAGTTCCCAAAGGGGTGTTATACATTGCGATTGATAGCCCTCATGCGGTGGCTAGTGCTCGAAACATTGTCATGACACGTCTGTGTGTTGAGATGTTCCTCGACTCACTCGCCGAAGAAACCTATCAAGCAGAAATCGCTGGAATGGGCTATAACCTGTACGCACATCAAGGGGGCGTCACCCTCTCTATTTCTGGTTTTAGCGAGAAGCAACCCCAACTGCTCAGCATGATCATCAGTAAATTTGCTCAACGCCATTTTAGTGACGCCCGTTTCGCAAACATCAAAACTCAATTGAGCCGCAGTTGGAGCAATGCCTCACAAGATCGTCCTATCGCCCAGCTGTTCAATGCCATGACAGGGTTATTACAACCCAACAACCCGTCTTACCAACATTTGCTTGAAGCCCTAGAAACCATCGAAATCACGGAACTGAGTGATTTTGTGGAAAAAGTTTTAGCCCAGTTGCACGTCGAAATGTTTGTGTATGGTGATTGGCAACGTGATGAAGCCTTACAGTTAGGAGAAGAGTTGAAAAATGCGTTACGCGTACAGGATCAAGAATACGAAGAATCCTTGCGTCCTCTCGTCATGCTCGGAGATAACGGTTCTTTTCATTATGAAGTCTCTTGCGATCAAGATGACTCCGCCATTTTAGTGTACTACCAATCAGAAAAAATGGATGCCAGGCACATTGCCCTATACTCGTTAGCCAATCATTTGATGTCAGCTGCGTTTTTCAATGAAATTCGCACAAAACAACAGCTTGGATATATGGTCGGTACGGGTAATATGCCATTAAATCGTCATCCGGGTATCGTATTGTACGTCCAGTCGCCAAACGCCGCTCCCGTCGATTTAATGGATGCAGTCGACGAGTTCCTCAATGCGTTGTATATGGTGCTATTAGAGCTCAACGATTATCAATGGCATAGTAGCAAGCGAGGATTGTGGAACCAAATTGCAACGCCCGATCAAACCTTGCGGTCACGCGCGCAGCGTTTTTGGGTCGCCATCGGCAATAAAGATTGGTCATTCCACCAGCGTGAGGCGGTATTACAAGAACTCAAACAATTAAGCCGCAGTGACATGATCCGCTTTGTCGTGAATGAGCTCAAGCCTCGTACCTCGAATCGCTTAGTCATGCATACCAAAGGCAATGTTCACCAAGATGCACCAGAGCTTGATGATGGCCATGAAATTGGCTCTATTGAATCGTTTCAACTGCGTCCCAAAGCCTACGATATCGGGTAATGACCGCTACTGCCCGCCACGCTCAGACTCAATGACCTGTTTGAGCGAGTGCGGGTGAATTTTTAGGGTGACGCCTTGCCATTTTAACGCAATGGTAGGATTGGCAAGACGCTCCCCCGCCCCTTGTGGACTCGACAACTTAACATTGACACCCAAGGCATCAAATTGAGACCACGCCTTCGCCATGTTTGGGTATCGCTTCATAAGTGAGTCTAAATACGCGGGTGCCGTGTCTCCTGAGGCGGGGATCACCACCTCAATATGTTCCCAATTTTGCTCTGGATATCGCTTACCCTGCACTGGGTAAGGCAATTCTAAACATTCAATTTCCCACGTTTCGATAACAAGAGGGGGATGGAACTGAAACACAATAATAGGTCGTCCATTGATCTGAGCTGAAGAGATTTCCTCACCATACTCACCCCAAGCCGCACGAGCCAGCTCGGCAAGCGCCTCATCATTAATCCGTAGCGCAATATGATCAATCTGAAAATCCTGTAACTCGATATGCGCCAACTGAGCCAATTGCTTCATTTTTTCCATGAAAGGGGCGATATTGGTGAGCATCTGCTGAGGGTGCAAAGTCGCTTGATATAAGAGATCTGACATGATGAGTAATCCAAGAGTCTGTTTTTCCATGGATACTAACAATAATCGACGTAAAAGTGGATGTTTAGAGAAATTACGTACTATAAGACCGCAAATAAAATTGCTATTATGTGCTCCAATTTATGAACAAAATTGAGATATGCATCCACTTTTAAGAGTGTCGAGTAAGCATACCCAGCCAATTCCGAGAATTGAAGGAAAAATAAGTGAATATCCAAGCACTGATTAATGAAAAAGTTTCTCTGGCTCTTGAAGCCGCTGGCGCACCTGCGGGAACTCCTGCCGCAGTCCGTCAATCCGCTAAACCACAGTTTGGTGACTATCAAGCCAACGGCGTGATGGGTGCTGCGAAAAAATTGGGCACAAATCCCCGTGAATTCGCACAAAAAGTCTTGGATGTATTGGATCTTGATGGCATCGCAAGTAAAACAGAAATCGCTGGCCCTGGCTTCATCAACATCTTTTTGAGCAATGAATTCTTAGCGCAATCGGTCGAAGATGCGCTGGCTGACGAGCGCCTCGGTGTGGCCAAAGAAGCCACGCAAACCATTGTTGCCGATTACTCTGCGCCAAACGTCGCAAAAGAAATGCATGTGGGTCACTTACGTTCAACCATTATTGGTGACGCCGTTGTTCGTACCTTGGAGTTTCTAGGCCACAATGTGATTCGCGCGAACCACATCGGTGACTGGGGAACACAGTTCGGTATGCTGATTGCTAACCTTGAGCGTGTGCAACAAGAGTCGGATAAAGAAGTGTCTATGGAATTGGCTGACCTAGAAAACTTCTACCGTGAATCAAAAAAACTCTACGACGAAGATGAAAAATTCGCATTAAAAGCCCGCGCTTATGTCGTGAAGTTGCAAGGCGGCGACCAGTACTGCCTCGACATGTGGAAAAAGTTGGTGGATATCACCATGATTCAAAACCAACGCAACTATGACCGCCTTAATGTTTCGTTGAGCCGTGACAATGTCATGGGTGAGAGCATGTACAACAATATGCTCCCGGGAATTGTCGCCGATTTGAAAGCGCAAGGACTGGCACAAGAAAGTGATGGTGCCCAAGTGGTGTACTTGGACGAGTACCAGAATAAAGATGGTGACCCTATGGGGGTTATTATCCAAAAACGTGATGGTGGCTTCTTATATACCACGACGGATATCGCTTGTGCTAAATATCGTTACGAAACGCTGCACGCCGATCGTGTCTTGTACTTTATCGATTCGCGCCAACATCAACATTTGCAACAAGCCTGGACCATTGTGCGTAAAGCGGGTTACGTGCCAGACTCTGTCAGCCTAGAGCACCACGCTTTTGGTATGATGCTGGGTAAAGATGGCCGTCCATTTAAGACTCGTGCCGGTGGTACTGTGCGCCTAGCTGAATTGCTTGATGAAGCCGAACAACGTGCTAAAAAACTGATTGCTTCTAAAAATTCAGGTTGGAGCGAAGCTGAGCAAAGCAATATTGCAGAAACCGTTGCAATGGCCGCTGTGAAATACGCCGATCTCTCTAAGCACCGTACGACTGACTATGTCTTCGATTGGGACAATATGCTGGCATTTGAAGGCAATACAGCGCCTTACATGCAGTATGCTTATACGCGTGTTGCGTCGATATTCTCTAAAGCTGGCGTGTCGATGGATAACCTAAGCGGTCACATCCAGTTAACCGAAGACAAAGAAAAAGCATTAGCGGCTAAGCTGCTTCAATTCGAAGAAGCCGTGCAATCTGTGGCTCGTGAAGGCCAACCGCACATTTTATGCAGTTACTTATTCGAGCTTGCCGGGCTATTCTCAGGCTTCTATGAAGCCTGTAATATCTTAAGTGCCGAAGAAGACGTTAAACAAAGTCGCTT
The DNA here is from genome assembly GCF_003716875.1 of Vibrio zhugei. Taxonomy (NCBI): domain Bacteria; kingdom Pseudomonadati; phylum Pseudomonadota; class Gammaproteobacteria; order Vibrionales; family Vibrionaceae; genus Vibrio; species Vibrio zhugei. The sequence goes on along the minus strand of NZ_CP033078.1, from coordinate 896,241 downwards.
ACGTTTAGCCGCGCTCACTGCAAAAACCATTAAACAAGGTTTAGGCTTGATGGGCATTAATACCTTAGAGCGCATGTAAGCTAGACCACACACTGAGCCGCTTAACAAGGTAGAACAGACTAAAAAGGTTGGCGAGAGCCAACCTTTTTTATTCAGTCTAACGGTATGATGGTATTGATTAAGGAAATGAGTATGAGCTTTACCCTACACCCTCAACTTGCGAATGATACGGATATTATTGGTCACTTCCCTTTATGTCTCGCCCTTCTACATAAAGATCGTGCGGTTCCATGGGTTATTTTAGTGCCCAAAAAACCGGAACTGCGCGAACTACATCACTTGCCCATGGAAGAACAACAGGCTTTCTTGTTGGAATCACAATGGGTAAGCCAAGTACTGGAATCGGAATTCCATCCGGCGAAACTCAACTTAGGCGCGCTCGGAAATATGGTTCCTCAGCTGCATATTCACCACATCGCTCGTTTCGAAAACGATGTAGCTCGGCCAGGCCCCGTGTGGGGAAACACCTCAGGTGAATGGCGCACAGCGCAGCAACAAGCGGCGATGCTTAGTCAACTCCGCCAAGCCTTGAGTCACTCTGATTTATTCCGCCCACTCTGAGTGTCAGCCATAGAGACTGCGCCCAGTGAAAACTGGGCGCAGGCTTTTTGATAAATACCTTTATTTTGCTTACATCGTCACATGCACAGACAAGCTGTCGGCCTGATTAATACCGTAACGTACCCGTACAACATGATCGGCCACGTTAGTGTCTTCATAACGCGAGATAGCACCTTTTTTTATCCATACCGCTAGCATGGCATCCACGCCATCCTCACTCATGGCAAACTCTTTCGCTAAATCACGTCTTGAACACCCTCGGTGCGATTCGATGTAGTGTTTTAATTCAAACAGAATCATGCCACGCTCACTTTTATCGATTGCAACGTCTGCTTTTTACGGCGCAAATACAGAAACAAACCACCCAAAATCATGAACACACTGACAGTCCATATCCCCGCTTCCACAGGTTGCTTGCCGACTTGCGACCATTGATAAAACAACGTGGCTCCGCCATAACCTAACCCTAGCGTCCAGATGGCAATCAACCCAGCAAATCGCCCGCCAAATTCACGCACATAAGCGCCCATGGCTGCCACACAAGGGGTATATAATAAAATCATAATAAGATAAGCGAAAGCCGCGTATCCACTGCTAAAGTTAAGGTTTAAGTTGGTAAAAATACTGCCATCTACGTCTTGATCTTTTGCAACCTCTTGGGTGTTCGTCAAATCGCCAACTTCAATGCCCATCGGATCGCTGAAATTAATGCCAGCAAGATTGTTAGGGATGGATAACACCGACTCTTTCAAGCTGCCCCACAAATCATAATCACTTGCCTTGGCAACTTGCGAGGTATACAAGTTATTTAAAGTCCCGACTACGGCTTCCTTAGCAAAAATTCCGGTAATAATACCAACGGTTGCCGCCCAGTTATCCGACTCGATGCCCATCGGTTCAAATACGGGTGTCACAACTTGTGCCGCCTTAGATAGCACAGAATCTGCGGTATCTTGATGGCCGAAAGAACCATCGACTCCCACGGAATTGAGAAAACTCAAAATAGTGACCACCAAAACGATGGTTTTCCCTGCCCCTAACACGAAACGTTTTAATTTCTGCCACGTTTTTATCACCACATTTCGTAATGTTGGCACCTCGTAATCCGGCATTTCCATAATCAACGATTCGCTAGAACCTGGATATAACGTATGTTTAAAAAATAACCCGGTAAATACCGCCGCAGCAATCCCTAGCAGGTACAAAGCAAAAACAATGTTTTGTCCATTCTCAGGGAAAAATGCCGCAGCAAACAGAGCGTAGACAGGTAAACGCGCCCCACAGGACATGAATGGAACCATCGTTGCCGACAATTTCCGTTCACGCTCTTGATCTAACGTTCGTGTTGCCATAATCGCAGGCACATTACAGCCAAAACCCAACACCAGCGGGACGAAAGCTTTACCAGGCAAACCAATTTTTTGCATGATTTTATCTAATACAAAGGCGGCGCGTGACATATATCCAGAGCTTTCTAAAACGGCAAGAAACAAGTACAAGCAAGCAATGACCGGAATAAAGGTCGCCACCGTTTGAATCCCTCCGCCCAGCCCATCAGCAATAAGCGTCACCAGCCACGAGGGTAAATGTGAATCAAGCAGGTAATGCCCGCCATCCACCAAGACAGCACCAAAACTAATGTCAAAAAAATCGATGAACGCACTACCGATATTGATGGAAAACATAAACATGGTGTACATGACAAGGAAGAAGAAAGGGATACCAACCCACTGATTCAATATGACTCGATCCAGCTGTTTCGTCATCGTATGACTTAACTTCCCTTCACTGCGACGGACACTTTGGCAATACTCATGCAATAATGTGTACTTGGTATCGGCAATATGTAAATCAATATCAAGCGAACACTGTTGCCGGGCCTCGGCAATCCGTCTTTGCATATGATCAGGCAGTGCGTCTATCAACAAACGGTCGTCTTCCAACGCACGAATCGCCATGGCTCGTGGTGCAATACGCGAGTTAGGTTCTATTGCGCAGACAATATGGTTAATCGCCGCTTCAAACTCATCATTATATTGAATATGCAATGGCGCTAACGTTAAACCTTGCTCTAGTACGGCATTCAAAGTCGCTTTTAGCTGACGAACCTCGCTGGTGTTATTCGCGCTTAATGATAAAACAGGACAGCCAAGAAGTTTGGCTAACGCCGCTTCATCGATGGTTTGTCGTACCCGCTTCAAGGCATCCATTTTATTGAGGATAACCACCATTGGGCGCCCTAGTTCACGCAGTTGCGCTGTCATGTACAGGCTACGCTCTAAGCACGTCGCATCAACCACATTGATGATGAGATCCGCTGAGTGGGTGAGCACCGCTTGAGAGGCGATCGCTTCATCAAGACTATTCGCATCGTTGCCACTGTCTAGTGCATAAATGCCCGGCAAATCCGTTAAATGAATCGTGTGTTGTTCGAATTGGTAGTGTCCGGTTTTCTTTTCAACGGTGACCCCCGCCCAGTTACCCACTTGCTGGCGAGCTCCGGTTAATCCATTGAATAACGTCGTTTTACCACTATTGGGGTTGCCAACAGTTAAGAGTTGATATTGCATTTACCGTGTCTCCACTTGAATAGAGCAAGCGATGCTCGAACGCAACGCGATGGAAACTCCGCGTACATCCACCTGTAGAGGATCCCCTAGAGGGGCGCGACGCACTAAAGTAATCGCCGTATTCGGTAAAATCCCCATGATCATCAACTTTTTCCGAGTTTCACTCGATAGGTCATCAAAGCCAGAAATCACCGCGGCCTGCCCGATTTCAAGTTCACTTAATTTCATTGCCATTGTCTGCCACTTAATCAGAGTCTAAATGAGAAATATTTGCATTCAGTATAGTCACTGTAACAAGTTATTTCACCGACCTCTTGAGTTACATCAAAAAAACTCGAGTTTTATGCGCCATGCTCCCTTTTAAACTCACTCAGTGGAGGTCAATACAAATGTCAGAGGATAAGTGCGGCGCTTATAGAATAGAGCCGCACAGACAAGAAAGAGCAAATGATAAGAACGAATTGACGACGTAAGAATCCCCGTAATATCTAAAATCCAGCAGCCAGCGGTTACCTTTCAAGAAATCGCAATGGCTGCTGAGGTTATGGCACGTCGCATACCAGTCTTCATGTAAAATCACACTTTAAAAATTGATATACTCGTATTCAAGGATTTCGCTTGGTCGGCAATCGCCTCGCTGGCTTTCGTGTTCAACACCACCGACTCGGATGTATCTTCTGTTATCTCACGGATCGTTTCGACACTCTTGCTAATTTCATTGGCGGCAATCGTCTGCTGCTCAATGGCGGTTGATACGGATCCCGCCATACCAGCAATTTCTTCTACATCAAGAATAATCTGTTCCAGTACTGCCCCTGTAGTCGATGCCTCATCGCGGCTTAATACCCCATCCTCCCGGCACTTTTCCATCAAACCGACAATCCCCTGAGTGCGCTGTTGTAACGTGACGATAATACCGGAAATCTCTTCCGTCGCAGTCTGAGTTCGGCTGGCTAAGGCTCGCACTTCATCCGCTACCACGGCAAAGCCGCGGCCTTGCTCGCCGGCTCGCGCTGCTTCAATGGCCGCATTCAGCGCCAATAAGTTGGTTTGTTCCGCAATCCCTTGTATGACGCTCAGAACGGTACCAATACTTTCACTTTCTTTGACCAATGAGCCCACGGTCTCAACAGACCCTTCAAGCCGGTCGGAAAGCTGGCGGATACGTTCAATGGCAGAATGAACTTGCTGTTGTCCTTGTTGTGCACTGGTTTGCGTGGCATAAGCCTTGGTCGCTGCCATTTCCATGCTACGCGAAATATCCTCCACCGTTCCCACCATTTCGGTGATTGATGTCGCGACCATATCCGTTTCAACCCTTTGCTTATGGGCATCATCTGAGGTTCTTGCGGCGTTTTTGGACAACTCCGAGGTGGTCGTATGCATCTCTTGCACCGTAACACTGACTTGAGTGATTACACGACTGAACTCGGCCAACATATCGTTGATGCTAGAAGCGACATAACCAATTTCATCTTTAGCGGACAAATTGACTCGCAAGCTGATATTTTTAGTCGTTTGGATATCTTTCATCGTTGTTTGAATCGAACGCAATGAAGTGTTAATTGTGCGATTAATCATCCATGCAACCGACACACCTATCACGATAATGACGCTACAGACGAGAGTCATGATATGCATCGCAAGGGAGGTCTTTTCTTCGATTGCTGACGTTAATTGCGCTTCCAGTGAATCAAGCGCGGTCTCTGTTTTGTGGATAGACTGACGCATTGCCAAGAGTTTTCCTTCTTTACTCGTCAGGCCCAAGCTTTTTTTACTTTCTGCGTATTGATTAAACCCTTGTCGGTATTGCTCAGCCAGAGACAGTAGCAACTCAACCTTATCTGCAGGTAAGGAAGAAGTTTGTACACTCTTTTCTAATTGGTCTAATCTTTGATTAAACGCCTTGATATATTTAGGATTGTTACGCAACATGAAATCTTTTTCATGTCGACGTAGTTGTAGCATGATCACCAATAATGCATCTTGGTTTAACGCAGACAATTCATCCTCGATATCATGCACGGCACCACGTAACTTGCCCTGTAATCCCGTTTGTGGTGTGAGTCCCAATTCTTTTGATGCATTCACCACCGCGATAAAGTGTTCCTGATACTGTTTAAAATATTCAGTCAGTTCGTTCAATGTCCCGGTATCAATAGCAAATTCATTCATGATGTTGGCAAGTAATATTTGGTCTTTATACAAAGACTCCATTTCATCTTGGTATTTTTTTTCATAAGAAAGGTCGAGACGCGCGAGAAAATCTTTTTCACTACGCCTTAGTGAAAGCATGCTAACTTGCTGATGCAAAACCAAGTTTTTGGCATGATTCAGTTTTTCTAGATTGCGTTGCGTGTGATTAGAAAAAACTAACATCGCAACTAATGCAACAACAAGCAGTGTCGTGTTTAAGATTAACTTCTGTTTAATCAGCATATTTTTTCCTATTATCAGGCTAGAAAAAATCAATCACTCGATACTTTACGCAGGGCAACTCAATATATTTCAATGTTAGTACGTTTTTATCAAAACACATCGTCGTCCCCCATTATTCATGCCCTATCCGCAAATCATCAGTCAATGTCGACTTATCATGAAAAATTTGCATAAAAAAAGAGAGCCATACGGCTCTCTTCATTAAAAGACCATTCGTTTAAATTACACATCATCAAGGGGTTCAACCCACAAAACGCTAACGTCAGTTTTGACCACTTTCACCCATTGGCCTTTTGATAAGGGTTCTTTGCTGCGCACATACCAGCGGATACCGGAGTATTGATGAAAAACATCATCACTATGCGGTGTGGTATCTCCAGTCAACTGGAACGAGACCTGAGCAAAATCAGACGGTCCCGCTGGGGTTTCTGTCCGATTCTGTATTTGGCGCAAAGGCTTCCACAACAGTACCGCTGCGGCAATCGTCAATAACGTTACGGACCAAACAGCGTGTGTTACATCCACTACTTGCCACCCAAATTGCATGCTAAGCCCGGTAATAAAAAACCCTATACCAAGGAAAAACAATAATAGCGTAGAAAATCCAAATACCGTGATCTCTAAGATTAAGGCCAAGATGCCTGCGGCTATCAATATTTGAGGTAAATAAGCAAGTAACACGGCTGTATTATCCTTTGGTATTTAATTTATTAATTATAGACATACCTTGAGCGACCAGAGAACTTGCATCCATATTACTTTCCGGCAACATCACAATAGACGACTCTTTTGCAATGGCATGTTTCGCTTCAATGGCTTTCGTTGCAAGATCCAACTGTATGGCCTTTTGACCTTTTTCAGTATCGGCGGCTTCCCCAACAGTACGGATCGCTTCCGCTTGTGCTTGGGCAACCGCTAAAATCGCCGTTGCTTCCCCTTCTGCTTTCAGAATTTGTTCGGCTTTATCCGCTTCAGCGGAGAGAACTTGGGCACGCTGTTTACCTTCAGCGACATTAATAGCCGCTTGACGATCGCCTTCAGACTCCAGGATTTGAGCACGCTTAACTCGCTCAGCTTTCATCTGTGCTTCCATCGATTCCATAATCGAATTAGGCGGCACAATGTCTTTAATTTCATAACGGAGAACCTGAATACCCCAAGGTTCAGCCGCCTCATTAATCGAGGCAACGATATTGGTATTCAATGCATCGCGTTCCTCAAACGTTTTATCTAATTCAATTTTGCCTAGCTCCGAACGCATTGTGGTTTGCGCAAGCTGAGTGACCGCAAATGCATAATCATCAACACCGTAGGTCGCTTTATAAGCATCTAATACTCGATAGTATAAAACGCCATCAACCACTAACGAAATATTATCACGCGTGATCGCTGACTGTGATGGCACATCTTGCGCTTGTTCTTTTAAACTGCGTACCGCTGCAATATGATCAATGAACGGAATAATAAAGTTTAAGCCTGCAATTTTCGTGGATTGATACTTGCCGAAGCGCTCTACAATCCATGCTTGATTCTGTGGTACAAATTTAATCCCGCTTTTCAATAATGCGATGATCAAAATGAACGCCACAATCGGCACAATATTATTAAAAATGATAGGAATGAGTGTTTCCATTAGTTAGCCTTGTACGTATTAGTCACAATAAAATTGGATTTGTCCACTCTGCTTGTTGTTATCTAAAATCAGAGCAGCGTTAGTCTACACCATGGTGATTCATTACTTGCAAGTATTCAGTAGGTTTTATGATATCGCTCTAAGATATAAAAAAACCCGAGACTCAGCTCGGGTTTATGACAAGGCATTGAGCGCGAAGTTTACCAGCCCGTTACCGCGCGTAGTGCCGAACCAATGTCCGCCAAACTTTTCACGGTTTTCACGCCCGCAGATTCCAGTGCCGCAAATTTTTCATCCGCGGTCCCTTTTCCGCCAGAGATGATCGCACCAGCGTGGCCCATGCGTTTACCTGGAGGCGCAGTAACACCCGCGATGTAAGAAACGACTGGTTTAGACACATGCTCTTTAATAAAAGCGGCCGCTTCTTCTTCGGCCGTTCCGCCAATTTCACCAATCATGACGATGGCTTCAGTTTCTGGATCTTCTTCAAACAGACGCAATATATCAATGAAGTTCGACCCTGGAATTGGATCACCACCAATACCAACACACGTTGATTGTCCGAATCCCTCGTCTGTTGTTTGCTTAACCGCTTCATAGGTTAATGTACCGGAGCGCGATACAATACCAACTTTACCCTTACGATGAATATGACCAGGCATGATCCCGATTTTACATTCGTCCGGGGTAATAACGCCTGGACAGTTTGGACCAATCATACGTACGCCCGCCGCATCAAGGCGAACTTTTACTTCAAGCATGTCCAGAGTTGGAATGCCTTCTGTAATGGTGACGATTAACTCAATGCCTGCATCAATCGCTTCAAGAATGGCGTCTTTACAGAACGGAGCTGGTACATAAATCACTGAGGCAGTTGCGCCGGTTGCTTCAACCGCATCTCTTACGGTATTGAACACGGGCAAACCAAGGTGCGTGCTCCCCCCCTTACCAGGCGAAACGCCACCGACGAGCTGTGTTCCATAATCGAGTGCTTGCTCTGAGTGGAATGTACCTTGTCCACCAGTGAAACCCTGACAGATGACTTTGGTATTTTTATTGATGAGAATGGACATTATTTACCCTCCGCTGCTGCAACGACTTTTTGGGCAGCTTCAGCTAATGACGTCGCCGCAATGATATTTAGACCGCTTTCTGCTAATTTTTGAGCACCTAGCTCAGCGTTGTTTCCTTCAAGACGAACCACAACGGGGACTTTAACGCCGACTTCTTCAACGGCACCAATGACACCATCAGCGATAAGGTCACAGCGAACAATACCACCAAAAATATTAACAAATACCGCTTTCACATTGCTGTCTGACAAAATGATTTTGAACGCTTCCGTGACGCGTTCTTTCGTTGCACCGCCGCCGACATCCAAGAAGTTAGCAGGCTTGCCACCGTGGAGGTTAACAATATCCATGGTTCCCATCGCTAAACCAGCGCCGTTAACCATACAACCGATATTACCGTCTAAAGCAACGTAGTTTAATTCCCATTTCGCCGCATGAGCTTCACGTTCATCTTCTTGAGAACCGTCGTGCATATCACGCAGCTTAGGTTGACGATATAACGCGTTCGAGTCGATATTGATCTTACCATCGAGACAAACGAGATTGCCTTCACCGGTGACAATCAATGGGTTGATTTCAAGCAAGGCAAGATCGTATTGCGTGAACATAGTACCAAGGCCCATGAAAATCTTAGTGAACTGTTTGATTTGCTCACCTTTAAGACCCAGTTTAAAGGCCAGTTCTCGACCTTGATAAGGCTGAGGCCCAACTAGGGGATCGATCGCCGCCTTATGAATGAGTTCTGGGGTTTCTTCTGCCACTTTCTCGATTTCTACGCCGCCTTCTGTTGATGCCATGAAGACAACACGTTGTGTAGCACGATCGACGACGGCGCCGAGGTATAATTCGTTTTCAATATTAGAGGCTGCTTCGACAAGAATTTTCGAGACAGGTTGACCCTTAGCATCAGTTTGATAGGTTACCAGATTTTTGCCCAGCCACTTTTGTGCAAATTCGCGAATACCTTCTTTCGTTTCGTGTAATTCAACACCGCCAGCCTTACCACGGCCACCCGCGTGTACCTGACATTTCACGACCCACTTATCGCCGCCAATTTTGCTTGGTGCTTCTGCTGCTTCTTGAGGAGTATCACACGCATACCCATCAGGTACAGGCAATCCGAATTCTGCAAACAGCTGTTTGGCTTGATATTCATGCAAATTCATTATGTTGTTCCGTCTTTTTGATTTTTATCCATAGAGCCTGAGTTTCACGACTTCACGTCTTGTAGGGAGACTCAACTAATCGCCATCATAACGTGGCGGAGCCGAGTCAAGTAGAGCATTACCTGACTCGGCAGCGCTATCGCCGATAATTCATGCGATAGCACAGTTACTACACATCCAATAGTAGTCGCGCTGGATCTTCAAGTAGTTCTTTAATGGTTACCAAGAATCCAACGGACTCACGACCATCAATCAAGCGGTGGTCATAAGATAGCGCGAGATACATCATTGGTAATATTTCAATTTGCCCATCAACCACCATAGTACGCTCTTGAATTTTATGCATACCCAAAATAGCGGCTTGTGGTGGGTTGATAATTGGCGTTGACATTAGCGAGCCGAACACGCCACCGTTGGTAATGGTAAAGTTGCCACCGGTCAGTTCCTCAACGGTCAATTTACCGTCACGACCTTTGATGGCTAAGTCTTTCACGCCTTTTTCGATGTTCGCTAGGCTTAACGTATCGGTGTCTTTTAGTACTGGCGTGACCAGACCACGCGGTGTGGATACAGCAATACTAATGTCGAAGAAGTTGTGATACACAATATCATCGCCATCCAAGGATGCATTCACCTGTGGATAACGTTTTAAGGCTTCCGTCACAGCTTTAATATAGAAAGACATAAATCCTAGACGGACATCATGTTTTTTCTCAAAAATGTCTTTGTATTGTTTACGTAAGTCCATGATTGGCTTCATGTTAACTTCGTTAAACGTTGTCAGCATAGCCGTGTTGTTTTTAGCATCAAGTAAACGCTCTGCAACACGTTTGCGTAAACGTGTCATAGGAACACGTTTTTCACTGCGGCCCGGTTTTACTTCCGATATTTCAGGCTGCTCAGATTTCGCCGCTGACGCATTATCTTTGGCTGACGATCCTTTCGCCAAGTGCGCTTCCACATCTTCACGAGTAATGCGGCCACCGACACCAGTGCCTTTCACATCACTCGCTTCTAGGTTATGTTCGCCTAATAAACGACGGACTGCAGGGCTTAACCAATCATTAGACTCATCAGAAAGCGACGCTTTATGGCGACGATCAGGCGACGGTTCGCTGTTGTCCGCTTTGTCTTTAGTTGGCTCTCCAGCGACAGCGCCCACCTTGAGTTTAGCAATCACTTGCTTTGCTAAAACGGTGTTACCTTCTTCTTCAACAATCGATTCAAGTACTCCATCGTCAGGCGCGGGAACTTCTAACACAACTTTATCAGTTTCAATATCCACTAATACTTCATCGCGAGTTACCGTATCACCTGGCTGTTTGTGCCATGTTGCCACCACCGCATCAGCGACGGATTCAGGTAAGTCTGGAACCAGAATTTCAATGGTCATAATTTCATTTCCTTTTTACTTAATTTTTTAGTTCTAGTTCTAATCAATCGTAAGCACATCAGCGACGAGCGCTTTCTGTTGTTTTTGGTGTACTGACATATAACCGACCGCAGGTGAGGCAGACGCAGGACGTCCGGCATAGCGGATTTGTGCCCCTTCTGGAATTGCTGCACGGAAATTGTGTTGACTGCAATACCAAGCCCCTTGGTTTTGTGGTTCTTCTTGACACCATACGTAATCCGTCACTTGCGGATACTGAGAAACCAACTGACGAACGTCATCCATTGGGAACGGATAAAGCTGCTCGATGCGGATAATGACAACATCTTGCTGATCATTCTGACGACGTTGATCCAACAAGTCGTAGTACACTTTGCCTGCACAGAAGACGATACGCTTAACTTGCTCTGGCGCAATATCATCGACTTCGCCAATCGCCGCTTGGAACGTACCATCGGCCAATTCTTCTAGTGAAGAAGTGCATAAAGGATGACGCAGTAACGACTTCGGTGACATAACAATCAGTGGCCGACGCATCGGACGCACCACTTGACGGCGCAACATGTGATAAACCTGTGCGGGTGTTGACGGCACAACAACCTGCATATTTTGTTCAGCACACAATTGCAAATACCGTTCAAGACGGGCGGACGAGTGCTCAGGGCCTTGACCTTCATAACCGTGTGGTAACAGCATGGTCAGTCCACATAAGCGACCCCATTTTTGTTCACCCGATGAGATAAATTGGTCAATCACCACTTGTGCACCATTGGCGAAATCACCAAATTGGGCTTCCCAAATCGTTAAACCACTTGGCTCTGCTGTCGCGTAACCATATTCGAATGCCAGTACCGCTTCTTCCGATAATACCGAGTCAAACACTTGGTAAGGCCCTTGTTTATCGTGAATGTGGCGCAGCGGAATATACGTACTCGCATCTTCTTGATTATGAAGAACCGCATGACGATGGAAGAAGGTACCACGGCCAGAATCTTGCCCTGAAATACGAATCCGATACCCATCGTCGACTAAGGTTGCATAGGCCAAGAGTTCAGCCATCCCCCAATCGAGTGCTTTTTCACCCGCCACCATACTCAATCGGTCACGGTAGACTTTCTCAACACGGCTTTGCAGTTTGTGACTTTCTGGGTGTTGACATAAACGTCGGCCTAACTCAACCAAACGTTCCTGACTCACTTTGTCATCCCAAGGCATATTCCATTCATGACCAAGGTATGGAGACCAATCGACAGAATGCATCGTCATAGAACGCCATTCTTTCACAACGACTTCCCCTTGATCGAGCGCATCACGATATTCATTGATCAACTGAGTCACATTTTCTGTTTCAGTTTCACCACGCTCTATCAACACATCCGCGTACAATTTACGGGGAGTTGGGTGTTTTTTGATTTTCTGATACATCAAAGGTTGAGTGGCATTCGGCTCATCCGCTTCATTATGTCCATGACGGCGATAACAAACCAAATCGATAACCACATCACTTTTAAATGTATTCCGATAATCAAGCGCAATACGAGTAACAAACGCCACCGCTTCTGGATTATCTGCATTAACGTGGAAAATCGGCGCCTGTACCATTTTCGCGATATCAGTACAGTACATGGTGGAGCGTGCATCGCGAGGATTAGAGGTGGTGAAGCCCACTTGGTTATTGATCACCACGCGCACCGTACCGCCCACGCAGAAGCCACGTGCCTGAGACATATTGAAGGTTTCTGCCACCACGCCTTGCCCAGCGATTGCCGAGTCGCCATGAATGGTAATCGGTAATACCTTGGTTCCATCCGTATCACCCAAGCGATCTTGGCGAGCACGAACAGAGCCGATAACGACCGGATTAACAATTTCTAAGTGAGAGGGGTTAAACGCTAATGCTAAATGAACATTACCGCCTGGCGTCGAGAAATCCGCTGAGAAACCTTGGTGATATTTAACGTCGCCCGTTCCCCATGTATCATCATGTATACCGGCAAATTCATCAAACAACCCTTGTGGTTTCTTGCCGAGAACATTCACTAACATGTTTAAACGGCCACGGTGCGCCATACCAATCACAACTTCACGCATGCCTTGAGAGCCCGCGTAGCGAATCAGCTCTTTGGTCATTGGAATCATGGCATCGCCACCTTCCAAAGAAAATCGTTTCGCACCAGGGAATTTTGCACCTAAATAGCGCTCAAGCCCTTCGGCCGCGGTCAACTCTTCAAGAAACGTTTGTTTTTCATCGGCAGTAAATTGTGGATGACCATTAACTGGCTCTAAACGTTGCTGAATCCAACGCTTTTGCTCGGTATCGGTCATGTGCATGTATTCAGCACCAATCGGTCCGCAATAGATATTTTTTAATGATTGATGAATATCTTTCAGTTTCATGGTGTCATTGCCGATGGCAAAGGAACCAACATTGAAAGATTCTTCAAGATCGTCATCAGATAGATTGTGAAAAGAGGGGTCTAATTCAGCCACAGGCGCTCGTTTCCATAAACCTAACGGATCGAGTTCTGCTGCTTCATGGCCTCGGAATCGATAAGCATTTATCAATTGGAGGACTTTTACTTGTTTCGCATCGACTTCAGGGTCACTTACCTGGACACTATAATGCTTTGTCTCTTGTGCCAGTCTCCGGAAGTAATCTCGGACACGTGAATGTGGTTGATCCACCACGTTATCAGGTTGCTGTGGCAACTCATCAAAAACACGTTTCCATTCATCACTCACCAGGTCGGGGTCGCTTAGATACAATTCGTAGAGATCTTCTACATAAGTTGCATTGGCGCCAGCCAAGTGTGAAGACTCGAGCCATGCCTTCATCACGCCGTTGTGCATTGTTTTCCCTTTACCAGTAGTTTCGATAATACGCTGCGGTCTGATTGAACGGAGCGAGTAAAGAGCAGGCCCAAAGGCCTGCTCATAGTTTGTTTACACTGAGCGACTCAATAACATCGACTTGATGCTACCAATTGCCTTCGTTGGGTTCAGTCCTTTTGGACACACACTGACACAGTTCATAATACCGTGGCAGCGGAACACACTAAACGCGTCATCTAATTCAGATAAACGTTCTTCGGTTGCGGTATCGCGACTGTCCGTTAACCAACGGTAAGCCGCTAATAACCCAGCGGGGCCGATAAACTTATCTGGATTCCACCAGAACGACGGGCAAGATGTTGAACAACATGCACACATAATGCATTCGTACAAACCATCAATTTGCTCGCGATCTTCTGGAGATTGTAAATGCTCTCTTGACGGTGGTAATTCGCCATCGTTAATTAAGAACGGTTTCACTTTCGCATAGTTATCATAGAACTGCGTTAGATCGACAATTAAATCACGAATCACTGGTAAGCCAGGCAGTGGCCGAATTACGATGGTTTTATCCTGGCCAAGAGACGACAAAGGAGTGATGCACGCCAAGCCGTTTTTGCCATTCATGTTTACCCCATCGGAACCGCATACCCCTTCACGACAAGAGCGACGGAACGCAATACTAGGATCTTGCTCTTTCAACAGTATCAAAGCATCCAAAACCATCATGTCAGACCCTTCTTTCACGTCGAGCGTGTAGTCCTTCATATACGGTTTTTTATCTTCGTCCGGATTATATCGATACAAAGAGAAGTTAACTTTCATGGTGTGGCCTCCCTAGTATGAACGTACTTTTGGTGGGAACGGTTCGCGATATTGCGGTAGCATATTGACATGACGTTTCGTCATTTTTTCTGTTTCCGGATTATAAATCGAATGACATAGCCACTCATTATCATCACGGTCAGGATAGTCAAAGCGTGCATGCGCTCCTCGGCTTTCGGTCCGGTAGTTTGCCGCCACTGCCGTAGAAAGCGCCGTTTCCATTAAGTTATCTAATTCCAAACATTCGATACGTTGAGTATTGAACTCTTTTGACTTATCCGCAAGGTGGGCATTGTTCAAGCGCTCGCGAATCTCTTGCAGCTCAGTTAACCCTTCCGCCATGGCATCACCTTCACGGAATACTGAGAAGTTCGTTTGCATACAATGCTGGAGGTCTTTACGAATTTGGAATGGGTCTTCACCACTAGTGCTGTTTTCCCAGCGCATTGAACGAGAAAGAGAGGCTTCAATGTCTGACTCTGACACATCACGAGATTCAGCGTAAGACGCTAACGTCTCACCAAGGTGTAAGCCAGTTGAACGTCCAAATACCACCAAATCAAGCAACGAGTTACCACCAAGACGGTTCGCACCATGCACTGACACTGAGGCGATTTCACCACAGGCAAAAAGTCCAGGAACTTCTTCATCCTGACCAGCGGCATTCTGCTTCAGAGCTTGGCCTGATACTTGGGTAGGAATACCGCCCATCATATAGTGGCACGTAGGGATAACCGGAATCGGCTCTTTCACCGGATCAACGTGAGCAAAGGTACGCGATAGCTCACAAATACCCGGCAAACGGGACTCTAGAACGTCTTTACCCAAGTGATCCAATTTCAATTTCAAGTGAGTACCCCAAGGGCCATCACAGCCTCGCCCTTCACGAATCTCAATCATCATTGAACGAGCAACCACATCACGACCCGCCAAATCTTTGACATTCGGAGCGTAACGTTCCATGAAGCGCTCACCATCTTTATTTAAGAGGTAACCACCTTCTCCTCGGCAGCCTTCGGTCACGAGTACACCTGCGCCCGCTATGCCCGTTGGGTGGAACTGCCACATTTCCATATCTTGCACAGGAACACCAGCACGCAGCGCCATACCAACACCGTCACCCGTATTGATGTGCGCATTGGTTGTCGACGCATAAATACGTCCAGCACCGCCGGTTGCCAATACGGTCGCTTTGGCTTTGAAATAGCACATTTCCCCGGTTTCGATGCAGATCGCCGTACAGCCCATCACCACACCGTCTTGGTTTTTCACTAAATCCAGTGCGTACCATTCAGAGAAGATGGTCGTTTTGTGTTTGATATTTTGCTGATAGAGGGTGTGCAACAACGCATGCCCCGTACGGTCTGCCGCCGCAGCAGTACGCGCTGCTTGTTCACCACCATACTCTTTAGATTGACCACCAAATGGACGTTGGTAGATTTTTCCGTTATCGAAACGAGAAAAAGGAAGTCCCATTTTTTCTAGTTCAATAACCGATTGGGGGCCTTGCTTACACATGTATTCGATCGCGTCTTGGTCACCGATATAATCGGATCCTTTGACCGTGTCATACATATGCCATTGCCAGTCATCTTCGTGTGAATTACCGAGAGCAACAGTAATACCACCTTGGGCTGATACTGTGTGTGAACGCGTTGGGAAGACTTTAGATAACAAAGCACAGCTCAAGCCTTGCTCAGAGATTTGTAGTGCAGCTCGCATTCCTGCACCACCAGCGCCGATTACAACGGCGTCAAATTGACGAACGGGAATAGTCACTTACACACCCCACAAAATAAATAGGCCGGAGAAAAAATAGCCAAGTAATACGGCGATAACCACAAATTGCAGCCCCACTCGTAATTTTGAACACTTAACGTAGTCAGTCAGTACTTGCCAAAGCCCTATCCAACCATGCATAAGTACAGAGACCAATGCTAACATTGTGAAAACTTTGGTGAACGTTCCAGAGAAAAAGGCGGACCATGATTCATAAGTGATGTCATTAAACGCGCAGAAGCCGACAATATAGATGACATACAAGGTCATCAGAATGGCCGATGCACGGACAAGAAGGTAATCATGAACGCCGTTACGTCCAAGGGAAGAGACATTATTTACCATATTAACCCCCAAGATAGGATTGAGAGTACTACTGTGATACCAAATGCGATTTTCGCACTTTTCGCTCCACTTTCCAGCTCTTCACAATATCCCAAATCCATGATGAGATGACGAATACCACCAGCAATATGGTAAGACAAGGCAGTCAATATGCCCCATAGCACCAATTTCACTACAATATTGTCGACCCATGCACTCGCTTCATTAAAGCCTTCAGCGGAGGATAGGGATAGGGAGAGTAAACACATCAGAATTCCGACCGCCACAAACATAATCACGCCTGTAACACGGTGTAGTATTGATGCGATAGCGGTTATCGGAAAGCGAATGGTCTGTAGATCTAAATTTACAGGTCGTTTTTTTCTTTCTTTCACGGGCTTGCTCACTCAGCTCCATTGAGCTTTTATTGTTGTTGAAGAAAATTTCGACTAAACCAAATGATTTAACATTTAATACACAAGTCTGATTAAATAAACAGCAATATTCATTCAGTTAATAGATGTGAACACATCGTACCACTCAAAAGAAGACCGTCTTGCAGACCTGAATACACAAGGCTTTAGCCTTAATTATCTTAGCCAATATAGGACTGCGATCAGTTTAATACAATTGATGTAACAATTTTTGCTACATAGAACAGGTTTTTAACTTTCCATTGATTAAAAATCAAAGTGAGAGCACACATCAGGCGACAAAGATTGACTTTATAGTAGATCGGTCGTAAATATTCATGGTCCCCGGCATAATGTATAATGAACGGGGACACCATTTTTTAACAAAGGAGATTGTTATGGCAGATAAAAAAGCTACCCTTCATATTGAAGGTCAAGCGCCGATCGAACTGCCAATTATGGATGGGACTATGGGACCCCAAGTAATTGACGTTCGAGGTTTGGGCTCAAATGGCTACTTTACCTTTGATCCCGGTTTTCTTGCCACTGCATCTTGTGAATCTCAAATCACGTACATTGATGGTGACAAAGGGGTGTTATTACACCGCGGTTTCCCCATTGATCAATTGGCAAATCATGCCGACTATCTCGAAGTCTGTTATATTCTGTTATATGGTGAAGCGCCTTCTCGTGAACAATATGAGGAGTTTCAGCAAACCGTCACTCGTCATACCATGGTCCATGAACAAATTGCCAGTTTTTTCCATGGCTTCCGTCGTGATGCCCACCCAATGGCCATTATGTGTGGCGTGGTCGGTGCGCTGGCGGCGTTTTATCATGACTCTTTAGATATTAATAACGATTCACATCGTCAGATTGCAGCCTATCGCTTGTTGTCAAAAATGCCGACTTTGGCATCTATGTGTTACAAATACTCAACAGGCCAACCGTTTATTTATCCTCGCAATGATTTAACCTATGCAGAAAACTTCTTGCATATGATGTTCGCGACGCCCTGCGAAGAATACGAAGTCAACCCTGTTGTGGCTCGTGCTATGGATAAGATTTTTACACTTCATGCGGATCACGAACAAAATGCGTCCACTTCTACCGTACGCTTAGCAGGCTCATCAGGTGCTAACCCATTTGCCTGTATCGCAGCAGGTATCGCCTCACTCTGGGGACCCGCCCATGGTGGCGCAAACGAAGCGTGTCTGCATATGTTTGAAGAAATCGGTAGCGTTGAGAAGATCCCTGAATTTATTAGTCGCGCGAAAGACAAGGACGACCCATTCCGTTTAATGGGCTTTGGTCATCGCGTTTATAAAAACTATGATCCACGAGCAACGGTGATGCGAGAAGCGTGTCATGAGGTGTTAACCGAGTTAAAAGTACAAGACCCGCTCCTTGATGTCGCGATGGAACTGGAAAAAATTGCACTGTCGGATAGCTATTTCATCGATAAGAAACTCTATCCAAACGTCGATTTTTATTCGGGAATCATTTTAAAAGCGATTGGTATTCCGGTCTCAATGTTTACGGTAATTTTTGCAATGTCGCGCACAATCGGTTGGATTGCACATTGGAATGAAATGCATAGCGATCCGGGTAAGCGTATCGGCCGACCTCGCCAACTGTATACTGGTGAACAAAAACGGGATTTCGTTTCTATTGGCGAACGTTCTTAATACACCTCTCCATGACATTATGGTTGGGTATCAAACCGAAAAAAATAAAAAAGGGCGAAAATATTTCGCCCTTTTTTTTGTGATATTTCCCAAATAGTTAGACGGGATTATCAATGTCAATGAACTCAACATCGAAACCATGCTCTTGTGCTAGCCACTCCCCCAACGCTTTCACACCATAACGCTCGGTGGCATGATGACCTGCGGCGAAATAATGAATAGACTGCTCTCGAGCAGAATACGTGGTGCGTTCTGATACCTCACCAGACACATACGCATCTAAGTGGTGTTCCGCCGCCAAATCAATAAAATCTTGTCCACCGCCAGTACAAAACCCGACCGTTTTAATCAATCTGTCTGAATGCTCTGGAGCGATATGCAAAGGTGCTCGGTTGAGCGCTGTGCTAATGCGCTTAGCAAATTCTTCACCGGTTATAGGCTCACTCAGTTCGCCTTTCATGGCAATCGACTGCGGATGATCTTCTAACCCAGTGACGGCGTTGATGCCTAATAATTGCGCTAATTGTGCATTATTGCCTAACGTTGGATGGATATCCAAAGGTAAATGGTAACCGTATAAGTTAATGTCGTTCTTCATTAAGGCACGGATCCGTCGACCTTTCATGCCTCTTAACTGTTGCGGTTCGTTTTTCCAAAAATACCCATGATGCACGATAATGGCATCCGCCTTCTTGGCAATCGCTCGCTCGATTAACGCTTGTGAAGCCGTCACACCGGTAATAATGGTTTTAACGTCTTCTTTTCCTTCCACTTGTAAACCATTGGGTGAATAGTCTTTGATTAACTGTGGCGATAATTCGCTATTGAGTAACGCTTCTAATTCTAAATGATTCATACTCTCTCCCATTGCATCTCACTCATAACAGGGTTATAACAATTTCATACTTGAATGTCGAAATAACACAGGTTTTTCCATACTATGGATTTTTCTCGTCTGCTTCATTGGGTGATTGATTCTCCCGCTATCATTGCTGGTGCTCCACCCATTGAATCTCATTCACCATTTTTATCCTCTCAACCCTCGCTACCCAGTTCTCCCTATACCGGAAACCATCGTCTCGGCTTCGTATATCAGTATTTATGTGGGCATTTGTTCCAACAACATCCAGAGTACAAGAATGTGCATGAAGAATTGCAAATCAATTCACAAGGTCGCACATTAGGCGCCATTGATTTTATTACTGAGCACCGCAATGGCACATGGCAGCATTGGGAAGTCGCCATTAAGTTCTATTTATTAAAAGACGGCTTTTGGTATGGGCCGCATGCCCATGACCGTTTAGATTTAAAAGTGCAGCATATGCTAGAAAAGCAATTGCCGTTCTCGCAGAGCGACGCGTTCCGGCAAGCCTATCCCGATTGGCCAGCGCTTTCGCAGCACCTTTTAATGCAGGGACGCCTGTATACCAATCCTTTTCGTGACGAAGCGCCACCACACACTTTAACCTTCGCCCAGTATCAATCGAAAAACCCGATTACCATCAATCCGCAACGAATCACGGGTTACTGGTGTTATCAACACGAAGCATCACGTATTGAGGAGCCATTATACCTGCTCAATAAACCACAATGGATCACCGGACGCGGTGACTGCACACCAAAATATCAGCATGATGCGAGTGGATTTGTCCATTGCCAAAGTGAATCTGGACACTTTTGGTTTATCGTGCCGGATACTTGGCCCAATAATTCATAACCAATAAAAAAGAGCGCATCTGCGCTCTTTTTTATCTAAGACTTAGCAAAATTATAAACCGGCGTCTTTAAACACTTGGTTTACAATAGCTTGCGCTTCTTTTTCAATCAGTTTTAGGTGTTCTGCACCTTTAAAACTCTCACAGTAAATTTTATAGATATCTTCTGTGCCAGAAGGACGGGCAGCGAACCAACCATGATCACTCGTGACTTTTAAGCCACCAATCGCGGCACCATTACCTGGCGCATGCGTTAAACGTGCGGTAATCTCATCTCCTGCCAGTGTTTTAGCCGTCACCATTTCTGGTGATAACTTTTTCAAAATGTCTTTCTGTGGGCCATTTGCGACAGCTTGCAAACGATTATAATGAGAGTTGCCGTGCTTCTCGGCGAGTTCATTATAATACTGTTGCGGGTTTTTCCCGGTCACAGCGGTAATTTCTGCCGCCAACAAACAAAGGATAATGCCATCCTTGTCCGTCGACCAAACTCGACCGTTATGACGTAAGAAAGAAGCGCCCGCACTCTCCTCGCCACCAAACCCAAAGCGCCCCGTGAATAACCCATCAACAAACCACTTAAAGCCGACCGGAACTTCACACAACTCACGACCTAAATCCTTCACCACTTTATCGATCATCGCACTGGAAACCAGCGTTTTCCCCACAGCCACGTCTTTACCCCAACCTTCACGATGGCGATACAGATAATCAATACAGACGGCAAGGAAATGGTTAGGGTTCATCAATCCTTGGGGAGTGACAATGCCATGACGGTCATAATCAGGATCATTAGCAAAAGCAAGGTCATACTGATCTTTCATGGCCAGTAAACCCGCCATCGCATAAGGGGAGGAGCAATCCATCCGGATCACGCCATCTTTATCCAATGACATAAATTGGAAGCTTGGATCGACGGTGTCATTCACTAAGGTAAGATCAAGATTATATTGTTGGCCAATACGGCGCCAATACTCAATCCCACTGCCGCCTAACGGGTCAACCCCCATCGAAAGTTTGGCGTTTTGAATAGCCGTCATATCAATGACATTGACGAGATCGTCGAGGTAAGGCTGAACAAGGTCAACCTGATGGAATAATGGCGACTGCTTTGCGTCAGTCAAAGCGATATGTTTTACACCTTGCAAATTCTTCGCAATGTACTGATTGGCGCGATCTTGAATCGCTTCGGTTAATGATGCCTCAGCTGGGCCACCATGCACCGCGTTGTATTTGATACCACCATCTTGCGGGGGATTGTGTGATGGCGTAATGACGATGCCATCCGCCTGTCCTTGGTGCGTCTGATTGTAGGTCAAAATAGCATGAGAAATGCCCGGGGTTGGTGTATACCCATTGTTCTCTTGTACAATCACTTCAATGCCATTAGCAATGAGCACTTCCACTACGCTACTAAACGCAGGTTCCGATAAAGCATGCGTGTCTTTACCGACAAACATCGGCCCAGACGTAGCATTTTCTTCACGAACATCGACAATCGCTTGGGCAATCGCGAGAATATGATTCTGGTTAAATGTTGTTTTATCTGCACTACCACGGTGGCCAGACGTCCCAAACTCAACCTTATGTGCTGGATTGGTCGCATCTGGTTTCAATAAGTAATAGTTTGCTACCAAAGCTGGAATATTCGTTAAATCTTCTTGAAGCGCTTTCTGTCCTGCGCGAGGGTGCATAGCCATATGACGTCCTTTCTATCAAAATCAAAACGTAAATAAAAACCTCATAAATGATGGAGACAGTTATGAGGTTTTACGCAGATTGTCGATGAGTACCACACAACCAAATTAGATGGCGTGTACAACTTTCTCGATAATATCAGCAGGAAAACTCATAAGCTCCATCACTTGCTGAACCATCTGTTGTTTACGACTCGTATTATTATTGGTAATGACCCAAAATGGTGTATTGGGAATCGATTTCGGTTTGGTCGTTTGTCCATGAGACAAAAGTGTTTGCTCATTGTCGGCAAAATAGACGCGTTTACGGCCTTTTACCTCCATCGCTTCGTAAAAACGCTCTGGATCGATTTGGTAAAGTGTTGAAAGCACCAAAATAAAACGATCCACTGCTTTTTTCAACGCGGCAAATTCGTCAGAAATCAATAGCTCGCGCATCGCTTTAACACTATCAACTTTCTTTTCTTGAGCGGCATCTTTACTGACTACTATACCCTGTGCAACCTGAGGTTCAGGCTTATGCACTACCGCAGGCTGTGCCGCCGCATCAACCTGTCCTTCAACATTCAGTAATCGGCGTAAAATGTCTGATGCACTTTCACCGATGTGTAATGTTTGACTGGCAATGTAACGGTATAGATCCTCATCAACCTCAATTGTTTTCATTCGCTTTTCACAATCTCAATGTTTAAACTCTAGGGGATTATAGCGAGATCTTCGCTGAGACTCTACGTTAAACCAATCACTAATAAGATAAAATGTCATCATTACTGAATTATAAACTCGAAGGTGAGGGTCACACCATTGTATTGATCCACGGTTTATTCGGAAGTTTGGATAATTTAGGCCTCCTTGCTCGGGATCTCAAGACCGATCATCAGGTACTCAGTATTGACTTACGAAATCATGGTTTATCACTGCACAGTGATGAGCATAACTACACAACGATTGCTCACGATATTAAAGACTTACTCACCTATCTTGAGATTGACAATGCCGTCATTATTGGTCACTCAATGGGCGGAAAAGCGGCAATGAAACTGGCGGATATCGCCCCACAACTCATCACGCAGCTGATAGTGTTAGACATGGCTCCTGTCGCGTACCCAGAAGCTCGGCACGATGCGGTTTTTGCTGGTTTGAATGTGGTGCTTAAACAGCAGCCGACATCACGCCGTGACGCAATGGAGATTCTTGCCCAACACATCAATATGGAAGGTGTCCGTCAATTTGTGGGAAAATCACTGTATAACAATGGTGACCACATGGCATGGCGCTTTAATGTCCCAGCTTTAGAAGCCAATTATGGCAATATTCTGGGGTGGGAAGACATATCGCCCTGCGATCTCCCGACCTTATTCATTAAAGGCGGCAACTCAGACTATCTGATGCCTGAACATCAAAGTGCGATTCAACAACAGTTTCCCCACTCCAAAGCCCATGTCATTGCCAATGTCGGGCACTGGTTACATGCGGAAAAACCGAGCGAAGTCCTTCGAGTGATACGCCGATTTTTACAAGACAAATAAACTGGTCACCAAAACACGGACGTCTTTGTATAAATGGCAGTGGCGGCCGATTAACTTTACGGTTTAACAATGGTATAGTGCGCCCATGTAACGGGATATGGAATGACCATACAGTTTGCGTCGTTTTTCACTTTTAGTCAGTGAACCTTGCGTTCATTCACTTGCCCAAGGCAAGTGCTTAAGCAAACATCGTTAAACGCAGTGGAGCCGTTCTTACTATAGGTCCCGATCCCTATAAACGGTGTGGTCAACTCATCCTCGACGAGTGACGCGAACACATCGAATGAATGGTCAACCCATAACTATTTTAAAGGTAATGATTTTATGGCAAGTGTAGGTATCTTCTTTGGGAGTGATACAGGCAACACTGAAGCAGTTGCAAAAATGATCCAAAAACAGCTTGGTGAAAAACTGGTTCATGTTCAGGATATTGCAAAAAGCAGTAAGGAAGACATTGATAACTTTGATCTTCTACTGTTAGGCATTCCGACTTGGTATTATGGTGAAGCACAATGTGACTGGGATGACTTTTTCCCAGAACTGGAAGCGATTGACTTCTCTGGTAAGTTAGTCGCTATCTTTGGCTGCGGAGATCAAGAAGATTATGCAGAATACTTTTGTGACGCAATGGGTACCGTACGTGACATTGTTGAAGCCAAAGGCGGCATGATTTTGGGTGAGTGGCCAACGGAAGGTTACGAATTTGAAGCGTCAAAAGCCTTAACCGATGACAGCCATTTTGTTGGTTTGTGTATCGATGAAGACCGCCAGCCTGAATTGACCGATGAGCGAGTGAAAACTTGGGTCAACCAGATCTACACTGAAATGTGTTTATCTGAATTAGAAGACTGATGGTATTGGCACTGCCCCAAGTGCGATTGGGGCAGTGCATCAATCACTCTCGTTGACTTCCCCATCGATAATGGCGTTTGCGTTACTGAACGTCAGGAAAGTCGAAGTCTTTGACTCCATCTGTGCCGTTATCAATAGAGAATCTTCTGGGCCTCTATCACGGTGATTGACCTATTTTTTCCTTTCTTGACCTTTATCCGCTTTTCTTTACTGAAATCCACCTAAAAATAATTCACTCAATCATTCCATTTTTGATATGGTCATTGGTGGATACCGTACGAATTGTAATATTATTATTGACGACACTATGTTATAGAGTATCTCAGTATTCACTGAGCGATGGTTCTGAAGATACGGTAGGTGTGCAGTTTCATTTTGATTACCCCTTTTAACTTCGTGGTTTAATGTTTAACACGACTCCACTATAATAGGTGTCACACTGACTTCTGTTATTAGTGCAGAGCATCAACGGGAAACTATATGTCGGATAACAACCAAGCGCTAAAGGATGCTGGCCTCAAAGTCACACTTCCACGGCTAAAAATTTTAGAAGTACTACAGCAACCTGAGTGCCAACATATTAGTGCTGAGGATCTGTATAAAAAACTGATCGATCTTGGCGAAGAAATTGGCCTTGCAACGGTTTATCGTGTACTAAACCAATTTGATGATGCAGGTATTGTGACCAGACACCACTTTGAAGGTGGTAAATCGGTGTTTGAATTATCAACGCAAGAGCATCATGATCATCTTGTTTGCTTAGATTGTGGTATGGTTATCGAATTTAATGATGAAATGATTGAACGTAGACAGCATGAAATTGCGGAACGTTTTAACATCAATCTCACCAACCACAGCCTGTATTTATACGGTAAGTGTGCAGAAGGATCTTGTAAAAACGATCCCAAAGCTCACGATGCAAAAGTATAAAAAAAACCACCGTTACGGTGGTTTTTTCATTCTGTCCCATGAAAGACTCAATCTTATAAATAATCTCTCATTAAGATTTCAGCAATCTGAACGGCATTGGTTGCCGCACCTTTTCGAACGTTATCAGCCACAACCCATAAATTCACACCACATGGGTTACCGATTTCATTACGGATGCGTCCCACCATAACGGTGTCTTTACCGCCAGAGTCGCGTACTTGAGTTGGATAATCGTGCTCGTCAAAGACCTCAATACCTTCCGCTGCTTTGAGCAATTCAGTCACTTGCTCAGCATCTATGGGCATACGCGCTTCCACGTGAACCGCTTCTGCATGGCCGTAGAACACGGGCACACGGACGCAAGTTGGGTTAACGCGGATGGAAGGGTCATTAAAAATCTTCTCTGTTTCCCACACCATTTTCATTTCTTCTTTGGTGTAGCCATTTTCCAATAAGTCATCAATTTGTGGAATACAGTTAAACGCGATCTGCTGACTGAATGTTTCCGCTTCCGGTGGCAAACCGTTCAATAATTTCGCAGTTTGGCCTGCCAACTCATCGATACCCGATTTGCCAGCCCCAGAGACCGACTGATATGTCGAGACATTAATGCGATCAATCCCTACTTCATCATGAATCGGTTTCAGCGCAACCAGCATTTGAATGGTGGAACAGTTTGGGTTGGCGATGATGTTGCGGTTACGAAACTCAGCGATGGCTGACGCATTCACTTCTGGGACCACAAGCGGTACATCAAACTCATAACGGAACTGTGACGTATTGTCGATAACCACCACACCTTCGTCTGCCGCAATAGGAGCCCACTCAGCAGAAAGTTCGCTTCCCGCGGAGAAGAACGCAACTTGAACTTGTGTCCAGTCAAATTCGTTCACATTTTCAACTTGAAGTGATTTACCATTGAAGCGATAGATTTTACCTTCGCTGCGCTCACTGGCTAATAGAAACACATCACCGATGGGTAAATCGCGTTCCTTTAATACGTCAAGAATCGCTTCACCGACAGCACCTGTCGCACCTAGGATGGCGATATTAAATTTTTGGCTCATTGTTTAACCTCAATATTGAAACCTAACTTCGCAAGCGGTGCTAAATTGCACGTGGCATCGCCTACGAGGGTTAACGCGCTATATTCGCGTCTATCCCAATACTGCTTACGCATGGCATCAAATGCGCCCTCTTTAGGCATTACTCGTCTAAATAAAGCGTCATCTTTACGAACATCGTAAATCAGTTGGGTCAGTGAAAACAGAGTTGCTTCATCCCACGAGCGTGCTAAGTGCACCTGTGGTAATGGGGCAACCGGCAACAACTCATTCGCCTGAGCCTGTTGGTTCACACCAAGAAATTCGCAGTAACTATTATAAATCATTGTAGTGCCACGTGCTTTGCCCTCTAGGCCATAGCCAGCAATGTGTGGCGTGGCAAAAGCAAGTAGCGGTAAGAGAGTCATATCCACTTGTGGTTCATACTCAAAGACATCCAGTACGGCAGTAAAGCCGTCGCCTTTTTGCAAGCGTACTTTTAACGCAGCATTATCGACAACAGGACCACGAGCGGCATTAATTAAAATCTGATCCGGCCTTAACTGAGCCAGTATACGCTCGTTAATCAAATGATACGTGGGATACTCGCCATCCACCGTCAGTGGCGTGTGAAGCGTGATCACGTCGGCTTTTTCTAGTAACGTGTCCAGAGGGGTAAACTCACGGTTATCACCTAACGCTTGTTTGGGTGGATCATTAATTAGCGTGTTGATACCCACGCCAGATAACGATTCATGCAAGTAACTCCCCACTTGCCCAGCCCCAATGATCCCGACCGTCTTATCAAAAACAGAAAAGCCTTGCTGCTGTGATAAGACCTGCAATGCACTAAATACATATTCTGCTACACCGACTTTATTACACCCAGGCGCCGCAGTAAAATGAATGCCTTTTTCTTCAAGCAGCGCTTGATTCACATGGTCTTTCCCCGCCGTCGCGGTTCCCACGAATTTCAATTTATTCGCTTTGGCCAGTAGGTCAGCATTCACTTTAGTCACAGAGCGAATCATTAACGCATCCACATCCACCAAATCTTCAGCGGTTAGGCTGCGGCCTGGTTTTAAAATCACCTCGCCTAGCTGACTAAACAGTTGTTCAGCATAGGGCATATTTTCATCGATTAGAATTTTCATCATGACTCATACTCTTTAACAATGAAATCATTGTGCAAAAAAGCCGGCACAGTGTCGAGAATAAAAACGCCCGGCTCCTCTCGGTAGCCGGGCATAATGAGCTGTGTCGTGTGTAAAATAGCGTCATCACCTAAGTAACGTATTTCACTCGCGCCACATGCGACTCATCGGCGCAGACGTTTAGCCTTGGTATTTTTTCATCACCAAAGTGGCATTCGTGCCACCGAAGCCAAAGCTATTCGACATAACCGTGTTTAGCTCTTGTTCACGGGTTTCTGTCACGATGTCTAGACCGTGCGCCGCTTCATCTAGCTCTTCAATGTTGATACTTGGAGTCACAAAGTTGTGATTTAGCATCAGCATTGAATAAATCGCTTCGTGAACCCCCGCAGCACCAAGTGCATGACCGGTCATCGCTTTTGTTGCAGAAATCGCAGGACTGTTTTGACCAAAGATTTCTTGAATCGCGCCAAGCTCTTTCACATCACCAACAGGAGTTGATGTGCCGTGCGTGTTGACGTAGTCGACAGAGTCAATGCCTTGCATCGCCATCTTCATACAACGTACGGCGCCTTCGCCTGATGGCGCAACCATATCGTAACCATCCGATGTCGCACCGTAACCGACGACTTCGCCATAGATGGTCGCACCACGCGCAAGCGCATGCTCAAGTTCTTCAAGTACGACCATACCGCCGCCACCAGAAATAACAAAACCATCACGATTCGCATCGTAAGTACGTGACGCTTTCTCTGGAGTATCATTATACTTCGTTGAGAGAGCCCCCATACCGTCAAACATAATAGACGACGTCCAGTTCAACTCTTCACCACCACCAGCAAACACAACATCCTGCTTGCCTAACTGGATAAGCTCCATGGCGTTACCGATACAGTGTGCTGACGTCGCACACGCTGAACTGATTGAGTAGTTAATGCCGCGAATTTTAAACGGTGTCGCAAGACACGCTGATACCGTTGACGCCATTGTACGCGTTACCATGTATGGTCCAACACGCTTTACGCCTTTTTCACGCGCCGTATCCACTGCAACCGCTTGGTTAAAGCCTGATGCACCACCAGAGCCGGCAATGATACCAGTGCGATCGTTCGACACTTGTTCAGGAGAAAGACCCGAGTTCTCAATCGCTTGCTCTAATGCTAGGTATGCATATGAAGCCGCATCCCCCATGAAACGCATCCGCTTGCGGTCAATATGCTCAGCTGGGTTGATCTTCAGGTCACCCCAAACTTGAGAACGTAAACCATGTTCTTTAAATTCCTCAGAAGCGGTGATACCTGATTTGCCTGCTTTTAGAGACGCTAACACTTCTTCGACGTTGTTACCGATACTTGAAATAATCCCCATACCGGTGATTACGACTCGTTTCATGTGACATTCCTATAATTCAAAATTCTTTCTAATGATAACAGATTTCTAGTAACAGAAGTGGTCAGCTTTCCTATAAATCCGTACAATCACCTATATTCTTACCGCAGCGTTAGCCAAAATGACCATGACTACTTCTATTACCCATGCACATCTTGACTGGAATGAATCAGGGACCCCTGTTTCGGACCAATTCGATGATGTCTACTTTTCCAATGTCAATGGACTCGATGAAACCCGTTATGTTTTTCTTACTCAAAACCAACTGCCAACACGCTGGGAGCATTACCAGCATCCTCGCTTTGTCGTTGCGGAAACGGGATTCGGCACGGGGTTAAATTTCTTAGCGCTTTGGCAATGGTTTGAGGCTTTTCGCCAAAACAATCCAGAAGCCCCACTCCAATCTCTGCATTTTATCAGTTTTGAGAAATACCCACTAACAAAAGACGATTTAATTAAGGCTCATCAAGCATGGCCAGAATTAGCCGAATATGCCACTCAACTACAAGACCAATATCCGCTCGCCATTCCTGAATGCCATCGCATGATTTTCGCCGACGGCCTGATCACTGTAGACCTCTGGTTTGGCGATATCAAAACCTGTTTGCCCTCAGTACCCACACCAGAACACGGCTTGGTTGATGCTTGGTTTCTCGATGGTTTTGCACCGAGTAAAAACCCAGATATGTGGAGCCAAGACCTCTTCAATGGCATGGTGCAACTTGCGAAGCAAGACTGCAGCGTCGCCACCTTCACCGCCGCTGGTTTTGTGAGGCGCGGCTTGATTGAAGCGGGCTTTGACATGAAAAAAGTCAAAGGTTTCGGCACCAAACGCGACATGATTGTTGGTCATTTAGCCCATAAAAAACCCTATACCAATATCCACCCATGGTTCGCGCATCAAGGTACAGACAACCTGCACGATGTGGCGATCATTGGCGGTGGTATTGCCAGTGCCTGTCTTGCCAATGCACTCATTCATCGCGGTATAAGCGTCACGCTCTATTGCCAAGATGAAAAGCCAGCGTGTGGGGCGTCCGGTAACCGCCAAGGCGCACTTTATCCCTTACTCAATGGCAACCATGATGATGTCTCTCGAGTATTTGCTCCGGCGTTTGTCTTTGCTCGTCAATTCCTTAATCAAGCAGCGCAGCATTTTGATTTTGCACATAGTTGGTGTGGTGTAACACAATTAATGTGGGACGAAAAATCGGCGAAAAAGCTACATCGCTTACTGCAAGATCAGTTCGACCCTAATCTCGTGCATGGTTTAAATGCTCAGGAAACCGATGCGATAACCAAACAACATATTGGCTTGCCCTCGGTACATTACCCACTCGGTGGCTGGCTTAGCCCAGAGCAGTTGACCACGGGCTTATTACAGCATTTACAACAACGCGGCCTCGTCGTTCATTATCAATGCCCGATACAGTCACTCGATTGGCAAGAAGACTCTCAGCACTGGCATCTCGATGATGGGAGCACCACAAGACCACACCAAGCGGTGGTCATCGCGACAGGCCATCAATTTGATCATTTCACACAAACACAAGATCTGCCGCTCGGTAAAGTAAAAGGTCAAGTCAGTCATGTACCGACCAATGACACGCTAACGGAACTGCAAACGGTATTGTGCTACGACGGATATATGACTCCCGCGGATCCCGTTACCCAAACGCATTGCATTGGAGCCAGCTATCACCGCAATCAAACGGATACGACGTTCGAGCCTCAAGCACAAATTGATAATGTGAAGCGCTTGCGTCACTGCGTACCACAACCTTGGACGGAGACGGTGGACTCCAGTGATAACTGGTCACGTCAGGGAGTGCGCTGTGTCAGTCGCGATCACTTACCGTTTGTCGGAAATATCGGTCGTTTTTCTCACATTATGGCTGACTATGCCGATCTTCATACCATGGCGCCGCAGGATGTAAAGCCCGTTGCCAGCTACCCTAACCTCTATGCCTTTTTAGGCCTTGGCGCACGCGGGTTAACATCGGCTCCGTTACTCGGTGAAGCCTTAGCCTCGCAGATGTGCCAGCAACCGATGCCTTTTCCCGTCGACGTACTGGAAACATTACACCCCAGCCGAATGTGGGTGCGAAAATTGAAGAAAGGCAAAGCGATCGTACGTCGTTCAAGATCGAGCCATAAGTAACAACCTCACCAACGGCAAAAAATAGCCCCGACCTCATTCGGTCGGGGCTATTTTGTCTCAGACAAACCACGTTTGGTGCGCTTACTATGCTTTGAGTTTGTTCACCACCGCTTTCACTTCTTTGTCCAGTTCAGGGTTAATCATTTGCCCTTTCTCCAGATCAAAGTTGTCATAAAAACTCGGGACGGATAATGACCCCACTACGTTACCGGCAAAAAACGGCGCAGACGTGACCGCGGCCGATAATGATGACTGAGCCCCACCCTGACCAGGAGAGGTCGCCAAGTAGATGGCAGGAATATTACGAAACACCTGATTATCAATCCGTGTCGCCCAATCAAATAAATTCTTATACGCTGCGGGATAATGCCCATTATGCTCCGCAAAAGAAATCACTAACGCCTCTGCACTGGCAATGTCATCCAGAAATGCCTGAGCCCCCTCTGCATGACCGATTTCCCGTTCTTTGTCCTCACTGAACATGGGCACAGGATAATCATTGAGATCGAGCACGGTTACATCAGCCCCTTCAATCTGATTGGCCGCATATGTCGCCAGTGCTTTATTAATTGATCGTGAGCTCGTACTTGCTCCATAAGCAATCACTTTCATTTTCTACCCTCATGTCGGTGAACTCGTCCTTATACTGTAGCACTCTCCCTGTCACCCACAAGGAACCGCCACAAATAGCACGAAGGAAAGACTTTACTTATGCGGTACGCGCTAATAAGTTGTGCCAAACGCGTTCAACGATAGCCTGATCTTTCGGGGTTAGCTCAGAACGTGTGTCATGCAGACTCGCTTCAATGCGACGTTTAAGTACCTCAACATCCGTGATACCTTGTTCTTCGCAATCGGCCGCAGACAAAGATATATGGCCACGCAAGTACCCTCCAGCAAACAGTTCATCCTCGGTTGCCGTAGCGTAAAGCTCGTCGATCATATTCAACATTTTTTCTTCAAATTCAATAATCATCTCGTTCTCATTATTTCACTATAAATTGCTCAGCGTGCAGTGGTGGCGTTTGATAAAATACCCGTAAAGCATGTGATAACGCGGCTACGCGAGGTGGCAAACCAACCTCAAGAATATTCAAGACTTCACGATGCACACGCTGCATAAATTGCACTCTGTCAGGCTCACACTCACCATTTAAGTTGTCACAACTGACGGAGAAAGCAAAGCCAGCACTCATCGAGAGAATCCACTCATAGGCTTGAGGACGCACCTCGACGGCTTCAAATTTCGCTTGAACGTCTGCGGTTCGCCCGTCCGGCTCATACCAATAACCAAAGTCCTCTAACAAGCGTCGTTCAGGTCCAGCGACAAGCCAGTGAGAAATTTCATGTAATGCAGAGGCATAAAAACCATGAGCAAAGATAATACGATGATACGGCTCGTTCTCATCCGCAGGGAGATAAATCGGTTCATCTTCTCCTTTGACTAACTGCGTCTGATATTCAGCCATAAACGTCTCATTAAAAAGACGAATTAAGTCTGTGATTTGATGGGTCATAGGTTTACGGTTGAGGTTATATCTCGATTAGACACGTGCATTGTCCAGATTTTTACGCAGAGGTAAAGGGAAAACAAAAAGACGCCGCAATGCGACGCCTCTCGATTGATTCCGAGCAGTTATATCTGTGGTGTGGCAGACTGGACGCCACTATTTTGACCACGATGGCGCAATAGATGATCCATTAATACGATGGCTAACATCGCCTCCGCAATGGGAACCGCACGAATACCGACACACGGATCATGACGACCTTTAGTGATAAGCTCGGTCGACTCGCCCTCTTTGTTAATCGTTTCACCCGGAATGGTGATACTCGATGTGGGTTTCAGCGCAATATTTGCCACGATGTCTTGGCCACTAGAAATGCCACCTAGGACACCTCCCGCATGATTGCTGTTGAACCCTTCAGGGGTCAAAATATCACGGTGCTCACTGCCTTTTTGAGAGACCACCGCAAAACCGTCACCAATTTCCACACCTTTCACCGCATTAATACTCATTAATGCATGCGCAATATCGGCATCCAGACGATCAAAGACAGGTTCGCCAAGGCCTACAGGCACTTGAGTCGCAACCACTTGAATCTTCGCACCAATCGAGTCACCTTGCTTTTTAAGATCTCGGATTAATGCATCAAACTCTGGTACTTTATCAACGTCAGGGCAGAAGAACGCATTATTTTCAATTTCGCTCCAATCCACCTTATCGATCGACACATCGCCCATTTGGGAAAGGTAAGCGCGGACTTCAATACCAAACTCTTGCTGCAAATATTTCTTGGCAACCGCGCCAGCAGCGACTCGCATTGCGGTTTCTCGGGCTGAAGAACGGCCACCCCCACGATAATCACGGACACCATATTTTTGGTGATAGGTATAGTCAGCATGCCCCGGACGGAATTTATCTTTGATATCAGAATAATCTTTAGAGCGCTGATCCGTATTTTCGATCAGCAAACCAATGGATGTGCCCGTCGTTTGTCCTTCAAACACCCCTGATAAGATTTTTACTTCATCCGGTTCTCGGCGCTGGGTCGTATAACGTGATGTTCCTGGACGACGGCGATCCAAATCTCGTTGTAAATCCGCTTCACTTAATGCCAAACCTGGAGGACACCCATCTACGATACATCCTAGTGCGATACCGTGACTTTCTCCGAATGTCGTCACTCGAAAATGTTGTCCGATACTGTTTCCTGCCATGCGTTCCTCGATCATTAGCACTTATCAGTCAAAACCAATAAGCCGCATTACTCTATTATTCGTAAATCAATAGTGGCGTTATTACGATTTGATGTAAAGCCCTAATTCACGTGAGCCCCTGACGGCAGAAACAAAAAACGCCAGTCATTGACTGGCGTTGTCGCAAAGCTCATCGGGCTTTAGTCAAGGTATAATGAAAACTCATCAGCACACTCAACCAGTTGCTCTCGTGTCAACATAAAGACACCATGCCCACCATTTTCAAACTCGATCCAAGTAAAAGGAATATGCGGATATTGATCCATCAGGTGAACCATAGAGTTTCCGACTTCACAAATCAAAATCCCTTTTTCTGTCAGGTATTTCGGCGCATTCGCTAAAATTCGGCGTACCAGCTTCAAACCATCCGTCCCCGCGGCTAACCCCAGTTCCGGTTCATGACGGAATTCATCGGGCAAGCTGTCCATATCTTCCGCATCAACATACGGCGGATTAGATACGATCAAGTCATATTGAACTTCTGGTACATCGCGTAATAAATCCGAACGAACCGGAATGACTTGCTGCTCTAGACCGTGTTCCTGAATGTTTTGCTCTGCCACTTGCAGCGCATCAACCGAAATATCGACAGCATCAACTTCCGCATCTGGGAATGCATAGGCACAGGCAATCGCAATACATCCACTGCCCGTACACAAATCCAGTACGCGCTCAGGCGTTTCCACTAGCCAAGGCTGAAATTGGTTTTGAATCAACTCACCAATGGGAGAGCGCGGTACAAGAACACGTTCATCCACAAAGAATTCTAAACCACAGAACCACGCTTTGTTGGTCAAATACGCAACGGGCGTATGTTCATTAATGCGCCGAATGACCCGGTCTACCACGCGAAGACGCTCACTACTGGTCAAACGTGAATTCAATACATGCGGAGGCACATCAATCGGCAAGTACAGTGTCGGTAAAATCAGTTGAACCGCTTCATCCCACGCATTATCTGTACCGTGACCATAAAATAAGTGAGCTGCATTAAAGCGGCTGACCGTCCAGCGAATCATATCCTGAAGCGTATACAGTTCAGAAACCGCCTCATCAACGAAAATCTTATCCAAATTTGCCTCCAAAAAGCGCTACAATACTGCCAGTTATGATTAATATAAGTTTAACTTCCCTTATGAACAAAAAAGACACCGACGGAAAGGATCCAAATGAGGTTTTTGCCGATGACGATTTCGCTCTCTTTCGGGACGCAGTAAAAGGCGTAAAAAAGTTTCATCAGGATACCATAATCCAGCAACCAATAAGAAACCAAAAACAGAAAGAAATTCGTCGGCAAGCTCGTGAAGCCACAGATAACGACTTCTACTTTTCCGATGAGTTCACGCCCATGCTCAATACGGACGGTCCCATGCGTTATGCACGAGCGGATGTGTCGAAATACGAAGTGAAAAAGTTACGCCGCGGGGTGTATGCACCGGATGTTTTTCTGGACTTACATGGCGTGACCCAAGATCAAGCTAAGCGTGAATTAGGTGCCATGATTGCCTATTGTATTAAACAAGGGGAAATTTGCGCGTGTGTGCAGCATGGTATCGGTAAGCACATTCTCAAACAAAAAGTACCACTATGGCTCGCACAACACCCCGACGTAATGGCTTTTCACCAAGCGCCGCTTGAATTTGGTGGGCATGGTGCGTTATTGGTCCTGCTGAACGTGCCGGATAAATAGATCACTTAGTAACGCATGTCTGGTGGAATCGGCATATTGTCTTCGTTGAGCTTAGGGCGCTGGCCACCGCGGCGCCGATATTGCTTAAGCTGAAAGACATAGGCCAATACCTGAGCGACTGCAATAAACAAATCATCAGGAATTTCTTGCTCCAGCTCGGTCGTATGATACAGCGCCCGCGCTAACGGTGGCGCCGCCACGATGGTAATGTCATGCTCGCGAGCCACTTCTCGAATTTTCATGGCCATATGATCGACCCCTTTCGCTACGACTATCGGCGCTTTATCCGAGTCTTGCTTATACCGCAACGCGATAGAAAAATGCTCAGGGTTGGTGACAATCACATCGGCTTGAGGCACATCCGACATCATTCTTCGCTGCGCCGCCTCACGTTGCAACATACGAATACGACCTTTTACCTCCGGCTTACCTTCGGTATCTTTATGCTCATCTTTGACTTCTTGCTTGGTCATTTTCAACTGATTGGCATGCTGCCAAATCTGAAATGGAATATCGATCGCCACCACCACGAGCAACGAACAACTGATCAGCAACACAAAATTCATCAATATATCGAGAGCATGAAAGATATTTTGCGGGAAGACATCAAACGGTAATTGGAATAAATCGTCTTTGGAACGCACGATAAGAAAAAAAGCCATCCCAGCGACTAACGAGACTTTGAGAATGGATTTAACGAGCTCGACTAAGCTTTGTACGCCGAACATACGCTTAATCCCAGCCAGTGGGCTCATTTTGGACAACTTAGGTCGCGCTGCTTCGGCAGAAAAGCTGATCCCTCCTAAAGCGGAAGCACCAATGAGTGCAGCAATGAATAGGGTCAACAGTACTAGGAATACGGGGAAAAACAGATGGGTGATCGTCCCTTCCGCGATTTGAAATAATTTATCAAGATCGAAGATTTCATTACGACTTAACGAAAACATTCGTTTCATCGTATTAAATAACCCTTGCGCTAATGTCTGTCCAAACCACATTAGCGATACGGCTCCCACCACCAACACCGATACTGAGGCAAGCTCTTTAGAACGGGCAACCTGGCCCTTTTCTTTGGCTTGCTCCTGCCTTCGGGGGGTGGCGTCTTCGGTTCTTTCTTGACCGTCGGATTCTGCCAACTCCGCCTCCTAGATTAGCAACTCGCGCGTATTAAACGGCACAATTGTGCTTCGCCCTGTTGCCAGTATACTTCATATTGATGATATAGCCCGCCAACTAAATACCAGCACAGTAATAGACCGACTAATAGCGCAAAAGAAAAGCCTAAAGAGAAAATATTTAACTGCGGAGCCGCGCGTGTCATGACACCAAACGATAAATTGATCGTCAGCAGTGCAACGACCGCCGCCAACGACATACGTAAGCCAACTTGGAAAATATAACCAAGCCACTGAGCCATTTCACGAAAATCAACCACACTCAATGAGCCATCGCCGATCGGTAACGTTTTAAAGCTGATGACCACCAGATGAATCATTTCAAGATGACCATCACTGACCAAGAAAAATAGCGTCGACAGAAACATGAACAACTGACCGAGCAAAGGCGTGCTTTGACCATTGGCGGGGTCAACCATCGAGGCAAACCCCAAACTCGATTGCATCCCAATAATTTGCCCAAGTAGAACAAAGGTTTGTATCACAAACTGAGTGACCATGCCCATGCTCACACCAATCACTATCTGCTGAAACGTGATCATGAAACCGCGTAATGATACCACTTCAATCGACTGAGGCACTTGTGGGATCGCTGGCATCACCGCTAAGGTGATAGCCAAAGATAAGTAAAGGCGGATGCGCGGTGAGACAAAACGAGCCCCAGTGACCGTCATGACCATTAACATGGCCGATATGCGCGTAAACGGCCAAAAATAGTTCGCGATAACATTAATGATGGTATTTTCATCAAAAACCATGGGGCATCCTAATGTAAGACATCCGGTAACCGGTCAATCATGGCATAGAAAAATTCCATCATGGTTTGGGTCATCCAGTGTCCAAAAAACATCAATGCCAGCAGCGTCACAATCAAGCGGGGGAGAAAGCTTAAGGTTTGTTCATTGATGGAGGTCGCCGCTTGGAAGACCGCAACCACTAAGCCGATTAATAGGCTGGGTACGACGATCGCACACACCATCATCAGCACCATCCATAAGGCCTGACGAAAGAGTTCAACGAACATTTCAGGTGTCATTGCGTCTCCTTAAATCACATCACAAAGCTGCCAGCTAAGGTCGAGAGAATTAAATTCCAT
This sequence comes from Vibrio zhugei, assembly GCF_003716875.1. Taxonomy (NCBI): domain Bacteria; kingdom Pseudomonadati; phylum Pseudomonadota; class Gammaproteobacteria; order Vibrionales; family Vibrionaceae; genus Vibrio; species Vibrio zhugei. The sequence goes on along the minus strand of NZ_CP033078.1, from coordinate 858,293 downwards.
CCATCCACAAGCACAAACAACATAAGTTTAAACGGTAACGAGACAATCATGGGGGATAACATCATCATACCCATTGCCATCAAGACCGATGCGACCACTAAATCGATGATCAAAAAAGGTAAAAACAACATGAAACCAATTTGGAACGCTGTTTTTAGCTCAGACGTAATAAAGGCTGGAATTAAAATCGCCATCGAGACATCTTGTGGGTCATCGACTTTTGCCCCAGCAATATTCACGAACGTTTCTAAATCTTTTATGCGCGTTTGCTTTAGCATAAACGATTTCATCGGCTGCTCTGCCAAATCAAACGCCTGACGCGCATTAATTTTTTCATTTAAATAGGGCTGCAAAGCGGTGTCGTTAATCTTATTAAACACGGGGGACATAATAAAAAACGTCAGAAACAAAGAGATGCCGATGATCACTTGGTTCGATGGTGTTTGTTGCAGCCCCATCGCTTGTCGTAATATCGACATCACCACGACGATACGAGTAAATGACGTCATCAAAATGACAATGGCCGGCAAAAAGCCGAGCAACGTCATCAGCGCTAATACTTGCAACTTAATCGAGTAATCTTGGCTACCATCAGGATTGGTATGCATAGTCACCGCAGGAATACCACCACTGCCATTGGTGATCGACATAGACCGAGAGCTGCCGCCAGATGAGGTATCGACACTGTAGGTTTGACGGCTCGATGCTCCATCTTCTTGCTGGGCATGCGATAATACTGGCATCATCGCCAACATCATGCCTAACAGCAGACTCATAAGCATCGTCATCGGCCAACGTCCGTGTTTATTTTGAAGTCGTATTGTCATGCTTTTTCAGTAACCGAGTGAATTGTTGGGCAAAAGGGGTCATCACCGCCTCTTCTTCCGTTAGTGGCTGTTCCAATTTAGAGATCAATTGAATGGATTGGGTCGTCGACCCCACAAGAAACTGTTCGCCTCCCGCTTCAATGATCATAATGCGCTCTTTTGTCCCCACCGGAATCTGACGCACAATACGTAGACCTTTCTGCTGTCCCATGGTTGGAATACGCATACGCTTAAGAAGCCACCCCAAAAAAACGATCAACGCTAAGACAAACAGAAGTGAGCCAATCCCTGTCGCCATATCGAATTGACCGGCTTGAGCCGTGTCTGCCCAAGCCGGTACTGGAATAAGCAACAAGCTTATGCGTTTTTTCATCACTATCTCAATTTCTTAATACGTTCAGTTTGACTGATAACATCGGTTAAACGAATACCAAACTTATCGTTGACCACCACCACTTCACCGTGCGCGATCAACGTACCATTTACCATGACATCTAAGGCCTCACCGGCAATACGGTCAAGCTCGACCACCGAACCTTGGTTTAATTGTAATAAGTTACGGATACTGATCTTCGAACGCCCAACTTCCATCGAAATGGTCACCGGAATGTCCATAATCGAGTCTAACTTACGGCGCTCATCATCACTGATCGGCGATGAGGTATCTTTTAAATCGTCTAACGGCGCTGCTAGCACCTCGTCTACGTCGATTTCAGGCGCACTGGGATCTTCACCGAGAGCCGCTGCCCACTCATCCGCCAGCTTTTCGTCTTCGCTCTTTGCCATCTCTTGCTACCTTTGTCTTAATCTAAACCAGAAAAGTGTTGTTGTTCATTGCCACTTTCATTGTCGTGCTCTTCATCCTCAAGTTCAGCCATAATGTCTTTACTTAAAAATGCCAGATCCGTTTTAACCACATCCGGGCGACGAATCTTCTCAGAAATCTGTACGGCTAATTTGTCATTGGATCGCCCCATCTTCACTCGATAGGTCGGCAATTCTTCTACAAACATGGTCGCATGTTCTGGCATGTCGATGGGGATCACATCGCCCGGCTGCAGTTCCATGAGATCGCGTAAGGCAATGTCTTTTTCTAATAAGTTCACTCGAAAGTTCACCGGAACATCCATAATCTCATCACGTAATGCCGAGCTCCAGCGTACATCGGTTTCCATTTTATCGGACTGCACACCAGCATCAAGCAATTCACGGATAGGCTCAACCATGGAATACGGCATCACGACATGGAAGTCGCCACCGCCGCCATCCACTTCAATATGAAAGGAACTCACCACGATCATTTCCGTTGGGCTGACAATATTCGCCATACTTGGGTTCACTTCCGAATCCAAATATTCGAACTCAACCCCCATCACGGGTGACCATGCCTCTTTATAATCACCAAAGACAATTTTCAGCAATAATTGGATCACGCGCCGCTCTGTCGGAGTAAACTCACGCCCCTCAATCCGGGCATGGTAGCGTCCATCACCGCCAAAAAAGTTTTCTACCAAAATGAAGACGAGACGAGCTTCCATCGTGACCAACGCCGTCCCTTTTAACGGTCGAAAACGCACCATATTCAAACTGGTCGGGACATATAGCGTGTTTTGATATTCGCCAAACTTCATCATTTGCACGCCGTTGATCGACACCTCTGCGGTTTTGCGCAGCATATTAAATAAGCTGATGCGTAAATGACGCGCAAACCGTTCATTAATAAGTTCGAGAGTCGGCATTCGCCCACGAACAATGCGGTCTTGTGACGAGAAATCAAAGGACATCGACTCCGCTTGCGACTGCGAGTCGTGATCATCCTCTTCATCATCTACGCCATCAACACCGTGTAATAGCGCATCAATTTCGTCTTGGCTTAATAGATCCGTCACATCTCACCTATTGCATTACAAAATCGGTAAATAACACACGTTCAATCACCGGAGACCCTACGGCCTTACCAAGTGCCGTTTTGATGTCATCGGTCGCCCGTTTCCGTAATTCAACGCGTCCAGTCGGGCTGCGCAGTTGTTCTAACTTGGCGGCAGCAAACGTCGACAATAATGTGCTTTCAATGAGAGGCGAATGATAGCGCGCTAAATTTTCATTTTCCGCGCCCCTCACCATCAATTGCACTTTAATTTGCACCATACGGCTACGTGAATCACCACTGACATTAAAGACGAAAGGCTCCGCTAAATTAACATAAGAAACCGGCATCTGCGGTTTTTGGGCGGCTTGCTGCTCACTCTTTTCAGCCTGAGCATCAGAATCATCGCCGCCCATGAGGAAAAATGCAGCACCACCGCCCCCTAAGAGCAACACCACAACGGCAATAATGATAATCAGTAGTTTGCTTTTGCCTTTTTTCGGCGCGTCTTCGTCTGCCATATCTATCCTAAGTATTTATATCATCAGTCATTAATGCATTTTACGCATAATATGAAATTCCATCACGCTTTGATGCGACATTCAAATCAAGTTTGATGTCTCCATCAAAGTTTTCTTGCGTTCCCCCAGCAACCCCACGACCAGCTTGGCGTTGAGATTGAGATTGAGATTGGCCACCATTTGCCGATGCAAAACTTTGCTGCTGGCTGCCACCGTCTTGTTGAACAGAAGTGCCGCCTAATTGAACCCCTTGCTGAGACAGCATCTCCCGCAAACGAGGCATCGATTGCTCAAGCGCATCCCGTGCATGATGGCTAGCCACGGTGAAGTGTACGGTAGCCCCACCGTCATTATTCATCTGCATTTTTATATGCATTTTACCCATTTCAGGAGGGTCAAGGCGAATATCGATACTTTTTAAGTTCTTAGACATCATCATATGAACTTTTTCCGCCACCTGATCAGCCCCATCTTTTGATAATTGTAGCTGAGGTGACGCCGCTTGCTGGGTACCATCGACTTTTTGTGTTGCCGATAGCGATTGTCCGGATGCCGACGAAAGTTGGGCAGCAAGTGAACTTTCTGGCGAAGATGTCCCGCGCTTAGCCCCTTTCATTTCAGTCATGGCGTTCAGCGCTTTTTCGCTCAACCCTTTTTCTATCACATTGCTCGGAGCCCCTTTCGCCGCATTCGTCGCCATCAAAGAAGCCGCCACCAGTGGGTTCGCTCCTTGTCCTAATGGCGAGGCCGTGGTCTGCTGTTGGCTTTGAGATGGAAGACCTGTTGCCCCCCCGTCCTGTGGTGTGACCATATTACCTTGGGGCGAAAGTTTATGTTCGCTCATGCCCGTTTGAACGGTCACAGATGCTGACTGCGTCTGAATCGGACTAGGCTGGGCGCCTTTGTGCAGCGCATAACTAACCCCGCCCCCTTTCTCAGCACTCGCTGTAGCCGCATTGGTCATAACAACAGGCTGATTAGGCGAAGCATGATGACTCACTCCCAGAGAGGCCGTTTCACTCTCTGTCATTTCGTCTTGCTTAATACGCTGTGCGACAAGTTGTTTCTTCAAGTCGCTTTCCGACAACTCAGGGTGCTGCTTTTTCAGTGCGACTAACTGAGCCAATTCTTTTTGACTGATAGGACGTTCTGCGAATGTCGTTGATTCGTCCTCTTTGCCCGTGTGAACCAGCTTGTTTTTCTGCAAAGCAGGCGCAACAGGTTCAGCCGCGGTCACGCCGACCTTTTGTGGCAAGTCTTTGCCATGGGCTACCTGTGACGCGGGTTTGGTTAACGTCTGATTCGCTTGCTGTAACTTGCCAAGCAACTGCTTACCTTCATCCATCGCAGCTGGAATATCCGTTTTATCCGCATCGCTAGACTGCGCATTCTTTGCAGATGCAAGCGCAGGCTTCGCGGTCATAACATCCGGCATTTGCTGAATAATGCTTTTCAGTTCGGCAACCTCAATCCCTTGTTGATTTGCGACTTTACTTAATTCTTTTTCAGTGAGATGTTCTAGCTGGTGCTTGGTCCAACCTAGCTTCTTTAAGGCGGCCATCGGATCATTCCCACCGTCGCTCGCCTTCGCTTGCAGCAATTTGCCTGCGATCTTACCTTTAGTTTGCTCGGAAGAACCGAACATTAAGGCCGTTAATTTATCAAAAAAACCACTCGCTTCACTGGTCTCTTTTTTATCACCCTTAGAAGCGCCGCTTCCAGTAATCTCGGTGCCTTTAAGACTGTCAGTTGACTGAGATGTGTTAATATTCATATCGTTTTACTCACGCTAATCAAGTCGTCATGAAGTCCCATAGACATGCCGTGCATTGGAACTCGATAAGAAACCACTGTGTCTGTACTTCAACAACGGTATTGCAAGATTTACGCCAGTGTCGCAAACGGCCCTATCACGATTTATCATTAAGGCGACGACGATTGAAGCTCAGCGTTGAAAACTCGTCCATCATACGCTGTTCACGTTTTTCTTCTGCGCGCTGCTTTTCTGTTTGTTTTTTTTCAATCAACCACTCATAAGAGCGTCTTTGCTTACGAATCTCTAGCCAATGTTGCTCGCTATTTTCCACTTGCTGGGTAAAGTGCGCTTCCGCTTCCCGTTGCTTTGATAAGGTCTCATCTAACTGACTTAAAAAACGTTGTAAATGACCATATTGACTCGCAGTGAGTCCTGCTTGCCCTCGATCAACGAGTTGCTGGCAGTAATCCAATCGATACTGCTCTATTTGCTCTAGCTGCTGATAATAGTTATCCAACTCACTCCTCGCTTGATTGAGCGCCATGACCGCTTTATCTTCGTTGTCTTTGGCTTGGCTAAGCAAAAAAGTCAGTGCGTTGTCCATCGATTACTCCTCAACACCTAAGACGTTCTTGAGCATATTGACACACATATCATAAGGGACGGTTTCTTTCATCTCTTGTTGTAAATACTGATCCAGCTTCGGTTTCAATGTAAATGCGCTATCAATGGCCTGATCGGTCCCTGGCTTATACGCCCCAATAGAGACCAAATCCTGATTTTTACGGCATATTGATAGGATTTGTCGAACCGCTTTTGACATCAGAACGTGCTGATCGGTCGTCACTTGCGGCATCACCCGGCTGACGGATTTTTCCACATCAATCGCGGGATAATGCCCGGCATCCGCCATTTCACGCGACAGCACGATGTGTCCATCCAAAATCGCACGGGAGGCGTCCGCGATCGGGTCTTGTAAATCATCGCCTTCGGTTAATACAGTGAAAAAGGCGGTGATGGAGCCCTGCTCCGGCCCACCATTACCTGCACGCTCGACCAATGCGGGAAGCTTAGCAAACACAGAAGGTGGATAACCTTTTGTCGCAGGTGGCTCACCTACCGAGAGCGCGATTTCGCGCTGCGCTTGAGCAAAACGCGTCAGAGAATCCATGAGCAGCAAAACATCTAAACCCTGATCGCGAAAATATTCGGCAATCGTTAACGCTGTTTGGCAGCCTTTCAAGCGCATCAGTGGAGAGGAATCCGCTGGCGCTGCCACTACGACAGCGCGCTGGCGTCCTTCGTGCCCGAGAATTTCTTCAATAAATTCTTTTACTTCTCGCCCACGCTCACCGATTAACCCCACGACGACAACCTGTGCTGTGGTTCCGCGAGTCATCATCCCCAATGTGACAGACTTACCCACACCCGATCCTGCAAATAAGCCAATACGCTGACCTTTACCGACCGTCAGTAACCCATTGATCGCTTTAATTCCAACATCCAATGGCGCATCAATGGGTTTACGCGCTAGCGGGTTAATGGGCTCTACGTTTAACGACGCGGTTTGTTCCGTATAAATCGGCCCTAAACCATCCAGAGGGTTGCCAACACCATCGACCACGCGGCCGAGTAATTCCATACCAACAGGCATGCCCGCCTCTTGAGTAAGAGGCGTCACTTTCGCGCCTGGTAAAATCCCCGTGATTTGTTCGCTCGGCATGAGAAATAGATTATCACCAGAAAAACCGACGACTTCCGCTTCCATGTTACCTGACATAGTTTCAATCAAACATAAGCTGCCAATCGGGGCTTTGCACCCTGTCGCTTCTAATGTTAACCCGACCACACGCACCAACTTTCCCGACGCGATGGGTTTGCGCGTCAAGCCTTCGATTTTATATTGCGTTAGGCGATCCGCTAATGACAACATTACTCCGTACCCACTTGGTGACGATTGGCACCACAAAAATTGTGTAATACTGCACGAATCCGCTCTTCCATACGATAGTTGACACTCGAGTCGCTTGCTTCAATTTGCACATCACCACGATCTAAGGCAGGCTCACTCACCAAGGTCCAATTACGGCTATCCACTTCTTGCTCGCCGTAAGCCTGCTTAACGATATCAACATCGTCAGGATGTAACTTCAAGGTAATGGCATGACCGGCGATAGGCAGGGACTCCACCGACGCCTTAACTGTATCTAAAATGATCTGTGGATTGGTTTTCACTTCGACGTGCACCACTTCTTTCACCATCGTCAGCACCATATCGACCAGTTGTTTTTCAACCTGTGCATTCATCAGTTCCAACGGTTGAGAAAACTGGTTGGCCATTTCAACAAACTGCTTTACCTGTTGATCCATATGTTCTTGGCCAGCCTGCAAGCCTTCTTGATGACCTGCCGTCACGCCTTCTTCATGACCGACACGATAGCCTTCTTCTTTTCCCTGCTCGACGCCCGATTGAAAACCTTCTGCATAACCTTGTTCTTGTCCTTCTTGATACGCTGCTTGGCGAATCGACTCGAGGTCTTCTACAGAGAAAGGTTGAGGTTCGCTTTCGTCTTCAGCGACCTCATCACGAGGTGTCCAACTGGGATCATAATTCAGCGCCGTTTCGCGCGCACTGTTGCCTGAATCCAAGTCGTAGTCAGGTAGCCCCCACGTTTGTGGTTGCTCATCAGCGGGTGTATTGGAGTCGGGACGGATAAAACCGCGTTTTCTTTCAACTGGCATATGCTTTCCTATGCGTAGTTCAAATCACTGAGACAAGCAGAGGCCGGAGAGCCGACCTCTGTGAAGAAGATACCTTACAAGAATTCGTCCGCACCACCAGACAACATAAGCTCACCTTGGTCCGCCATTTTACGGGCAATCGCCAAAATTTCTTTTTGCGCCGCTTCCACATCCGATACTTTGATCGGTGGCATCGCTTCTAAATCATCACGCATAAGCTCGGCTGCTCGTTTGGACATGTTCTTAAAGATTTTATCACGCAGATCATCATCTGCCCCTTTAAGCGCACGCTGCAAGACATCTTGCGGCACATCGCGAAGTAGTTTTTGAATGCCTTGATCGTCGACTTCGACTAAATTCTCGAACACAAACATCAAATCCTGAATTTGGGTTGCCAAATCTTCGTCTTGATCGCGCATCTGATCCATCAAGAGACCTTCGACGTTGTTGTCGAGGTAGTTCATGATATCCGCCGCCGCTTTCAAGCCACCAATTTTGGCCGCTTGTGCACCGGCTTGTCCTGCGAATTGTTTTTCCATGATCTCATTCAACTCAGCCAATGCTGATGGCTGTACCTCTTCGAGGTTAGCGATACGCATCATCAAATCAAGACGATCACGCTCAGCAAACTGCGCGAGAATTTCGGCTGATTGGTCTGGATCCAAGTATGACAATACAATGGTCTGAATCTGTGGGTGTTCATTGACGATGATGCTAGCCACTTGCCTTGGATCCATCCATTTCAATGAATCCAAACCTTTTGAGCCAGTCCCCAATAAGATTTGGTCGACCAAGTTATTGGCTTTATCGGCTCCGAGCGCAGCGACCAATGCATTTCGCATAAAGTCTTCGCTCCCCATACCGATATTGGTGTATTTCTGAATATCTTCTAAGAAAGCGCGATGCACCAAACCGACTCGATCTTGGCTCAAATCTTTGGCTTTGGCCATCGCACTCCCCACCCGTTGCACCTGTTTCGGCTCTAGGTGGCGAATAATACCAGCGGCATCGTCTTCATTGAGACTCAGTAATAAAATGGCGGCACGCTCTTCACCAGGAATATCGGCAATATCTTCAGTGCTGACCACTTCTTTTCCTTTTTCATCATTCTCAGGCATTTTGCATCCAATTTTTCACTACTTGAGCCGCAAGTTCTGGCTCGTTGGCCACAAGAGCACGTACCGCTTTCAATACGTCCTCATCTTTATGCAAGTTCGGTAGATCAATACCGGTACCAAACTCAAAGAGCTCGCCCCCATCGATGTCACCACCAATCAGACTGGTTTCACCATCCGCTCCAATTGGCATACCATCTGGACCATACATCGAATCTTCGTCGAGACCCGCGGCTGGATTGAGCAGTTTCTTCAATGCTGGACGCACCAACACTAAAATCACGACAACAATCACGAGCGCACTGGCTAACCAACGAACCCAATCCCCAAAGTTTGGGTTCTCCCAAATTGGCACATCTTGGGCTTCGGCAACCTCTGGTTGGACAAACTGCATGCTCAATACATTCAGTACATCCCCTCGACTTTGATTATAGCCTACCGTTCCTTCTAAGACCTGACGGATCGATTGTAATTCAGCATCACTCACCGGGGTGTATGTCACATCCCCCGTTTGCGGATCCACTTTAGCGCGATTTTTTATTGCGACAGCAACGGTTTGCCGTGCAATAGCGCCCGTTTGTTTCCGTTCATGACTGATCGTCGTATCCAATTCATAGTTACGGGTCGCTTCTTTATGCACCGAGCCTTGTCCCATGGTCGAACCGTCTTTCATTTGCGCCACGTCTTCGGGGATAGAGGCATCTGCTGGCGGTTGATTACTTAATGCGCCAGGAACACCAGCAACTGTATTACTGTTGTTGTAGTCTTCACGCGTATATTCGCTGCGTGTCGATGGCGTTTTAGGATCAAAGCGCTTACGTGTTTGCTCAACCGCATTAAAGTCCAAGTCAATGTCCACTTGCGCGGTATAATTTCCCAGCCCAAGAATGGGGATTAACACAGAGTCGATTTTTTGACGAACATCCGCTTCTTGTTTACGTTCAAGCTCTTGCTCTTTACGGCGCGCTGTAGAAGCGGGATCTTGTGAGCCGGAGTTCAGTAATCGACCGTGCTGATCGGTGACCGTCACTTTGGTCGGTGACATGCCAGGCACCGCGCTCGATACCATATCAATGATAGAGTCGACTTCTTCCTGTTTCAGGCTGGCGCCAGTACGCAAGGTTAAAAAGACAGAAGCAGAGGCTGGCTGATTTTGACGAACAAACACACTGTGTTTGGGCAAAGCCAACAGCACTCGTGCTTTTGTTACTTGACGCATTTCTTCAATCGCAGCGGCTAATTGTCGCTCACGACTTAATTTCAAGCGCTCTTTTTCCAAACGCTGAGAAACACCAAACCCCATATCTTTCAATAAAATATCATCGCCCGCGCCATCTGTATTGGTATTAAGATCGGCACGTACCATGTTCAATTTGAGGTTATTGTAATCAGACACTGGCACTAAGATGGTGTTCCCATCCAGCTTATAGTCTTGCTTTTGCTCATCAAGATAATCAAGAACTGGGATGAGTTCTTGTGTGTCATACACGCCTAATGGGCGCATTTCGGGTTGGCGAACCCAAAAAAACAACATCACGATCAGAGCAACACAAATGGAAATCGACAGCACCAAAACCACTTGGCGTAATAAATCTAAATCGCCCATCGCGAAATCGATTTTATTCGTGCTTTTTTCCTCGATATCCGGGTTTTGTGTGTCCGAACTAAGGCTCGTACCTGCGCTTGAGGTCATCGCCTGATCGCCACTGCCGCTGACAGCAAGATCGGTTTTTTGGTTGTCTTCAGCCACTATCGGTTACCTTTCTTTAAACCGGCATATTCATTAATTCTTTGTACGCATCAACGAGCTTGTTACGCACTTGAATCGTCGCTTCAAAAGAAACACTCGCTTTATTACGAGCGATCATGACATCCGCAAGAGAGACACTCTCATCTCCACGATCAAAGCGGGTTTGCAGCGCGCTCGAAGTTTCCTGAAGACCATTCACATTATTGATGGCTTTAGTCAGCATATCACCAAAATCAGCGCCAACTTTTTGTCCAGTTGGAGCTGCAGTTGTATTACTTGCTTCCAAGCGCATTGCTTGCATTTCACTTTGTAAGCCATCTAATCTCATAGAAACCTCGGGTGCCAAAAGTTTGACAAAAAACAATCGTTATCTACTAATGAGCAAGTTGCATGCCATAAGCGGTTATCATTCATCAATTGGGAATATCGATTCCGGCATCACGCATTTTGGCGAGTTTATATCGTAGCGTTCGTGGACTGATTCCAAGCTTTTCCGCCATGTCTTTACGACGTCCATTACACTCCACCAGCGTTTCCATAATAATGGTGTACTCTTGATCACGCAGCTCATCACCTAAGCCTATCGACCCATTAGACTCTGTTTTCCTTTCCGGCTCTGAATAGGTTTTCGATAATTCAGGATCGGCAACGGGCTTGATCGAAGGCGAGGTATCTTGTTGATGCTCGACAGCGTGTTGCAACCCAGACGCATCTTGCCAATCGAGTCCCTCAAGTAGAATATGTGACGCTTCGATGGTTGCTTGATCACTTAAAATCAGCGCGCGTTGGACCACGTTATCCAGCTCGCGGACATTCCCTGGCCATGGATATTGCAACAGCTTTTCTGTCGCACCGAGTGATAAGCTTGGCACAGGCAGTCCTAGCTTTTTACAGTGACGTTCAATCAGGTGCGCGGCGAGTGGTTCAATATCGCCTTTTCGCTCACACAATGCGGGCCAAGTAATTGGGAATACATTTAAACGATAGTACAAATCTTCACGAAAGTTGCCTTCTTGGGCATATTGCTTGAGGTCGCGGTTACTGGTGGCTAATACTCGCACATCCAGTTTGACACTTTTTCGACTTCCCAAACGCTCGACTTCACGTTCTTGCAAGACACGGAGTAGCTTGGCTTGTAAGTTCAGTTCCATCTCACTGATCTCATCCAGTAAGATGGTTCCCCCTTGTGCTTGTTCAAATTTACCGGGGCACGCTTGTACCGCTCCGGTGAAAGCGCCTTTCTCATAACCAAATAAAGTGGCTTCCAACATGTTGTCCGGAATGGCCGCACAATTGATCGCGATAAAGGGGCCATCTTTACGCAGAGACACATTATGAATATAACGTGACATGACTTCTTTACCGGATCCACTGGGTCCTAATACCATGACATTCGCGTCAGTTTTCGCCACTTTGTCCGCTAAAGATAACAATTTGAGACTTTTGGGATCGGCAACAACCGCATCGCCATTATCATCGGATTTAACTGGCGCATAACGGCTCACCATATTCAATAAGACTTCCGGGGCAAATGGCTTAGCCATGTAATCAATCGCCCCTTCTTTCATCGCAGAAACCGCATCTTCAATGTTTGCATATGCGGTCATCAACAACACAGGGACGTTCGGCCAGTGAACTTTAATGTTGCGTAACAGCGCTAATCCACCCATACCCGCCATCTGTACATCAGACACCACAATGTCAACCGAATCATTTTTCAGTTTCACTAAAGCATCTTCCGCGCAATCTGCTTCCAACCATTCATAGCCAGCAAGTGCTAACGTATCTACTAAGGCTTCACGCAAACCTTCATCATCTTCTACAATTAAGACTTTACTTTGAGCCATTATGATTCTCCAGTTTCGAATGTGGTTTGATTAACCTGACGATCTAATGGAATACACATGGTGAAACATGCCCCATCCCCTTCACGTGACAGTAACTCCAAACGACCGTCGTGAGCACGACAGACCATTTGTACAACGGCCAACCCTAAGCCAGTACCTTGCGAGCGGGTGGTAAAGAAAGGTTCCATCACTTTTTCTTGCAATGCTTCTGGTATACCTGGGCCATTATCTTGTACGGAAATTTTGACTTCGCCATTGACCGCTCGGAAAAACACATCAATCTGCGCGTCTTTTCCAGCGATCTGGATAGCATTCATCACCAAGTTACTTAATGCAGAAGCGAGTGCATTCGCGTTACCGAGCAGTTGCGTGTCAGGCTGCTCAACTTCTTGAGCATAATCAATGTGATTGGTACGCACTGCCGCTTCAACCATCGGATGAAACTCATCCACTAAGTCCTGCAAAGAAAAAGCGTCGACAACCTTATTATCGCCCCCCTTTGCAAACAATAGCATATCATTCACCTGCTTTTCTAAATCGTGCAGGCGATCCACCAGTTTGGTTTGAAAACGCTCACGCGTTGCATTAGGCAGGTTGGGCGAACCAAGATTAGAGGCATACAACATGGCACTCGATAAAGGCGTGCGCACCTGATGCGCGAGAGAAGCCACCATATGCCCCAATGAAGACAGGCGTTGCAAATCACTGACGCGCGATTGCAACAATCGCGTTTCAGTTAAATCGGTAATGAGGATAAGTTGACCGGTTGTTGAAGCCGAAATCGCCAAGCGGACTTTGCGCCCATTGCGTAATGAAATTTCATGGCCATCATCATCACGAGGAGCAAACGCCTCTTGAATGATAGTGAACCATTTCTCATCGACCAAAGGCATCTCAAGCAGTCGATGAGCTTCAGGATTTGCCTCACGTACGATGCCTTGGGTATCGAGTAAAATCACCCCTGCAGGCATCACGTCTAACACTTGTCGATAACGAGCAACTTGCTCATCCAAAGAATCTAAGTGGGAATGTTGCTCTCGCTCATTGCTCATTGTCGAAAAACCGTCAATAAAAGTTACTACTCATGACATACGCAAGATATATGCCATAAAATAAGTCTTATATTTCATAGCATTAACGCGACGTCATATTATTGACGACAATGAAAAAGTGATATCAATCACATTTTCTAGCGCTGCATATTATACTTACGCATCTTTTCAACCAGCGTGGTACGGCGCATCCCAAGCATATCGGCAGCGCGAGCAACCACACCATCCTGGGCTTCTAATGCTTGATTGATCATATTGATTTCGAAATCTGAAATCATTTGCTTGAGGTTAACTCCCTCTGGAGGCAGAGCTTGGGATCGTTCCGTTTCAGCAATCAACTCTTGCGACTCTTCGAAACTGAAATCTTCCGCAAAGATATTCGCTAAGACATCTCGCTCATCTTCTTCAACCGTACTCATTTGATCCGGCTCTGGCTGAAATTCTGGGATATCACTGTAGCGATACTTGGTCGGTAAATGATTAACATCCACCAAGCTATTCGGATAAAGAATGACCATTCGCTCGACCAAATTAGCCAGTTCCCTCACATTGCCTGGCCACTCATGTTCAACCAAGGAATTGATCGCTCGCGGCGTAAAACAAATCGGCTGAGCACCTTCCGATTCTAGACGCGAAAGCAGCTCATGCAGCAATAATACGATGTCTTCTTTTCTTTCGCGTAATGCTGGCATCTCGATTGGAAATACGTTCAGGCGATAGTACAAATCTTCTCGGAAGGATTCATCAAAAATCATCTTATCAAGATTACGGTGAGTCGCCGCGATAATACGTACATTCGCTTTAATGGTGGTATTGCCACCCACACGCTCAAAACAGCGCTCTTGCAACACTCTAAGTAACTTAACTTGCATGCTCATTGGCATATCGCCAATCTCATCCAAGAATAATGTGCCACCCTCTGCAAGCTCAAAGCGGCCCTTACGAGCGGTTATCGCTCCGGTAAACGCGCCCTTTTCATGACCGAATAATTCACTTTCTAGCAGATCTCCTGGTATCGCTCCACAGTTAATAGGAACAAAAGGGCCATCTTTGCGCACCGAGTGATAGTGAATATTACGTGCCACAACTTCCTTGCCCGTTCCGGATTCACCGAGGATTAATACATTCGCTTCGGTCTGCGCGACTTGCTCAATCATGTGACGAACATGCTGGATACTATTGCTTTGTCCGACCAAGCTGCGAAATAACATGGTATTCCTCAACGCAGAGTTCGCTTGAATACCACGTCGGCCTAAGAAGACTTTACAATGACGTAACGCATCACTTAACTGAGGGTAGTTAAGTGGGAACGTCAATTCGCCAATAAAATTAGGACATTCTTCAAGAGAATAAGGCTGTGTATTAGCCACTAATAATGGCACATGATAAGCATTACGTACGATTTCCACGATACGTGGGCGTTGTGACTGCTCATGCAGTGAGCCAAGGATGCAGCCTCCCCAAGTTAACGACCAATCAACTTGATCCACTTGTGATGAGGAAATCGCTACACACTGTTCTCCGACAAATTCTAAAATTGTATTGAGATTCAAACGCACATTTTCGTCGTCTTCAATCACAATGAGTTTCGCTAAACCTTGCATAGGTGAGAATAATGCCTTAAATCCGGGAAGTTGCTTATCGTTAGATGAGTCCATATCGTCAAGATATGACAAATTTTTGTCAGTCTTGAAGTAAACGATAGTCAAAAATATAAAAACAGCAACAAAAAAAGCCACGTGGCTACTACGTGGCTTTTATTGTATTTGATAAAAAAATAAAGGCAACCAAGCAATTAGAGGACATCGTTTGGTTTAGCTGTCAAAAATGAGTTATGCACCCACTTGATGCGCGGTCAAATTGTGATATTCCGCTGGAATTTGATCCCAAGCCGATTTGATCTCACGGATAATTTCAATCGCGTCATCCAATAACTCTGGTTGATTGAGCTGATTTGAGGTGGTGATTTGCGTGATCAAAAACTCATATAATTGATCAAGGTTTTGAGCAATCTCGCCACCATCATCCATCGACAAGCAGCCACGTAAACTGATGATGATATCCAGCGCTTTACCCAAACGTTCGCCTTTCACCGCGATATTATGCTGCTGCATCGCCGCTTTGCCTTGGATAAGACGCTCAATTGCTCCAGCCATTAACATTTGCACGACTTTGTGCGGTGAGGCCGCGCTGAGCTGGCTATCCACTGATACTTTTTTGTACGCCTGTAAAGAACCACGCATAGTCTTCCTCTTTATAAAAACTTTTTGTATTGCTGAACGGATTGACTGCCGTGACGATATTTTTTCAACTGCTTGCCTATCGCTGACGTCTCTGATTGCATTTGTTCAACAAGATGTCGTGTATTAATCACTGCTTGCTGCCACTGTGAAGATTGGGCCAGCTCAATGTGCTCGGTCACATAAGGTAATAAATCCTGTAATAACCGTTCTCTTGTATCGACGAGTTGCAAAACTTCTAAAGCGTTAATTTCATCCTGCTTTAAGCTTTGCTCTAATAAGTGATCTAGATCACAAAGCTCTTGTATGCGACTGTCCATCAACTTATCCTAATGCATTCATCATGCCAGTTAGCTGCGATTGCATTTTACTGGTCGCATCTTGCATGGCTTCAAATTTGGCATGCGTACGAGTTTTGAGCTGGTCCATGCGTCGATCGAGTGTCGCTTGATCATCTTGTAGCCGACGGTTTTCTTCCGTTAAACTTTTCTCACGCGTACGAATGGCTCCGGTCACACCGGTCACACTTTGTATGGCATCTTGAATCCGGTCAGCAAACCCATTTCTTCCGCCAAAAAAACCTTTCAATTTATCGAAATTATTCACCAACTGGCGGTTCAAAACCTCACGGTTGAGTTCTAATCCACCTTGACGCGTCGTCGTAATGCCTAACGAAGACAGCGAATTCATTTCTTTAGGTGCTCCCTCAATCGGCGTTGAGAAAACCGATTTTAGCCGAGATTCGGCACTGCGAGTGATGCTTTCCCCTGCCAGTGGCCCTGCTCTGCCCGTTTGAGGATCGACACTACCAAGCTCTTTATTGACTTGATGAAATTGATTATAGGCATTCACGAACTTTTCTAAGTACTGACTCACCGTCTCTCTGTCGTATTCCACATCAATTTCTGGTGGACGAGCATTCGGATCGGTTTTGGCTTTTAACGTTAGATCCACACCTTCAATCGCATCTTCTATCACGTTGTTGTGGCTACTCAGCTCTGCCACACCATCTAAAATCACTTTTGAATCTTGTGCCGATTGTACCTGAGTCAATCCATTGTAATTATTGAATTCGGCTTGCGCTGCTTGCAGGTTCTTTTGCGCTTGCTCGATTTTATCTGCCTGCTGCTGCTCTTCAGGTGACAGAGTGGCACGAACCGCCGCCTTTGCCTCATCCGGTGTCATATTGCCGCTCTTGACAGCTTGAGCAATACTGCGTTCTTCCTCTTTGCGCAGCGCGGTCAGTTTCTTTTCCGCTTCTTCAGGAGTCACATACGAATCATACAAAGTGCCAGAAGCGGTGTTCGACCAGCCTGGTACCTGTGAAGACTTCGCTTGTGCTTGACCATCTAACTCTGGTTGCGGCTCCTCGTAAGAGTCCAGTAACGTGCCAGATGCGGTTTCAGTCCAGCCAGGAATGCGATCTTGTGGTTTGACGTAAGGTGTTTTGCCTGAACTATTTAAAGCAGAATTCGGCGCGCTTTCACTGGCATTCGCCGTCTCTTGATCCACTTTGCGAGCCGCATTTTCAATTTTTTGCGCCACTTTACTGGCAATTTCTTGTTGTTTCGGCGTCAATGGCTGCAAAATTTCTTGAGCCTCGGCACGAGCAGATTCTAAGTCTTTGACACGATCTTCTAAGGTTTTAAACGCCAACTGATTCAGCGCATCACCGGGTTTTGCATCCACACTAATACGTAGCGCCGAGTCTTTCCCAGTTTGGTTTGCAGCGATGACAATACGGGGGCCATTGCTGTCTTTAATGACAGCCGCGCGAACGCCTGGATTGGACTTCGCCCCATTAATCCCACGCACTACATCATTTAATTTGGAATAGGAAGAAACGTTCACATCAAAAGAACGACTCCCCATTGAAATATGCAACTTGCCCGGACCAAATTTTTGTCGATCATCAAACGGTGTTGATGCCAACTTATGGCTTTGGGCAAGTTGCAATACATCGACGGAATACTTGCCTGCAATGGCATTCGTTGATGCTTTTGCGATTACAGCTGAATCATCAGTCACGTCAACTTTCCGAGCAGCAAAAACTTTGTTGAAACGGAAATCTGACATCAGATTTTTCATCGAATCCAATGATTCTTTGAGGCGGCCATAAGCACTAATGCTGGCATTTACATCGGCACGTTCGTTATCGATGCGCTTTTGTTTCGGCACACGTTCAGAACTGACAATTTTTTGGACCATGGAATTAATGTCCATGCCACCATTCATACCCAGCGGGCCGACACTCATTGAATCACCTCAAAAACTATCAAACTTTAGCATTCACCAGACCTGACTTATGGTCTTGCTCTTTGGCTAAGCGGCGTAACACAACTAGCATTTCTTCTTCCGGTATCTGACGAATAATGTCGCCCGTAGAGGCTTCATAAATCGTCACGACTTCTCGCCCAGATTCCTTATCCATTTTGAAAGAAAGATCTTTATTCATCGACTTCACAAAATCATTGATTTGCTCTGCCATAACAGCGCGCTGTTCATCTGTGATCCGTGCCTGTGTATTGGACATCTCAGAGATGGCTTGCGCAGTACGCTGTTGCCTTTCTCTCATTTGGTCAGAAAGTTGTTCAGTTAAATGAATACCTGAACTTCCGGCCGACGAACTCTCCCCCTTCAGTGTAGAAACACGCTTTACGCTATCATTATCTGAAGCAAGTTTAATGCCATTATTTGAGCCGTAAGGCTGGATGTTCGATGCATTGGATGATACTTCCATAACATTCTCCCTTCCACCTTATAGGTAACACTCAAAACCGTCACCTACGAAGCTCGTTTACTAGTTTAGCCTAGTAAACTAAGAGCTGCAGATGGTGACTGCTTCGCTTGTGCTAACACCGAGGTACTAGCTTTTTGCAAGATTTGTGCCTTAGTCAACGCAGTGGTTTCTTTAGCATAATCGGTATCTTTAATACGGCTACGTGACGCATTAACGTTTTCGTTAATGTTCTCTAGGTTGCTGATCGCATGACCAAAACGGTTTTGGAAAGCACCTAATGAAGCACGATGACTGTCGACCGCTTTTAAAGCACTATCAATCACCGCTACCGCTTCTTGAGAACCGCCGACGGTTGAAACATCGACATCGTTAATGGTACGCGCTTGACCTGCGCCAAACCCAAGTTGAGTTCCTAAATTACCACCAACCGTGACATCTCCTTGAACTTTCTGCGCAGAAGCGAACAACTGCATCTTGCCGTCTTCATCGACTGACGCATTAAGATCGTCGGTTTGACCGTTAATAAATGTGGCAAGCTCTTGAATATCATCACCGGCTTTCGCTTGAATATTCACCTCTTTCGCTTCACCGCCTTTGGTAGTGTAGCTAAAAGAAATATCTCGCGTATCGCCAGCGACCGTCCAATCATCCGCAACCCCGGTTTGCGCACGATAAGCGACACCGCCCATTTCTTTGCTATCAGAACGTAGATCCCCAATACTGAGCTTTACCGCTTCGCCAGAATCGGCACCGATCTGAAAAGATTGGCTACCAAATTTCCCATTCAGTAAGCGATTGCCACCAAATGAAGTGGTTTCAGCGATACGATTAAATTCGTCATTTAAGGCTGAGACTTCTTCTTGGATCGCACCGCGTTCCGCACTGGAGTTAGAACCATTGGATGATTGTAATGCGAGGTCTCGCATACGTTGCAAAATGTTGGTACTTTCACTCATTGCACCTTCGGCGGTTTGAGCGATAGAAATGCCATCATTTGCGTTGCGAACAGCCATATCCAAACCACGACTTTGTGAAGTTAAGCGGTTTGAAATTTGCAAACCGGCCGCATCGTCTTTCGCACTGTTAATGCGATACCCTGATGACAACCGCTCCATCGACTTCTGAGCACTGTCAGCGGAATTGTTTAAATAACGCTGAGCAGTCATTGCAGCCACGTTTGAATTAACGTTTATAGCCATATTGTGATCTCCTGTATCGGACAGTTGATGCGCCTTTGAGTCTCTCACCTCTCTCCGGCACATCTCATTTCTCTCGTCACTTATAACGGCCTATCCATAAAAAACTTTAAATAAATTATATGAAGTCTCTTAAAACTCATTCAAAACGTGAATACGATCAAAATATTATGCAAAAAAAATCCAGCCGAAGCTGGATTTTGTAGAACATCATGAGGCTTATTAACCAAGCAAGCTGAGTGCCGCTTGTGGCGCCTGTTTGGCTTGAGCCAAGATAGAGCTTGAAGCTTTGGACAAAATTTGCGCTTTTGTCAATGCTGTTGTCTCTTTCGCAAAGTCAGTATCTTCGATGCGGCTACGAGATGCATTCACATTTTCGTTAATGTTATCCAAGTTATTAATCGCGTGACCAAAGCGGTTTTGGAAAGCACCCAAGTCAGCACGTTGTGAATCGACATATTTCAACGCCGAGTCAATGATACCCACTGCTTCTTGTGAACCACCAACAGAAGTCACATCGATGTCGTCGACAGTCACTTTTTTACCGGGTTGGAAGCCCAACTCATCGGCTAGTCCACCAGCAAATGTCACATCACCGTTAACTTTGTTTTCACCAGCAAAAATTTGTAACTTACCTTCATCATCAACAGAGGCTTGAACTGCATCAGTTTGACCATTGATGTAAGTCGCTAACTCTTCAATATCATCACCAGATTTCGCATTGATATTGATGGTTTGAGCTTCACCTTTTTTATCGGTGTAATTAATCGCCAAGTCGTTTGCTGTGCTCTGTACTTGCCAGTTTTTATCTTTAGGGTTAGCCGCTTGGAAAGACGTGCCACCCATTGCGCTATTATCGCTACGCATATCTTTTAGGTTCAGCATAACCGCTTCACCACTGCCAGAACCAATTTGGAAAGATTTGGTTCCGTACGTACCGTTCAACAGTTTGTTACCACCAAATGATGTGGTTTCTGCCACTCGGTTTAGTTCATCATTCAGAGCAGTCACTTCTTCTTGAATAGCCACTCGGTCGTCTTTTGAGTTCGAACCGTTCGCTGATTGCAAAGACAGATCACGCATACGTTGTAGAATGTTAGTGGTCTCGTTCATTGCCCCTTCAGCGGTTTGAGCAATAGAAATGCCATCGTTAGCGTTACGAACCGCAACATCTAAGCCACGGCTTTGCGATGTCAAACGGTTAGAGATTTGAAGACCAGCCGCATCATCTTTAGCGCTGTTGATTCTAGAACCTGAAGACAAACGCTCCATAGAAGTTTGTTGTGAGCTGTTTGCTTGGTTTAAGTAACGTTGTGCAGTCATTGCTGACACATTAGTATTTACATTTACTGCCATGGTGGTATCTCCAATTGATTTTCCGGTAGTGCAGGTTTCCGACGTCTCGGAAAACCAAGTAGTTCTCTCAAAGTTACTGTTTATAACGGCATGAAATTTTAAACCTTTAATTTTTTTCTGTGATTTATAGAAAAATGTTTAAGATTAAGAGTAAACGTGCGTGTTATTACAAAATTCGAGGTTCAGTGCGCTATTTAATTAAAGCGGTCTCATCGATTGTCGATATAGACAGGTTTGCCGTTAATTCGACAGCAAAGAAAGGATAAGATTGGGTTGACGTTTCGCCTGAGCAAGCACACTGGTCCCCACTTGCTGTAATATTTGTTGTTTAATGAGACGGGTGGTTTCTTTGGCATAATCCGTATCTCGGATCCGACTATTTGATACCGCTAGATTCTCATGAATATTTTCTAAGTTATTAATTGCATGACCAAATCGGTTCTGCAATGCGCCCAAGTGAGCACGATGACTATCCACAAACTCTAATGCCGTATCAACAACAGACACCGCCATCTGAGCCCCTCCGACAGAAGAAATATCCAATCCATCAACGGCTTGATAGCCTACCGTGTTCATTTGCAGCTGCTCAGCCAATGAACCACTGAAAGATACCGTGCCTGATGTCCTCTTCCCTGCCATAAAAATCTGTAACTGCCCCTTTTCATTGACGGAAGCGGAAACCTCATTCGTTTGTCCATTGATATAAGAGGCAAGCTCTTCAATATCATCGCCAACTTTTGCAGTGATACCAATCGTTGTCGCCTTGCCGTCTGCATCGGTATATTCAATATTGAGCTGATTGCTTTGAGAGCCAACGCTCCAGTTTTGATCCGCTCGATATTGCGAACGGTACTCAAATCCGCCCATATCTATCGAATCCGTTCGCAAATTCGCCAGACTCAGTTGCACCGCCTCCCCACTGCTGGCTCCAATCTGAAAAGCCGCCTGACCAAATCGACCATTGAGCAGTTTTCTTCCACCAAACGTGGTGGTTTCCGCAATGCGATTCATTTCATCATTTAGGGCACGCATTTCTTCTTGTAAGGCATCGCGGTCATCTTGACTATTCGCACCATTGGCAGCCTGCAACGACAAATCGCGCATACGCTGCAAAATATTGGTCGACTCACTCATCGCCCCTTCAGCGGTTTGCATGATAGAAATTCCATCATTGGCATTACGCACAGCCACATCCATCCCATTCATCTGTGTTTCTAAACGATTGGATATTTGTAACCCAGCAGCAGCATCTTTTGCGTGATTAATACGACTGCCCGACGACAACCGCTCTAATGATTGATTGAGCAAATTCGTAGCAGAGCTAAGATGGCGCTGCGCAACCAGCGCTGACACATTGGTATTTACTGTTATAGCCATTTAGCAACGCCACCTTATCCACTCCCGATTTCAGATAATAAGTGCGACATTCATGGAAATATGTAGAAGAGGAAGCCAACTGCTGAAAGTGGTACGCTCTTCTCGCCAAAGAAACAAGCAGTACTACCATGAATTATCAGCAGTTGACCGAAGGCAGAAGATACCAGATTTCTGCTCTTTTGGAACGGGGAATTTCGGTTCCTGAAATAGCTAAAACAGTTCAGTGCCACCGCTCGACGGTATACCGTGAGCTTAAACGCGGTCGGAAGGGAGAGCATTATTGCCCTAACGAAGCCCAGATGTCGTCTACCAAAAAGCGCAAAACAGCACGTAAATACCGAA
The DNA here is from genome assembly GCF_003716875.1 of Vibrio zhugei. Lineage (NCBI taxonomy): Bacteria > Pseudomonadati > Pseudomonadota > Gammaproteobacteria > Vibrionales > Vibrionaceae > Vibrio > Vibrio zhugei. The sequence continues at coordinate 835,565 of NZ_CP033078.1, read as the reverse complement.
TACCAAAGGAACGTGTCGATTTTATCCGCCTTCTTTTAGAAACAGATTGGAGTCCAGAGCAGATTTCTAATGTATTAACGAAAATTGGTGCATCTGTCAGTCATGAGTGGATCTATCGCTTTGTTGCTCAAGATAAACGCTTGGGCGGTAAGTTATATCGTCACTTGAGACAAGGTCATAAGCGGTATCGCCGAGGTAAACAAGAGAAAGCTCCAGCGATAAAAAATGCCGTTTCGATTGATGATAGACCAAGCATCGTTGACAGTAAGGAGCGGTTTGGTGACTGGGAAATCGACACTGTGCTAGGTAAGCATGGTACAGGTGCAATGGTGACTATTTTAGAGCGTAAGACTCGATTTTACGTGGTAAAGAAAGTGCCATCTAAGTCAGCGGATGATGTCACCAAAGCGACAATAGAGCTACTGAAGCCCTATAAGAAACATGTCCATACCATTACGGCAGATAACGGGCGAGAGTTTGCAGGTCATGAAACCATCGCAAAAGAATTAAAGGCTGATGTGTACTTTGCTCATCCGTACAGTTCTTGGGAGCGTGGTGCTAATGAGAATGCGAACGGTCTTTTAAGGCAATATGTGAAGAAAGGAACCGATCTAACGACAGTGACGGACATCGATATAGAGTTCGCTTTATCGCGGATAAATTACCGTCCGAGAAAGTGTTTAGGCTTCAAGCAGGCAGCCATTATATTTGAGGAGATGGCTTTAGCTTCTTGATATTGGAGAGTGTCGCACTTCGCAGTTGAATTCGGGCTTTACATACTGTCTATATCGTATTGTTATCGCATTTCTTTAGCACAATCGTCATCGTTACTCCGCACACGCCCACCTTCATCACTTAACTTTAAAAAAATGAAACATAAGACATTGCATATCATAAAGATAAAAACACAATGCAAAACAAAATGCATATAAACAGTAAGTCAATAAAAAAACACCCATTTAAATAATCAAAAAATACAATTAACCCTGCATTAATATCAATATTGATTAATATATTTAATTAACCACTCTTTTATAAACAATGGTTTGCATATAAATAACTAAAAAAATCTCATTTTTAATACAAAACGATTTAAATATTAATTTCTATCACTTTTTCATTAAAGAAAACTCGCTTAACTCCGTTATCACTACCACATTACGTACGCTATCAATTCGCGTCGTCTCTTTTTATACGCATTGGAGTTCATTGTGACCATTAGTATTCGCACTAATGTTGCTGCATTAAATGCTAGACATCAGTTAGGTAAAACAACAAAGAATCAAGAATCAGCGATGACCCACCTCGCTTCAGGCTCTCGCCTCTCCAGTGCGAAAGACGATGGGGCCGCCTTGCAACTGTCGAATCGTCTGTCATCACAAAGTCGTGGACTTGATCGGGCCATACACAATGCCAATAATGGAATATCGGTGATTCAAACGGCAGATGGCGCCATGTCAGAAACCAATGATTTACTACAAAAAATGCGCACATTAGCACTGCAATCTGCCAACGGTGTGAATTCAGATGATGATCGAGCGACTCTGCAACATGAAGTGTTATCTCTGAACAAAGAGGTCAATAGCATCGCTGAATCTACAGCGTTTGCAGGAGATAAGTTATTAAATGGTCTTTATGGTACTAAGTCGTTTCAAATCGGAACCGATAGTGGTTCAGCCGTCCATTTAACATTGCATAATATGTGCAGTGACGATGAGATGATGGGAGGTACTACCCTACAAGCACAAACGACAGTCACCGATAACTGGCACGTTGCCCAAGATGCGAATGCACTGACAATACACTTTTCCGGTCAAAATACCCCTGCCATCAATATCGCGGCAAAAGTAGGAGATAATATTGAAGAGCTTGCCACCTATATCAACGGACAAACCGACGATAAAGTAGCGGCATCGGTCAATGAACACGGTCAACTTCAGCTATTCACAGGTAAAAGCCAGCATGTGGAGAGTATTTCGGTAAGCGGCTCTCTCGCGCAAGCTTTAGACTTTCAAGCACAAGAAAACGTTACCGTTGATACCCTAGATATATCAACGGTTGGCGGAGCCCAACAAGCCATAGGCGTTATTGATTCCGCGTTAAAATATGTCGGTGATACTCGTTCTAGTTTAGGAGCACTTCACAATCGCCTGACGCATGCGATTGACAACCTCAATAATGTGAATCAAAACATTACGGTTTCTAACAGCCGATTGAAGGATACCGACTTTGCGAAAGAAGCAACGTCATTAACGCAGTCGCAAATTCGCTCAAAAGCGACAAGTGCCATTTTAGCTCAAGCGAAACAAATGCCACAAACTACACTTAACTTATTGAGTCAATAAAAAAGGGCTTGCGCCCTTTTTTATTGCCCATGTTACTGTGCGGATTTGACCACTAATTGCTGCAATGTCTGCAAAGAAGGCGCAAATAAATACGCTCCAGTTTTGGCGTTCGTAAATCGTAAAAGCTGATCCGTTTTATTATCACTATGGCCATACATACTCTCTAACAGGACTTGGAAGTTATGTAAGGTGTGACAATACGCAACAAACAACAGTCCATGCACGCCCGTGGCGGTTCCATAGGGCAAGCTGTGGCGAACAATTTTAAGTCCTTGACCATTTTCTTTGATATCCACTCGCCCAACATGAGAGGCGGCAGGTACGTTATCTAATTCAACGGAATCAGCTTTGGTACGGCCTATCACTTTTTCTTGCGCCGAAATGTTCAGACGAGACCAGGCTGGCAGCTCATGCTCATAACGCTGAAGCATCACATAACTTCCGCCAGCGAGTGGACCATCCGCTATCACAGCCACCTTATGGCGTTCGTTACCCTCTGGATTTTCAGTCCCATCAATAAACCCCGTCATATCGCGAGAATCTAGGTAGCGAAACCCATAGACTTCATCGACAACGGTGATGTGCTCGGCCATTGACTCCATGCATTTACGCAAAAGATAAAACAGCAGATCATGACGCTGAGCGTGTGCGTGGATCAGAAAATCCATTGCCGTACTCGGAGCAATAACCTTCCCTTTTCCTAACTCTGGAAAATCAATCAATTCATCGGGCATAGGCGCATCGAGGTGTTGCCAGAATTGGCGTGAAAACGACACGCTGACGACCAATTGAGCGCCCGGTTGCTGCTGATTAATTTCATCAACTAACGTAGGGATGGACTGTAATGTTTGCAGTACCTTTTGATGATTATTGACCACATTAAACATGGCATACAAAGCAAAGGGGCCCGCTTCAGGCACGATTGCAGATTGAGGTTGTGACATAATATATCGCCCTTAATTCCTTAGTTTTTTACAAACCGTCACCTTTCGGTGAGATTGCTTTATTCTTATCTTTCGGTTCAAAACAAGCCTTGAGCCGACGACTATTACAGACGTATAGCATCATCCATAATAACAAAAGTAATGACATCGCATTAAACCATTCAAACCGACCATGCTGCTGCAGGACATAATATACACTTAAGCTCACTTGTGCGATGACATCCAGCAGCGTGACATGCCGTGTCACCCGATGAATCCACTTGGTCATCACCGTTCGCTCCGGATGACGAAAATGAACCCACCACATCATGATCACGACGGGCACACCCAAGGCCAACTCGTAATAGAAGTGAGCACGAATCGGATAACAAAACGCCAAAATATCAGCGCCATTCTGACGGGTAGCTCCTGCCATGACGAGCACGCCCCAAGCTTTTGCTAACCAAAACCAAGTCAGCCATAGCCATATCGGCGTCTTTAAAAATCCGTGTTTATCATAATGCTCTAGCGGATAGTAACGCACAATGCCTCTTCTTATCTCTGCGTAGAAAAAAGAGTCCTACTTTATCGCTATTGTTGACGAAGGTCATGTCTTGATTATCCATTTCTACCATCATCGCTCGCAGTATGACTGGTTATTCCCGATTTCAGATAATAAGTGCGACATTCATGGAAAGCGTAGAAGAAGAAGCCAACTGCTGAAAGTGGTACGCTCTTCTCGCCAAAGAAACAAGCAGTACTACCATGAATTATCAGCAGTTGACCGAAGGCAGAAGATACCAGATTTCTGCTCTTTTGGAACGGGGAATTTCGGTTCCTGAAATAGCTAAAACAGTTCAGTGCCACCGCTCGACGGTATACCGTGAGCTTAAACGCGGTCGGAAGGGAGAGCATTATTGCCCTAACGAAGCCCAGATGTCGTCTACCAAAAAGCGCAAAACAGCACGTAAATACCGAATACCAAAGGAACGTGTCGATTTTATCCGCCTTCTTTTAGAAACAGATTGGAGTCCAGAGCAGATTTCTAATGTATTAACGAAAATTGGTGCATCTGTCAGTCATGAGTGGATCTATCGCTTTGTTGCTCAAGATAAACGCTTGGGCGGTAAGTTATATCGTCACTTGAGACAAGGTCATAAGCGGTATCGCCGAGGTAAACAAGAGAAAGCTCCAGCGATAAAAAATGCCGTTTCGATTGATGATAGACCAAGCATCGTTGACAGTAAGGAGCGGTTTGGTGACTGGGAAATCGACACTGTGCTAGGTAAGCATGGTACAGGTGCAATGGTGACTATTTTAGAGCGTAAGACTCGATTTTACGTGGTAAAGAAAGTGCCATCTAAGTCAGCGGATGATGTCACCAAAGCGACAATAGAGCTACTGAAGCCCTATAAGAAACATGTCCATACCATTACGGCAGATAACGGGCGAGAGTTTGCAGGTCATGAAACCATCGCAAAAGAATTAAAGGCTGATGTGTACTTTGCTCATCCGTACAGTTCTTGGGAGCGTGGTGCTAATGAGAATGCGAACGGTCTTTTAAGGCAATATGTGAAGAAAGGAACCGATCTAACGACAGTGACGGACATCGATATAGAGTTCGCTTTATCGCGGATAAATTACCGTCCGAGAAAGTGTTTAGGCTTCAAGCAGGCAGCCATTATATTTGAGGAGATGGCTTTAGCTTCTTGATATTGGAGAGTGTCGCACTTCGCAGTTGAATTCGGGTTTATTACTATGTTCATCTCAACAAAAAAGGAATTCTTGATGAAAAACAATTCGTCATCACGCCCGTCGCCAGAAACTCAGCAAGAGGCGATGCGTATGGCAAAAGCCACGCAAAAACCTGGACAGACCAAAGAACAAACTAAGTTGATTGCGCAAGGTATCGAGCATGGCATTGCTCTCTACAAGAAACAGCAAAAAGAGAAGAAGCGTCAAGCTGATAAAGCGAAGAAAAAACAAATCGTCACTGAAACATCGCCAATGACTCCAGAGATAAACTTGGACAAAGATATCCCCAAAAGCCAAATCCGTTGGCTACCTTGGATGCTATTACTCGTCAGTTGGTTAGGATTTATCACCTACCTCAATCTCACTTAGGGCTCTTGATTAATAGCCAAAGCCAGCATCTCTGCTGGCTTTGGCTTAATCATATCCTAATGTCTTAGCGATATCACTTTCACGCTCTAATACCCACTGGTAATCAAAGGGCCCCCAATCTGACAATTGGTAATAACCATCATTGTGACGACGCCCGTCTTGCACAAACATCAGCTCAATACCAATGCCTGGTAACGCACGAATCACATCTTGGATAGTGCGCCGGGGCCACCCCGTTTTTTCAATTAATTTAGGAACATTTGGCCTATCCAAACATTCCACCAATAACGCGAGATACAACCGCCTCGCAAACACAGGACTCAATTCCATTCATACCTCCTCAGCCTTAATGCGTCCATTATTTCTGTTTTGTGAGTTGCTGTGTTGAGTTTGATCAATAACTGTTCAATCCTTCGTTTTTTTGGCAACATTTCTGTGCTTCAAAGCAAAATACGAATACCTTTTGTCACCACTGACGCTTCCTGCTAGGATCCATTCAGTTTGTATAAAAATTCAGTTTTAGAGAGATAGTTATGAACATCATTATGTATGGTATTCCCAACTGCGATACCATCAAAAAAGCGCGAAAATGGTTAGAACAGGCTGGTATTGACTACCAATTTCACGACTATCGTAAGCACGGAGTTGATCAAGCGCTCATCGAAACATTTTTTGCCCAACTCGATTGGCAACAGGTAGTGAACAAGCGCGGCACGACATATCGCCAATTGACTCAAGAGCAAAAAGACGGATTAACAGAAACCGCAGCGATCCCGCTACTGGTCGAGCATCCCGCCATGATTAAACGTCCTATCTTAAGTGTGGATGGACAACTGCATCTCGGGTTTAAAGCCGAGCAATACGCGGATATTTTCTCTTAATATAGGAATGCAACAATGACAACAGATAGCCCCGTACTTGCGCTTGCTACCGATCTACTGCGTCGCCAGTCAGTCACCCCCGAAGATGCTGGGTGTCAGCAGGTAATGATCGAACGCCTTAAAGCCCTCGGATTTGAAATCGAAACGATGGTTTTCGAAGATACCACCAACTTATGGGCTCGCCGTGGGCACTCAGCACCGCTGTTTGTCTTTGCGGGACACACCGACGTAGTGCCCGCCGGAAACTTAGCCCACTGGCATACTCCGCCTTTTGAACCAACCATCAAAGATGGCATGCTTTATGGCCGTGGTGCTGCGGATATGAAAGGCTCTTTGGCCTGTATGGTGGTCGCTGTCGAGCGATTTATCGCCGAATATCCCGATCACACTGGCTCTATCGCTTTTCTCATCACATCCGATGAAGAAGGGCCGTTCATCAATGGGACAACGCGCGTTGTTGAGACGCTCAAAGCGCGTGGAGAAAACATCGATATCTGTATTGTTGGCGAACCTTCAAGTACCGAGTATGTCGGTGACGTCGTTAAAAACGGCCGACGCGGTTCGTTGACTGGCGATTTAACCATCAAAGGAATTCAAGGACACGTTGCTTATCCCCATATTGCTCGGAATCCAGTCCACCAAGCCCTGCCTGCGCTTGCTGAGCTTACAGCAACACAATGGGATGAAGGTAATGACTACTTTCCACCGACCAGCTTTCAAACCCCTAACTTGCACAGTGGAACGGGCGCCGCGAACGTTATTCCCGGCGAATTCAATGTGCAATTCAATTTCCGTTTTAGTACCGAGTCGACCGATATCTCACTCAAACAGCGAGTGATCGATATTCTTGATAAGCACGATTTAGACTACGACTTAGACTGGACCTTAAGTGGTCAGCCTTTTCTAACCGATGAAGGAGCGTTACTTGATGCGGTTGTTAAAGGCGTCCAAAAAGTGAATAAAAATGCACCAGCGCTACTGACCACTGGCGGAACCTCCGATGGCCGTTTTATTGCAGCAATGGGCGCGCAAGTGGTCGAGCTTGGGCCTGTCAATGCGACAATCCATAAAGTCAATGAGTGCGTCCGTATCGAAGACCTTGAGAAACTGACTGATATGTATCAACATATCCTCAAACACTTATTCGCTGAGTAATACGCCATGACGCCGCAACAACTGACCGGACAAACTGACGAGCATTTGACTTGCTTGATGATGGGACAGAAATCGTTTCTGGTGCACCCAGATGTTCAAAACGATTTAATGGGTTTATCTCAAGCAGCGGTTGCGGCGGGATTTGATTTTCATATTGCGAGTGGTTTCCGGCCGTTTGACCGTCAATGCTGGATTTGGAATCGCAAAATGTCGGGAGAGGCCTCCATTAAAGATGCAGACAACCGTCCGATTGATGTTTCTAAGCTATCTGAGCATGAGAAAGTCATGGCCATTCTGCGCTGGTCTGCGCTCCCTGGAGCCAGTCGACATCATTGGGGAACAGACTTCGATGTTTATGCCCATAATGCTCTCCCCGACGCCACTTCACTGCAACTCGAACCATGGGAGTACCTATCAGGGCATCAGTCGGGTTTCTATCAATGGTTATCGGAACACCTTGAATCTTTTGGTTTCTATTTCCCTTACCAGCAGGGAGGCAGTGGCGTGGCTTTTGAACCTTGGCATATTAGCCATCGAGCCACTGCACGCCGCTACCTTGCTCAGCTCACTGTGCCTGTTTTGGCTAATCAACTGAAACAAAGTAACATTTTGGGACAAAAGAGCATCCTAGCATCGCTACCTAGCATCTATAATGAGTATGTCATTAACGTCAGTGATTAGGAGGCAATATGGAATTACTGTTCAACCCTTGGGTCATTATCATTGGGGTGCTGTGTATCATCATCGGTAATATTGCCGCACTCAAATACACCTCAAAAATGAAATTTGATCAATGGCAAAAAAAGCCCCCAACCAAGGAAAACGCCACGCCCCCTACATCCTCACCGGACTCAGACTCTTCCTCCGCGTCCTCTTCCGATTCATCCATAAAAAAAGAGCGTTAATACGCTCTTTTTATTGGTTCACTGTTCGATGATATCGCTACTGTGAGTTTTTAGAATCAGGTTTATCAATCAGTGCTTTCCAAGCTGCCACAATCTGCTTCATTTGCTTTTCAGGAATCGGCTTGTCTTTATCGTTCGTCACATTAATCGATGTCCGGTTACTCAGATCACCCAATAACAAAGTATAGCTTCCTGTTTGTAAATCTAACGGCTTCAAGCCATGCTGCGCTAAGGTATCATCATCGATACCGACATAACGCACTTTCACCGTACCTTGCGAATGATTACGATCTTTAATATTAAAGCCTAATGTCGGCAATAAGGTCGTGACACGCTGCCAGAAAATATCATAAGGAGCACGAGCAATGATGACAGGCAAACCACTACGGTCAGTCCCCATCGCGACAGGAATATTGTTTACCATCGCTTTCGCTTTACGGCGCTCTTCTGCACGGCGCTCAGCATCATAATGGGTCGTCACTAAGTTCGTCATATAAGCCGTATAACGCTGGCGTTGAGGGATTGTGGCCTCTTTCTGACTCTCTTTTTGACGCCATTGGACTAACGAGATTTGAATGCCATAACGATGATTCGCCTGTACACGTTCAATGTCATAGCGTGTGTCGATCTCACTGTCTTCATCTTTCGATGTCCAACGAACCCAGCCCGTCTCTAGTGCATTGTGACTCTTTTTAGCAACAGGGAGTTTGCCACTATCAACCATATCGTTGATTGCTCGCCAAACGCTGTCAGCATCGGACTTTTTCACGACCCATAGTGTCACCTTACCATTTTGAACCTGAGAGCGGGCGCCCGGAACCAAATTCAGAATTTGCTGAGGCGGACGGATATCGACGTTCTGCCCGACTTGCCCTTGATAATCCCCTTTAGGGATTTGGTAATTGGGATAATAATGTGACTGAGCGTCTTTTGGCATTGTCCAATCATGAAAATCTTTGGCATCTAAGTAAGCAAAGCTATCCTTTGCTTGACGTCGTTCTGCCGGGCTGCTTGAACAAGCACTCAAAACTAACACAGCCAGTGAACTAAGCACTAGCTGACGAGAACACTTCATTGAAACTCCTAAAAAATTGCCGAGGCCAATGGCTCGGAATGGTAATCGAAAGCAACCAATCTTTAAATCTTGGCGTGAGCAATAGCTTCGGCAACAATGGGTTGAGCTTGTTCAGTCAATTCTGTTAAAGGTAGACGAAGATCACCATTTTCAATCAAACCAAGCTGCTGTGCTGCCCACTTCACGGGGATTGGACTGGATTCGATGAATAAATGCTTATGCAATGGCATTAATCTTTCATTAATCGCATACGCTTCATCAAACTGATTATTGAGCGCTAAACGCATCATATCTGCCATATCTTTGGCGGCGATATTGTTGGTAACCGAAATCACCCCCTGACCACCCGCTTTAATAAAATCTAAGCCGGTTGCATCATCACCACTGAGTAAGACGAAATCATCGCTGCATAACGCACGATGCTGCGCAACGCGTTCAATATCGCCCGTGGCATCTTTCAAAGCCACGATATTTTTAAGCTTCGACAAGCGAGCCACCGTTTCAGGCTTCATATCCACCCCAGTACGACCCGGCACGTTGTATAAAATCACCGGAACATCCGTCGCTTCAGCAATCGCTTTAAAGTGTAAGTACATCCCTTCTTGGGTGGGCTTATTGTAATACGGTGTCACACTTAAGTAACCGGCAAGGCCTTTGTGGTTAAGCGCACGTGAAAACTCAATCGCTTCGTGTGTCGCATTCGCCCCCGTACCGGCAATCACAGGGATGCGTCCGGCAGCAAACTCGACTGTCTTTTCGACAACTTTGATGTGTTCCTGCACAGTTAACGTGGCTGACTCGCCCGTTGTGCCCACAGACACAATCGCGTCAGTACCGGCTTCAACGTGAAAATCCACCAATTTTTTAAGCCCGGCATAATCCACTTCACCATTGGTCTCAAAAGGTGTAATTAACGCCACGATACTTCCTGAAAACATGTCTATCTCCCTAGATGAATACTTATTGCATGGTACTGCAACGTTGTTGTGCAACACAAGGGATTAAACACGCATAAATCGTCGATATCGTGAATATTCATCGATAACATCGACGACGGTTAACCCTCGTGTTGGAAGAGTATGTCAGAATCCGCGGAGGAATGGCGTTAGCCTTTTGCTATTTCTCGGTTAATCTATTCGCTAAACTCGACAAATGCCCTGATGAGCCCTCTTTTCATCCCCAAGTTATGTGATACCATTTAATAAAATCGACCATGCGAAAACAGAATGATGAAACAACATCTTGTGATTACCGCCATTGGCACAGACCGCCCAGGTATATGCAATCAAATTGTAAAACTGGTCACCCAGTCTGAACTCAACATTGTCGACAGCCGCATCGCTCTATTAGGGGAAGAGTTCTCTCTATTGATGATGGTGTCTGGTTCACCAAGCGCCCTCTCCCGCCTTGAAACATTGTTACCTGCCTTTGGTATGCAACACGATTTAATCACCATGGTGAAACGGACCACACTCAAGGTAACGCCCAGCCATACCTATGTGGTTGAAGTCTTTGTCGAGTCTGATGATCGCCCTGGTATTGCAGAAAAAATCACCACGTTTTTTGCACAGCGTCAGATTGGTATCGAGTCTTTGAGCGCGCAAACGGCTCCCCCTCTCACTTCGCATGCTAGTAGCCGTGAGCGTTTTCTTATGACGCTCAGTGCGAAGGTCAATGTCGATTACAACTTAATGCAGCTACAAGAAGAATTCGAACAACTCTGCGCAGCGTTGCAAGTCTCTGGTACACTCAATTTTATTAAAAGTAGCGCTTAAAAAAGGATCAATGATGACAACATTACAAGCTGGCGTAAAAGCCCCTGACTTTACCTTGCTCAACCAAGATGGAGAACCCGTTTCGCTTAGCGATTTCACTGGTAAAAAAGTGTTAGTTTATTTTTACCCAAAAGCAATGACACCAGGTTGCACGGTACAAGCGCAAGGCTTACGAGATATCAAAAGTGAACTCGACAGTCACAATGTGGTGGTACTCGGAATCAGTATTGATGCCGTAAAACGTCTGCCTAAGTTCATTGAACGTGATAACTTAAACTTCACTCTGCTGTCTGACGAAGATCATGCAGTCTGTGAAAAATACGGCGTGTGGCAACTCAAAAAATTTACCCTTAGTTAATTTTTATGACAAATAACCTTGATTGGTTTTTATGACAAAACTATCTTTAATATGTGAGTAAACATATTGAGGGTTGTTTTTTGATAGAAACTAATAATACATACTTAGACATTTATGATGACTGTTGGTTATTACCAATAAAGGTTGATACGTTAGCCAAGCTCAAAATAAGAAGCAGCACTGATACTGAATCAGGAGAAGTTGCTTTTTCAGCCTTATTAGAACCATCCTCATTAGATCCATCCACCTTAAAGCAGTTCATCAAAGAAACCAATATCATCATTGGTCGTAATGGGTTGGTTGTCTATCCTCAATCCCTATACCTAGTGTCTAAGTTACGTGGTGAAGCAAAAGTAAAAGACACTAGTTCAATTGCAAAGGGTCTACTCGCCTTTACTCGATTCTTAGATTCAACCTGCCTAGAGCAAGAAGACGAAGATGGGAATATCATTCCTCCTGAATATTTGAGCTATAAATCTTTAACCAAATATGAGGAAGAAGGAGCACCTTGGCGATTTGCTGAGTTTCTGCTTGCGAACTGCAATAATATTGAAGGTGCTAATGGCGATGAAGCTTTTAGTTTATCTACCGCTAGAAGTTACATGAGTGCCGTGATTGGATTCTATAAATGGATGCAAAAATACGGCTACATCAAAAATAACGATCGGAATGTTGTTACCCACTACACAACTGGAACTGTGCATCAAGAGTTAAACCAACACGATATGTTGGCTCACACAAAATCAGGCTCTGAACGTACTTATGAAACCTCCAATATCATGAGAATGTTTCCTAAAAAAGAGAACACACCCGCCCATAAAAAGCTCAAGCCCATGCACCCTGAGCACAAGGCTTTATTTAATGAACATGTAACGTCACTCCCAAAGTCGACAGAATTAATTTATCGGCTATGCGCCGACGCGGGGCTTAGAATTGACGAAGCCATTCACTTCCCCGCTTACGACATAGGAAAGGCTGACTACAGTGATTTGGACTCAGTACCAATCAAAATTACTCGCACAAAAGGCAGTAAGCCTCGTACCGTAGAAATTCCCATTGAGCTATACGAAGAGCTAGAGATATATAAAGAAAGTCATGCACGACTAAAAAACCTAAACAGACGCAATGAGCTTGTTCAGTCAGGTGTGATTTTAGATGCCATAGATTACCTGTTTACTTCAAATAAAGGGACGCCTTACTCGGTCAATACGTTAGAAACGCACTTTTCAAACCTTCGAAAACAGATACGCGAAGTGGATTCTTCTTGGTATTACCGTATTCATGATTTACGTTCTACCTTTGCCACTCATTGGCTTTGGAAGGAGTCAAAAGAGCGTGATGTTGGCTATGACTATCTTATGGATGAATTGGCTCTATTAATGGGGCATGAAAACACGTCAACCACTGAGAAATACATTAAGTTCATGAATAAACTGGACGACCAAATCAACATGGCTAAAGCGAAAAACCGCAAAATAAACGGAGGCTGGGCGTAATGGCGAAAAGTAAAATTACCAGACAAACCAATTCCGTTAAGCATGTACGCAATAGCCAAAATGTCGTGCCTTTGAATCTGACAATTCCTTATAAATATACGATATCAAATAAACCAAAGCATTTCGATGTTTCTCACTTATTGCACTTAGGGTGTAACAAAGAAAATGAGAAAATAGACAGCCGAGCAATATTTATTAGGCGGTTTTGCGAGAAAGCCAACCAATACGTCAGTAATGGTAACTCAGCGACCACCACCACAGGACACTACGAATATTTACGCGCCTATCTTGCTTTTTGTGATGCGGTAAATGTTGACCCATTTACGGAAAATGGGTACTTAAAGTTTGCTGGCAACGATGGCGAATTAAGACACCGTATCAAGGTGTATAGCCCTTCCAAACGCCTATGGGAATACAATCATGGTGATGAGTTAGGCATTAAAGAATCGTCGGCTCCACAAAAGCTGACATCTCTTCGTACTACGCTCGATTGGTGTGGCTTGCCTGTTTCCGGTTGGGCATTGCTTCACCGAGGGTTTACAGGAGAAAATACGCCATATAAGGGGTACTCAGATGAGGAAGAAGAGCTTCTTGTGACACGGTTAGAGGCGTTATTCTTCACTCTTGCGCCACAGCTTATTGCTGCCAAAGAAAACAGCATACCCTTACCAGAAACGCTTCCTCTTATAATTACCCTTGATTCACATGAGGAAGTGATTCAAATTCCGACATCATTGGAAGCGCGAAATACACATGTAAGTAAAAGTGGCACCGCTGTTAATAGTGGCGCAGCCTTTAACCTCACAATGGGTGCTGCCTATCATCTGTTGTGCTTTTTCACTTCACTCAATGACAGCAACATTCGAGATATTGCCCACCCAATTGAGGTTCATACAGAAGAGCGAGATAAGAGCCTACAAGTGGTAAAGGTCTCAAGCCATAAGCCTAGAGCGAACAAAGCAGTCGATGCCCTATTGGTGGGTGAGCAGTTTGACGTGGATAAGCGTGACGGGGTGAAGTTTATACAGTTACTAGAGCGACTATCCAAGCTGTACGGCAACAGTGAAGATGACTCTGTATTAATTTTTACCCTCAATAATCACGCTGAGGTGAGTGATACCTTTAATTTGGGTGATCTAAATAAAAAGCTAGTTAACCAACTACACCTGTTATCTCCGTATCGTGCTGGCAACCTACCTTGGTTTAAAGAGCTGTTTTATGCCTATCGAAACCAACAAACCATCACGTTAAAGAAAGTCGTTAATCACTTGGGTCGCACTGTTGTTCATAAAGAACTAAAGCCAATAAGCAAAACCAAAGCAGGGCAAGGGGCGACCAATAGCGCCTATTGTATTTTATCTTGCTACACCGACTTACCGCTTAAAGGGATTTTACTTCCGCTCACATACTCCGAAAAAGACAGCAATGGCAATGTTACCGTTTCTTTTAACTATAGAAATGGCATCGGTAGCTTCTTTAAAGTCCCCGCTTCTGATTTAGCTTTAATCAAAGATATTGAGCAATACGCGAATGAAAAAGCAGACAAGCAGCCCAAGAAATATGAGCGACTGCTTTTAGCAAAAAATAGAAATGACACCCCTAAAGATTGGGAGGGCATCAGCCCCATTTCAGCACAGCTAATGCGGACTTGGTCTGTTGAACCAAACCATTACTACCTCTCTCTTCAATCGAGTCGCTGGCGAGAAATGACCAGTAACCAAGCCTATGCTGAGGGTGGGATTCAAGCGGCTCAAAGCTTACTCCAAAACGCGAAGGAAACGTTAGACAGAAGTTATCTGAACGGGCTTTCATCACTGAATAAGGTCATCATCTCTCAGGGTGTGGAGGTTATAGAAAACCTCGATGATGATACGAGCTTAGAGCAAGCAAAAGACATAGTAGCGAAAAGGCGTGGTATTCCGATGTTGTCACACGATGAGGCGAAGAAAAAGCGCGAAGAAGGCAATATTAAAACTAACCCCAACGGGCTAACTTGTAATGGGCAGCAAGTCATTAGTGATGGTAAAAACACACAACGTGAAACGAACTATGCGCTAGGCATCAACTTACCTTGTGCCGAATTTGATATGTGTCACAAGTGCCAATCGGCCAAAGCGGTAGATGACGTTGAGGCTATTTATAAGCTCATTTCATACATCGATGTTCTTAAGGAAATCCTTGATATGTACCCTGATTCGAAAGGGGATATTCATGAAAAAATTGAACAGTATGAGTATACGCTAGATGGGGCGAGTTATGATGTATTCGATGAGGCTATGAAGCGATTTAATACCCAAAGTCGTCACCCAAGAGTTTCCATCGACCACGCGCTTTTATCCCTATAGTTACGGAGGCTCACATGATAAAACTCTCTGACCTAGAACATCAAAACAAGCTTCTTAAAGCACAAGAACATGTTGGCGCCCATGCAAATTACCTAATGGATGTATTAAAGCCAGCTATTGAGCGTGGCGATTGGGATGAACTCGAAAACCTTGATATAGGCTTTACTGTTACGGGAGAATCATTAGGCAAAATTGGCGATGATGACGCTTGGAGGAAGCTACAGCCTTATTTTGAGCCAAAAACAAAGAGATCTTTTACCATTGATTTTACAGTCGATGGTAAAGTCATTGAGCGCAACCTAAAAAATCAGCTTAAAACCCTCTTGCTTAAAATGATGTGGCTATCGCCTCAAAGCCACTCGTTTGGCACTCTTTGGGATGCATTAAATGTAACCGTTCACCAGCCCCCCATTGACATATCAAATGTGATCAACAGCACTGGATCCACATTTTACTGTTGAGTGATCATTTCTAAGCGTCATCCTGTTTGCATGAAAATGAAAAAATCCAAATTCACAGAAGCGCCACCTGTGGCTTCTGATATCAAAGAAGCTAACGCACTCATTCAAGAGCTGTGGGAACAACTGCGTTTTTATGAAGATAAACTCAAGACCAATTGCTCCAACTCTTCAAAACCTCCTTCAACCGATGGGCCAAAAGAGCGAGCTGAAAGAAAAAAGCTCAAAGCTCTGGTGGTCGCCATTCGCGCGGAGCTAAACCGGGTCACTCAGGGCATCAACGACAACTCTCAGAACTAAAAGACAGTGATGTCGTGGTTGATTGCTTTCCTGACTCAACTTGTCCATGTTGCGGTAACACTGACGTCACGGTTCATGACACGCCTTTTTATCGTCACCAGGTCCATGAAATTTCTAAACCAACGATAGATATTACTGAGTACCGACTGTATTCAGGACAATGCCAGCACTGCAATGAACTGCTCAGAGCAAAGAAACCTGACCATGTTTCTCAAGGGATCATGGGGCCGAATCTTCTCAGCTATATTGCGGTATTAGCCGGTCAGTACCATTTAAGTATCCGTAAAACCCGCTCACTTCTGAAAGAGCAATTTGGAACCACATTCTCTATTGGAGCCATTAGCGAAGCGCAAACGAAAGTCGCTTCGATGTTAACGCCACTCCACCAAGCCATTCGAGATAGTATCCAAACCGCACCACTGGTACATGTTGATGAAACCTCTCATCCTCGTAATGACGAAGAAGGGCTTCGATGGTGCTGGCTTGTGGCCAGTGAAAACCTTGTTTATGAGAAAATCTTATTCTCTCGTTCCATGCATTCTGCGAAAACGGTGCTTGGTGAACATTACTCAGGCTTCGTTGTGAGTGACCAATGCCCAAGCTACAACTGGATAAACCCAGAAAAACATCAACTCTGCTGGTCGCATGTCACACGTAACCTTCAACAAATAGCGGACTATAGTGGCGGAGGATATACCGCTTACGTCGGCCGTCGTTTAACTCTGATTGCCAATATGATTTTCCGTATTCGTCATCGTCTTGAAAGAAAGGAAATCACGCACGGTCAATATCTTCGGCGAATGCAACGACTGCAAAAATCCCTCGATGACTGGCTTGAAAAAGGCAGTACACTGATAGTCCAAAGATATAAAGGACGATGCGAAAAATTGCAGCAGCATAGGCAAAGCTTATGGTTGTTCCTGAACGATACCTCAATACCGCTGACAAATAATGAAGCGGAGAGGCGCATACGTGGTTGCGTCATTCAGAGAAAAATCAGCTATGGAACGACATCCGATGCGGGTGATAAATTTAGAGGTCGCATCCACTCGCTTGTTGAGACGTGTAAAAAACGCGGACTATCAACGTATGCAGTACTCTCTGAGATAGTACAAGCGGTCACCGCACGCCAACCCTATCCCAACGTGTTCAACCTATAGCGAGCAAATCAAGTACCTACTGGTGAACGGTTACCATTAAATGACCTGAAAAAAATCATCGTTCCACTCTTAAATGAAGGGTTTAATATGCTGTCTGCTTTGGACTTTGACCGACTCGAAACGTGGGCATTAACAGGCTTTACTGACATAGACTTTGAAAGGATGGCAATTTACAACGGGTTAAATCGACTTTACAAAGAAGCGAGCAGTTTACCATTTGAAGTTAACTTAACCAAAAAGCTTAACGCTTCTGATTTTGGTATAACAATCAAAGAAGCTAAGCAGTATACCGTCATCCCTCAAAGGCTCTACTATCTGGGTCTTCAAAAGTCGGAAGCACTGATTGGTGAAGCTTATGCTATTCGTGATGAACTAGAGCAACTGGCAGAATACATCGCCACCTACTTTGATAAGGCGTATGAAGGATATGCGAAGTATCTGGTCAGTAATGAAGCCCAATCTAAAAGCGGTAACATTCAATGGTATTTAGCCCAACAGAAATCAAGTAAAAAGCGCACCCTTGCTTTTCAAGACGCCTTTACAGCCCTTCATTCTCAAAATGAAAAAGAGGCACTGGCTCTCATACGCCTTCATAAACCAGAAATAAGGAGCGACTACATTGATAAGTTCCACACCGAGCGTAACCTAACGATTGGCCAATGGACAATCACCAATCTAATAGAGGCTCAATCGCTTTTTAAAACGCTTAATGGTGGTTGCCTATGGGGGTTAATGGCTCGAACAGGAATGAGAGCCGATGAGATGTATGCCCTAAACACCACTCAGGGCTGCACAACTGAAACAATAGACCGCCAGAAGATACACGTTATCCACGCCAACCTATCCAAGACAGCCAAAGGCTCTCAATCGAAACAAGATGAGTTTGTCACAACCGAAATCGGCATGAAAGCGTACGAGGTGCTTCAAGCACTGCACACGCCACTCAGAAAGCGACACCCTAGCTCACAATCGTTTTTTCATAAAATAAAAGAGGATTTTAGTGAAATAACCAAAAATCAAATAGGGAAACATTCTCAAGCTTGGTTTGAACATGCAATGGGCGAAGAGCTTGCGCTTACCAATGAAGACATTATTGACCTAAAAACATCGGATCCCAACTTATCGTTTGAAGTGGATGACGATTATGCATTTACAGGCCATCAACTTCGCCGCTCATTTGCTTACTACTTGATTGGGTATGAGCTTTGCAGTTTTCCGCAACTCAAACAGCAGTTTAGTCATGTCTCTATGGCAATGACTAGGCACTATGCAAAAAATGCCAGCAAGTTTCAAAAGCTCAGGAAAAAGAAACAAAACCTTGCCAATGCCATTGATGAAGAAAGAATCGACCAGAAAGCCCACATCTACTTGAATATCTATCAGAAACTGGCAAACAAGGAGCGAGTTGCCGGAGGAAAAGGCAAAGAGTTTGCTAAGAACATGATGAAAACAGACCGAAATTTATTCAAGGATAAAGTAGATAATGAGATGTTATCTCTAAACTATTGGAAAAAGCAAATTCGAACTCAAAACCGACACATTCATGCTGTTGCGCCAGGGATATACTGTACTTCGACCACCTGTGGTTTAAGAACGCTCGTTAACCTAATGGAATGTGTAGACTGCAAGAATGATTACATCGTTGATGCCGTATTTGCTGAAGCAAAGCGTAAAGAAGCCGAAATTCACATGCTTTATGATATTGAAAACAACGAACTCACTCCTCAAACCGCCTCTGAATCTTACATAAAAGTTCAAGCTGCTGAACGCATTATGGATGATTTAGGTATCGACTTTGAGCCTGTCATTTTCCCTAATGAAGTTAAGAACTTACTCATCCCATACGGAGTGATTTCATAATGTCACAGATAACCAAAAATAAGCTAATCAAAGCATTGGAAAGACTGTTGGATGGTGATGTAGCGAAGTTGACATCGAAAGAGCTGCGTAATAAAGCACGAAAGGGCAAGCTCAAAATCAACAATAGCAATGTTGAAAAAGAAGCGGGCCTTTCCGCTGGCGCACTCAGAAGGCATAACGACGTCGTTTTAATGATAAAAAATAAATCATTAGAAGTACAAGTTGCTCAGGATGAAACCTCTGACTCCCCTATTGAAGTGCTTCAAAAAGAAATAAAGGCACTCAAAGGTGAGCGAGCACAGGCAAATAAGAAGAAAAAAGAATATTACGACGAAGCTCAAAGCCATAAGGAAGCGCTAGCCGCTCAAGCTGCCACTCATATTAAGGTCGTTCAAGAACTAATGGAGATGTTACATGAAAGTCAGCGAGAAAAAGCGATGGATAAAATCGTATCGTCTCGTTCAGACAATGTTATTGCACCCCAATTTAGAAAACCAAAGTAGCGTTTAGCGCTGCAAC
The DNA here is from genome assembly GCF_003716875.1 of Vibrio zhugei. Taxonomy (NCBI): domain Bacteria; kingdom Pseudomonadati; phylum Pseudomonadota; class Gammaproteobacteria; order Vibrionales; family Vibrionaceae; genus Vibrio; species Vibrio zhugei. Next base: position 815,886 of record NZ_CP033078.1, on the reverse strand, counting down.
TAAAAAAACGTCCTGTTTAGTGTAATCACTAGACAGGACACTAAATTAACGATAAAAACGTACACTCTAACGTAATAAAAATGCACTAAAAAGGACGTAGCGAATAACGCTACGCCACATACCATTAATTGAGAAAGTAAGGACAAAACCAATGGCAATCGAAGCTGGACAAATCGCACCAGATTTTACCCTAAATGACCAAGACAATAACCCAGTGACGCTATCTGATTTTCAGGGAAAAAAGGTACTGCTCTATTTCTACCCACGCGCTTCAACACCCGGCTGCACAGTTCAGGCTAAAGGGTTACGAGATACTAAAGCTGAGTTAGATGCCCACAATGTAGTTGTTCTTGGTGTCAGCCCAGACACACCGCAAAAATTAACTAACTTTATCAACAAGCAAGAGCTTAACTTCACTTTGCTAGCCGATGAAGAGCACACTGTTTGTGAAAAGTACAATGTTTGGCAACTCAAGAAATTTATGGGCCGCGAAAATATGGGGGTAGTACGAACAAGCTTCCTGATTGATGAGTCTGGTAACCTTGAGCATGTATTTAACAAGTTCAAGACCAAAGATCACCATGAAGTCGTATTAGACTACCTAAACAGCAAATAAGCTTCCATGAGTAATTAACTCTTAACTTGGGGACAGGCATGATTGGCTACATTCGAGTATCAGATTCACAAAGAGCCGATGGCGAATCACAAAGAGAAGCTATCAAGGCGTACGCTGCTAAACGTGGCATACAAATAACGGATTGGATAGAAGAGCACGTGTCTGCCACCAAGATAGAGTTGAGTGAGCGGAAGTTATTTTCTCTCATCACCTCTCAACAAAGTATCATTGTATCGGATATCACTCGGTTGGGTCGCCATAAAGTTATGGAGCTAGTAGGTGCCATTGGTCAAATAGCCTCATACGGTGAACTACATTTAGCATACAACGACACTATCATAAGCTCAGAGAACGTTGATAATGCTGAAATCATTTTTACAGTTATTGGGCAGTCTTTTGCCAGCGCTGTAGAAGCCCAGAAGCGCTCTGAGCGAGCTAAAGCTGGTCATGCTAAACGTAAGGCCAAAGGTCTATCATCTGGCCGTCAGAGGGGACAGAAGGTGAAATCGAGGCTTGATGAGCATACAGCGTTTATATTGAACCTTCTCGACACCAAGACCACCAAAGCTGAAATTCTTAAGCAACTAAACGAACGTGGTGTATCGATTTCTAGAAGTAGATTTTACTCTTGGTTGGAAGCTAGGGGGTTGCATAACAAGAAAGCTGAGTTTCAGGTGGACATGTTCTCATAGCAAGCCTAGTTTGTCTGACGTCCCTTAATTTTCACTAAACACGTTTTTGCCCATCTTTGATTCAGGCTGGTTCGGCCCAACCGATGATGGTATATACATAAGCTGCTAGACACCGCATGAATTAACTCGAACCCTAAGATAACGTTATATCCCCACGGCGAACTAGCATGCAAAAACGCGAGTAGTCATGGCTATAAACGAATACCCTATGAGGGACGCTAGATCCGCTCATAAATGAATCGAATGCCGAAAGAGTAGCTTTCGGTAACGATGATGGGTCAACAACTTTCCAGGGAACGTCTGGCAGTTCGAATTCTTCTAATGTCGGCAATAAGTTTAAGTATGGGTCAGTCATGCATTTTATCCCTGCTTATAGTGTAAGATTAATCAGTAGCGCTTAAATTTATTTGGTTTAGGTTCTAGATGATTTCAATTCAATGGATTCTCGCCACTGCCGTGATTCCTTAACACTACGCTCAAGGTGCTCATCACTTTTAAGATGCAAACCGTTTCGTCGGTTACGAGCGGCACGGTACAAGATAGCTCTGCGTTGTTTCTCGGTCATAAAACCTCCCATCCACCAATTTGCCAGTATGATTCTATTTTTGCTATTCCTATGTTTATGAAAGTCAGTTTTGAACTTCCTAACATAACAAAGTTCATAAAGGTAATGTGTTGAATTCTCCGTATTTATCATTGATAAGATAAGCCACTTCTCTATTGCGCGCATCCTTAGATAGTAGCAACTCAGCAATAGTTAGTAATGCCAACGCAGGTTGACCAATTTTTAAAGACTCGCCCCAAAATGGCTTTATTACTTTAAGAGGTGGTAACTCTTTATGTCCGATAGAGTACTTGACCGGTTGATGTCGGCTAAACAATAGTATCTCGTGAGGGTGGTTATATTTTGTAAGCTGAGTCGCGGCCACTTCTCCACCCCAAACATCTCCTGGCTGCAATAAGATATCTTTGTAGTGGCATAGTGAATTTGGTCACTTAGTTAGAGGTGATATCATCACCTCATAAGTTAACAGGTGACACTATGACAAAACGCACAAGACGACTATTTAGCGCAGAATTTAAGTTAGAAGCAGCGCAGTTAGTCCTAGACCAGAACTACTCAGTGACTGAAGCAGCCCAAGCCATGAATGTGGGTAAATCCACGATGGATAAATGGGTTCGCCAACTTAGAGGAGAGCGCCAAGGGAAAACACCGAAAGCTTCTCCTATGACCCCTGAGCAAATAGAAATTCGGGAATTGAAAAAGAAGTTGGCTCGCCTTGAAGAGCATAATGAAATACTAAAAAAAGCCACAGCTCTGTTGATGTCGGACTCACTGAACAATTCTTGATCATCAAGAAACTCAAGCAGAGCTACAGCGTAAAAACATTATGCGAAGTCTTCAATGTTCATCGAAGCAGTTATAACTATTGGCTTAAACGCCCAACGGTAATTAATGCTGAAATAGTAAAACTTCGCAGCTTGGTTAGTGAGGCACACACTGCAAGCAATGGCTCTGCGGGAGCAAGAACCATTGCAGATATAGTTACAACCCAGGGCGTAAAGCTGAGTCGTTACCGAGCGACAAAACTGATGAGAACTCTTGGTTTAGTGAGTTGCCAAGAGCCAAAGCATCGTTACAGAAAGGCTTCACAAGAGCATATTGAAGTTCCAAATCACTTAGGTCGTCAGTTTGCTGTTACCGCCCCAAATGAAGTCTGGGTTGGCGATGTTACGTATATTTGGACGGGTAATCGGTGGATGTATTTAGCGGTCGTTATCGATCTTTTTGCTCGTAAAGTGATCGGTTGGTCGATGTCTTTATCACCTGATACTCGGTTAACAGGTAAAGCTCTTTCGATGGCTTATGAGTCACGTGGTAAGCCTAAAGGTGTCATGTTCCATAGCGATCAAGGTAGTCACTATACCAGTCGTAAATACCGCCAATTACTGTGGCGTTTTCAAATAAAACAGAGTTTATCTCGCAGAGGAAATTGCTGGGATAATGCGCCAATGGAGCGCTTCTTTAGAAGTCTGAAGACTGAATGGGTGCCAACTGTGGGTTATCGTAGCTTCGCTGAGGCTCAACAAGAGATCATCCGCTATATTATCGGATATTACTGCCAACTCAGGCCGCATCAGTATAACGGTGGCCTAACGCCCAATGAATCAGAACGATTATATTGGGAAAACTCTGAAACCGTGGCCAATTTTAGTTGACCACTACACTTCCCAATTGTCAACAGGAGGATAAGTCGTCACCTTGTAGTGGCATAGTGAATTTGGTCACTTAGTTAGAGGTGATATCATCACCTCATAAGTTAACAGGTGACACTATGACAAAACGCACAAGACGACTATTTAGCGCAGAATTTAAGTTAGAAGCAGCGCAGTTAGTCCTAGACCAGAACTACTCAGTGACTGAAGCAGCCCAAGCCATGAATGTGGGTAAATCCACGATGGATAAATGGGTTCGCCAACTTAGAGGAGAGCGCCAAGGGAAAACACCGAAAGCTTCTCCTATGACCCCTGAGCAAATAGAAATTCGGGAATTGAAAAAGAAGTTGGCTCGCCTTGAAGAGCATAATGAAATACTAAAAAAAGCCACAGCTCTGTTGATGTCGGACTCACTGAACAATTCTTGATCATCAAGAAACTCAAGCAGAGCTACAGCGTAAAAACATTATGCGAAGTCTTCAATGTTCATCGAAGCAGTTATAACTATTGGCTTAAACGCCCAACGGTAATTAATGCTGAAATAGTAAAACTTCGCAGCTTGGTTAGTGAGGCACACACTGCAAGCAATGGCTCTGCGGGAGCAAGAACCATTGCAGATATAGTTACAACCCAGGGCGTAAAGCTGAGTCGTTACCGAGCGACAAAACTGATGAGAACTCTTGGTTTAGTGAGTTGCCAAGAGCCAAAGCATCGTTACAGAAAGGCTTCACAAGAGCATATTGAAGTTCCAAATCACTTAGGTCGTCAGTTTGCTGTTACCGCCCCAAATGAAGTCTGGGTTGGCGATGTTACGTATATTTGGACGGGTAATCGGTGGATGTATTTAGCGGTCGTTATCGATCTTTTTGCTCGTAAAGTGATCGGTTGGTCGATGTCTTTATCACCTGATACTCGGTTAACAGGTAAAGCTCTTTCGATGGCTTATGAGTCACGTGGTAAGCCTAAAGGTGTCATGTTCCATAGCGATCAAGGTAGTCACTATACCAGTCGTAAATACCGCCAATTACTGTGGCGTTTTCAAATAAAACAGAGTTTATCTCGCAAAGGAAATTACTGGGATAATGCGCCAATGGAGCGCTTCTTTAGAAGTCTGAAGACTGAATGGGTGCCAACTGTGGGTTATCGTAGCTTCGCTGAGGCTCAACAAGAGATCATCCGCTATATTATCGGATATTACTGCCAACTCAGGCCGCATCAGTATAACGGTGGCCTAACGCCCAATGAATCAGAACGATTATATTGGGAAAACTCTGAAACCGTGGCCAATTTTAGTTGACCACTACACCTGATGATAGCGAGCTAAAATGTGACCATAATTTTTCAACCATTCATAACGCAACTCAGGCTCATGTAAAAACCTTCTTTGGCGTTTATTCTTTACTATATGGTTGTTTTCAATAAGGTACTTCATTGCCTTTGTAACCATACCAACCGAAATGTCAGCTTTAGATGCAATATTCGCGTAGGTCTCATTGATAAGGTCCTTTTCAGCGAAAAGAGCAAATAAGCACTTCATGATACCGATAGTCATAAACTGGTGAGATTTATTTTGTTTTATCGGAGGTCTATTACCAATGAATATGCATAAGTCACCAGTCATCACTCTGACGTTTCCAGAGTCATCGGCATAGTTGATGTTTGAGTCATGGCATAACTGCCTAAGATAATCGCTGAGGTGATTACAGAAAAGTATGTCGTTTGCTTTTGGTCGTCGTTTCAAATAGCTTTCAATACTTTCTTTACGATGTATATGAGCATGGAAAATATTAAACCTTATCGGCTGACCATTAACTGTCATTTTTAGCTGCGGCCTACCACCCATTTTTCCATCCGTATAGACAGCGTCGAATTCTGACGGTAAGCCAATAAGATTGGGTTCGTTATAGAGTTGTTTCATCGTAAATACACGCCTCACGCATTTTTCATGATTCATGAAAAAAGTTAAACTATAGAGTTTTATAGCTTAAAAACTTAAAACTTTCGAGAAAAATGAAAAAAGCAGTAAGTTTTATTGAGGAAATTTCATTAAAATCAATATGTAGGATTAAAAAAACACATTCACTACGCATTTCTTGAAAGTATGAATACAACAATAGAAGGAATGATATTTTTATTATAATAATCAATACATTGGCTCTATTTTTGGGGTCATTTTTTGTCATACTAAACCCACTTTATTTGAGAACCATCAATGTTTACATTTATTATTTAAAATCAATTATTTATGAAAATCATGAGTACTTGAAAAAAGGGTTAATTCATACTTTCAGTACGTACTTTCAAACTTTCAGTACGCCTATTTTTATGATGTTGAGCAATAAACTACCGCAGAAAAAGAAGGCTAAAATGCTTCATAATCCAAAGAGCTCAGACAGAGACTTTAATGGTTGCCCATGTACTCAATACTATCTATCATTACTCTAGACCAAGCATACGCCCCTTGGTCTTTAAATATGAGGCATACTTTGTATGTGGGTCCGCGCAGCACTTGGTCACAGTCAGTTCGTAGGGAACAAAGGTGACATTGAGATGGCAGCGGCATCTCTAACTTACCATTGAAAACTCTCAATAGAGCTGTTCTGGGCCCCATCTTCTAATTTATCCATTTCTCTGTATCTAAACGACCTTACCGGTTGTTGGTAATCTTTCTAATTCATATCGTCTCCAAAATGTAATGCTCCCTCGCAAACACACTTTCGCCCTATAGCCTAGCATTCATTTGTTCATTTGGGAGTTTACGAACGAGTTGCCTTACAAAACCTCATATATGTAGTCCCCCCTCCCCCCTCTTTTAGTGCTTCGTCTTGTTAGTCCGAATCTGGATAGGTATGCAGTCATATCTTAAAACGCTAGATTTTGATGACGTTGAGAGCAATATCCGTGCGTGATATCCCAATATGCATAGCTTAAAGTCATTTAGAATCAGCAAGGTATATGCCGCAACGATTAGATAATAGGTTTGGAAAATACTCATATGCGTTTTCCTAGATAGTGTATTTGGCAGAATACCGATAAGTTCTTTATATACAGATGGTTAAACGTGCGTTCACTGGTCCAATAAAATGAATGCAAATGCATAAAATGTTCGATGATCGAGATAAAAAAACGTACCTAAAGGAAAGGGCTGTCATATGTCAAAGATAATTGATCAATTGTCAAAATGGTTTTCAGAACGGCCTCAGAGGCTCCAGGTTGCCGCTACTCGGCTACTCCAGCAGTCTGAACTTACCGACAAAGACGTTTCTGAGCTCGTAACCCTATGTCAGCAGGAAGCTGACGGTAAGCTGCCCCAAACGATCTGTTCCTTTCCTGCTACCGCGTTCTCGCAGGGCGTAACAGGCTCTCTGCGTTTATGTTCAATCAGTGAGGTCGAAGGAGTAAACGCCCTTGCTCCGAAAAAGCCACTTGAGTTTGGTAAGGGCAATATCACGGTTGTTTATGGCAACAACGGGTCGGGCAAGTCCGGTTACGTTAGACTTCTCAAACATGTATGCGGAGCCCGCGAGACGGGTATCCTCCACCGTAATGTCTATAAGCCCGGTGCTATCGAACAAAAAGCCTGTATTTCGTTTGAGCAGGATAGCGTACTGAAAACTCATACATGGTCTGGTCAAGGTACCTGCGATGACCTAAATAGCGTTGATATTTTTGATACCTCATTTGGTAAAGTCTTTGTCAGCAGCGAAGATGAGGTAAGCTATGAGCCGCCGGTTCTATCGTTTTTCAGTTCGCTCATCCTCACGTGTGAAAAGGTCGCATCTGTCTTAGACTCCGAGGCCAACAGACACCAGTCCAAAAAGCCGAACATTCCGACTGACAATAAGGTAACCACAGGCGGTATCTGGTACGGTGCCATTAACGCTAAGACCTCCATCCAGGATATCGACAGGCACTGCGTATTTGGCAGCGCCGACGAAACCGAGATGCAAACACTGCAGCAGCGCCTTGCTGAACAGGATCCAGCCGAAAAGGCGAAGCAGTTGCGAAAGCAGAAACAGCATATTGACACTCTGGTCCAGGATGCCCAAAAGTATCTGAAGCAATTATCGGGAGAGAATTGCCAGTTGATCATTGCAGCCAAGAAGAAGTCTATTCTCAAAAAGGCAGCAGCAGATACGGCGGCGGAAAAGGTGTTCTCCGGCAGTGAGCTGGAAGGTATCGGGTCTGATATATGGAAAGAACTTTGGGAAGCTGCCCGGAACTATTCCGTATCGGCTGCCTACAAAGAAGCCGAATATCCGAATATTACTGATGGTTCTCGTTGTGTCCTGTGTCATCAGACCTTGACCCAGGAGGCCAAGGATCGGTTGGTCTCCTTTGAAAATTTCGTGAAGGGCGAAATACAGAAAGCCGCATTCGATGCGGCCAAGGAATACGAGACCGCTAGCCAAACTATCGAAGCGCTACCGACATCGGAAGCGCTGAAAACACGTATCGATGCGGCTGGCATCCCACAAGATGAAGTTGCTATCCAAGTGACGGATTTCTTTGCTCAATTGCAGGCCAGAAAAGACCTGCTCCTTGAGATCGGTACCGAAGAAGCCATTCCCTACCCACTACTCTCACCTAAATGGCTCGAAGAAGCCAACGCCCAGTCGAAAAGCATAGGTGAACTCGCAGCAAAATATGACGAAGATGCGAAAAGCGACAATCGTGAGGATATCAAGAAGAAGCTAAACAACTTACAAGCCAGAAAGTGGTTGTCGGAACACCGCACCGCCATTGATGAAGAAGTCTCTCGATTGAAGCTCCTGAATCAGATTCAGGAGGCCAAGAAGTCAACCAACACCAAAGCCCTATCCCAAAAGAAAGGAGATCTGGCAGAAGCCTTGATCACGGATGCGTTCTTGCAAAGGTTCAATGCGGAGCTCAAGGCCCTAGGAGCATCTCAGGTGAAAGTCGAACTGGTGAAATCAAAAGTTTCCAAAGGCCGCGTCCTTCATAAGCTCCAACTTCGAGGGGCCTCTCAGAATGGGCTCGCCGATGTGCTTAGCGAGGGAGAAAATAGGATCGTTTCGATTGCAGCATTTTTGGCCGACGTAACAAGTAAGAGTAACCAAGCCCCGTTTATCTTCGACGATCCAATATCCTCGCTAGACCAAAGCTATGAAGAGGCTGTGGTTCAAAGATTGATCGAGTTGTCTCAGGACAAGCAGGTCATTGTCTTTACTCACCGTCTGTCCTTGTTGGGAACGGTCCGGCATTTTGCCGAAAAAAAGATCATCAAGTACGATGTGGTGAGTATACGCTCTGCGGACTGGGGAACAGGAGAGCCAGCTCCCATTCCGCTTTCACAGAGCGACATCAAAACCACTCTGAACACACTCATGAATCAACGGTATCAGGATGCAAAGAAGGCAAGCGAAAACGGTGAGTTTGAGTATGCCGAAATCTTGCTGAAATCAATTTGCAGCGACTTCAGGACATTAGTGGAGCGCTCCATTGAAAATGATCTGATGTGCGGAGTCGTTCAAAGATTTCAACGACCGGTCCATACCTTGAAGCTCAAGGAGCTGGCTAAATTGAAGGATGCGGATTGCAATTTCCTTGATTCTCTCATGACTAAATACTCGGGGTTTGAACACTCGCAGCCGACAGAATCACCAGTAGAACTGCCGAAGCCAGACGATCTGTTGGCCGACATGACTTCATTGAAAAACTGGCGTGAGGAATACGTTAAACGCTCCGCATAATATTCAAAACTATCGAATGATCACATCACCAGTGTAACAGAGTAATACAGGTCCATACTGTATTAGAGTTTCATACTAAAATGGCAGTGCTCCGATGGGACACTGCCATTTCTAAATCGAAAATGCCCCATTCCAATTTAGTCTCAATATTAAGACGCCAATTTCTTATAGATATCGACTTACTTTTCCTAATCTAACTGATCTCTCAGAAGCACTGTTTAATTGGAAAATTGACATATATGAAAAACAAGATATATGATATTTCATATGTTTTATAATATTGAATAGTTCCTATGTTTGATCCAATCCTTCTTTACAAAGCACTTTCTGAAGAAACTCGGCTTAAGTCTCTGCTTTTAATGCAGAAACAGGGAGAGTTGTGTGTCTGTGATCTCATGGAAGCTCTGAATCTCAGTCAACCCAAAGTCTCTCGGCATCTTGCCGAACTACGAAAGCACGGGCTTGTTCTGGATGAGCGACGTGGTAAATGGGTTTACTACCGTATCAACCCCGCGCTAGCTCCTTGGGTCAAGCAAGTGCTGGAGATCACCCTTAAGCATAATTTGACATTTATCGAGTCAGAGTTGCAGTTCATCAAAGGAAAATCATGTTCGAATATTGTGAACGAATAATGCTCTATTCCGTTGGTTTATCAATTTTAAATGAAAGAGGTTTGTATGAGTAATGTCTCAAGCTGTGTCGAAACCAGCGCATCTGAAAAAATGAGTTTTCTTGATCGATACTTAACCGTATGGATTTTTCTCGCAATGGCAGTTGGTGTCGGGATTGGCGTGTTATTTCCTCAAGTCGCCCAGTGGAACGAAAGCTTATCTGTTGGTTCAACCAATATTCCACTTGCTATTGGCCTCATCTTAATGATGTACCCGCCATTGGCGAAAGTGAACTATAGCCTTTTAGGCGAGGTAACTCGTGATAAACGCGCGATAACGCTTTCTTTAGTGATGAACTGGCTCGTGGGACCGATTTTGATGTTCATCTTGGCTATCATTTTCTTGCGCGATCAACCTGGCTATATGGTGGGACTCATTCTAATCGGCCTTGCTCGATGCATCGCAATGGTGTTGGTTTGGAATGATATCAGCGGCGGAAACAAAGAGTACGGAGCAACCTTAGTTGCTTTAAATAGTGCGTTTCAAATTGTCACGTACAGTTTTATGGCATGGCTGTTTATTACTGTGTTACCCCCTTACTTTGGTCTTGAAAGTTTCGTTGTTGACATCACTATCTGGGATATTGCACAAAGCGTCTTAATTTACTTAGGTATCCCTTTCTTAGCGGGTTTCCTAAGCCGTAAGCTATTGGTCTCGGCAAAAGGTGAACAGTGGTATAACGAAGTCTTCATCCCTCGTATTTCGCCAATCACCCTGATTGCGCTTTTGGCAACCATCGTTTTGATGTTTAGCCTGAAAGGTGAAATGATCATTGAGTTACCGATGGATGTGCTCCGTATTGCAGTACCACTGATCATCTATTTTATGGTGATGTTTTTTGCGAGCTTCTACATCGGGAAACGTATGGGGATCCCTTACGACCAAAATGCTTCTATCGCCTTTACTTCATCAGGTAACAACTTCGAACTGGCTATCGCCGTATCAATCGCTGTATTTGGATTAAACTCTGACCAAGCGTTTGCTGGTGTGATTGGACCTTTAGTAGAAGTGCCTGTCTTAATAGCTTTGGTTAACGTCGCCTTGAGAATGAAGCGTAAATATTATGCCTAAGAGCCGTATTTCGAAACAAACTTCAGCAGTGCCATGCCTCATTGAGACATGGCATATTTCCGAGTCCGAGCTTTACTACTGGCTGCTTAAGCAAACAGGTGATCCTGAGCTGAGCTTTGATTTACTACAAGATACCTTCTTGAGGGCGTTACAGCAGAAGCAAGCGTTTTGCGATATTCAAAACCAAAGAGCATGGCTATACCGAATCAACTTGAAGATGCAGGCTTGAGAACCTGAAAATTATCATTAATTCGAGATGCCAAAGAGCCTGCGATCTCTGGAAGAGTCACAGTAAAAAATTGGTCTATTGCCGCCTTGAAGTCCCGTTTACTTTTGAAGTAAACGTTGTTCCTCGACTTCTCATTCATTACTTTCCAAAGCCGCTCTATTGGATTGAGGTTTGGGCTGTAAGGTGGAAGATAATGCAGCTCGATATTAAGGACAAATGCCGCATCTCTGACCAAGTCACTACGGTGATATCCCGCACCATCTAAAATGATATGAAGCTTATGAGCTAACGGATAACTCTCTCTTAACTTACAGAAAAAGCGAACTATCGTTTCACTGTTAATGCTCATCAATAACATACCTCTTAAATTTTTTCTCAATATGCTTGACCTATGTCTAACACATAGGTTTTAAGCTACAACTAATACACATTGGTAACGAATTGGAGATAGTTATGAGTTGTTGTAACAAAGCCCCAAACAGTGGGAGCAGTGACCCTAAGTTGTTACTTAAACTGTTTATTGGGTTGTTTGTGATTATATTTTTAGTCGCATTTATTTTTGGCTAGCAACATAAAACGAATAAAGTTTCATGTGCGTTAAACCTTCAGAGGCATGGATTATGTTGACAACTGAAATTGCGAGAGCAGCAGGTGTGACTGCTGAAACAGTCAGGTTTTACACTAGAAAAGGCCTTCTTTATGCAGAGCGAGACCCCAACAATGGCTACAAGATGTACCAGCAAAGTGCGGTTAATCGCCTGAAGTTCATTTCTCATGCGCGATCTATTGGTTTTAGCCTTAGCCAGATTCAAGAAATCATTGATTACTCCGAGCAAGGGCTGACTCCTTGCCCAGCTGTGAGGCAAATGCTGACTGATAAAATCGTAGAAACCAAGCAAAAGATCGAAGAGCAACAACGCCATTTGGCCATGATGGAAGCAACTTACGCAGAGTGGAATGAAAAACCGGATATGGAGCCCAACGGCAACGCATTATGTTGCTTAATCGAGGACTGGTCTGAGAAGCACCATCAAGTATTACCCGAGGAAAACTAACATGAACACAACACAGTATTCTCTAGCACTTTCCGGCATTAACTGTGGCCGATGTGTCGCTAAAATTGTAGATGGGTTACGTGAAAGAGACCCTGATGTATCTTTCACTATTAATGATACGAAAAACAGAGCAGAGCTCATAACCACGTTGCTGCCAGAAAGCGCGATAGAAGTCCTTGCAAAGTTAGGTTATGCGGCTTCAATACCTACGCAACAAGAGTACCGTACATCAGTATCTAATGTTACTTGCCAACACTGTGTGGGTAAAATCACTCAAGCGATAGGTGCATTGGATGGTGCTGCTCAAGTGGTTGTTGATTTAGAAAATCAAACATTGGTTGTGAATAGCAGTTTGAACGGCAATGACATTGAAAGCGTATTAGTCGAACTGGGTTATAGCGGTATGACTGATGACACGCAACCACAAACTACGGATGTAATTAAATCGAACAAAGTGAAAACAACACAGGCGTTGGATGTCAGTATCGAGCTGTCATTAATCGGTGTCACTTGCGCAAGTTGTGTTAACACGATTGAAGGTGCTCTTATATCGGTGTCAGGTGTCGACTCTGTTGACGTGAACTTTGCGAATCGAACGGCGACCGTGGTTTCAAGTCAGCCTGCCAGCGTACTAATTGAGGCGATACAAGGCGCAGGATATGACGCAGAAGAAATTGTCGATCAGGCGTTAGCAAATGACCTCAAAGAAGAGCGTGAATCTGAGGAGTATCGCTTTAAAGTAAAACAAAGCGTTATTGGTCTTGGTCTCGGAGTACCGTTGATGGTGTACGGTCTGTTCGGCGGACCAATGAATGTCAATACGCAATCTGAGCAGTTACTATGGTTGGCCTTAGGTTTAGTGACATTTTTCATTTTAGTCCGTGCGGGCAAGCACTTTTTTACTGGAGCTTGGAAGGCCTTTCTGAACCGTAATGCGAACATGGACACATTAATAGCGCTGGGAACGGGTACCGCTTGGCTCTATTCAATGGTGGTCGTTGTCGGGCCGCAGTGGCTTCCGGAAAGTGCAAGGCACCTCTACTTTGAAGCTACAGCCATGATCATTGGTTTAATCAATTTAGGACAGGCGCTTGAGTTAAAGGCTCGAGGCAGAACTTCGCAGGCTATCAAGCGTTTGCTTGATTTGAGAGTCAAAACTGCCATGGTGATTCGTGACGGCAAGGAGATGTCTTTATCGATTGAACAAGTTATCACAGGCGACTTGATTCGGGTTAGAGCCGGTGAAAAAGTCCCGGTTGATGGTGTGATTACAGAGGGCGAGACAACGATTGATGAGTCTATGCTCACTGGAGAGCCAATTCCTGTTGTTAAACAAGTGGGCAGCTCAGTGTCTGCCGGGACGATTAATGACCACGGAAGTTTCGTTTTTGAGGCGCAGAAAGTGGGCAGTGATACCGTTCTTGCTCAGATCATCAGCATGGTGTCGAACGCGCAAAACTCAAAGCCACCAATCAGCCATCTAGCCGATAAAGTGTCTTCAGTGTTTGTACCAACCGTGATGATTCTATCGATTCTGACAGCGCTGGTTTGGTATAACTTTGGCCCTCAACCTTCCTTAGTCTATATGATAGTGGCAGCTACCTCGGTGTTGATCATCGCATGCCCTTGTGCACTTGGTCTAGCAACGCCGATTTCTACTATGATCGGTGTCGGTAAGACAGCCGAGTTTGGCGGGCTAATCCGAAATGGAGAAGCGTTACAAAGAGCCAGTGAGTTGGATGTCGTCGTACTGGATAAAACCGGTACGATTACTCAAGGTAAACCTGAAGTAACAAATTTTGTCTCGTTGTCAGATGATTCAGAGTTTCTGCCTCTGGTCAATGCTTTGGAGAAAGGATCTAACCATCCGCTAGCTAAAGCGTTAATCGCATTTACTCAAAGTGAGGTGCGTGATGAAGCGCGCTTACCAGAAGTGTCAGATTTCGAGTCATTAACCGGACTTGGTGTTCAGGCTCAGTATGCGGGTCAACGCGTGTTGCTTGGCAATCGCAAGCTGATGAAACAGTTTAACGTCAATGTTGAATTGGTTACAGAGCATGCATTGCAGTGGGAGCAAGAAGCCACCACAGTGGTGTATTTTGCGATAGGCGCTCAAGTGCAAGCGCTGTTCGGTATCAGTGACCCGATTCGAGATGATGCTCGAAGTGCGATAAATCGTTTTCATCAGCAAGGCATTCATGTCGTGATGCTAACGGGGGATAACCACAATACAGCGAAGGCGGTGGCATCACTCGCGAATGTTGATGAATATCATGCGGAATTGATGCCTGAGGATAAGCTTGACTGGATTAAACAGTTGCAAGCGAAAGCGCATGTTGTCGGCATGGTCGGTGATGGTATCAATGATGCGCCAGCACTTGCTCAATCAGACGTTGGTTTTGCTATTGGCAGTGGTACGGATGTCGCGATTGAAAGTGCCGATATTACCTTGATGCGCAGCTCACTCCACGGTATCTCAGATGTGATTGGGATCAGTACTGCCACAATGAAAAACATTAAGCAGAACTTGTGGGGGGCGTTTATCTATAACAGCTTGGGTATTCCTGTGGCAGCAGGGCTTCTGTTTCCGTTCACGGGTTGGCTATTAAGTCCGATCATCGCTGGGGCTGCGATGTCACTGTCCTCTGTTACTGTTGTAACCAATGCTAATCGCTTGCGCTTTTATACACCAGCTTCAGCCTCTACAACCAATGAGGAGTAATACTATGTTAGTCAATATATTAGGTCTTACAGCAATCGTGTTTATAGTCTGGTGGTTTTGGGGTAAGAAAAACGGCTAAGGTGACAAAATTGTCATGAACCCCTCCCCACTCCTGATCTAAGCGTTGCGATAAACTGAGTCTCAGTTAAACGAGTTAAAGTTATTTTGGAGAGCAAGAGAATGAAAAGCAAAAAATCAGATTGTCACAAGAATGGTCATCATAAAGGTCATGGATGGATGATGGTTCTATGCGCGTTATTAATGGTGGGTATTCCATTATTTATTCTCTCTTCTAGCCAAGAGATATTTAGTTGGGCATACCTTAGTAGTGCGATTGTTCCATTAATCATCTGTTTAGCTATGCATGGTTTAATGATGAAGATGATGATGCCAAGTGAAAAGAAAGACTCCGAAGCCAACGAGCAATCGGTGGAAAAAATTGAAAACAATCAACAGTTCAAAGCATAAGTAAGGGTTAGGTGATGTTATGAAAAAGTTATATGTATCAGTGTTATTTAGTGGTCTAGTTGCGATGCCGGTGTTAGCAACAAGTTCCATCGATGATCAGCATCGACATCACAATGTCGCGCAAAATGAGAAAGTGCATGTTAAGCAATCTCACGCGGATAAGATGAAGGATCACGATAGGATGATAGAACACATGCAAATGATGCAAAGCATGAACATGGAAGACATGCCAGAAGAGTGCAAAAAAATGATGAGTAGCTGAACCAATGAAATACTCGTAATCAGAAAAAGAGCTCCCCTTTACTTTTTCTAGTAAAAAAGAGCCGCCTCAGCTAACTGGGCGGCTCTTTATCGTTTATTGCCACAGGATTCATCGCAATTACAACAAGGCTGCTTATAGGGTTGCTTGATTTTGTTGTGGTGAAAAGTTTTTTGATTACCTACCACCTAAATCTCAATATGACAAAAATGTCATATTTGAGTGCCGGAAATCGTCACAACAATTTAGCTAAACTGAGTTCATCAAAACAGAAAAGGAAAAGTAAATGAACTTATTAAACAAAATGCTATTAACTAGCTCTATTTTGCTGACTAGCGCCGCTGCAATTGCTCAGCCGTTGTATTCCGGTGGCAATTACATTAGTCGAGTAGATCATAAAACGGTATCTACTGATGCAGTGGGCTCTAAACAAGAAGCATACACGTTAGGGGCAGAAAAACTGTTAGAGTTTGAGGGTATGAGTGGGCGAGACTTAAATGCAGCTCTAGTCCTTATAAATGGTATTGTTCGAGATAAGACTCACCTAGAAGATGGAGGGTATGTAACTGTTCAAGAAAGATTGAATAGTCAAGGTCAGCTAGAATATGTAGCGAAAGTACATCTTAATGTCCATTATAAAGAACGAGATGCCAACAACTAAACTCAGCAGAGCCCTTAGAACCTTAACTTGTTCTAAGGGCTAAGGAGCAGCTATGATTGATAAAATTTCGATAATATTTCAGGAGCAAAAGCTTGACGATATAGAATCGATCCTCGCAGAGGAAGGTGTGCTAAACTTCACGATTAGTCAAGTGCAAGGGCGTGGAAGGCATACGAACGTAATTGATACCCATGCTTTAAACACACATTACCAACTAGATGTTTTCATTGGTCATAGCCATACTCAGAGCTTGGTTGGGGCACTACTGGATACCCTATGTGTGTCACAAGAAGGCAATGGTGTTACGTCTGTTATAGAGAACGTTTTGTTGTTTGATAATAATATGAAAAAACAGATTTCTAACCCATCATATAATCACAAGCTTGATGTATAACACCGAAGGAAACCAAGGTATTTTTCTTATATGAAGTTACTCGTTGTAGAAGATGAAGAGAAAGCAGGATCCTATCTTAAAAAAGGTTTAATGGAGTCAGGGTACAATGTAGATCTATCTACCGACGGTGTAGATGCTTTGTACTTAGCTACGACCAATGAATATGATCTTATAGTCTTAGACATTATGCTACCAAAGCTGAATGGGTGGCAGCTATTACAGACGCTTCGCAGCAGTGAACTTACTACACCTGTCATTATTCTATCCGCTAAAGATCAGGTTGAAGATAGAGTTAAGGGGCTTGAGCTAGGAGCGAATGATTACCTTGTCAAACCTTTTGCCTTTGTTGAGTTGCTAGCAAGAGTCAAAAACGCATTACGTCATCAAGCCGCAACAGTCAAGACAGAGTCTGTTCTATGTGTTGCTGATTTGAGCCTCGACTTGCTTAAACGAAAGGCGACTCGTAACAATGACACGATCCCTCTGACAGCAAAAGAGTTTTCTTTGTTGGAATATCTATTTGCGAAAAGAGGTCAAGTCGTCACTCGCACTCAGATAGCGTCCGCTGTTTGGGATATGAACTTTGATAGTGATACGAATGTTATTGATGCAGCAGTGAAAAGATTGAGGTCGAAAATCGACAAGCCTTATCAAAACAAACTCATCCAGACCGTGCGAGGTATGGGGTACAAGCTTGATGACGGCGTAGAATGAAAAAATTACTAAATCAATCAATCGCACGCAAACTGGTGTTTATGTTTGTCACAGCCTCTTTTGTGGTTTTAGTCGTGTTTGCTTTAACGATCCAACACGCTATCAAGAACCACTTTAATGAACAGGACTATAGGCACCTAGAAACAAAACTCCGCCCTTTGATAGGCACTGTTGAGCGTGATTTAGACTTGTTCTATTCTTGGGATATTTCCGCTTGGGTCTTAAACAACAAACAGGTGGTGAAAACAAATAATGAAACTATTGACTTTCCATCTGAGCTGATAGGCAGCTCCTCATATGAATGGAGTGTAGGCAATAACCGTTTTCATGCTTTTAAGTTTGATTACCCAGAGATAGAAGGTGGTGCGGTTGTTCTTGCAATTGATGTGACTCACCATAAGGTGTTTTTCGACAAACTAAATACTATTCTATTTTGGACATTAGTTTTGACACTGAGTTTGTCGGGTACTTACGCATTAATTATTGTTAGAAATGGATTACAGCCACTGAAACAATTAAAAGAGTATATCGCGCAAGTGAACACGAGCAACCTCAGTATGCGTATACCAAGTGACTCACTTCCAAAGGAGTTAAGCAGCTTAGTTATTTCTCAAAATGAAATGTTAGAGAGGCTGCAAGAAGGCTACCTCAGGTTGAGTGAGTTTTCATCTGATATTGCTCATGAGCTAAGAACACCTTTGAACAATATCATGACCCAGACTCAAGTAACGCTTGGTTTAGAGCGTTCAATTGAAGAGTATCAAGATATTTTAGTGTCTAATCTTGAAGAGTTAGGGCGATTCAATAAGACCATTTCGGATACACTTTACCTAGCTAAATCAGAGAATAAACTTTTACATAAGATCGAAGAAAAGCTTGATTTAAAAGAGGTGATCACACCCTTACTTGAGTACTATCAAGTGTTGGCAGAAGAGAAAAACGTTCGATTTACCTTCGATGGCTCATCGACTTTACTCGGTGACAAAGATATGCTTCAACGAGCATTTGGTAATGTGTTGTCTAATGCGTTGAGGCACTGCTTTCATAATACGGAGGTATCGGTTGTAATCACAGAGTCAGAGACGACCACCACGGTGACAATCAGCAACATTGGTGAGCCTATCTCTACGGGCTCTTTGCCCTATATATTTAAACGGTTCTATCGTTCCGATAAATCTCGTGTCCATAATGGAAGTGTTGGTGCCGGGTTAGGGCTTCCTATAGCTAAGGCCATTATGAAAGCACACAATGGGGATATTTTAGTTAATTCGAAGGATGAGCGAAGTGAGTTCGTCTTTATTTTCAATAACCTTTAGTTCTAACAAGTTTTAAATATCACTATTGCCCATCAGTTCTGATACTGTATTATGAATGCAAAGTGAAAAGGTACCACATGACAAACTCTTTGAGACAAACAAGTATTTTGATTATCAGCATCTTAGCGATGTTGATGTCGAGCTACGTCTCAAGTATGCCAATGATGGATATGAGTCCAATATCGACCTCTTCAGTTCAACCTTCTAATCATGACTCGATGGAAATGTCTGAGACTACAGCAAGCCATTATGCGATGATAGGCTGCCCATCGATGGAGGTGACAAAGAGCGATAGTTCTATTCATTGCGATAGCTCATCTACCTCTGGTGGTGACTGCTGTAAAAGCGTGTGTACTAGCGTATTTTTCCCACTCTCATCTTCTCGCTTAATCAGTACATCTGAATCTGATTTAGCCCTGCGTCACCCAATCAAAATAGGCGTTACAGTAACTCGTATTCAGAGCTTACTGCGTCCACCCTCTGTTTAATTCAACTATCATAGCTATTTAGCTCTCAATTCTTTCTGCTGGAAGGCAGAGGTTGAGGTATGTCCATATCATTTTATCGTGGATAAACAACAATGAGTATTGAATTAAACGGCTTCAGGGCATTTAAATCCCTGAGTCTTGGGGTTGCAATTGCACTTTATGCAATGCCTGCCCTGTCACATTCGGGGTCGAACGCGACTCCACAAACTATCGCGGCTTCGACGCAGCAGTTGAATGCCCTAATTGAAGCGGCTCTAGCAAATGATACGAGTCGCTCTCAATATGCTGCGCAGTCACAGGCGATGCGTGAAACGGGCGTTGCAAGCTCGACTCTCATGGATCCAAAACTTAAGGTGGGCTTTGGCGGTTTACCTGTGGATTCATTTAAGTTTGACGAAGATCCTATGACGAACATTTCTGTTGGATTAATGCAACAGTTTGAACGGGGTGCAACGTTAGATCTTAACCAACGTAAAGCGAATCAACAGGCCGATGGTATGGCGTATCAGGTTCAAGTTCGTGAACGTGAAGTGGCGAATAGTATTACTCAACTATGGTTGGAGCTGGGCTACCTTCAATACGCAGAAACGTTGATTGAATCTAATCAACGTCTCATGGTAGAGATGGAGCAGTATATTCAAACCAATTACTCAATTGGTAAGAGCGAAGCGCAAGACCTGCTTAACACCCAACTTCAAGTCAATAAGCTCGACGAAAAACTGCAATCGAATCAACAAATGCAAAATCGAGTCGTTGCCCAGTTATCGGAATGGCTAGGTTCAGAGTGGTTGAATCGTCGTTCTATTGACTCGAATCAGGCTGGCTATCAATTAGACTGGTCGCATTTGAATGCGCTTTTAGATCAGCAAACGAGTGACACCCAGTACTACATGCTGCTTAATCAACATCCTATGGCGCAAATGGCTGACGCCAACATTTCTGCTAATCGCACCCAAGTTGAGGTTGCTGAACAATCTTATACACCACAATTTGGTGTCGAAGTGATGTATGCCTACCGTCAATCTGACAACATGAAAGGTGAACCAGCTTCAGATTTGCTGAGTGCCTATCTTACTATGGATATCCCTTTGTTCACTGATAACCGCCAAGATAAAAATGTAGCGGCCGCTCAATACCAAGTGGGCGCAGCGCAATATCAAAAAGATACGCTGCTCGCTCAAATGAACGCCCAAGTAAACGCATTAATGACGGACAGAATGAATCTCATTGAACGCATTCAGCGCTACCAAGAGCGCTTATTACCTCAGTCCAAAGCCCGCATTGAAGCGATAGAGCGCGGTTATCAGAACAATACTGCTCAGTTTGGTGATGTCATTACTGCATCAACCGATGAATTGGCTCTTCAAATGGAGCTTGCTCGCCTAATAACCGATATGAACCAGGTCAATAGCAAGTTATCCATGTTACTTGGTGGTTTCGAATATCAAGTTTCTGCGCCAAACACTCAGTACAATGAACAATAATAAAGGAATCAAGATGAGTACATTTAAAGTTGCAAGCCTAGCGTTACTGATCGGCAGCGCATTGGGTTATGGAGCGAATATTTACCTTTCAGGCATGAACTATAACATGGTTGGAATGACAGCTTCTGAGTCTAAATCAAGTGATGAACCACTGTATTGGGTCGCACCGATGGACCCAAACTATCAGCGAGATAAACCGGGAAAGTCGCCTATGGGGATGGATCTTATTCCTGTGTATGCTGATGACCTCAATGGTAGTAACGACAAGCCAGGAACAGTAAAAATCGATCCTGCGGTTGAAAATAACCTCGGTGTAAAAACAGATACCGTAAAGCAAGAGGTCCTTGCACCACGCATCGAAACTGTCGGCTATGTCGCCTTTGATGAGAGTCAACTTTGGCAGACCAATGTTCGAGTATCGGGTTGGGTTGAAAAGCTTTATATCAATGCCGTTGGTGAAAAAGTGAATCAAGGTGACACGCTGTTCACTCTGTATTCCCCAGAGCTTGTAAAAGCACAAGAAGAACTGATCAGTGCCTATAAGACCCAACGTAAAGGAATGATACAAGGTGCTACCGATCGTTTGATCACTTTGGGGGTTGACCGCAATCAAATTAAATCCATCGCCCGTCGAGGTAAAGCGTCACAATCCATTGAAATTAAAGCACCGGCAGACGGCGTTATTGCAAGCCTCAATATTCGTGAAGGTGGCTACCTTTCTCCAGCTCAAGCGGTGATCAGCGCAGGTCCTTTGAATCAAGTATGGGTAGATGCAGAAGTCTTTGAACGTCAATCACATTGGATTAAACAAGGCAGTCAAGCATCTATGACATTGGATGCCTTACCAGGTGGAGAATGGAATGGTGAAGTGGATTATGTTTATCCCATTCTTGACCCTAGTACGCGTACATTGCGTGTCCGCCTTCGATTCGATAACCCACAAGGTGAACTTAAGCCGAATATGTTCGCTAACGTCGCGCTAAAACCGGTATCAAGTGATGAAGTGTTAACCATTCCACGTTCCTCAGTCATCCGCTCTGGCGGTATGACTCGCGTGGTTCTGGCTGAGGGAGATGGAAAATATCGCTCTGCCAGAATTGAAGTTGGTCGTGAGTCCGCTGACAAGATTGAGGTCATAAAGGGAATGCAACGAGGAGATCGTGTTGTTACGTCCGCGCACTTCATGTTGGACTCTGAATCAAGTCAGTCTGCCGATCTATCCAGAATCAATGGTGTTGAGCCAACTGCTGAAACGGCGTGGGCAACCGGCGAAATTACAGACGTAATGGCTGGGCATAGAATGCTAACTATTAATCATAAACCTGTTCCTGAGTGGGACTGGCCAAGAATGACCATGAATTTTATGGTATCAGAGAACGTTGAAATGGACCAACTTTCAAAAGGTCAAACGATTGATTTTGAAATGCAAAAATCTGAATCGGGTCAATATGAAATCGTTGATTACAAAGTAAGTGAGCTGAGCATAAATACAGAAGTATGGATAGACGGTGATGTCTCTATGTTAATGGCGGACTTTGGTATGGTGACACTAAATCATGCCCCTGTGGCTGATTGGTCCTGGGATGCAGGTGAGCTCAACTTTTCAGTCGGTGGTGACTTTGAACTCTCAGGTTTTCAGGAGGGTGACAAAGTTCGGTTTCTAGTTGAGAAACAAGGATCCGATTATCTTCTCAAAGAGTTAGTTAAAAGTGAGGATAAGTAATGATAGGTGCCATTATTCGCTGGTCTATCAACAATCGCTTCTTAGTGTTGGTAGCCACTTTTGCCCTCGTATTTGGTGGGCTTTATAGCGTAAAAAACACTCCTGTAGATGCCTTACCTGATTTATCAGACGTACAAGTTATCATAAAAACAAGTTACCCGGGTCAGGCACCCCAAGTGGTGGAAGATCAAGTCACGTATCCGCTTACAACGGCTATGCTTGCCGTTCCTGGTGCAGAAACTGTTCGTGGATATTCGTTCTTCGGTGATTCCTACGTGTATATCATTTTTAATGATGATACTGACATGTATTGGGCTCGCTCTCGAGTGCTCGAATATTTAAGTCAAGTAGCTCCAAACCTTCCCCCAAGCGCTAAGCCAACCCTTGGTCCGGATGCGACAGGTGTGGGCTGGATTTATAGTTATGTATTGCAAGACAAAACCGGACAGCATGATTTAGCCGAATTGCGTAGCTTACAAGATTGGTTCTTGAAATATGAGTTACAAACAGTTGATGGGGTGTCTGAGATTGCGACTGTTGGCGGTATGGTTAAACAATATCAAGTGCAAATTGATCCGGCTAAATTGCGTGCATACGACCTCACGTTACAACAAGTTAATATGGCTATTCAAGATGGTAACCAAGAGAGTGGTGCGTCCGTAGTAGAAGTTGCAGAAGCTGAGCACATGGTTCGAACCACTGGTTACTTGTCTAGTATTGATGACATTAAAGCGCTTCCACTCAAGGTAAGCAAAAAAGGAACCCCCCTATTATTAGGTGACGTTGCTGATATTGACCTCGGACCACAGATGAGACGAGGAATCTCTGAATTAAATGGAGAGGGCGAAGCCGTAGGTGGCGTAATTGTCATGCGTTTTGGAGAAAACGCGAGCGAAGTGATCAATAATGTTAAGGATAAGCTAAACGAGCTTCAGGGTAGCTTGCCTGATGGTGTTGAGATAGTGGCTACTTACGATCGTTCTACGTTAATCAATGCAGCGGTTGAGAACCTTTGGAAAAAGCTTGCAGAAGAGTTCATTGTTGTCGCTATTGTATGTGCGTTGTTCCTATTCCATATTCGGTCTTCGCTCGTTATCGCATTGAGTCTCCCTGTCGGTATTTTAGGAGCCTTTATTGTCATGCATTGGCAAGGTATCAACGCCAATATCATGTCGCTAGGAGGGATTGCAATCGCGATAGGTGCAATGGTAGACGGTGCTATCGTTATGATAGAAAACGTACATAAGCACATTGAACGGACTCCATTGACTGACAAAAACCGATGGCAAGTGATTGGTGATGCGGCGCAAGAGGTTGGTGCACCGCTGTTCTTCTCGCTACTGATCATCACGCTAAGTTTTGTTCCTGTATTCGCATTGGAAGGTCAAGAAGGCAAGATGTTCTCGCCACTCGCCTTTACTAAAACTTATGCAATGGCGGCAGCAGCCGGCCTTGCTATTACGTTAGTGCCGGTGCTCATGGGATATCTTGTTCGCGGTAAAATATTACCAGAGAACAAGAACCCTATTAATAAAGGTCTAATTGCCCTTTACAAGCCCTTACTGAATATTAGTCTCAAGCACCCGAAAAACATGATTGTATTGGCTATTGCTCTTATGGGGTCTGCTTATTATCCAACAATGAAGCTCGGTAGTGAGTTCATTCCTCCTCTTGATGAGGGTGACTTGATGTATATGCCAACCACCTATCCAGGTATTTCTATTGGTAAAGCGCGAGAGTTGCTTCAGCAGACAAACAAGCTAATTAAGACGGTACCCGAAGTACAGACAACATGGGGTAAAGTCGGTCGTGCTGACACTGCGACAGACCCTGCTCCCTTAACTATGATTGAAACCGTTATTCAGCTTAAACCGCGTGATCAGTGGCGTGAGGGCGTGACAACTGAGTCGCTACGAAAAGAGTTTGATGACTTGATTCAATTTCCTGGTTTAACTAACGCATGGGTGATGCCTATAAAGACGCGCATCGATATGTTGGCAACCGGTATCAAAACTCCAATTGGAATAAAAATAGCTGGAAGTGATTTAGCTGAAATTGAGAAAATAGGTGCTCAACTTGAATCTATCCTAAACAACATTACAGGCACTGCATCTGTATATGCAGAGCGTGTTGCTGGTGGTCGCTATGTGACTATTGATATCAATCGCAAAGCTGCAGCTCGCTACGCTCTTAGCATTAAGGAGATCCAACAAGTTGTTTCTACCGCAGTAGGTGGCATGAACATTGGTGAAACGATTGAAGGCCTCGAGCGTTACCCAATTAATGTTCGCTACCCTCAAGGCTATCGTGATTCAGTCGTTAAGCTACAGCAATTACCATTGGTTACCCCAAGTGGCGCTAGAATTGCTTTAGTTGATGTTGCCGATATTCGCTATGAAGATGGTCCACCAATGATTAAAACAGAGAATGCTCGTCCAAATGGTTGGGTGTTTGTTGATATTGATGGCAGAGACTTAGGCTCTTACGTTGAAGAGGCAAAGCAGGCGGTTGCAAAACAACTTGATATGCCAGCTGGCTATTCACTTGCTTGGTCAGGCCAATATGAGTACATGGAGCGAGCGAAAGAGCGCTTAGTTGTCGTGGTGCCTATTACGATTGCCATCATTATGCTTTTGCTTTACTTGAGTTTCCGCCGTATTGGTGAAGTGATGATCATCATGCTAACTCTACCGTTAGCCATGGTTGGGGGGCTGTGGTTGATGTATTACCTTGGCTACAATTTCTCTATCGCGGTGGGCGTTGGCTTTATTGCTTTGGCTGGGGTTGCCGTCGAGATCGGGGTCATCATGTTGGTGTATCTCAACCAAGCATGGCACTACACCAAACTGGATGCCCAAGAACAGAGCAAATCACTGAATGTAGATGATTTGAGTAGCTCGATTCGAGAGGGAGCTGGATTACGTGTTCGTCCGGTAATGATGACGGTTCTTACGGTGATCATCGGTCTTATCCCAATCATGTACGGTGAGGGCACTGGCTCTGAGGTAATGCAGCGTATCGCAGCACCGATGATTGGTGGCATGGCCTCAGCTCTGTTACTAACACTTCTCGTTATTCCTGCGATTTTCAAGGTTTGGAAAATACGCGAACTCAAACACCACTAAACACACATACGGGCTAAGAACGAACTTAGCCCGTAAACTTATTAATGAAATAGTAAGGAATATAACCATGAAAAAGACACTACTAGCCGTATTACTTTCAATGACAGCAGCGTCAGCTATGGCAGAGATAGATCATTCAAAGATGGACCACGGTTCTATGAACCGTGAGAGCATGGACCACAGTAATATGAATAATGGAGATATGGACCATTCAAAAATGGATCACTCTATGATGAATATGGAGGGAATGTTGGATGTTGGTATGCCAGCAACAGGTGCAAAGCCAGATAAAGTGGTCCATGTTGTGTTGGCAGATGACATGACAATCAAGTTCAAAAAAGAAGTACAAATTGAACCGAATGATGTAGTTCAATTTGTGGTTATGAATGCTGGCAAGATTGATCACGAGTTCACTATTGGTTCAGCGAAAGAGCAACTTGAACATCGAGAAATGATGAAGAAAATGCCTCATCATATGCATGATTCTGGGAATGCAGTTACAGTAAAACCGGGTAAAGCTAAGCAGTTGTTTTGGCACTTCCACGGGGATAGCAAGGTTGAATTTGCATGCAATATTCCAGGGCATGCAGAAGCAGGCATGATTAAAAAAGTGAGTTTATAGGCGCTATAAAGGAATCTGATGATGTTAAAGCGTTCATTCATGCTAGTGGGGATGTTTAGTGTGAGCTTATTCTCCTATGCGTCGGAAGGCTCAATTTCAGCCGGTGAGTCGACTTTTCGTACTGTAGGGGGATATGGATGTATTGCGTGTCATGGGCTTTATGGTCAAGGGGGAGGTAACGTTGGTGGGAATATCAGAGGTAACTCCTTAAATGACCTGAAATACAGCCTAGAGCATGAACAAACAATGAAGCTTTTAGGCGACGCACTAAGTGAACAAGATAAGATAAATCTAGCAGAATACATGGAGTATCTTGGAACGTTTCAATTAGTGGATTGGATGTATGTAGTGGCATAGTGAATTTGGTCACTTAGTTAGAGGTGATATCATCACCTCATAAGTTAACAGGTGACACTATGACAAAACGCACAAGACGACTATTTAGCGCAGAATTTAAGTTAGAAGCAGCGCAGTTAGTCCTAGACCAGAACTACTCAGTGACTGAAGCAGCCCAAGCCATGAATGTGGGTAAATCCACGATGGATAAATGGGTTCGCCAACTTAGAGGAGAGCGCCAAGGGAAAACACCGAAAGCTTCTCCTATGACCCCTGAGCAAATAGAAATTCGGGAATTGAAAAAGAAGTTGGCTCGCCTTGAAGAGCATAATGAAATACTAAAAAAAGCCACAGCTCTGTTGATGTCGGACTCACTGAACAATTCTTGATCATCAAGAAACTCAAGCAGAGCTACAGCGTAAAAACATTATGCGAAGTCTTCAATGTTCATCGAAGCAGTTATAACTATTGGCTTAAACGCCGTAAGCGCCCCATGAACACACGGGGCGTTTTAGTGTGAGAAGTTCCACGGAAGAAGTGAGTCAATGTCGGGCTCTGCTTTCGCCAGCTCTTTCATGCACTTGACCATGTAATCGTAGAGAATGAGTCCATTGGCTTTAGCCGTCTCGATGATGCTATAGAGTAATGCGCTAGCATCGGCGCCTCTTGATGTGTTGGCGAAGAGCCAATTTTTTCGGCCAATGACCATCGATTTTATCGCACGCTCTGCTCGATTGTTGTCGATGGATACGTGCCCATCATCCACATAACGCACCAACTTTGGCCATTGACCCAAGGTGTATTTAATCGCTTTACCCAGTGGGCTGGATTCGAACACTTTCTGTGTCGTGAGCCATTGATACAGGTCGTCCAATATCGGTTTGGCGTGTGATTGTCTCTCTGACCAACGCTCTTCGGCTGACGACGGTTTTAAGTGAGCTTCAAGCGCATAAAGTTTTTGGATTTTCGCCAGCGCGATATCCACTTTTCCAGTCTTGCCTTTTCCCTGGAGCTTTTTTGCCTCCATGAACTTACGGCGAGCATGAGCGAAGCAACCGACGTTTGTCACTTGAGTGAGACCATCGTACGCCACATAACCATCGGTTTGCAGGTAACCCGAGTAATCGCCCAAGAAGTCCATTGGGCACGCTCTCGCGCGACTGTTTTGATAGTCGTACAAGACGATGTTTTTCATCTCCGGTAAACAAGCTTGCGGAGAGTCAGCTCCTGAGCAGTAAAGCCACATGTAACTGCGCTTCTCTTCTTGCAGCACATTCAATGGGGTTTCATCAGCATGCACCACCACTTGCTCAAGTAAGTGCGTTTTTAAGGCTTGGTACAAGGGTTGGAACTTCTCGCTCACTTGGATAACCCAGCGAGCCATAGTGGTTCTTGATAAGTCGATGCCCGATTGCGTGAACAAGGTTTCTTGTCGATACAGCGGCAAGGCGTACTGGTATTTACCTAAGATGATATGGGCCAGCAAGCTTTCTGTGGCGAAGCTTTTGGGGATGATGCTTTCGGGTACTGGCTGTTGGTGAACTGGGTTAGTCTCACTGTGTTGCTCACAATGACGGCACGCGTATTTAGGACGAACGTAGTCGATAACGTTGAGTATCGCAGGCGTGAACTCCAGTTTCTCGCTACGGTCTTCCCCGATTTGATGCAGAGAATGTTGGCAGCAAGGACACTGTTTATCGTGCTCGTCCAGGTCAAGAACCACGGTTTCGCGAGGTAAGTCTTTCGGTAATGGCTTGCGTTTACCACGGCGCTTTGTTGTGGTCGTCGTGGTCACCACGTCTTCGTCGACGTTCTCCGCTTCGCATTCCACTTCATTAAAGAAGTCGCCCTGAGCTTCGTTATACGGTTTTAACGCTTCAGAGCGCTTGGCGAACTGACGGTCAAGTGCCAGTTTGAACTGCTCAATCAAGGATTGGCGTTCTTGTTGCCATTGTGATTCTTTTTGCTGCCAAGCTTCTTGCTCAGACATCAACGCCTTCACCATCGCTTGAAGTTCCGCGATGTTTTGGCTGTCTGGATTGATGTCGGGGGTCGTCTTTTTCATGGTATTCATTGTACTGAATACCGATAAAAAAGGCTTGGTTTATCTGACTTTTATTGCCATTAACCCATTGTAAAACTGTCGATTTTTACCGATTTATGGCCGATTATTGTGAAGCCAGAAAGCAGTCTGTCGAGGTCAAATTGCGTTAAGGTCAACACCGTATTTTTCTCTTGCGTGGGCCACTTAAACTTGGCTTTTTCGAGGCGTTTATACCAGAGCGCATAACCCGTTTGGTCCCAATACAACACTTTTATTTTATCGCGTTGTTTATTGGTGAAGAGGAACAATGCCCCTGAGCCTAGCTCAAGGTCGGTGTCGGATTCAATCAACAGCGCCAGACCATTGATAGATTTTCTGAAATCGACAAACTCGCGGTATAAATACACCACTGGCGCGGTCATCATGCGCTTCATGACAAGGCTCCAATCAACTCAGCAAGATAGTGTGGTGGCGTGCCTTGAGGAATACTCAATTCGATGTTATTTACTATCAAAGTCATGTTGGCTACCGACGTCTGGGTCACCTTGCGACAGGTGGTTTTTTCAATAATTTCGGCCTTAACGAAGCCGCTCTGAGTTGGAGATGGGTTAACACTCAACTGCTGCCGCTTAGCGTAAAACGTCGATACGCTAATGTCGTGTTTTTGGCAAAAATCTTGTTGTGTAAGCGAACTGGCTTGGCATTGCTCAATCAGAGAAAGCCATTCTTGATCGGTGCGTCGTTTATTCATGTCACATCTCCTTTGGATTGGAGATGTGATCATAGAGTGGGCAAAGCCTGATTAGAATGTGGGGTTTGTGGTGCGCTTACTAAACGCCCAACGGTAATTAATGCTGAAATAGTAAAACTTCGCAGCTTGGTTAGTGAGGCACACACTGCAAGCAATGGCTCTGCGGGAGCAAGAACCATTGCAGATATAGTTACAACCCAGGGCGTAAAGCTGAGTCGTTACCGAGCGACAAAACTGATGAGAACTCTTGGTTTAGTGAGTTGCCAAGAGCCAAAGCATCGTTACAGAAAGGCTTCACAAGAGCATATTGAAGTTCCAAATCACTTAGGTCGTCAGTTTGCTGTTACCGCCCCAAATGAAGTCTGGGTTGGCGATGTTACGTATATTTGGACGGGTAATCGGTGGATGTATTTAGCGGTCGTTATCGATCTTTTTGCTCGTAAAGTGATCGGTTGGTCGATGTCTTTATCACCTGATACTCGGTTAACAGGTAAAGCTCTTTCGATGGCTTATGAGTCACGTGGTAAGCCTAAAGGTGTCATGTTCCATAGCGATCAAGGTAGTCACTATACCAGTCGTAAATACCGCCAATTACTGTGGCGTTTTCAAATAAAACAGAGTTTATCTCGCAGAGGAAATTGCTGGGATAATGCGCCAATGGAGCGCTTCTTTAGAAGTCTGAAGACTGAATGGGTGCCAACTGTGGGTTATCGTAGCTTCGCTGAGGCTCAACAAGAGATCATCCGCTATATTATCGGATATTACTGCCAACTCAGGCCGCATCAGTATAACGGTGGCCTAACGCCCAATGAATCAGAACGATTATATTGGGAAAACTCTGAAACCGTGGCCAATTTTAGTTGACCACTACAGTATGAAGGTACCAAGGGGGCGCTACTCTCAGTTTCTATAGATAGCGGCAAGAAGAGTCAGTTGGTGGTACTAAATAAAATGTTTGAGTCGATGTCAATTGATCTCTCCCCTTTGGCTGGTAAACATTTAACACTGCGTGTAGAGCCGTATGAAACTCAGTACTTTGAGTGGCTTCCTGAAAAGGGAGTATATGAGCTGAGTTATGGCGATGAAGCCGTCAGTATTAACGTAAAATAGATTTTGGTTAGGTAACTTTATGAGTAAAAATTTGAGACTTATTGCACTTTCATCTTTGATTTTGAGTTTTAACGTCTTTGCTAAGCCTGTTATTGAGCTTTATAAATCGCCTACTTGTGGTTGCTGCAAGGAATGGGCTGCAATTATGGAGAAGAAAGGCTATGAAGTGAATGTTAACCATGCTCGTGATTGGAGTGATGTCAAACAAGAGTTTGGTATGCCTAATCAACTGATGTCCTGCCATACAGCTGTCATTGGTGGCTATATGATTGAAGGGCATGTTCCTGAGTCTGATATCAAACGTTTGCTTGAGGAGAGACTTGAAAATATTTCAGGAATTGCGGCTCCTAGTATGCCGCAGCATTCGCCGGGAATGGCACGACCAGGGCAAGAGTACAAAGGCTTTAATGTGGTGTCTTTTGACAAGACAGGTCACATGAAGCTGTACAATAAGTACTAAAAGTCGATTAAGCATTTTGGGCTCTTGAGGTAAGAGAGGAGCTCTTTTATTTAATTAAAAGCAGCACTTACACTAACTGAAACGAGCCCCCATCATTCTGATCCGCCCCAGCAGTTTTGGACACTGAGTTAAGTGAGTACAATCACTAACGAGGTGAACAATGACAACTAAGAAAACTAGAATTAAACATTCCCCTGAATTTAAAGCAGAAGCCTTGAAGTTAGCAGATAAAGTGGGAGTAGCTGCGACAGCAAGATAGCTTTCTTTACATGAATCTCAAATCTACGGGTGGCGGAAGAACTCGAAGAAAGACACCAGTACTAGTCAGCGAGAGCAAGAGCTAGCCGCAGAGGTTGCCAAGCTCAAAAGGCAGTTGGCTGAGCAAGCAGAAGAGCTAGAAATTGTAAAAAAGGCCGCCACCTACTTCGCGAAGAATCTAAAGTAGATTGCTACGAGTTTATGCTCGAACACCTGCTGTGCTTCAGTATAGTGATCTGCACCAGCGAAACTAGACACTTCACTAAGCGACTTTTCCATATCTAAAGTTATCCGCATTTTCCTAATTTAAGTGATTACTCTAAGTAACTTTTGTCCAAAAATGATTTACAAAGCTAAATCCGTGTGTGTGATCACCGAGCGACTTTGTCGCAATGACAATAAGCCCCATTTTATAACTTCACCTAAACTTTTTATGACAAGTTTTCGCTTGGAAAAGCGTCAAAAATAGCCCAATTTACAAAAAAATATGACAACTGCTATAATTAGGGTTTAAACAAGAAATTTATTAACTTAACTCATTGTTAAAGATAGACTTTATTAAGAATCGTCAAAATTTATGTCTTAGCATATTTCCAAGGGTGTACTAACATGGGTAGAGAAAATATGGGCATCGTGAGAACCAGTTTTCTTATTGATGAACATCGCAATATTGAACATGTGTTTAATAAATTCAAGACCAAAGACCATCACGACGTCGTGTTAAATTATTTGAACGAAAACGCGTAAGTCCTATCCCTTCCTCAGTAAGGCATAAGGCAACAGACACGCCCTGAACCATTAAAAAAGCGCCTATCATCAGGTAATGCCGATCAGTTAAGACTAAAATGATCGGTT
Source organism: Vibrio zhugei (assembly GCF_003716875.1). Taxonomy (NCBI): domain Bacteria; kingdom Pseudomonadati; phylum Pseudomonadota; class Gammaproteobacteria; order Vibrionales; family Vibrionaceae; genus Vibrio; species Vibrio zhugei. Next base: position 783,831 of record NZ_CP033078.1, on the reverse strand, counting down.
GAAGGATCCATCTAACGTGTCAAAATCCGAGTGTATTCATGCACTCGGATTTTTTTATGTTTTTAAGACAAGCACTTAACCAAGTACACAAATTTTCTGCTGAACAACTTTCGGGGTTATCTGACCTACTTTCCCCTGAACTCATTTCGCAATGTTTAGAAGATACCGGAATTACCACAGTTCGTAGACGAAGATTGCCTATGGAGATGATGGTATGGAGTGTCGTTGGGATGTCTTTATATCGTCACTTGTCTATGGAGAAAGTTGTGTCGAAACTGGATATCCTCCTTCCAGGTAAGAAGCCATTTGTTGCTCCAAGTGCCGTCATCCAAGCCAGACAACGGTTGGGCTCCGATGTCATGAAATCCGTTTTTACTCAAACACAGAAGATTTGGCATGATAAAACGCCTCATCCAGACTGGCATGGACTCACGCTTCATGCTGTCGACGGCGTCGTCTGGCGAACGCCAGATACGAAAGAAAACGGTGAGACATTCAGTCGGACTCGGAATCAAAAGTGCTCGTCCGAATATCCTCAAGTGCGCATGGTCTGCCACATGGAACTGACTAGTCATCTTCTAAATAGCGCTTCGTTCGATTCCACATCAACAAGTGAAGTGGACCTAACAACGGAGCTCATAGAGCAATCACCAGATAATAGCCTGACTATCTTCGATAGAGGTTTTTATGCGCTAGGGCTTTTACACCGTTGGCAGACAACAGGGACAGAAAGACATTGGCTAATTCCCATGCGTAAAGGGGCGCAATACACGACACTTCGCCAATTAGGACGTGGTCAAGAGCTGGTTGAGTTAACGCTATCCCCACAAGCGAAGAAGAAGTGGCACGATGCACCAGAAACACTCGAGGCTCGATTAATCACCAAGACGATAAAGGGGAAGGAAGTTCGGTTATTAACCTCAATGACAGATCCCTTGCGTTACCCAGGGCAAGACATAGCCGAGCTATATAGCCATCGGTGGGAAATCGAACTTGGTTATCGAGAAATGAAGCAATATATGCTGCAAAACACCCTAACCCTAAGAAGTAAAAAGCCTGAGCTAGTAGAACAAGAATTATGGGGCATGCTGCTGGCTTACAACTTACTTAGGTTCTTGATGTGCCAAATGGCTTACGATCAAAACAAGGTCATGCCTTACCAGATAGGGTTCAAACAAGCTTCGTTGTTCTTAATAGGGCAATTACAGCAACTGCCGTCAGTGGCACCGGGAAGGGTCCCGGAGGTGATGAATTACATCTTAGATATGGCTGAGAGTTTTACGCTGCCAGAAAGGAGAGAACGAAGCTATCCAAGAGCAGTAAAAAGAAGGCCCAGTCGCTATGCGACCAGGCCTTCTAAAAGATGTTAAATGCCTCTTAACTTACAAGCATTACCTATCATCAGGCGCTTTTTTTTGTTTGGTTATCTCAATAAATCTCAATTATTCTTCTGTCGGTGAATGATACCCAGAGTCCTCGAACGCTGGCAAAGCATGCCATACCGCTTTGACCAACGTAGCCAATGGGATGGCAAAAAAGACCCCCCAGAACCCCCATAGCCCGCCAAAAATTAAGACCGCAGCAATGATGGCGACCGGATGCAGATTGACCGCTTCCGAAAATAAAATGGGTACGATCACATTACCATCAATGATTTGCACAATCCCATATACGATCATCATCGTATAAAACTCGGGGGTTAGCCCCCATTGAAATAACCCTACAATCGCCACTGGCACGGTGACCACAGCGGCGCCAATATACGGGATCAGGACCGATGCCCCAACCGCTACCGCTAACAATACCGCGTAGCGAAGGTCTAATACCGCAAAGGTAATGTAAGTGGCGACACCAACAATGACAATTTCCAGCGCTTTACCACGTATGTAATTGGAGATTTGCTCATTCATCTCACTCCATACCTGCGCGGCAAGCACTCGGTTACGAGGCATAATACGACCAAAGCCTCGTAACATTTGCTGTTTATCTTTGAGAATAAAGAACACCAATAACGGTACCAAAATCAAATACACCGCCAACGTAGCGATACTGATAAGCGATGACAGTGAACCTTTTAGTGCGGATTCACCAAACATCAGCGCTTTATTTTTGGCGTTATCCATTAAAGGCTCGACAATATCCAAGTTGGCCAACTCCGGATAACGTTTGGGGATGGACATGACAGAACGCTGCAAATCTGTGTACATGCTCGGAATATCGTTCACCAAATTAGCAACCTGCTTCCAAATCGTCGGAACTAAACCAAACAAAGCAAATAACATCAAGCCAATAAAAGCGAGTAAGACTAAAATCACTGCGGGAGTGCGCGGCAGGCGCCAACGTTGTAGATGCATCACTGGCCATTCCAACAAATAAGCTAAAACAACCGCAACCAATAATGGCGCAATTAAATGACCAAAAAAGTAAATCGTGACGAAACCAACAATTAATACCGCCAATAGACTGACCGCGTTTGGATCAGAAAAGCGCCTTCTGTACCAATTTTGGACCAATTCTAGCATGCCATGATACTCCTGTACTCGCTGCTATATGCTTTAATAAACGTCGCTTTCTATTGTTTCGAGACAACAAAGAATTGTGATGCTCGGCGAAAGAAAGGCATCAATATGCGCCCGCTATCCAATAAAAAGTGTTATAAAATCAACCTCTCATGGTTTCATTTATTCGTTGAATGATTATGATAGTTATAGTCACACCAACTGAATGAGCGCTATGCGCATGACTTCATGTGACGAGATGGCAGTATTGTATCGCTTTTATCACAAGGGAAACACTCAATCTCTCCCTTATTTAACTCAAGTTCGTTCATGAGCTCATAAGAGAAACCTTTTGTCGAGCTCATGGTCATAAAGTCAGTTGCCTTAGGAGCTCAATTTCGCATGATGTTTCAGAAAAAAAAGCGTTCATTGCTGGGCTTATGTTTGGTCTCTGCCTTATCATTGAGTATTGCAGTGCCCAGTGTAGCCGAGCCCAATAGTGCCGATTTACCAGACATTGGCACAGTGGCGGGCTCTACGTTATCCATCAACAAAGAACTCCAATACGGGGATGCTTATATGCGCATCCTCAGAGCGACTCAGCCGATCATTAACGACCCAGTATTAAATCAATATATTGATGATTTAGGGCATCGTTTAGTCTCCCACGCCGATAATGTCAAAACGCCCTTTCAATTTATTTTGATTCATAATCCGGTGCTCAATGCGTTCGCCTTTTTTGGAGGACACGTAGCCCTGCACTCTGGGCTTTTTTTACATACGCAAACAGAAAGCGAATTGGCGTCTGTCATGGCGCATGAGATCTCCCATATTACTCAGCGACATTTAGCGCGGCGCATGGAAGAAGAAGCTCGTAATACGCCAGCCACCATTGCTGCGATGGCAGGCTCCCTACTTCTGGCGATAGCCTCTCCTCAAGCAGGAATCGCGGCACTTAACGCAACCATGGCGGGTCATATTCAAGGCCAGCTCAACTACTCGCGCAGCAACGAACAAGAAGCGGATCGATTTGGCATGAGAACACTGGAAAATGCGGGGTTTAATGTCATGGCGATGCCGCGCTTTTTCAGTCGATTGGCGGCAGAATATCGCTACTCATCCAAACCACCACAAATGTTACTCACGCACCCACTGCCACAATCGAGAATTACCGATACACGGCAGCGTGCGCAGCAATATAAAGCGCATCATCCTAAGCCATCATTATCTTTCTACTTAGCTCGCTCTCGGGTCGTAGCGCGCTATAGCGACTTAAAGCCGGCCTCCGCGCTAGACTGGCTATCACGCCATAAGGCGCAGGCACCCGCCGCGATGAAGGAGGCCTTTGATTATGGCCAAGCCTTGGTGTACTTGGACAGCGATAAACTGTCTCAAGCTAAAGCCACATTATTTCCTCTATGGAAAAAATCGCCTGATAACCCGTTTTATCTCGATGCCATGAGTGATTTATATTTAGCGTTGAAGCAAGCTTCTAAAGCACAAGCTATGCTTAATCATGCACGCAAAAATAACCCTGATAGCGCGGTCATTTTGATTAACTACGCCAATGTGTTGTATGACGAGGGGAAATTTAAAGCGGCGATTCATGTCCTACAGCGTTACACTCATGCTCATCCAGATGATGTTAACGGCTGGGATTTACTATCCAAAGCGAACAACCGCCTAGGGAATGAACAAGAAGAATTAGCTGCGCGCGCCGAAATTTTGGCATTAAAAGCACAGTGGACAAAAGCGATTCAATACTATACTCAAGCGAGTCAACTCGCTAAGCTGGGCAGCCTCGAACAAGCGCGTTACGATGCCCGAATTGACCAACTGCTCGTTCAACGTGATCGTTTTACAGCGTTACAGAAAAACTAAGAGATAGGAAGAGACTATGTCAGTCGTGATTTATCATAACCCAAGATGCTCAAAAAGTCGTGAGACCTTAGTACTGCTAGAAGCCAATAATGTCCAGCCTGAAGTGGTGAAATACTTAGAAACGCCGCCGTCACTCGAAGAGCTTAAAACATTGTTTGCCAAACTCGGTTTAGATAGTGTTCGTAAAATGATGAGAACCAAGGAAGAGGCTTATAAAAGCCAAAATCTTGATGACCAATCCTTGAGCGATGATGCGCTGTTTCAAGCGATGGTAGACACGCCAAAATTGATCGAACGTCCGATCGTTGTCAATGGGGAACATGCCCGTATTGGCCGTCCACCCGAAAGCGTGCTTGAGATTTTATGAGTACTCAAGTTGTCGTGCTCTATCACAGCCGACACGGCAGTACGCGCACACTTGCTCGCCACATTGCGCGCGGGGTGGAATCCGTAGCGGGATGTGAAGCGTTATTACGTACCGTGTCGGAGTTTACTGACTCGCCACATGACCCCGTCGATCCCATCCTCAGCCTTGAGGAACTCAAACATTGTGATGGTTTGGCCATGGGCAGTCCGGTGTGGTTTGGTAACATGTCTGCGCCCATGAAGCACTTTTGGGATCAAACCACAGCCCTATGGGTCGGAGGCGATCTCATTGACAAACCTGCGTGTGTGTTTACCTCATCGTCCAGCCTTCATGGCGGCCAGGAAACCACCCAAAATACCATGATGCTGCCACTGCTCCATCATGGCATGATGATCTTGGGCATTCCTTATTCACAACCTGCGCTGCACACCACCAAACATGGTGGAACCCCTTATGGGGCGAGCCATGTGAGCGGACATAGTGACTCATTATCTCCCGATGAAATCACTCTAACGCAACATCTAGGAAAACGCCTAGCTTTGGTGGCCACTCAAATGAAAGGTCTGAGCACAAGTTAACCGCCGATGTACTAGGCGGCAGCACTAAGCGAAAGCTCTTTTGCTCCAAACAGTGGGCAACAAAAAAGCGCAGCCGATAGCTGCGCTTTTCTTCTCTTAAACTCTGTTTATCCGTTTTCGTGATTCCAAATAAAATGCAGAGTCGGTCTATGTGGCTGCGGTGAATCCGCAGAAGTTCCATCATTCGCAGACGGTGATGGACCATCCAGCGACTGTGAATCACCAGAATCCATCGCCATGGATGTCTCACTGTCACCAGAAGATGGGGCCAGCCCGGTGGAATCCACTTGGCTGTTGGAGTGGGAAAATTGCGGCATTTTTTCCACATTCATCCAATCATTCTGACGGTCAGAGCTTTGTACCGCATCGTTTCTCAATACTTCGTCTTTGAAGACATCCGCCGAGGTGAGTAGGTGAATACGATATTGTACGTCATCACCTTTAATATGCTGCACATTCACGGATGCAACCGAACTTAATGATGTCAGCATTTTCTCTATATTAAAGAAATCTTGCGCATCCGTCACATGAGTAAAGTCCGCATTTAATGACTGAGAGGATTGGTCGGAAACGATAACGCCACCACGCTGAGCATAATATTCACTGATCGTGTCAATCATGGTCTTCATTGCATCATCACCACTCGCTTGGCCGGTGACCGGTTCTTTAAAATCGTCTTGCATCGCATGTGCCGGTTGATCATACAGCGTCCAATGCAGCTCATCTCCTTGCGCTTGTACCACCATGATGGCATCGGTCGGGTAACGCGCACTCGCCTCACCTATCGCATCGCTAAAGCCTCCCCAAAGATCCGTGGTGGATAAGCCTGTCACGTCAGAAAAATCGCCAACGGGCAAGGTTAACGGCAATCCGCGGACTCTGGCTTCTTGACGCATTTCTTTAAGCAAGGGGGAGCGGCTGCTTTCCCAGATAATCTGACGGTCATAATCGGTATCTTTTACTAACCAAACCAGAATATTGGTGCGTTGTGCCGGCCAGAAGGGCAATTGAGCTTGAGTGAGCAACTCGCGAATATGGACGCCATTGAATCCCAGTTTCACCACCCCTTGACCTTGGTCGTTCTCTGTACGACTGATCTGTGTGAGGTACTGGTCGTTATTATTGAGTGCTTTTTTTACAACACTATTTTGCAATGCCGATGTGGAACCTGTGGCACGAACTAAAACTTGCTCCATACCTTGGATTCTAATCTGATCATCCGATTGTGCATTTTGTGGATCAACCGTTACCTGTGTTTGATACAAGTTCACTTTAGTCACCGCTGCCGCTGGCAGTGATATGACCCCGATTAACAATAAAGCTAAATAGCGCATAACATTCTATCGTTCCCTATTCATGAAGCTTGATGATAAGCAAGTATCGAACCCCGGGCAAGAGATGGGATTCAGGATAGCGTCAAAATTCCAGTTTTCAGACCATTTTCTCTCCGTTACAGACAAAAAGTCGACGATTTTCTATTGAATACATATGGTAATCGATTACAAAAGTGATAAAATTCCCCCAATTTTTATAGCATCAGGGAAAATACGATGAAAAATGCCATTATTGGCGCACAAATGTTATTTGTAGCATTTGGTGCACTGGTTCTTGTTCCGTTGTTAACGGGATTAGATCCTAACGTTGCACTGTTTGGGGCCGGCGCTGGTACCCTCTTATTCCAACTCATTACTCGCCGCTCCGTTCCTATTTTCCTCGCCTCTTCTTTTGCCTTTATTGCTCCCATTATGTATGGCACACAAGCCTTCGGTATTGCCGCGACCATGGGTGGCCTAGTCGCAGCGGGTATGGTGTATGTGTTGCTTGGTGCCGCGATTAAAGTTCGTGGGGTTGGCTTTATCCATAAATTACTGCCTCCTGTGGTTGTCGGTCCGGTCATCATGGTGATTGGGCTTGGCCTTGCCCCTACCGCCGTGAATATGGCGATGGGAAAATCCGGCGATGGGAGTGCCCAGTTAGTCAATGGTGACTATGCCCTGTGGATAGCCCTAGCCTCTTTGCTCACCACCATTGCGATTAGTGTTTATGTCAAAGGGTTTTTCCGCTTAATTCCTATCTGTGGTGGTATTTTCGTTGGCTACATGCTGTCCTTATTTTTTGGTGTTGTCGACTTTTCCGCCATTCACCAAGCGGCTTGGTTCGCACTGCCAAACTTCACCATGCCTGAATTCAATATCAACGCCATTTTATTCATGATTCCCGTGGCGATTGCTCCAGCGGTCGAGCATGTTGGCGACATGATTGCGATTTCTAACGTCACCGGTAAAGACTATTTAAAAAAACCCGGTTTGCATCGCACCATTACTGGTGACGGTGTCGCCACAATTTTGGCGGCTTTTTTAGGAGCGCCGCCGAACACGACATACAGCGAAGTCACAGGAGCGGTGACATTAACTCGAGCATTTAATCCGGTGATCATGACTTGGGCTGCCGTTACCGCGATTGCATTAGCGTTAATTGGCAAGCTCGGCGCGTTCTTACAAACCATTCCTGTGCCTGTCATGGGTGGAATCATGATCTTATTATTTGGCTCCATTGCCACCGTAGGTCTGAATTCACTCATTAAGCATAACGTTGATTTACACAAATCCCGTAATCTAGTCATTGTTGGGGTTGTCTTGGTGTTTGGCATTGGTGGGATGGCATTTGGAATTGGTAACTTCAACCTACAGGGTGTTAGCTTATGTGGTATCGTCGGGATTGTACTGAATCTTATTTTGCCACAAGATCTTGGCGAAAATCATATCGTAGATAGTACTCAGCTCGACGACGAGTAAACTCTCCTCTTCCTTTAAAATGCATAAAAAAAGGTCCTTTATGGACCTTTTTTTATGCGCGTTCGACACTGAGAAACGAGGTTATTCCCCGCACAAATCAACGAAGGTTCCGCGAGTTAACATCGCTAGATCTTGTGGCGACAATTCTATTTCTAACCCTCGCTTACCCGCGCTAACACATATCGTATCCTGTAATTCGGCACTATGATGAATAAAGGTGGGTAAGGCTTTCTTCTGCCCTAGAGGGCTGATACCACCGACGACATAACCTGTCGTTTTCTCGGCGATGTCGGGCTTGGCCATTTCGGCTTTTTTGGCTTTCGCAGCTTTCGCAGCCAATTTGAGATTGAGGCGCAAACTGACCGGAATCACCGCGACGGCTAATTGCTTCTCTTCCCCGTTTAACGCAAACAGTAACGTTTTAAACACCGTACTAGGATCTTGACCCAACACGCGAGCCGCTTCTTCGCCGTAACTTTCACTATTTGGATCATGCTGGTACTGATGGATAGTATGAGGCGTTTTCTTTTTTTTGGCTAAATTAATGGCTGGCGTCATGGTTGTTATCCTTGTTCAAACACGTTATCTCATTACGATATCAATTCAAGCGGCATTATAGCTCGAATCCATCGGGCGTGAAGGGTGTCATGAGCAACATCGCAAGAAGAAAATTAACCGGAGGGAGTGGAACACATCACATCACAACACGCCTAACAATTCAGGCGCGTTATGATGTTATCGCTAAACGTAACGTTTAGCGTGTTATTTAATATCGATATGCTCAAAGCCTTTGATCATATCATCCAAGGCTTTCATTTGTTGTAAAAACGGTTCTAGCTTATCGAGTGGCAGAGCCGATGGACCATCACATTTCGCATTATCTGGATCTGGGTGAGCTTCAATGAATAAGCCCGCAATGCCTGTTGCCAAGCCGGCTTTAGCAAGCTCAACCGTTTGTTCACGGCGACCACCAGAAGCGGCCCCAGAAGGATCACGGTTTTGTAGTGAGTGCGTCACATCAAAGATAATTGGACTACCTTGAGACGCCTTTTTCATCACGCCAAACCCTAAAATATCCACCACTAGGTTATCGTAACCATGGCATGAGCCACGTTCACACAAAATGATATTCTCATTGCCGCATTCAGCAAATTTCTCAACGATATTTCCGACTTGGCCCGGGCTCATAAACTGAGGTTTTTTCACGTTAATCACCGCGCCAGTTTTCGCCATCGCTTCAACTAAGTCTGTTTGACGAGCTAAAAATGCGGGAAGCTGGATAACATCCACCACTTCAGAAACGGGTTGAGCTTGAGCTTCGTTATGCACATCGGTAATGATTTTGACCCCAAACGTCTCTTTGATTTCTTGAAAGATTTTCAATCCTTCGTCTAAACCTGGCCCACGATAAGAGTGGATAGAGCTGCGGTTTGCTTTATCAAACGACGCTTTGAATACATAAGGAATATTGAGTTTATTCGTCACATTGACGTAATGCTCACAAATGCGCATCGCCATATCGCGAGACTCTAAAACATTCATTCCCGCAAATAGCGTGAAGGGTTTATCGTTAGCTACCGGGATGTCACCAACATGAACGATCTTTTGTTCCATTGTGTTCTCTCTTATTATGATTAGTGCACGGTCACATCATCGCGACTTAATGCATTCACTTGAGTTTTTAATAATTCAGCCGCCGGATCATCCGGGCATTGGTCGATAAAATACTGATAATCAGAGGCCGCCACGTGATGGCAATCCAATTGCTGATAGATAAAGCCTCGATCACGAATCTCATAAGGATCATCGGGAACAAAGGTCAGTGCAAGATCTGTACAGCGTAATGCTAAGGTATAGCGCTCTTCACGCAATAACGCATTTTTGATTAACGCTAACCAGCGACCAATGATCGTGGCGTGGTCAGTCGTTTTCAGATGCTCAGGTTTTAACTGGCTCAATGGACCTTTATGCCCCACCAGCCAAGCTTGCAAGGTATGCTGAGACACCTCTTCGCCAGAAAACGGATTCAGATAATAGGCCGTGGATTCAGGCCATACCACTTTAATTAAAAATTGAGTCGGAAAGTTAACGGCCTCAAACGGGAAATCGAGCTTATCAGCAAAATACAATAGCAAAGCGCCTAAGCTAACTGGGATCCCCTTACGGCGCTCAAGCACTTTATCAATGAAGGCATTACTGGCATCAAAATAGGCCTCTTGATCGCCTTTAAAGCCCCATTCTTGATAAAACAATTGCAAGAAAGCCTCGAGACGAGCGGGACCGTGAGTATGCGTTGTTAAGGCCTGCTTCGCCTCCGCGACTAAACGTTCCAACTCTTCTTTCGCCCACGCCACTCTCGTTTCCGAATCAATGGCTTCGTTTAGGACCAAAGCCCCTTCCGCGAGAGGCATTTCATCAAAATCATCATCCGATAAATTTAACAGCATTACTTCGCTACTCTATTGCTTATTGAAAAAACATGGGAACTTTCGTTACGGCAATATTCCCAGCCATGGCTAACCACCCCAGCGCCCCGAGAAAACCAAACGTTCTGAGTAATTTGTTACGCCCCAGTTTCAACGCAAACACGCCTAACGCGATATACGCAACCACACACATCAACTTGCTTGCCATCCACGGTGCTGCTGCGGTAAACGGCACAAAACCAGTGATATAAATTAATACCACGCCAGAAACCAACAACACAGTATCGTTGATATGAGGGAAAATCTTTAAAAACTTATTATTCAGTTTCGGAGAATCCATCATCATCAAAATGTATCTCACGGTTAACAACGTGACACTAATAGCGATGGTCGATAAATGCAATTGCTTGAAAAATTCGTACATGACTTTGTCCTATTAACTCAAAAAACGGCCTAATGTTACACGTTCTTGGCCGCCATAATCTCGCTCCGTGCGCACATCTTGATACCCCAATGTGACTAATTGTTCACGAACCGCTGTTCCTTGATCATACCCATGCTCAAAAATCAGCCACCCACCGTCCAGTAAGTACTCTCTGGCATGGTCGCTGATGTAAGTAATGTCCGCCAACCCGTTTTGCGAAGCCACTAACGCACTTCTCGGCTCAAATCGAACATCCCCTTGCTCTAGATGCGGATCGTTTTCTTCAATGTAAGGGGGATTGGAAACAATCAAAGCAAACTTTGTACCAGCCTTAAGCGGTGTAAACCAACTGCCCTGTTTCACCGTCACATTGTCGAAGCCAAGCCGAGCCGCATTACGCTGTGCTAATTGCTGGGCTTCAATCCGCAAATCAATCCCGACAATAGAACGCTGTGGCCACTCTGATGCCAAAGCCAGAGCGATTGCCCCTGTTCCCGTTCCCAAATCCAACACCTGTCCTGCAGGAATATCAGATAACGCCAAGGCCACTTCGACTAAGCGTTCGGTATCAGGTCGTGGAATCAACGTGGTGGGAGAAACTTGCAAAGGCAAAGACCAAAACTCGCGCTCTCCCGTAATGTGGGCAACAGGTCGGCCTTCAAGACGTAGGGCGAGGAATGACTCAAACTGCGCGGATTCAGCGTCATTCAACGTTTTATCCGGCCAAGTAAATAAATACGAGCGGGGTTTATTGAGTGCATGACAGAGCAACACCGCCGCATCGAGCGACGGTGATTCACTGCCGCTGGCAGCGAGTTGCTGTGTGGCTTGTTTAAGCCGCTCATCAATAGTTGGCATGATGAGATTACTGCTGCTCAGCTAAGGCCGCTAATTGGTCAGCCTGATGCTCTTGGATAACAGGATCGATCAAGGTTTGTAAATCGCCGCCCATCACTTCGTTCAAGCGATATACCGTCAAGTTAATACGATGATCAGACACGCGACCTTGTGGGTAGTTATAGGTACGAATGCGATCACTACGATCCCCCGACCCTAACAAGTCACGGCGCGTATCAGAAATTTCGGCGGCGCGCTTTTCTTCTTCCGCTTTGGCAATACGTGCTGCCAGTACGGCCATCGCTTTCGCTTTGTTTTTATGTTGGGAGCGCTCATCCTGACACTCCACGACAATCCCCGTTGGTAAGTGGGTAATACGAATCGCTGAATCGGTCGTGTTGACGTGCTGACCACCTGCGCCTGATGAGCGGAAGGTATCAATGCGTAAGTCTCCTGTACGCAATTCAGGCACTTCTGCTTCCGGTATTTCAGGCATCACAGCAACGGTACACGCCGAGGTATGCACGCGGCCTTGTGATTCAGTTTCAGGTACTCGTTGGACTCGATGTCCTCCCGATTCGAATTTCAACACGCCATAGACACCTTCTCCGGCGACTTTCGCGATCATTTCCTTGTACCCGCCATGTTCAGACTCACTCGCTGACATGACTTCCACTTTCCAGCCTTTTTTCTCAGCAAAACGGCTGTACATACGGAACAAATCTCCGGCAAAAATCCCCGCTTCATCACCGCCGGCTCCAGCACGGATTTCAAGGAAACAGTTGCGGTCATCATTGGGATCTTTAGGGAGCAATAAGACTTCAAGATCCGACGCTAATTTCGCAATCAGTTGCTCGGCGTCTTTGGCTTCTTCTTCTGCCATTTCGCGCATCTCAGCATCGTCTTCGTTAGCCATTTCTTGAGCGGCTTCTAAATCCTGTTGCGCTTGTTGGTATGCTTGAAAGCATTTGGTGACTTCTTCTAACTGAGAATACTCTTTCGACAGAGTTCGGAATTTATTTTGATCCCCAATGACCTCTGGATCACCTAGCAGATACTGAACTTCTTCATATCGTTCTACTAGGGTTTCAAGCTTTACTAAAATCGACGCTTTCATAGTCTCTTCTTAACTTTACAATTGATATCTTATTGAGGGTCATCAAGACCCAAACTTTGTCGTATGACCGCTAATTTTTCTGGCTCACCATGCTGGGCAGCCGCCTGTAAAGCGCGCGTTGGAGCATGAATCAATTTATTCGTCAATTTATTGCTGAGCTCAATTAACAATTTTTCTGGATCGGCGCCAGACGCTAAGGCTTGCATGCTTTTTGCCAACAATTCTTCGCGAGTATCGTTCGCCTTGGTACGGTAATCGCGGATACTGTCGACTGCCTGCAAGGATCGCATCCAGCCCATAAATTCGGCGCTTTCTTCGCTGACGATGCTTTCAGCTTGTACCGCTTCGACTTTTCTTTGCGCCATATTACTATCAATAATGGACTGCAAATCATCCACGGTATACAAGTATACATCATCGATATCCCCCACCTGAGATTCCACATCACGAGGAACCGCAATATCAATAAGCAACATGGGCTTGTGGCGCCGCGCTTTAACTGCGGCTTCAACCATCCCCTTACCGATGATCGGCAAGGGACTGGCCGTTGAACTGATCACAATATCCGCGCTGGCAAGGTGGTCAGGAATTTCATTGAGGGCAATGACTTCTCCGTTGACACTTTCTGCCAGAGCCATCCCCCGCTCACGAGTCCGGTTGGCCACAATGATGCGCTTACACTGATGACTGACTAGATGAGTCGCCACCAACTCTATCGTGTCTCCCGCCCCGACCAACAATACGGTTGCATCTTTCAACGAGTCAAAAATGTGCTTGGCCAAGGTACACGTAGCATAAGCCACCGATACCGCGTTACCACCAATGTCGGTTTCCGTTCGGACCCGTTTCGCCACCGAAAAGGCTTTTTGGAACCATTTTTCTATCGCTGGATCGACCGCATTTTGCTCTCTTGCATCGGCATACGCTTGTTTTACCTGACCCAAAATTTGCGGCTCACCCAACACCAATGAATCTAAACCACAAGAGACGCGCATCAAATGACGAATCGCCGCTTGCTCTTCATGCACGTATAGGCTGGGTTTGATTTCTTCCGGAGGAACATCATGGAAGCTGGATAACCAATCAATGAGCTTATTCTTACTGGCATTCTTGACATCACAGTAGAGCTCAGTGCGATTGCAGGTCGATACGATAACGCCTCCATTCACATAGGCACTATCCGACAACTGCGTCAAAGCATCTTTCAGTTTTTCTGGACCGAAAGCGACTTTTTCACGCAGTTCAACAGGCGCCGTGTTGTGATTGATACCAATAGAAAGTAAAGACATTTGATAGAGAATTCTCAGGTAAGAACATTGATCAAGAGCAGAATTTTACTTGATGACCTCTGGGAATGAAAGCCTAATCAAATTTGTTTTTCACCACGGCCTGACATCAATGCTATAGTTTACCCTCAAAATTACGGTGTAAAAGAACAATCCAACAGTCAAAACGTCTATTCATCGCCATGCTATCGAGAGGTTTGAACCGTCGTTTTTCTGCTCATAATTTGCCAAAACACCGTTATAGGCTTAATAATAAAGACACACCAAAAGGACGAAATGCACAAATGAGATTTGTCACCCAACGTATTACGCTACTTTTCTCGCTAGTTGTACTGTTTTTAGCAGGATGCAGTTCCGTCACACACTCCCCCGATTACCAAGTTGATTGGTCCGAGCATCAAGCTCGTTTAACACAGATCGATCAATATACACTGTCGGGCAAGATGGGATATATTTCGCCGCAACAACGGCAATCCATGAACTTTCAATGGCGTAAACGTGGTGAGAATACCGATTTGCGTTTAACCAACTTCCTTGGTCAAACCGTCTTGCACCTGACCATGACTCACGATGGCGCAACGATTCACACCTATGATGATAAAACCTTCCGTGACAAAGATGCGCAAGCTTTAGTGGCACGTTTAACTGGGCTACGCTTACCCATCATCCCATTACAAAAATGGATATTAGGTTTACCAAGTGACTCCGATGACCATATTCTCAATCAAAACAATACGCTGAGTTCGCTCATTACGACAATCGATCACAAGCGCTGGCTGGTTAACTATACGGATTATAGTGCTTACCCTTATCAAGGCACCCCGTTGTACCTTCCAACGCGTTTATCCTTGTCTCAAGGGCAGATTAAGCTACGTATTGTGATTAGCAAATGGGCCGTCCAATAATGAAAACAGTGACCACTCAGTGGCCCTCTCCGGCAAAATTGAACTTATTCCTCTACATCAATGGTCAGAGGGAGGATGGGTATCATGAATTACAGACCCTTTTCCAATTTTTAGACTATGGCGATGAGTTGGCCATCACGGTTACCTCGGATTCCGCCATTACACTCAGTCCAGACTTACCTGAGGTCCCAGTAGAAGAGAACCTTATCTACCGGGCGGCCGTTGCCCTGCAAACCTATACCCAATGTCGCAGCGGCGCGCATATTGAGCTGACAAAAGTTCTGCCCATGGGCGGCGGAATCGGTGGGGGATCTTCGAATGCCGCGACCACATTAGTGGCACTCAATCATCTCTGGAATACTGGCTGTAGTGACGACGAGTTAGCACAGTTGGGGCTCAAACTTGGCGCCGATGTCCCCGTATTCATTCGAGGATTTGCAGCGTTTGCTGAAGGTGTCGGCGAACAATTGATGCCAGTCCAACCCAATGAATCTTGGTATCTGGTCGTACGACCCAATGTCTCGATTTCGACCAAAGAGGTATTTACCCATCCCGATTTACCTCGCCATACGCCTAAGCGCCCGCTGCCTGAACTTTTAGCACAACCTTACGAAAACGATTGCGAAAAAATTGTCCGATTACTGTATCCAGAGGTTGATAATAAACTTTCATCGCTGCTACAATATGCGCCGTCGAGGTTAACTGGTACTGGATCTTGCATTTTTGCGGAATTTCCTAACGCGGAACAAGCCAATACTGCTCTTGCTAAACTTGATACTAATAGTGTTTCAGCGTTTGTCGCGCAAGGGCGAAATACATCGCCGTTGAAAGAAGCACTGGTTGTTTATGAAACAACCAAGACCCTTTCTATTTAAAACTGGACGCAACCCTGAGGTTTCCACCGTGCCTGATATGAAGCTATTTGCTGGTAATGCCACACCTGAACTAGCCCAACGTATTGCTGATCGTCTCTATATTTCCCTTGGTGATGCTACCGTTTCCCGTTTTTCCGATGGTGAAGTCGCGGTACAAATCAATGAAAATGTTCGTGGTAGCGATGTTTTTCTTATTCAATCAACCTGTGCTCCAACCAATGATAACCTCATGGAGTTGGTCGTAATGATTGACGCAATGCGCCGTGCTTCAGCTGGACGTATTACGGCTGTAATCCCATACTTCGGCTATGCACGCCAAGACCGTCGCGTCCGTTCTGCTCGTGTGCCAATTACCGCCAAAGTTGTTGCAGACTTCCTTTCTAACGTGGGTGTTGACCGCGTCTTAACCATCGACCTTCATGCAGAACAAATTCAAGGATTCTTCGACGTCCCTGTCGATAATATCTTCGGTACTCCGGTACTTCTTGAAGATATGCAAGTTCGCGGACTTGTCGATCCTGTTGTTGTATCTCCAGACTTAGGCGGTGTCGTCCGTGCTCGTGCAACGGCAAAAGCGATGGGTGATATTGATATTGCGATTATCGATAAACGCCGCCCACGCGCCAATGTGTCTGAAGTAATGAACCTAATTGGTGACGTAGAAGGCCGTGACTGCATTATTGTTGATGACATGATCGACACTGGTGGCACGTTATGCAAAGCGGCTGAAGCACTGAAAAATCGCGGCGCTAAGCGCGTATTTGCCTATGCAACTCACGCCATTTTCTCAGGCGATGCGGCGAAAAACATCAAAAATTCAGTATTAGACCAAGTGATCGTCACTGACTCAATCACCTTGAGTAAAGAGATGGCAGCAACAGGTAAAGTGTGTCAATTGACCTTATCGACCATGCTTGCTGAAGCCATTCGTCGCATCAGTAACGAAGAATCCATTTCGGCAATGTTTAACGCATAATCATTCCTTAATGACGATTTTAAGCGCCTTATCATTGGATAAGGCGCTTTTTTTATATCACGATGAATAAACAAACATCACGTAATCTCGCACCGTGAAGTCGTTCTGTGCTATCATACGGCGCTTTTTCGTTTACGAAGGGACCAACACCTTGAGTCAACCAATAAAATTATTAGTCGGATTAGCGAATCCAGGACCAGAGTACACTCGCACTCGTCACAATGCTGGCGCATGGGTGGTCGAGGAACTTGCTCGAATGCATAACGTGACGCTCAAGAGTGAACCTAAATTTTTTGGTTTAACCGCACGCATTCAGCTAAATGGGGTCGATCTACGCTTACTGATTCCGACCACTTATATGAATTTATCTGGTAAGGCCGTTGCCGCTATGGCGAAGTTTTACCAGATTGCACCAGAAGAAATCATGATCGCGCACGACGAGCTCGATTTACCACCTGGTGTGGCGAAATTCAAGCAAGGTGGCGGTCATGGCGGCCATAATGGCTTAAAAGATACGATCGCTAAATTGGGTAACAATAAAGAGTTTTACCGTCTCAGGATAGGCATTGGCCATCCTGGGCATAAAGATAGAGTAGCAGGCTATGTGTTAGGCAAAGCACCTTCTAAAGAACAGGAGTGCTTAGATGCCGTGGTAGATGAGTCCGTTCGCAGCCTCGACATTTTGTTAAAAGATGGTCTAACAAAAGCACAAAACCGCTTACACACGTTCAAAGCTGAATAAGGTTATAGTCATGGGTTTTAAATGTGGCATTGTAGGTTTGCCAAACGTAGGTAAATCAACACTTTTTAATGCGCTTACTAAAGCGGGTATCGAAGCAGCAAACTTTCCATTTTGTACTATCGAACCCAATACAGGCGTTGTCCCTGTTCCAGATTTACGTTTAACTGCATTAGCAGACATCGTCAATCCAGAACGTGTTCTACCAACGACAATGGAATTCGTGGATATCGCGGGCTTAGTGGCTGGCGCATCAAAAGGTGAAGGGCTCGGGAATAAATTCTTAGCGAATATCCGTGAAACAGACGCGATCGGTCATGTTGTTCGTTGTTTTGAAAATGAAAACATCGTTCACGTAGCAGGCAAAGTGTCCCCACTGGAAGATATTGAAGTCATCAACCTTGAGCTCGCTATGGCGGATCTTGACAGCTGTGAACGCGCGATGCAGCGTCAAGCGAAGAAAGCGAAAGGCGGAGATAAAGACGCGAAATTTGAAATGTCCGTCTTAGAAAAACTCTTGCCTGTGCTGACTGAAGGGGGCTCGGCTCGCACGGTTGATTTGAGCAAAGAAGAGCTTGCTGCCGTCGGTTATTTAAACTTCTTAACTCTCAAACCAACGATGTACATTGCCAATGTGAATGAAGATGGTTTCGAGAACAATCCGTATCTTGACGCTGTGCGCGAACACGCTAAAAATGAAAACGCCGTGGTGGTACCTGTTTGTGCTGCGATCGAATCGGAAATGGCAGAGCTGGATGACGAAGAACGTGATGAATTCCTCGCGGATCTTGGTATTGAAGAACCAGGCTTACACCGTGTGATTCGTTCTGGTTATGAACTGCTTGATCTCCAAACGTACTTCACCGCAGGTGTCAAAGAAGTTCGCGCTTGGACCGTTCCTGTCGGTGCAACAGCCCCACAAGCTGCGGGCAAAATCCATACGGATTTTGAACGTGGTTTCATTCGAGCGGAAGTCGTCGGTTACGATGATTTTATTCAGTTCCAAGGCGAAAGTGGTGCGAAAGAAGCCGGTAAATGGCGTTTAGAAGGAAAGGACTACATTGTGAAAGATGGGGATGTTGTGCATTTCCGTTTCAATGTGTAATTGCCGTTCTACACCAGAAAAAAGTCAGCCTGTGTGCTGGCTTTTTTTCTTTTATGACGCATAAAAAAAGTGAATTATAATAAAGCCTAATGTGTAAAATTGTTGTTTTAGAGACGGTTTTTGATGATAAACACGGCTCTTTGCTTAAAAAAACTCCGAACGGCCATTTTAAAGGGATTTATTCAAAAAAAACTATTGACGGTACACAGTCATATCCGCATAATGCGCACCGTTCTCAGCAATAAGGCAACATGTCGCTGATAGCAAAAATTAGAAATGGCTACGTAGCTCAGTTGGTTAGAGCACATCACTCATAATGATGGGGTCACAGGTTCGAATCCCGTCGTAGCCACCATTTCCTAAGCGCTTTTTTATAGAGCTTTTAGGAAAGAATGCGGAAGTGGCGAAATTGGTAGACGCACCAGATTTAGGTTCTGGCGCCGCAAGGTGTGGGAGTTCAAGTCTCCCCTTCCGCACCATTATTTAGATAGTAAACGCTATCTCTGTAGGTCTATCGCCAAGTGGTAAGGCAACGGCTTTTGATGCCGTCATTCCCTGGTTCGAATCCAGGTAGACCTGCCAATATTTAAAGCTTTCATGCTAAAGCATTGGAACTCAAGTCGAGATTATATTATAGTATCTCGCTCAAAAAGATGGCTACGTAGCTCAGTTGGTTAGAGCACATCACTCATAATGATGGGGTCACAGGTTCGAATCCCGTCGTAGCCACCATTTATACAACGATAATTTGATATGTCTATCCTCGTCAGGTTATCTATAAAATTCGTGCGGAAGTGGCGAAATTGGTAGACGCACCAGATTTAGGTTCTGGCGCCGCAAGGTGTGGGAGTTCAAGTCTCCCCTTCCGCACCATTATTTAGATAGTAAACGCTATCTCTGTAGGTCTATCGCCAAGTGGTAAGGCAACGGCTTTTGATGCCGTCATTCCCTGGTTCGAATCCAGGTAGACCTGCCATCATTACAACGATGATTTGATATTGTCTATCCTAGTCAGATTATCTATAAAAATTCGTGCGGAAGTGGCGAAATTGGTAGACGCACCAGATTTAGGTTCTGGCGCCGCAAGGTGTGGGAGTTCAAGTCTCCCCTTCCGCACCATTATTTAGATAGCAAATGCTATCTCTGTAGGTCTATCGCCAAGTGGTAAGGCAACGGCTTTTGATGCCGTCATTCCCTGGTTCGAATCCAGGTAGACCTACCATCATTACAACGATGATTTGATATTGTCTATCCTAGTCAGATTATCTATAAAAATTCGTGCGGAAGTGGCGAAATTGGTAGACGCACCAGATTTAGGTTCTGGCGCCGCAAGGTGTGGGAGTTCAAGTCTCCCCTTCCGCACCATTATTTAGATAGCAAATGCTATCTCTGTAGGTCTATCGCCAAGTGGTAAGGCAACGGCTTTTGATGCCGTCATTCCCTGGTTCGAATCCAGGTAGACCTGCCATCATTACAACGATGATCTGATATTGTCTATCCTAGTCAGATTATCTATAAAAATTCGTGTGGAAGTGGCGAAATTGGTAGACGCACCAGATTTAGGTTCTGGCGCCGCAAGGTGTGGGAGTTCAAGTCTCCCCTTCCGCACCATTATTTAGATAGTAAATACTATCCCTGTAGGTCTATCGCCAAGTGGTAAGGCAACGGCTTTTGATGCCGTCATTCCCTGGTTCGAATCCAGGTAGACCTGCCATCATTACAACGATGATTTGATATTGTCTATCCTAGTCAAATTATCTATAAAAATTCGTGCGGAAGTGGCGAAATTGGTAGACGCACCAGATTTAGGTTCTGGCGCCGCAAGGTGTGGGAGTTCAAGTCTCCCCTTCCGCACCATCTATTTAGGTTTGGCTACGTAGCTCAGTTGGTTAGAGCACATCACTCATAATGATGGGGTCACAGGTTCGAATCCCGTCGTAGCCACCATTCTTACAATGATCATTTGATACCGTCTATCCAATTCAAATCATCTATATAAGTTTCATGCGGAAGTGGCGAAATTGATAGACGCACCAGATTTAGGTTCTGGCGCCGCAAGGTGTGGGAGTTCAAGTCTCCCCTTCCGCACCATATAAAAAACCCAGCCTTTGGCTGGGTTTTTTTGTTATTCATCGAGAATGATAACCGATGATATTATCCTAATAGAGATAACGCCGCTTGTGGAGCTTGCTTCGCTTGCGCTAATACAGACGAAGAAGCTTGTCCCAAGATTTGCGCTTTGGTAAGCGCCGTAGTTTCTTTCGCAAAATCGGTATCTTTAATACGACTCTTAGAAGCATTCACGTTTTCATTAATGTTCTCTAAGTTACTAATCGCATGATCAAAACGGTTTTGGAAAGCACCCAGTTGTGCCCGTTCACTATCAACAAACTTTAATGCGGAATCCACAATCGCAACCGCTTGTTGAGCGCCACCCACAGTACCAACATTAATGTCACTGACCGTTTTTTGAGCTTCCGCTCCCATATTGAGCTCACCTGCAAGTCCACCACTGAAGGTCAAAGGCCCCTCAACTTTGTTACTGCCGGCGAACATTTGCAATCGGCCTTCATCATCGACAGACGCTTTAACTAGGTCTGTTTGTCCGTTGATGTAGGTCGCCAGCTCTTCAATATCATCCCCTTGCTTAGCTTGAATGGTGATGGTTTGCGCCTGGCCATTGGTATCCGTAAGATCAATCGTTAGATCATTGCCTGTCGCGGGCACTCCCCAATCTTTATCTTTGGCATTTTGGGCAACGTAAGCACCTCCCCCCATTTTCTCATTGTCGCTACGCATGTCAGCAAGGCTGAGCATGACGGCTTCACCACTACCAGAACCAATTTGGAACGACTTGGTGTTGTATGAGCCGTTCAGCAGCCTATTACCACCAAATGAGGTAGTTTCAGCAACACGGTTCAGTTCGTCATTCAAGGCCGTGACTTCTTCTTGAATCGCTTTACGGTCAGCAGAAGAGTTAGAACCATTCGCCGATTGCAGCGAAAGATCTCGGATACGCTGCAAAATATTGGTGGTTTCGTTCATTGCTCCTTCTGCGGTCTGCGCAATGGAAATACCATCATTGGCATTCCGTACGGCAACATCTAGGCCACGACTTTGCGAGTTAAGACGGTTGGAGATCTGTAAACCTGCCGCATCATCTTTCGCACTATTAATTCTATAACCGGATGACAAACGTTCCATTGAATTTTGCTGAGCGCTGTTCGCACTGTTCAAATAACGCTGTGCTGTCATTGCTGCTACGTTTGTATTTACATTAACCGCCATGTGGTTTTCTCCTAATAATTGTCTGGAGTATGTGTTACTCCCAATGGGAATTCGACGTCTCGAAAACCAGTAGTTCTCTCAAAGGTACTTTTTATAACGACTGTGAATGCATTACCTTGAACAAAAATTAGGCTTTCTTCCCTTAATACTGGTAAGTCATCCAACAAATGCAGACAAGCGCACAAAGTGAACACAAAACCAACAATAAGATTAAAGAAACATCACTTTTGGCCGAAGTTGTACGTTTTTGAGGAGAAAACACAGGTAACATTAAAAACCCCTAATATTTCCTAACCTTATAGTTATAAAAATATAAGCAATAAATCAAGGGGGAGATAGGCCGTGGTCAGCCACTCACTCGCCTTGTATCGGTGTTCACGATGCTAAGCTAGGTGTCTTTATTCACCATAAGCGTAAACAACACTTACAAAGCAGTGGTCAATCAGATATATGGAGAAAAAGAGAAGGCACAGCCGCGCAACAGACAGACATTTCAGCACTAAAGAATTGATAGAGTGGGGGGGGGAGATTAACATGCTTAGAAAAAAGAAAAGCCCCATTCCTTTGAGAGAACCGGGGCTATGGGTGGTAGCCATTGCCAATGTGGAGATCAGAGAAATGAATCACATTTAGGCATACCATTAGCGTACTGTTATAACCATTAAGAAACAGGGTGTAGATTTGAGAGAGTTTCTACCTGATCAAACAGCACGTTGCCAAGATTGTACCATTACATACCTACGTCTAAGCGTCATAATGGCACTTCCTTTATTACTGCAATAGTTGCATTGCAGCGTTTGGCAACTGTTTCGCTTGAGCAAGGATCGTCGTCCCTGCTTTTTGCAGAATTTGTGCTTTTGTTAATGCCGTCGTTTCTTTGGCAAAATCCGTATCTTTAATACGACTTTTCGATGCTTCAACATTTTCTTGGATATTAGATAAGTTACTAATACTATGGCCCAAACGGTTTTGTTTAGCCCCTAAATCCGCACGCTGTGAATCAACATATTTCAACGCCGCATCAAGAACACCGACCGCATTTTGTGACCCACCTACAGTGGTCAAATCTACATCTTGCACCGTGGTCGCAATCCCAGGGCCACCGGCTAAACCGAGCTCTGTTGCTAATCCACCCGAGATACTAAGATTGCCGTTCACCGTACCATTGGCGGCAAAAAGCTGCAGTTTGCCATCTTGGTCTACCGAGGCTTTAAACGCATCAGTCTGACCATTGATGTAAGTGGCCACTTCCTCGATATCATCACCAGGTTTCGCGTTAATATCGATCGTTTGTGGTTCACCTAGCGCGTTATTAAATTCCAGCTTCAAGTCACGAGATTGAGCAGGAACGCCCCAATCTTTTGTTTTACCTTGATCGCCTTGGAAGGTCACCCCGCCCATTCGGGCATCATCCGCTCGCACACTGGTTAAACCAATGATGACCGCTTCACCAGGCCCAGAGCCAATTTGGAAAGCGGATTCGCCAAAGGTACCGTTTAAGAGCTTACGTCCACCAAATGAGGTGGTTTCAGCGATTCGGTTCAGTTCATCTTGCAGTGCGGATGATTCTTCATTCAATGCACGACGTTCTGAACTAGAGTTGGTACCGTTGGCAGACTGAAGTGCTAGATCTCGCATACGTTGCAGAATGTTGGTCGACTCATTCATCGCCCCTTCTGCCGTCTGAGAAATAGAAATACCGTCATTGGCATTGCGCATCGCAACGTCAAGGCCACGGGCTTGCGAATTCAAACGGTTTGAAATTTGTAAGCCAGCCGCATCGTCTTTAGCGCTATTAATACGGTTACCTGAGGATAAACGCTCCATCGAGGTATTCAGTTCATTGGTCGCTTTATTCAAGTAACGCTGTGCCGTCATTGCCGACACGTTCGTATTTACGTTAATGGTCATTGTTTGCTCTCCTATCGAGTTCGCAAGCCCTTGCGAAGCGGTCAGCTTAGCTCTTTGGAAGCATGACCGTGTATCACTAGGTTAAGTATGCTTAAATGGCAACTTAAATTGGGTTTTCACCCTGTCTATGATTATTAATACAAATAATGTGCCAGCTTTATTGCATCCATAAAATAGGTGTCCAATAAACATCTGAAACACTTACATACCGTGTTAAACCTTAGGCATTAGCACTAAGCGTTAACTCACGACAATGATGAAAACCCTATTTGCCGCGCTTGTTTTCTATACTGCAAATTCCAGACCAAAAATTAACCATATCATTTCGCACTTACGGCATTGCTCGTAAGGCATTGAAAGTTATATATAATTAAATAAGGTTAAATCTTTAGTTTTACCAAAAGCTTTCTGCGACGCCTCAAGCGCACGAGAATTTTCATTAAACTCAATCACCGCGTCTGAGTAATCGAGGTCCTCAAATTCACTTTTTGACTTCGCCAAACTGATTTTAAAATCTCGATGCTGATCTTCTTGTGTATCCAGCGTATTCAAACGAGCACCAATATCCGTTCGAGCTTTAGTCAGGTGTAAAAATCCTTCATGCAGCTCTTCTGATACCCGTTGTAACTCTGCCGTTGCAGAGGCATCAGAAACGGGCTTTTTCGAATACTCGATCGCATCCTGAAAACTATTAAACAGACTGAATGACGTCCGTGGCTTTAACGTGACCTGATCACCGGCTTTAATTTGCCCCTTAAACTTCACATCTAACGAATTATCACCATCGGTATAATTGATGCCTTCTTTAGGGTTAAACTCGCCCGTTTTCACCACACTGCCATCTTGCTCTAATTGATAACCAAACTTGCCGCTCGGCAAACCGACAAAACTGACTTTATATGTTGAGTTATCGCTATTGTTGCTGCGAGCCGAATCCAGCAGTAATTCAGAGCCTTTTTGTAATTGATACTTAGGTTCAAAATCGCCGAACGGGTTATCAATCTTCATTAATAGCTGATCACCAGGCGTGTTAAATGGCATTTCTAATGAATTAGAAATCCGCATTTTGCGTTGATATTGGTCTCCGGAATACGTCACTTTGTCATTATTGTCACGGAAAAAAGGCTGCACTTTTGGCTTCGTACCAGCAAAGATATAATTACCAGACTCATCCTGTGAATTCGCTAAGTGCAGCAAGTTACTTTCCATTTCCTGCAACTCACGCGCATGAGCATCACGATCTTCCGGAGACAAGGCACCGTTAATCATTTCCATCACATTGCGTGTTGCATCATCAGCAAACTCTTCGGCGTTTGAGACCAAAACTTCTTGGTGTGACAACCGATTACGCACCAACGTAATTGCATCAAGGTACTGATTGAGCTGCTCTTCTTGCTGCGATACATTTTGAATATAGTGAGTCGCGAGCGGATTGTCGGCAGGCGTTAATAACTTCTTACCTGATGCCAACTGCGCTTGATTGTGATGCACTTTGGTCTCTTGACGGCGTAAGTCATTTTGAACCGCTTGATAGTTATGGAAGCTCGCTATTCGATTAATCATTCACGTCCTCCTCTTATCTCAAACGTAATATCGCATCAAAAGTTTCATTGGCCGCCTGCATGATCCGTGAAGAGGCCATGTAGGCTTGTTGAAACTTCATCATATTTGCCGCTTCTTCATCCAAGTTGACGCCTGAAATAGAAGCGACCCGTTCTTGTGCCCCTTCTTTTTCTAAACGAGCAACGTCCGTTAAACGCGAAGCAGTCGATAACTTCATCCCAAAATCGGTGTTTAAGTTGTGATAAACATCAATCAGAGTAGATTCATCATCATTCATATTTTTGGCATTTTGAATCACCAACATTTTACGTAAGTTGCCATTATCCCCTTCCGATGGGACAAGGTTTGCCGTAAATTTGTCTTTTGGCAATGCGCCCTTGGTTAATTCAAATGTGGTCCCTTGAAACGTCACCGGTCCATCCGGCGGATACGCTTGTCCATCAAGCAAAACCTTGCCGTTTTTGTCCTGCAATGAGAAGGTATTACCTTGATCGCCAATCACAACTTGAAACTCTTTTAACGCGCCGGTCGCTTGGATATCAAACTTGGCCGATCCCTGAGCGAAGGTGGTCGATGCTTCATAACTTTGTGCGGCCAGTCTATCTGGATCTTGCAGTTGCACATGAATATCCGATGCGCCACTACGGGTCGGGCGAAGCAAAATTCGCTCCCCTTCTTCAGGGGCATTATTGACCTTAATTCGCATACCATCTAATGGCGTTAAGTCACCATTGTCACCACGTACATACAAGTAATCACCGCTTTCAATCATCGCTTTCTGCTGACCGTTCGGGGTAGTGACGGTGTAGTCACTGCCATCGTAATGAAGGGCATACTCCCCGCCCTTCAAATGACTGACATCATCAATATAAACCGCCATATCCGCGGTAGATTGGCTATTCGTTATGACGCGTAATTTGGCAATACGCTCAGAGTTCACATCGGTAAATAGGTCGTTACCAACGTTGCCATTTAAATCCAAACCTTGATGTTGTAGCTTATTCACTTGATAAGAAAAAGCGGTGGATAAGCGGCCAATTTCATCCATCATGCTGGGGATGTTTTTGTCGCGTTGTTCAAACAAAGCGCCCATTTTGCCGCCAATATCGCTATGAGTGATCGGTTTTACGCCTTTGCCTTCGACCATAGCTAAACGTCGCTGATGCACATCTGGGTATCCATCGACCATGGTTAATTGACTGGCTTCGGTTCCCGAGACTAACGTATTCCCGTTGCCAATATGCACGTTAAACCCTTCGCCATTCTTACGCTCTGTTACCGTGACTTTGGTGTATTCGGATAATTCACGTACCAATTTTTCATGTCGGTCCATCAGGTCGTTATGTGGACCTGGAGAACGCATCATTAAACGCTGGACATCACGAATCTCTATTGCCAATTGGTTGATGCGCTGCACACCAAGATCAAGGCCTTTATTGGTTTCTTTAAATTGACGACGCACGGTGTCATCAAAATCATTGAGGTTTTGGGCAATAATGTTGGCTTTTTCCAACACCACTTTGCGCGCCCCCACATCATTCGGGGTATCGGCCGCTGTTTTCACCGCATCGAACCACTCATTGATGTTTTCTGGGATTTTTTTCGAGGCAACCGAAGACAACAGCCCAGACAGCATATCTAAGTTCTGTTCATGATCTTTATTGTGAGCATAATGCGTTGTGGCAA
Organism: Vibrio zhugei; assembly: GCF_003716875.1. Lineage (NCBI taxonomy): Bacteria > Pseudomonadati > Pseudomonadota > Gammaproteobacteria > Vibrionales > Vibrionaceae > Vibrio > Vibrio zhugei. Next base: position 756,574 of record NZ_CP033078.1, on the reverse strand, counting down.
CATTCAACTCTTTGACGGCAAATTGATCCCAAGAGCGGCGAACATTTTCCACATGTACACCCATGCCGTAGGTCTGACCACCAAATTGACGAGGCGCATTCGTGCCTTGGATTACAGACTGCCGACTGTAACCATCGGTATTAACATTAGAAATGTTATGACCTGTGGTGTTGAGTTGTCTCTGAGCAGTAAGTACGCTTTGCCTACCAACATTCAGAAGATCAGACGCCATATTGCCCCCAAAAACCCATATCTACGCCAGTAAAACTGGCCACTTATAAGATATAAAGCAATATGTATGCCACTGTTATTTTTTACTGGATAAGCGTCGGAAAGGAATAGAAAAAAAGCCAAATGAACATTTGGCTTAAAGAAAGATTAAATTTGCTTCATGGCGTCAATTTTCGATTTAACGCGCAACACTTTATCAGCGTAATTAGGGTCCGTTGCGTACCCCGCTTTATGGATACTTTGGATAAAATCGCGATCGCCTTTATGGGCTAGAGCCTCACTATAACGCGGGTTATTCTCCAAAAACTGGACATAATCATCAAAGCTCTCTTGATAGCTGGGATAAGCACGAAACGCCGCTTTTTCCATCACAGGAATCGCATTTTGGTATTCCAAGGTCTGTGTGGCAACACGGTCACCTCGCCAAGCAGAATTCGCTTTAATGTTAAATAAGTTATGACTGCTATGGTGAGCATTTTTCACGACTTTTTGCCCCCAGCCTGTTTCTAGGGCTGCTTGTGCGAGAAGCAATGAAGAATCGACCCCCAACACCTGAGCCGCTTTTTCAGCATAAGGCTTAAGTGACTGAACAAATGCATAAGGTGATTCAAACGACATCGGTTGTGCATCGGTCGAGGTGACAACCTGCTGAGCGCTATGGGCGACGCCATCGGTTTGGTCCGCAGCGCTGACCGAGTCATGCTGGTTAGCGGCTTGGCGAACCCGACGCACACGATCCACTGCGTCTTGGAATGATTGTTCACCTTCTGCATTCACCGTTTCACCAACCGATAGCTGCTTGACGATCATATCGGCAAGCCCTAGTGAGCCTTTTTCACTGAGTTGGCTGACCATCTGCTCATCACGCATTTGTCGATACAAGTCTTCCGTGTGGCTGTCAAACATACCGGATTTAAACGCTTTATTCGCATCACGCATGGACTTTAACATCATGTTGGTAAAGATGGCTTCAAATTGGCTTGCGGCGGATTTTAACGCCTCTTTACCCGCACCTTTATCACCATGTATGGCTTTTTTACGTAATGAGTCTAAACCTGCTATATCTTGGATAAACCCAATGTCATTTGGACTATCAGCCATCGTGAAGACTCCTTAAATAATGATCAACTGACCTTCAATTGCGCCAGCTTGCTTTAATGCTTGTAAAATCGCCATTAAATCCGATGGCGCAGCGCCAACCCCATTCACAGCGCGGACTAAATCATCCAATGTCACCCCCGGCTCGAACTTGAACATTTTGCCTTTTTTCTCTGAGACATCAATGTCAGTATCGGGGGTGATCGCGGTGTCTCCGCCACCCAACGCATTCGGTTGGGTGACATTGATATTCTCTTTTATAGCAACAGTCATGCCACCATGCGTCACTGCCGCTGGCTTTAACTTCACATGTTGCCCAACCACGATAGTCCCCGTTCTTGAGTTCACAATGATTTTTGCCGCCCCATCCGCAGGATTAAACGTCAGGTTTTCTACCGTCGACAAGAAAGCAACACGTTGACTCACACCTCGTGGAGCACGCACTCTCACGGAAGTTGCATCCACAGGAGAGGCCATTTTCGGTCCTAAAAATTTATTGATCGAATCCGCCATGCGTTGTGCGGTAGTAAAATCCGAATCAAACAAATTAAAAGTGATGTAATCACCACGAGAAAAAGGAGTGGGGATTTCACGTTCTACTGTGGCCCCTCCGGAAATCACCCCGACCGTTGGGATGTTACCTACCAACTTAGAACCGTCAGCACCGTCAGCACTGAATCCGTTCACGACTAAATTACCTTGTGAGACGGCATACACATTGCCATCGAGACCTTTCATCATGGTTTGCATCAACGTCCCGCCACGCAGACTTTTCGCTGAACCAATTGAAGAGACTGTCACGTCAATTCTCTGACCCGATTTAGCGAACGCCGGTAACTCAGCGGTCACCATCACTGCGGCAATATTCTTAGTCTTTGGGTTGGTTCCTTCCGGCAATTGAATGCCGAATTTTTTCAGCATGGTATTAAAGCTTTGATTACTAAACGGTGTTGACTCGCCCGTTCCCGGCAGCCCAGTCACTAACCCATAACCAACCAATTGGTTACTACGCACCCCAGCCACCTGTGCGACATCTTTAATTCGCGCAGCTTGAGTACTGGTCGTAATGAGCATAAACATAAAGAATATGAACGTTTTCATTGGGTAACCCTTAGTAAAAAAAATGAGGTCCGAAGACCTCATTTTTACTGATAACCGTCAAATATTCGACGACGAGATCTTGTCTATAGAGAGACATTAAAAAATCGTGCCAAGAATCCAGGTTGCTGCATATCTTGGTTGGTCCCTGTACCAGAATACTGAATACGAGCATTCGCAATACGTGTCGATTCAACCGTATTATCATTTTCAATATCGTCTGGACGAACGGTACCACTGACACGTACATACTCATCGCCGGTGTTCAGCGTTAACCATTTTTCGCCGCGTACCACTAAGTTACCGTTCGCTAACACATCGATCACTTGTACTGAAATTGAGCCTGAAATACTGTTACTTTGGTTCGCCGCTGCGCTGCCTGAAAACTTATTATCGTTTTTTAACGCATAGGAGAAATTGTAATCTCCCATCTTCAACTCTTGCCCACCGACACTCAACGGATCCATAGATGCATCATTTTTTTTCGACAAATCGGCATCGGCACTTTTAGCGGCTTTCGTGTTTTCATTCAATTTCACGGTGATGATATCACCTAACCCATGCGGTTTGGTGTCATCGTATAAGCCGCGATGAGCGTTAGGATCAAACAGTGATCCGGTTTCTGCGGCATAATGCTTGGCTTGTTCTTTCGCACGTACTGGAGCCCAAGCTGGATCATCGGCCATCGGGTCTTGACGTGAACGTAAGGAATCAACTAGCCCACTTAACCCAGAAGGTCCTTGCGCTTCGGGAGATTTATCCCCTTCTACCGCATCCACAACCTTAGGCGGTTGATCAGAGCGTCCACCATTTTGCAAAAAGTCACTGATGGCACTACAGCCAGAAAGTAACAATACCAGCATGGATACACAGACTAGTCGTTTCATAACATCACACTCTCATTATCACGTTACAATTGCTGATTCGCGTAACTCATCATCTTATCAACAGCAGAAATCACTTTTGAGTTCATTTCGTAAACCCGTTGTGCTTCAATCATATTCACCAATTCTTCGGTGACATTGACGTTCGAGCTTTCCAACATATTTTGACGAATGTTACCTAGGCCATTTAATCCAGGAACCCCTTCTTGTGGGTCACCACTGGCTCCCGTCGGTAAGTACAGGTTCTGACCAATCGGTTCTAAACCACCAGGGTTAATAAAATCGACCGTTGTGATCTGCCCCAGAACTTGGTTATTTTGCTGACCACGAACCCGAGCTGACACTTCACCGTCATTGCCTACCGTAATAGAAATCGCATTATCCGGCACCACGATTTGAGGTTGCAGTGGGTAGCCGCCCCCAGAGGTCACAATGGTGCCTTCGTCGTTTAAGGTGAACTGACCATTGCGGCTATAACCAATGTTGCCATCGGGCATTAAAATTTGGAAAAAGCCATCACCTTCTACCATCATATCTAACGCATTCGACGTCGTTTGAGCGTTACCATTGGTATGCACTTTCTGTGTAGCGACGACTTTCGAGCCCGCCCCTAACATTAAGCCGCTAGGCAGCTCGGTATTTTGCGATGACTGACCACCGGGTTGATTAATATTTTGGTAGAACAAATCTTCAAAGACTGCACGGCTTTTCTTAAAACCAACAGTTGATGCGTTAGCAAGGTTGTTGGAAATCGTCGCGATATTGGTTTGCTGCGCGTCTAAGCCTGTTTTACTGACCCACAATGCTGGTTGCATAATTAACTCCTGTGACTCTTATTAACTCATACGAAGCAGCGAATCCGACGATTTGTCGTTATCTTCTGCTGTACGCATCATTTTGACTTGCATTTCAAAACGACGCTGTAGATCGATCAAGCTGGTCATTTCACCGACCGCATTGACATTGCTGCCTTCTAGCGCACCCGTTAACACTTTGACGCCGGCATCTGCTTGAAACTCAGTATTCGGTGTTTTGGAACGAAATAACCCGTTGGTATCTTTAAACAAAGTACGGTCGTCTGGGCGAACTAACTTAATGCGGTCAACCGCTTCCATTGCCTCTGCAGGAGCGCCTTGCGGCTGAACGGAAATCGTACCGTCTTTGCCAATTTCAACCTTGCTCAACGGCACAGGTAACGTAATTGGCGCGCCATTTTGGCCCAGTACAGGATGACCGTTGCCATTCAGTAATAAGCCCGTATCATCAATTTTCAAATTGCCGTTACGGGTTAACCCTTCTTTCCCAGTCTTATCCATCACCGATATCCAACCGCGGCCTTCTATCGACACATCCAGATCTCGGCCCGTCGTAATAACACTGCCTTGTTGAAAGTTATTCCCAGGACGCTCATTCATGCTGAACACACGGCTTGGTAAACCTTCGCCATAAGCTTGCATTGCTCGTGCTTGTTGCAAATCAGCACGAAACCCTGTCGTACTCACATTTGCAAGGTTGTTTGCACGTAGCTGCATGGCTTGCATATTTTGTTTTGCCCCGCTCATCGCAAGGTAAAGTGCGTGGTCCATAATGTGCTCCAAAAACGTTGGTTACACACTACAAAGCAAGTGACGTGCCATGTTTTAAAGTACTTAAATATCAAATAAATAGGAAAGAAAAATAAAAAAACACATCAAGGAGGCAAACAGAGAGGAGGAGGAAGAGGCAAGGGATAACCACGAATGAGCTGGCGATTGCCGCCAGCTCATCGTCATCGTTATCTTACCGAATTTGTAAGATATTTTGTTGTAACTTGTTGTGCACTTCCAAAGCACGAGAGTTGGCTTGGAAATTACGCTGCGCAGAAATCAGATCCACCAGCTCCTGAGTCATATCAATATTCGACTGCTCTAATGTGCCATTTTTAATAGAACCGAACGAACCTTGACCGGATTCACCCCAGATTTTATCGCCAGAATCTTGCGTTGAATCCCATTGGGTTCCGCTCTTCTTATCTAGGCCTTGCTCGTTAGGGACTCGAACCAGCGCAACACGACCCAATGTGATGTTTTCACCATTCGAATACGTGCCCTGCACATTGCCTTTTTCATCAAAATCAATCTTGGTTAAGAAGCCGGTTGTCGCGCCATCTTCATCAAACTTGGTCAATTCAAACGGAGCGGCAAACTGAGTCGCTGAGTTCAATTTGAAATTAATTTGTTGAGTGGGATCGGCACCATTCATGTCAATCGGATTATCACCGCTTCCTAGTGGTTGAGAGATAACCGGTTGCCCACTGTTAATGCTGGCTAAAGTACCATCATTATTGAATTTCAATGTATGACCCGCTTGACCGCTTCCAGCAATCGCATCGCCATTTTGCACGTTAAGCGGCTTCTCACCAGTTTTATCGGTGACCGTGTAATACACTTGCCATGTATTCGGCTGAGTTTGATCTTTTAGGTAATAACTCGTCATCTTATACGCTTGACCCATCGAGTCATACACAGTCGATGAAGTCGAACGGTTATACGTGTCGGGATCTTCAAAGTCGAATGTTTGTGGATTTTTTAAATCCCCATTCGCAGGTAAGTTCACCCCAACTTCCACATTCGACGTCTGCTTTGGTTTACCAAACTCAGAAGGAATATTAATCGGTTGTGGTTCAAAAGAGGCGACGTCGCCCGTATCAGGGTTAACATCGTAACCGAGTAGATACTCATCGTTTGATGACACCATATAATTGTCTTTATTAATATGGAACGCACCATTACGGGTTAATTCGTTTTGCTGAGGTATCAAACGGTTTTTCGCTACAGAGAAGAACCCCGTTCCAGAGACACGCAAGTCCATCGGGTTATTGGTATAAATACTCGACCCTTCATGGAATTGTTGCGATACCTTTTGTGCCTGAACGCCACCACCTGGTGTTGTTTTAGCGTTTGTAAACAACGAGTTAGAATAGACATCACCAAACTCAGCACGAGACTCTTTAAAGCCGTAAGTGTTTGCGTTCGCAATGTTATTACTGGTCGTGTTCAAATCTAACTGTGCTGCGGAAAGACCGCTAAGAGATGTATATGACATTCCAAATTCTCCTATCTAGCTAGGCGTTGATTACGCTTTGCCAACTTCCAGTACTTCTGCAAGTCGAACTGGTGAATCATGACCAGCGAGATTGAGCAGTACGTTACCTTTATCTTTCCCGAGCAAAACGCTGTTTACGTTTGCGTAGGTAGACACGCTAAAATCTTTACTCTGTCCATCCATGAGACCTGCCGCTCTGACTTTGTATTTGCCAGCCGGCAATGGATGACCGTTTTGATCTTTGCCATCCCATTCAATACGAGAATCTCCGCTTGGTTTTGCTCCCGCATCAAATGTTCGGACTAATTGGCCGTGTTCATCCTCGATTCGAACCATCAGGTTATCAACAGATTGAGGCAATTTAACCATTGCCGCCATGCCTTTCCCTTCGGCTTTAGTGCCTGCCGCCCCTGGTACTAATACATCACGTCCAACCAAGGAAGAAGCCTGCAATGCTTTATTTGAGGTCATCGATGAGTTCAAGCTTTCGAACTGCTTATTCATCTTACCGATGCCATCCACAGTGGCAAATGATGCCATTTGGGCAATCATTTTGTCGTTGCCAACCGGCTTAAACGGATCTTGCTGAGAAAGCTGCTTGGTGAGCAAAGATAAAAAATCTTCTTGTTTCAGATCTTTTTTCCCTGTCTCTTCCGTGGGCTTTTTCTTATCTTGCAAGCTTTTAAGCTGGTCAACATAGGACAAGCCGCTTTGACCAACGTTATTTACTCCACCAGCCATACGTTATCCCCTTATTGACCCATCTGCAGCGTACGCAGCAGCATTTGTTTACTTGCATCAGCAACTTGTACATTCGTTTGATACGAGCGCGATGCTGAAATCATATTCGCCATTTCTTCCATCACATTGACGTTTGGCTTATAAATGAAGCCATCTTCATTGGCCAATGGGTGCTCAGGATTGTATTCCGCTCGTAGCGGCTTATTACTTTCTACAATCCCCAGCACTTTGACTGGAACATTGGGATCGTTACGGTTTGCTTTATTCAGTTCAGCACCAAAAATAGCGTGACGCGCTTTATACGTATCTTTCGCCGAGCTGCTGACACTATCAGCGTTCGCCAAGTTACTAGAGGTGGTATTTAGACGAACAGATTCTGCACTCATTGCTGAACCAGTCACATTAAATACATTAAATAAGCCCATCTTGTTACTCCCCTTTCAGTGCCTTGGTTAAACCTTTAAATTTTCCACCAAGAAAATCTAAAGACGCTTGATGACGCAATTGATTTTGCATAAACAGGTTACGCTCTAAATTGACATCAACCGTATTACCATCTCCGGTATCTGGTTGCGTTGGTGTGCGGTAAAGCACTTCTCCGGCAGCCATACTGGAAGAGGCAGAGATATGCCGACTGTTGGTTCTATCTAGCCCGATACTGGTACCAGATGTTGCCGCCTGCAATGCCTGTTGAAAGTCCATTCCTTTTGATTTGAACCCTGGAGTATCCGCTTGGGCAATGTTGGTCGCAATTAACTCAGCATTGCGCTCACGAAGGCCCACCGTGTATTGATGAATCCCAAGAGCTTTGTCAAAAGAAATAGCCATACTTGCCTCTTTAAATGGAAATGACCATTGTTAACCGTGTTGATAAATAATTAGCAATTTTCGTACCAACTTTTTCAAGTTATCACGGCAGCTCGCTTGTGAACTTTGCTTGCAATTGGCAAGCCAATTTTTGGAATGTCAGTACTATTTATATACCACTAGCGTCAATCATGATACATCTCTCAATATCATGCCCCAGAGCGTATCAACAAAAAAGCCCAAGCAACAGGGCTTGGGCTTTGGCTTTCATTGATATTACAAACTGAATTAGGCTTTAAGCTTATAAATGATACCAGGGTTACAACGCACCATCTCAAAGCGATCGGTTAAGCCAGTTAGCGATTCAGACGCGCCTAACAGCAAATACCCACCGGGGTTCAAACTGCTTGCCATTTGATTGAGTACTTTAGACTTCATATCCGCAGAAAAGTAGATCAACACATTACGACAGAAAATAATGTCAAACTTGCCTAAGGCTGAATAACTTTCCATTAAGTTCTGAGGGCGGAAGCTCACCAAGCGCTTTGCATTGTCTTTGATTTTCATACGACCATCACCCGCATCTTCAAAGAAGGCACGACGACGCTCCGGCGACAAACCTCGGCCTAATGCCAAGTTGTCATACACCCCAAGGCGACACATGTCCAACATGCTTGCGGAAATATCAGTGGCGGTAATCGATACATTCGGTAAAAAACCGGGACGCTTCTGCTGCATTTCCAATACGGTCATTGCCATAGAGTACGGTTCTTGACCAGAGGAACTGGCCGCAGACCATATTTTAATCGGTCGCTTGTTGGCGGCCATTTCTGGCAACAACCGTTCAGCAAGGACTTGGAATGGGTAAGTATCACGGAACCAGAGTGTTTCATTGGTCGTCATTGCATCAACAGCAGCAACACGCAACTCTCGATTACGCCCAGTTACGACATCTCGCAACAAGCTTGATAACGAATCACATTTGAATTTCGTGATCAGAGGACTCAATCGGCTACGTACGAGATACTGTTTACTATCTCCGAGTACAATGCCGCATTGAGATTCTAAAAACCGACAAAAATCACGATATTCTTGATCGCTTATTGTTATAGCAGTCATTCAATTCTCTTTTATTTAATAAGTGCCGTTTTAACCGCATTACCAAGCTCATCTGGGTTGAATTTCGCAATAAACGAATTTGCCCCTACCCGCTCAACCATCGCTTGGTTAAATACCCCACTCAGTGAAGAGTGTAGAATCACGTACAGATCTTTCAATTCACTGTTACGTCGAATTTCAGCAGTCAAAGTGTACCCATCCATCTCAGGCATCTCAATATCAGAAATCACCAAAGATATCTGTTCATAGATACTACCTTCTTTCGCCATTTCTTCTAATTTTTCATAGGCATCCTTACCGTCTTTGGTAAGGATACACTCGAAACCGATAGATTCAATAGCTCGTTGCACCTGTTTTCTTGCCACCGTCGAGTCATCGGCAATAAGAATGCGACGAACAATATCTGTATCTTGTTCAGCTTCAGCAAAAGATTCAGTGATGGATGAGTCCATCGTTTCATTCACTGGAGCGATTTCAGCGAGAATTTTTTCAACATCGATAATTTCGACCAGCTCGTTATCGATATTCGTTACAGCCGTTAAATAATTCGAACGACCCGCGCCACTTGGCGGGGGTAAGATCGCTTCCCAATGCATATTGATAATGCGTTCTACCGAGCTCACTAAGAACGCTTGGATAGTGCGGTTAAACTCCGCAATCACGACAAAACTTTTTTCAATGTCAGCGGTTGGACGTCCCCCCGTCGCGAGGCTCATGTCGATCACAGAAACCGTTTGACCACGAATGTGCGCGACACCGCGCACAAGACGGTGTAAATTTGGCATGGAGGTCAATTTGGGGCACTGCAACACCTCTTTAACTTTAAAGACGTTGATTCCATAGCGTTGTCGTCCATTTAAACGAAATGTAAGTAATTCTAATCGGTTCTGGCCGACGAGTTGCGTACGCTGATTCACAGAATCGAGAATACCCGTCATAAGCTTATCTCCATCTCAAACTTTTCTTTTAAAAGTGATAGTCTACTAGTGGCTATTAAAGAAACTAGAGAATTAATCATGAAAACAAAACCACATTTTGCCTTGCATGCTTCTCTTAAGTGTAGAACTTCCTATAAAACTTTTAATACCTTTATCGGCTTTTTATTGCTTTTCTTTAGTACAAATGTGCTATCTGCAACAGTCCAACAAATAAAATCAATTCAGCATGCTGCAGAACAACACGTTTTGAACACAGTTGACGCTCCTAGGGGTGGCAAGGTCAGTGCTGTTGCGGCCGATATTGACCGTCGAGTGTATGCCACTCAATGTCCCCAGCCTCTGCAGACGTCCTCGTCTTCCCATAATGGTTCTGCCAGCCATATTACCGTCTTGGTCGAATGTGCGGCGGATAACTGGAAGTTGTATGTTCCCGTTAAATTGACGTTGAGAGTCCCGATGGTAACGGCGGCAACGTCACTTGCCCGTGGACAAATCATTACGTCCCAAAATATTAGTATAAGTATGGAAGATATGCTGCGTTTTCGTCGCCAAAGCTTTAGTGTGCCCGATATGCTTTTCGGTGCTAAAGTGAAACGAAGCCTGCAAGTTGGCGATGTGATCACACAAAACGATGTATGCATCATCTGCCGCAACGATACCGTCATCATTCATGCAGGGTCCGGTGGTATGTCGATTACTACGAAGGGAACGGCGTTAAGCGATGGTATATTGGGGGAGCAAATAAAAGTAAAAAATAATAAATCCAACCGCATTATTGATGCAAAAGTGAGCGGAGTTGGTAAAGTTTTGGTACAATTTTAATGGGTGTATACACAAGTGCAGATATTTCTGGTAAAACTGCTAAAGAAAATGTATGCAGGGTCGATACTAGAAAAGACAATACTACTACTTTGATTAAAGGCTCCGCTTATGGCAGGCATTGATAATATACGTTCAGGACAATCGTTGACGACAACGAATCGCAGTTCTGTGCGTTCAGAAAACAATGTTTCTTCTCATCAAGCTGGCGAAACAAAGCAGACATCACATCATCGTCATGATGCCGTCTCTTTAAGTTCGCAAAGTAAAGCAATGGAAGAAATGAAAAGCAGTATGGCAAGCAGCCCGAGCTTCGATAGTGCAAAAGTTGCCGCGATTAAAGACGCGATTGCGAATGGCTCTTATGTGGTTGATCCAGATAAACTCGCTGATAGTATGATCAGATTTGAAAATGAGTTAAATGGTCAAATTTAATCACGGCACACTGGTGGCGAAATAACTTATGGCAGCATTAAGAGATTTAGTCGAGTTTCAACTTCAGAACGCGCAAGCGCTCAATGAACTGTTAGAAAACGAAAAAATAGCGATTACGTCGCGCGTTTCTGCAGACATAGAAGCCTGTGCCAAACAAAAGCTCACGCTGGTTTCACAGTTAAATAATACGGACCAGCGTATTGCCAACCATCCTGAAGTGTCGACCCTTGCCGAAGATAACGAACTCAGCCAGATGGTCACAGAGATTCGTACTTTGGTCGCTCGCTGCCAAGAAGCGAACACCGTCAATGGTGAAGCGTTAGCGCGCGCAAAAATGAGTTTCAATAAGCTCAACAACCTAATGCAGCAAAGCTTAGGGAAAACAGGCATGACTTATACAGAAACAGGTAAGACGCGCGGTGTCTCAACTTTGGGCACCAACCTAAAAGCCTAACACCAAACCAGACTGCCGATAAAAAACGCCCAGATAAAATCTGGCCGTTTTTGTGAAGAGAAGATGAAAGAGTAACGCTTTAGTATAAAGTGGATTGTCGGTTATCTGGAACTTGTTGAATTTCGCCAAAGCCCCGCAGTTTGGACATAACCTCGACATTCACTCGCATTTCAGTGACATAGCTATCTCCCACTTTATAACTCCGTACGACTTCGGCACCACGAATGATACCATCGACGGAATTTTTCGTTTCCTCTAATCCCAAGCGTTGATCTCGAACATTGGCACGACCACTGACTCTGACTCCATACACTTGCTCTGCTAGCTCTTTATAGGCGTCCATTTTTGATGCGCGCATCGCTCTGACTTGCTTTTCGTGCTCATCACGACCTTTTTGTTCACTGATCGTCGCATACCCCACCGCGTTGAGATACACCGGCTTATGCATTGCGGTTAAAGGCTGACATCCTGCAAGTGCACATAAGGCAAAGATAACCAATACACTATAAATTGATTTCATGGCTCTCTCCTTAAGGACGTAAGATGACCGTATTTGGGTTAGAAATATGAGGGTTAGAGCGAATAATCACCCCATCTTTGGTTCTCATTGAATCCAGCGTATCGAGATCTCGGCCAATACGATCAGCAGGTAAGAAACCTTCCGCGGTGGCCACGACAATGCGCGATTGTAACCCAATGACACGTGCATTCACGAGCACCCCATCATCTTGACGCACCATCGTCCCTGTCACGATATATTGAATTTGCTGCTCTTTCGATAGCTCTTTCCAATCACGACTCAACACAAAATCGCCTTCTCCCGTCACTTGTATTGAGCCGGTTGTTTTAAAATCAATGACTTTAAAACCGCGTTGCTGAAATTGATTAATAAACCCTTCAGAAACGGTATTGCCCAACCAATTGGTTGCATCTAAATTCTGCAAATCTACAAATGAGGCGATGGCAATCGGGGTCTGAGCTGTCACACTCGTATTCGATTCGAGCAAATCTTCTGTCATACTCTCCACAAAATAACTTAACGTATGTTGTGGACTTGTCATCAACATAAACCTCGAACCATTATACTGTTTTTTACCGGTATAGATGGGTGAGTATGCGCACGCAGTGAGCAGTATCACAGGTACCAAAATCAGCCACTTTTTCATTCTCTTCATCTCCAATCAAGGATTACGATATAGGCGCTCATTTTCCAACAATGATCAAAACTGGAACGCTCTTTGCTTTTCTCTATGTCACAATGCATACAGAATAGCGATATCTCCATCAGCTATACTAACCAAGCAAGATTTGTACCTAACTGGTAAATAATGATGAAAAAACGACTCTCTTTGCTTCTATCCATGGCTTTAGCCATGACCGTCACGACCCCAGCGGTTGCCGCTTGGTATGAAGTCACTGGCACGGCTCCGATGGTTTCTTCGATTGAAGATGCGCGTACTAATGCCATTAAAGATGCCCTATATCGTGCCGTGAACTTTGCCGGTGGAGACTTAGGTAACATACCTAATATCAGCAAGTTAATAACAAACAACCGCAATCAATATCAGTTTGCTAATAATGAAATACGCTATATGAGCATCGATAAAGTCGACACTCACCGTGGCAACATTCGGGTGAATGTCCGTATTGATATTTACCCGGAGGCAAGCACTTGCCATACCCAGCAGTACAAAAAAACCTTGCTGTTTACGCATATAAAAGTGGACTCACCACAACAAGCGGTCATGGGCAGTATTTACGATGTTGGAAAAAACTTTACTAAAGTATTCAGCCGCCAAGTTGAATTGGATTCACACAGCTTCGTTTCGCTTGGTGCGACCCAATATGATGTCAACGCTCATACCCCAGAGCGAGTCAAAATGATCGCCGAAGATACTGGGGCGCAGTATATTGTGACTGGTGATATCACAGACCTCAGCGCGACCTATCTAAAATATGGGGATTCGAATATGAGCATTAATCGAGAATTTGCCATGAAAATACAAGTCTTCGATGGAAAAACAGGGGTGCGAGTAATGGACAACAATTATCGTGATGCGGCACTTTGGCCTTTCGCCCGTACCAGCCAAGTGGATACGTCCACCGCTCGCTTCTGGGAATCAAGCTATGGACATATGCTGCGCCAAATCAGTCGTGATGCAATGCTGGATCTCGAAAATGAATTAGCCTGTAAGATGACCTTGCCAGAAGTGGTCGCTCGTTTTGGCAATACCGTGACGCTAAACCTTGGGCGCATTCATGGTGTTCAACCCGGGGATAAACTGCAACTTTGGCATACAGGTTCGTTCATCGATCAACGTGGCATCGCTCGCACCAAAGTCACGCGCAGTGAGATCTCACTCACGGTATCAAGGGTGTATGAAAATGACGCTGAAGCGACGATCAATCAAGCCGATTTAGCCGCAAGCGTACAAATTGGTGATGTCATGAATAAGCCACTGCCCAACACCTATAACTAACCACAAGGCACGATACTCTCTGTCATAGAACTATACAGGGAGTATCTCATCACCCAGCAGCGCTTAAAGTTTACAGTTCTGTATTCAATCTCAAGCAAAAATACTATATAGTACATATCCTTAAGTGTCCCCTTAGTTCAGCTGGATAGAACAAGGACCTCCTAAGTCTTAGACGTGAGTTCGAATCTCGCAGGGGACACCATCTCAACAATCCATCCATTTTCCGTTCTTTGCTATTCGCCTTTCGTAGCAAAAAACCTGAACCGAGTTCACATAAGCCTTATTGAACAACAAGTGCTAACTTAATATCGCATATTCTTGACCAAAATCTGAAATACATACGTTATCTTCTTGTTTTGATCAGTCGATGATTCCGACATGTTGCTACTAATCATATTATTTGATTAATACAGACCGATAGATAAGAAAATGAAGAAAAGTAATTTGGAGACCAATACCGGTCATCGATTCATCTCGAAAGCAAAAACCGCCTATAAAATTCATATTCATACTCCGGATGATAATGTATTACATCGCTCGGTTGGCTTTGTGCGCATTGGTGAAAAGCGTGGTTTACAGAAGGCAATAAAACTGCGGAATGAACTGGGTTCAGAGATGTGGGGCAAACATTGGCGAAGGATTTTAAAAGATCCGTATCTCATGACCCGCCTTCCTCATAGCTTAGAACCTAAAATCATTTACAAGCCTCGACCCACACTTGATAACCCTGACTGTCGTGATGCCTGCTACATCGCAGCATGGCGCCACTACGATGACCAAGGTAAATGTACGTTTAAAAGTGTCGTGTGTTCGATTAATAAACACGGCAAGTTAGCGGCGTATAGCAAAACAAAGAAAGCATTATTGGATGCACATAAAGAGTATCTAGATATTCTGGTGTACATGGGACGCCTCAACAGTATCGATCTCAAATAAGGATGCGTTCCTTATGGCTGTTTTGCGTATGTCTACTCTCAAGTAGACTCGTGTCATTTGTCAGTGCTTGACGCCATCAATAACGAAAAAGCCGCAACGTTATCCGTTGCGGCTTTGCTATGCTAGCTATTTAGCGAAGTGTCTTACTGTGCGTTTGCTTCGCGCTGAGCAATGTAATCCAATGCCAGTTTAATGCGTTGGATCATGCGTTCTTGACCAATTAAATGCATAACCGCGTCAACCGATGGCGATTGGCCTGCGCCCGTTGCTGCAACACGTAGTGGCATACCAACTTTGCCCATACCAACCTCAAGTTCCGTACAAACCGCTTCAATCACTTGATGCAAGTTTTCCGTCGTCCATTCGCTCTCACTGAGCGCTTCAATCTTACTAAGTGCTAATTCAAGCGGCGCCTTAGCGACACCACGTAGGTGTTTTTTCGCTGCTTTTTCGTCGAATTCAGTAAAATCTTCGTAGAAGTAACGCGATTGCTGGGCAAGTTCAACCAGAGTATGAGTACGTTCACCCACCAGTTTTACCACCTCAGCCATGGCTGGACCGGTATCTTTATTGATGCCTTGATCGTTAAAATGCCACTCTAAGTGTTTCGCCACATAATCGGCATCCAATGTTTTGATGTAATGGTTATTCAACCATTGCAGCTTGTCTGTATTGAAAGCAGACGCCGATTTAGAAATATCATGTAAATCAAAGAATTTTATCATTTCTTCAGGCGTAAAGATCTCTTGGTCACCGTGGCCCCAACCTAAACGAACTAAGTAATTCATTAACGCTTCAGGTAAGTAACCTTGATCACGGTATTGCATTACCGAGACCGCGCCATGTCGTTTTGATAATTTTGCCCCATCATCACCAAGAATCATCGCACAGTGTGCGAATGTAGGCACTGGCGCGCCCAACGCTTCATAAATGTTAATTTGACGCGGGGTATTATTGATATGATCTTCACCACGAATCACATGAGTAATGCCCATATCCCAGTCATCGACAACCACACAAAAGTTGTACGTTGGAGAGCCGTCGGTACGACGAATAATCAGATCGTCCAACTGGCTATTACTGATTTCGATGCGGCCTCGAATTTGGTCGTCAAAGACGACACTGCCTTCTTTCGGGTTACGGAAGCGCACGACGCATGGGTCGCCTTCTTTAGCCGCTTCATTCACCGCTTTAATTTTTGGATGATTCGCATCGTAGCGCGCCATTTCTTTATTGGCTTCTTGCTCAGCGCGAATTTCATCCAGAAGCTCTTTCGATGCGTAGCATTTATAGGCTTTATCTTGCGCTAAAAGCTGCTCTACTGCTTCGTTATAACGCTCATAACGATGAGTTTGATAATAAGGTCCTTCATCCCAATCTAACCCCATCCACGTCATGCCTTCGAGAATGGCATCAACCGCTTCTTGCGTTGAACGTTCAACATCAGTGTCTTCAATACGCAATACGAATTCACCACCTTGGTTTTTCGCATATAACCAAGAATACAGCGCGGTACGAGCACCGCCAACGTGAAGATAGCCTGTTGGGCTAGGAGCAAAACGAGTTTTAACCGTCATTATGAATACCTTTCTATGAACCTTACGCCAAATCGACAGCGTAAGTGAAATTTAGCCATAGTCTACCACTGCGAGGATATTAACGACAATTGTCGTTTAGCGTATCGGCTTTTATTCGTCGCTCAGTAAGCAAAACGCATGCTGTGATCATGACATCCTTGACCTTGACGTAAGGGCAAGGTTTATGATGAGTGATAGACAAAGTCATCGACCTCTTTTTTCCTTCACTAAGGAGCACACATGCGACATTATGCACTGGCACTCAGCGGACTTCATTGCATGGGGTGTGCACGAAAATTAGAACGCCAGTTAAACCGTGATATTCAAGACCTAGTGATACATGAATTATCTCCAACCTTCATTGAATTAGACGCAGAAGCGACCTTTGGTGACCTGCTGCAAAGTATGAACGAACTGGGCTACTCCGCAGGTAATGACTACACCTTTTCTCTTAAAGGATTACACTGCGCAGGCTGTGTTAACACGCTCACACACTATCTTGAGCCAGATGAAGATATTGCCAATCTCTCGGTCACACAGGAAACACTGTCATTATCCACCCCTCTATCCAAATCTGAGATTCAGGCCAAAGTTGCCGAGGCAGGTTACCAAGCGGTGGATGAGGACACTCAAGAAGATAGCGTGTCATCTACCGAGACGCACACACACACCACCGATGCGCGTCACGGTCAGCAAGATGTGAACAATACACCAGCGACAAAAGATCAGGACAGTGTCTCTCTCATGGTCGAAGGCATGAGCTGTGCCAGTTGCGTGTCGTCCGTGGAAAAAGCGATGCTATCGGTATCAGGCGTCGACCGCGCACAAGTGAACTTAGCCGAGCAAAGTGCATTAGCGATTGGGCAGGTTGAGGATATCGATGCCTTAGTCAATGCGATTGAACAAGCCGGCTATCACGCCCACCCGGTCGAAGATCCAGCCGATCAGCAACGCCAACAACAAGAGCAACTGCTCCAAACGAAACGACGCCATTTACGTAATGCTGTTTTAGGTCTGGCTACAGGGTTGCCTCTGATGCTATGGGGCGTCTTGGGGGGCGATATGTCAGTCACTTCAGACTCTCAACGGCTCGCCTGGGGAGTCGTTGGCATTGTCTGCTTTGCCGTGCTCGCGACGGCAGGTCGTCACTTCTACGTCAATGCGTGGCGCTCTCTTGCCCACAAACGCGCGACCATGGATACCTTAGTGGCATTGGGCACGGCCGTCGCTTGGATGTATTCCATGACGGTGATCCTCATCCCCAACTGGTTCCCCCTTGCTTCACGGCACGTTTACTTTGAAGCCAGCGCGATGATTATCGGGCTGATCTCATTAGGGCACTATATAGAAACCAAAGCCAAAGCACGGACAACGCATTCATTACAAGCCCTGATAAAACTGCAACCTCATCAGGCGACCGTGATTCGCGATGGAAAAGAAGACACCATTTCTGCCGATCAGATTCAGCAAGGGATGAAACTGCGCATTAAGCCAGGAGAAAAATTTCCGGTTGATGGCGAAGTCGTGAGCGGTGATTCTTACGTGGACGAAGCCATGCTCACCGGAGAACCGATGCCGGTGCATAAAGGTCAATCCGATACCGTATCCGCCGGAACGCTTAACCAAGATGGTACATTAGTCATTGAAGCGACGAATATTGGCGCTCATACCCTGCTATCGCGCATTATCCGAATGGTACGTCAAGCTCAGAGCAGTAAACCGAAAATCGCAACGCTCGCCGATCAAATTTCGGCCGTGTTTGTCCCTGTCGTCATCGCCATTGCATTCCTCACAGCACTGGCTTGGTACGTGATGGGCCCAGAGCCAACATTGAGTTATATGCTGGTCGCGGCCACCAGCGTCCTCATTATCGCCTGCCCTTGTGCGCTCGGCCTTGCCACCCCATTGTCCATCACCGTTGGTGTGGGCAAAGCTGCTGAACTTGGCATGCTGATTAAAGACGCTGACGCCTTACAAACCGCCAGTCAGGTTTCCGCGGTGGTGTTTGATAAAACAGGCACACTCACTCAAGGTCAACCTTGCGTACAGGACGCCACCTTTGTGGCGGCAGAAAAGGATGTCATCGGCTTAGCCTATGGTCTGGAGCAACACTCAGAGCATCCACTTGCACAAGCCATTTGCCAGTATGCCATCAATCAGTCCGTGACACCGGCCGAAATCAGTGATTTTAACAGCCAGCGAGGCAAAGGGATCGCGGCCCGTTACCAAGGGACTACGGTCTCAGTGGGGTCTATCCGCTACATGCGCGATCTGGGCGTGGATTTGACCGACATTGAATCAACGTTAGAACACTATCAAAACAATGCATGGACGCCCGTTCTCATTGCTCGTGAGCAAGATATTCTAGGCTGCTTTGCTATTTCTGATCCACTGAAGGACGATGCTCACGCGACCGTGCAAGCGTTAAATGCCCGAGGAATTCATACGGTGATGTTGACAGGAGATAATCAAAACGTCGCCGAGGCGATGGCATCGAAACTGGGGGTACAACAAGTCATCGCTGGCGTACTGCCTGACGAAAAAGCCCAACACATTGAACGCTTACAACAACACTATGGCATTGTTGCTATGGTAGGCGATGGTATGAATGATGCGCCTGCACTGGCGCAAGCCGATGTCAGCATGGCCATGGCTTCGGGAAGTGATATCGCCATTGATACCGCATCAATCACATTGCTGCATTCATCACCGATGACCCTAGTTCACAGCATCGACTTATCAAAAGCGACGATGCAAAATATCAAACAAAACTTATTGGGTGCCTTTTTCTATAATACGCTCGGCATTCCAATCGCAGCAGGCGTCCTCTACCCTGCCTTCGGTTTCATGTTAAGCCCTGTCGTAGCAGGCACAGCCATGGCATTATCTTCAATCACTGTTGTGACCAATGCCAACCGCCTACGCTGGTTTACGCCTAAACAGTAAGCCCCACATGATATCAGCCACGTTAACGGCCGAAAGAGGCCTTAACGTGGCAATCTCACATCGTTGCCCGTTAAGCACACGTCACACTTCTCATTAAGCCCGAAAGTCCGTACAGTATCCTCATCCATTATTAAGAACTTGATATTGCTATGCGCTTAACCTTTCCGATTGGCTTAGTCGCCAGTATATTGACTGCCTTCTCTTTTACATCCAAAGCCGAACCGCTGTATTGGCATTTAACCAAGGGCGAACGAAATATCTATGTCATTGGCTCCGTTCATGTCGGCACTCAATCGATGTACCCACTGCCACATGCGATTACGCAAGCGCTTGAGCACAGTGATGGATTGATCGTCGAAACCGACATTCGCCAAACCAAGGGGATTCACTATCCCAAACAAAACGTAAAAACCGAAGAGGTGCTTGATAGCCAACAACTCAAAACTCTCAATAAAGTCACAGAGCAACTTGGCGTCAATAACCAGCAATATCGCAACATGTCTCCATGGGCTGCCGCGCTCTCCATTCAACAGTTAACCATGCAGCAACTCGGTTATGATGCAACACAAGGCGTCGATAGTTATTTACTCTCTCAAGCAACGCAACAACATATCCCCGTGCTCGGTTTAGAATCCTTACAATCGCAAATTAATTTGTTAACTCAGCAAGCCGATCAAGGCAAAGCTTTATTACTGTCTGCGATCACTGACTGGAAAAAAAACCGCCGAGTCATGCAATGCTTAATTAAAAGCTGGACCTCCGGGGATGAGAAGCACTTGTGGACGTTTGCCCAGAGCGATCCTTTATCCAAAAGTATGCAAACGGAGCTAGTAGAAAAGCGAAATGCAGCGTGGGTAAAAACATTAAGCACAGACGATTTTTATCCAAAACCGCAAGGGACTTATGTCATGGTCGTCGGAGTCTTACACCTGATTGGTCCAAACAATGTACTCAATCAATTGGAAAGTCGGGGATTTCACGTTGAGCGGCTCAACAAAACGACGCGAGTGGGATGTCAATTTTAACAACGCCCCTCAAAGGGCATCACTTAGGCTCAATACCGGAAGCAAGCCGATTGAGCCTTATCACCAGCGTCAACACAAAAGACGATAAGCCGCTGATAAAAAGCCGATACAAAAAAGCCCCGACATCACTGTCGAGGCTTCGTAATATGGTCGGTGAAGAGGGATTCGAACCCCCGACCCTCTGGTCCCAAACCAGATGCGCTACCAAACTGCGCTATTCACCGAGTTGTTGCTACTGCGTTTTATCGCTGACAACGAGGCGTATAATACGGATTCTATTACAAGGTGCAAGGACTTTATGACAATTGCCTTTCCACTCGTACAAATAGCCATCAATTCGCTAATAATGTGAGCAAGTATACAGCAACGCAATCAGACAAACGTCTCCCCACATCCTTTTGATCTGGATCATGAACGGCTCCCATCGCAGTGCTATGGTAGAACAGTCGTCAGGCATAATAGTGAGTGCCTACCTGCTGATTAACAAAGATTCATTACTATGCTGACGACACATCTCCTCACTAAGCCTCTAAACAACGTGTATTTGTTGTCCAACGGAGTAGTCTCTTTCTGCTCCGTTTTTTTGTCCCTTCTTTTCTAGATATCTTATCTCTGTGCTTGATATAATTGCCTCTGTCCCATGACAGCAGAGTAAGAGGTGCGAGCAATGGCTGAAGACGATTTTCAACTGTTCCAACAAATGATGCAAGATGTGAAACCCTTGACCCACGACACCGTCACCTGCCAAACGCAACATCAAATCACGCAGGCTCACCAAGCTCGTCAACTCGCGGCGACGCGTTTCACCGAACAGGACTCAGACTATTTATCATTAGACTCCGCTCCCATGCTCAAACCGGAAGCCATGCTGAGTTTCAAACGTAATGGTGTTCAAGAAGGTGTGTTCCGTAAACTGCGCTTAGGCAAATACGCTATTCAAGCACGCCTTGATTTACATCGACGTACGTTGTCACAAGCCAGAGAAGAGATCCTCACCTTTGTTAAGCAATGCCTACGTATGGAACTACGTACCGTTATCATCGTGCATGGTAAAGGGCAACGCGCTGACCCTCCCGCGCTGATCAAAAGCTATGTCGCCCATTGGTTACCACAGATTGCAGAGGTACAATGCATGCATAGCACGCAACATTATCACGGTGGGACGGGCGCCGTTTATGTCTTGTTGAAAAAGACACCGCAGCAGAAATTAGAAAACAAAGAGCGTCATCAAAAACGGCTTGGTTAAATATCGAGACCTGTTAGAATGCGCGCTCGTTCCAACACCTACATAGTCTGATTAGGCGTTGTACCCTTATTCCGATGAAATTTGAGGAGTTCCCATGTCCCAACTCGCTGAGAAGCGTCTCAATAAGTACATCAGTGAAACTGGCTTTTGCTCACGTCGAGCCGCCGATAAACTGATCGAAGAAGGTCGAGTGACCGTCAATGGTGAACAACCTCAGATGGGCGTTAAAGTCACGACGTCGGATAACGTCTGTGTCGACGGAAAGCCGATTGGCAGTAAAGAAAAGCCCATTTATATCGCTCTCAACAAACCCACCGGTATTACCTGTACCACGGAACGCGATATTCCTGGCAACATTGTCGATTTTATTGGTCATTCAAAACGTATTTTCCCGATTGGTCGCCTTGATAAACCTTCCGATGGCCTGATTTTTTTGACCAACGATGGCGATATCGTCAATAAAATTCTTCGTGCTGGCAACCATCATGAAAAAGAGTACGTGGTGCGTGTCGACAAACCCATCACTGAGGCGTTTTTGCAGCAAATGGCGGCTGGCGTTAATATTCTCGATACCGTCACCCTACCTTGTAAAGTGACCAAAGAAACCAAGTTCAGCTTTCGCATCGTACTGACGCAAGGGTTAAATCGCCAAATTCGTCGCATGTGTGAAGCACTGGGGTACGAAGTGTTCAAATTACGTCGTGTGCGCATTATGAATATTTCATTGGATGGCATACCAAATGGCGAATGGCGCTACTTAACCGATGAAGAAATTACGACCATCTTAGCGATGTGTGAAGGTTCTGTCAGTACAGAGGAAGCCTCTCGACAAACTGAGCAAGGCCGACATATTCGCAAAGCAACCGATGCCAAGCTCTACGATAGCCGCGAAGAAAATCAAGCCTCCAAAGCACGTCGTAACCAAAATCCGCGCACGTTCCGTGGCAATAATGCTGAGAGCTTTCGCCATGCGCCTAACTCCAAAAAAGGGCGCGGTTCATCTTCATCTGCCATCAAAAAATCCGACAATCATCGCCAGCACCAGAAAAGCGGTGGCACGTTAAGTTTAAAAAATAAACGTTCTACATCGTAGTACTATCACCATAAAAAAAGGGAGCCGAGCTCCCTTTTTTTATTTCGTGTCTAGACACGTCATGTCTCACAATTACACTGTGCCGAAAATCTTATCACCAGCATCACCAAGACCAGGTACGATGTAGCCTTTCTCATTGAGCTTTTCATCAATGGCAGCGGTATAAAGTTCCACATCCGGATGCGCTTTTTCAAGAGCCGCAATGCCCTCAGGTGCAGCAACAAGTACTAATACTTTAATGTGCTCACAACCTTGTTCTTTGAGCAAATCGATCGTCGCGATCATTGAGCCACCTGTCGCTAGCATCGGGTCAACGACTAACGCCATACGCTCATCGATGTTAGAGGCTAACTTATTAAAATACGGCACAGGCTCTAATGTGGTTTCGTCACGGTACACACCGACAACACTGATACGTGCACTCGGAATGTGCTCTAACACGCCATCCATCATACCAAGACCAGCACGCAAAATCGGCACGACGGTCACTTTCTTACCTTTAATTTGATCGATCTCTACTGGACCCATCCAGCCTTCAATGGTGACTTTTTCGGTTTCAAAGTCAGAGGTTGCTTCATAAGTTAAAAGGCTACCCACTTCCGTTGCTAACTCACGAAAACGTTTCGTACTGATTTGACCTTCGCGCATCAACCCCAGTTTGTGTTTTACCAGCGGGTGTTTCACTTCAACAACTTTCATTTCCATCTCCGGTATAATTTAAATAAACCTGCGGATTATACACCCATTGTTCGCAGTTTTACATGACAATGTAAACCATTACTTAACCACACACATGACATCGTGCCATTCACAACACATAGGCACAGTCATTGAGCAATATTTTCAGTAAAATTGACGAAAAAACTGACGCAAACGTTTTCCTTTTTGTTTTAAGACTTGTAGAATATCGCCGTTTTCCCATTAAACTAGAACTGAGGATGTCCCGTGAGCGGTAACAACACTTCTCTTAGCTACAAAGATGCTGGTGTCGATATTGACGCTGGTAATGCGCTTGTTGATCGTATTAAAGGTGCAGTAAAACGTACTCGTCGTCCCGAAGTCATGGGTGGCATCGGCGGGTTTGGTGCTCTGTGTGAATTACCGACCAAATACAAACATCCCGTCCTAGTCTCCGGTACCGATGGTGTGGGGACCAAACTGCGTCTAGCGTTAGACCTGAAAAAACACGATACCATCGGTATTGATCTCGTTGCGATGTGCGTGAACGATCTCATTGTTCAAGGTGGCGAGCCCCTCTTCTTCCTCGATTACTACGCCACTGGAAAATTAGATGTGGATACTGCCGCCGATGTCGTTACTGGTATCGCGGAAGGCTGCCTGCAAGCTGGTTGTTCGCTTATTGGTGGCGAAACCGCAGAAATGCCTGGCATGTACGAAGGCGAAGACTATGATGTGGCTGGTTTCTGTGTCGGTGTGGTTGAAAAAGACAACATCATTGACGGAACAAAAGTAGCCGCAGACGATGCCCTCATCGCGGTAGGTTCAAGTGGCCCTCACTCAAATGGTTACTCGTTGATCCGTAAAATTTTGGACGTTTCTAACGCGGATAAAAATGAATTACTGCAAGGCAAAACCATTGGCGAACATTTACTTGAGCCGACAAAAATCTACATCAAATCCGCACTGAATTTGATTGAAGCTCATGATATTCATGCCATTTCTCATATTACTGGCGGTGGGTTCTGGGAAAATATTCCTCGCGTTCTCCCTGAAGGAACAAAAGCGGTGATTGATGGCAGTAGCTGGCAATGGCCACCTATCTTTGATTGGCTACAAGAAAAAGGCAACGTTACCCAGCATGAAATGTACCGTACTTTTAACTGTGGTGTGGGCTTAATTATTGCGCTGCCAGCCGATCAAGCCAGCGATGCAGTAAATCTTTTACAAAAAGAGGGTGAAACTGCTTGGGTTATCGGTACAATTGCCAACTCAAATGCGAATGAAGCTCAAGTCGAGATACAATAATTTATGAAAAGTGTAGTTGTTTTAATTTCAGGAAATGGTTCGAATTTACAAGCGATTATTGATGCTTGTGACTCCAGCATTAAAGACGGTAAAGTAACAGCTGTTTTTTCAAATAAAGCAACAGCTTATGGTTTAGAACGTGCAAAAAAAGCCGATGCTAAACCCGTATTTATTGATCCTACCGATTTCGAAAGCCGCACGGCTTATGACGTAGAATTAATGCGCCAAATCGATACATTTACCCCAGATCTTGTCGTGTTAGCTGGATTTATGCGTATCCTAAGTGATGGTTTTGTCCGTCACTTCAAAGGCAGAATGATTAATATTCATCCATCGTTATTACCGAAATACCCAGGACTGAACACCTATCAACGGGCTATTTTAGCCGGTGATGAAGAGCACGGAACCAGTGTGCACTTCGTGACTGAACAATTAGACGGTGGACCTGTTATTTTGCAAGCGAAAGTGCCCATTTTTGATGGCGATTCGATTGAAACGCTCACAGAGCGAGTTCAGACGCAAGAACATCGCATCTACCCTCTTGTGGTGCAATGGTTCGTTGAAGAGCGTTTGACGATGCAAGATGGCAAAGCCTATTTAGACGGTGAACTGCTCGGGATGCACGGTTACGCGGACGAATAAATCGGCTAACTGACTCGATAAAAAGGTTGATGGAACACATCAACCTTTTATTTTGTCTGCATTTTCGCCCCTTCGGCTACAGCGGTTGGCTTGGTGCTTGGTTGCCGGGTTTCTTCTCTGCAAATGGGACATCCGTTAACTCGTGAGCATTGGTATCCACTTGTTCACCTAAATAGAACACCCCATACTCGCCAGGTTTCATTCTTAACCAAGATTCATTCAGCGTTAGTGGCTGAGTCGCAATCACTGACACGACATCCGTTGGGGTTGTTTCTTCTTGAAAGTTCACTTCCACTTCTTCATCAATCAACGTCGCATGACCAAATGGCGCTTTACGTGTAATTCGATACAGGTGGTTGGTGCAATAGGCCATCACATACTCGCCGTCAGACAATAGCATATTAAATACGCCCTTCTGTCTCAATTCATCACACAGGGTTGCGACATAACGTAAGACTTCTAACTTGTTCTCGGGAGGCGTCGGAAAACGCGTTTCCATGGCATTAAGCAGCCAGCAAAACGCATACTCGCTGTCGGTCTCTCCGACTGGGCGACGTGAGCCAACGGGCAAGCTTGTATAATCGGTCAATTGTCCATTATGAGCAAAAGTCCAATAATTGCCCCAAAGCTCGCGTGTGAATGGATGGGTATTTTCTAAACTGATTTTACCGCGATTCGCTTGACGAATATGACTAATCACGGCTTGGCTTTTGATCGGATACTCTTGCACTAAGCGTGCGATAGGAGATTCATAGCTAGGATCGGGATCTTTAAAGGTTCGAAAGCCACGGCCTTCATAAAAAACAATGCCCCACCCATCTCTGTGAGGGCCTGTACGACCACCGCGTTGCACTAAACCAGTAAAGCTAAAACAAATATCTGTCGGCACGTTTGCGCTCATGCCCAGCAATTCACACACTGTGTAAACACTCCTCTATGCTGTCCCTCACACAAGGGTTAGGGACAGCATGCTCAATAAGTCCCGATTATGCCATCTCTTTTTCAATCAATTGAATAATAATATGGATAATTTTGATATGGATTTCTTGGATACGGTCAGCATAACCAAAATGCGGGACGCGTATTTCAATATCCGCTTCACCAGCCATCTTGCCACCATCTTTGCCAGTTAAAGCAATGGTTTTCATTCCTTTCGCTTTAGCAGCCGCGATCGCATTTAAGATGTTACCAGAGTTGCCTGACGTCGATAAACCAAACAGAACATCGCCACTCATGCCAACCGCTTCTACGTAACGAGAAAACACATAGTCATAGCCAAAGTCATTACTCACGCAAGACAAATGACTAGGATCTGAAATCGCGATGCCTGGATAACCAGGACGGTTCTCACGATAGCGTCCAGTGAGTTCTTCAGCAAAATGCATCGCATCACAATGGGAGCCGCCATTACCACAAGACAGCACTTTACCGCCTTGTTTAAATGAATCGGCGATCAATGTTGCAGCGGCTTGAATTTGCGCAATATTAGTATCATCACTCAAAAAGGCATTTAATACCTCTGCAGCTTCGCTCAGTTCTTGTTTGATCAAATCTTGGTACATAGGATAGTGTCTCTTTAGTTAATCATTCGACGGCTTGAATATCGATATTGGAACAGGCAAAGTTTACCGATTCCTTTGCCTCTGTCGATAGAAAATAGAAAAGAATTGGACATCCGCCCACACTCTGACTAATTAAAGTACAAACGCCATTTAACCTCGTTCAGCGCGCTTATTTTTTCGGCACCTCAAGTTGCATTTCTGGGAGCATGGCTTTTCTCGCTCGCACTTTGCGGACAATAAACCAAATCAATATGGCCAAGACAATCACCACGACATTACCGACAATGATATAAATGATGGCCTTTTTCCGCTGCTCAGCGCGTTGCTCTAAGATCGCTTGCTCTAGCTCTTTCTTACGACGCTCCGCTTCCTGCTTTTCTTGCATTAGACGAGCTTGTTCAAGATCGACTTCATGCACAATGCTGTAGGATTTCTCGCTCATAGGAAACACCAACGCGCGTTTGCTTGCCAAATCATTGGCATAGAGATTGCCTGACCAAGTATATTGACCAAACTCTTGCGTATTAGGAATATTGACAGACAGCGATAGAGAATCTTTGTCTGACTGAGCATCAAAATGCTCAACGTGCCCCTGTTCATCTTTGTGGGTGATCTGCATAACCAGCGAGCCGGGCTCCAGTGAGCCTTGCTCACCACTGACGACAACTTTATGAGGCTGCGATTTATCACGAGATTGAATCAGCGTATCGGTATAAGGGGTTGGATAGACCAACACCGTTTGCTCTTGTGCTCGCAAAAATACCCCGTTCCCAGAGGTAATGCGCGCGCGGTATTTCCCCGGCTCAATACTGATTGGCAATGCCACGGTAAACAC
The DNA here is from genome assembly GCF_003716875.1 of Vibrio zhugei. Classification (NCBI taxonomy): domain Bacteria; kingdom Pseudomonadati; phylum Pseudomonadota; class Gammaproteobacteria; order Vibrionales; family Vibrionaceae; genus Vibrio; species Vibrio zhugei. Next base: position 728,538 of record NZ_CP033078.1, on the reverse strand, counting down.
TCCATCCCCCGCTTTTTCATCTAAGCCTCGCCCATCATCAGCGAACTCTCCGAGCACATCAGGAATAGGGCGAGCTTCTTTGGCAAGCGACTCTTCGTTTTCTACATACGGAGTAAACGTCACCTTGAGTTTGACCTTATCTAAAAAGTCTCTCAGCTTAAGTGGTTTATCGTTAGAGGTTAATTGCGCGGTGTATTTGAGCGTTTCACCTTGATAAAGCCGCTCAGGAAAATGATCCGACGTCAGTTGTAAATTGGAAATCAGCTTTATGTGATTATCAGGGGTGACTTTGCCCACCGCTTGCCACGGTCCGGGCATCGGCTTTTCAATCGAGATAATGTCCATGGAGGACTCTTGATACCATTTAACGTTATCTGGCGATTTCCAAGCGTAGTATTTTTTACCGTCAGGTCGCACTAAAACAACGGGACGAGAAGGATTTTTACGGTATATCACAAATGTGATCTGCTGAATGCTGGGATCGACACGAAACCGATTATCCAGTAGGGATATGGTCGATTCACTCGCAGCCCAAATACTGCTGCTCATCAGCCATACAACTATCCCAATTATCACCTTGTGCATACAAGCTCCTACTTTGTCCAAAGGCAATCGTTGACTAACTCCAACCTTTCTTGGTGTGCTTGTAGTTCATCGGCCGTGGCAGGTAATACCTTTAATGGTTTTCGCCCAGCCGCGACTCTTTTTATGACATTGCCCCCCGTTTCACCATTACCGTTACTCCCCGACGAAAACTGTAAGGAGGTTTGTCCCCCGGTCATAAATAAATAAACGTCAGCCAGAATCTCGGCATCGAGCAAAGCGCCATGCAACGTTCGATGAGAGTTATCTATACCGTAACGCTCACACAATACATCCAAGTTATTGCGCTTACCGGGGAAGATTTTCTTCGCCATTGCCAACGTATCGGTGATTTTGCAGACATCTTCCGTTTTAACGCTATTGGCATTGAGCTTGGCAAACTCATAATCCATGAAGCCCACATCGAAGGGCGCGTTGTGCGCGACCAACTCGGCGCCTCGAATAAAGTCGAGAAATTCGTCATGAACATCGCCATATTCTGGTTTATCAACCAGAAATTCATCGGTAATACCATGGATGGCAATCGCTTCTTCTTGTATGTCACGATCCGGTTTGAGGTATACGTGAAAATGGCGTCCGGTTAATTTACGATTGATGATTTCCACCGCACCAATTTCAATAATGCGGTGTCCTTCGTAGTGCGGTCCACCCTCTCGGTTCATACCGGTGGTTTCCGTATCAAGAACAATAATACGGTTGTACTCAGAGTTGCTGCTAGTATTCATTATGATCTATCTGTGTCAGACTATGTCAATTATGTGCGTTTATTAATAATATCAAATCATGAAGAAACACGTCGAAATTTTCACTGATGGTTCGTGTCTTGGAAACCCAGGTCCTGGTGGTTATGGAATTGTGTTGCGGTATAAAAACACCGAAAAGACACTCAATAACGGCTACTATCTTACCACGAATAACCGGATGGAAATGTTAGCGGCGATTGTTGCCTTACAATCCCTCAAAGAATCTTGTCAAGTCACTCTAACGACCGATAGCCAATATGTCCGTCAAGGTATTACTCAATGGATTCATAACTGGAAAAAGCGCCAATGGCAAACCGCCGCCAAGCAGCCAGTTAAAAATGCCGATCTATGGCAAGCATTGGATCGCGAGTCGCGGCGCCACGACCTGACTTGGAACTGGGTAAAAGGTCATGCGGGGCACCGCGAGAATGAGATGTGTGATGAACTTGCTCGTGCGGCGGCCGAAGCGCCAAGCAATGATGACACGGGGTATCAGGCATCACGATGAGGACGTATCATGAACATGATAGTCTATCGAGTCTTGTACCTTAAAGTTAACGCCTACAGGGTAAAAACGGCGTTTAAAGCGCCAGTGTGGCTTAATCGGTTGCAAGGGATACGTGCGTTTGCGAGCGACAATAAAATATAAACAACCAAAACGCGCTCCCCACCCGCCTAACGAGTTTTCTAGCCAAGTCCACATGGTACGATAACGATGGATAGGAAAGGTCGCATACTGGTCGCAAGAGACCACTTGATAATTCAGTAGTCCCAACCAATCTTTGACTCGTGTGGGCGTAAACATGCGCCCACTCCATGGCAAGCTTTTTTTCTTCCATGGTAGTAATCGTTCAGCGCCCATCCAACTGACCGGATTGAAGCCAGTAATGATTAACGACCCATCATCAATCAATACACGATCCACTTCACGTAGCAAACGGTGAGGATCATGACAAAAATCCAATTGATGCGATAAAATAACTGCATCAATGCTTTTTTCTAGGAACGGTAAGTCATAGTAATCGGCGATCACCGTATGCGCTGGATTCGTCAGATCTAGATGAACTTGGTGTTGAATATTACACTGACTACTGGCAAGCTCACAACTTAAACCACCAAGCTTGAGCATATGATACCCAAACAGTTTAGGGCTCCATTCATCAAGGCGCATTTGAATCGACTCACTCACCCATTGGCCATTTTTTAGCTGTGACCAAGTATGAGGTTGTTCCATTTTTATTTTACTGCGTGCTGGTTTCATTGCTAACTCACTTCACCTGAGCGACTGGAGATAACTCATGTTACATATCAAAAGCATACCTGCATTCGATGATAATTACATCTGGCTAATTCACAATGATGAAAATCGTTGTGCCATCGTCGATCCCGGCGAGGCTGCGCCAGTTCTTGAGTATCTACAAGAACACCAATTAACTCCAGATGTCATTTTAATTACTCACCACCACTCTGACCATATTGGTGGCGTTCCCGATATTGTTCATCATTACCCGCAGGTCAATGTGGTGACGCCGAAAAACGAACCGATCCCGACACAAACTCATGCCGTATCAGAAGGTGACCAAATCGAGCTATTCAACCATCGCTTCAGCGTAATGGAATTACCCGGCCATACGCTCGGCCATGTCGCCTACCTCGGTGACAATAAACTGTTCTGTGGCGATGTGCTATTTTCTGCTGGCTGCGGACGCGTGTTTGAAGGAACTATGGCGCAAATGTATCACTCTCTAAACAAATTGATGACATTACCAGAAGAAACCGAAGTATATTGCGCTCATGAATACACCACGAGTAATGTTGCGTTTGCCATGG